>NZ_JBSKBQ010000001.1:1115000-1500161 GCF_053714375.1 Mesorhizobium sp. ArgA1
TGAGGTGGAAAAGGTGGTGCGCGAGGCCGGCACCGATCTCAGCGACGGCGCCATCCAGGTTGCCTCGCTGCATTATGTCGATCCGCAGCGATTCGGTGACGCCTTCGCCGAATCGATGGCCGGCTCCTACGACGTCAAGATCGTGCCGGAAAACGTCTCGGTGGCACCGCGTGTCGCTTCCGACGACCAGACCCCGGCCTTCGCAGAGGAAATCATTCCCTTCACCAGAGACCGCGACATTGTCGAGGCCTTTGCCGATTCGGGCTATACGGGCGATGACGCCACCGGCATGGCCGAGGCGATCGGCAAGCTGCTAAACGCACCGGCTCTCAAGGCCGGGACCGTGCTCCGCGTCGGGCTCGAAGTGCATGGCGACGCCGCCAAGGTGGTCCGCACCAGCGTCTATGACAAGACAACGCACATCGTCACCTTAGCGCTCGACGATCGCGGCCAGTACGTGCCGGCGCAGGAACCGGAGCCGAATCCGGAATTGCTGACGGCGTTCGATGATTCGTCGGCGCCGGTGGTGGTGCGCGGCAACCTGCCGAACGTCTATGACGGCATTTACCGCGCCGCCTATTCCTATGGCATGTCGAAGAAGCTGACCCAGCAACTGGTCAAGCTCCTGGCCTCCGGCGTCGACTTCCAGTCGAGGCTCAATCCGTCGGACCGCATCGACGTGCTGTTCTCGCAGCCGGACGGCGACGACCAGGCCTCCGACGAATCGGAACTGCTCTATGTCTCGTCGACCTTCGGCGGCCAGACGCGCAACTTCTACCGCTTTCAGATGCAGGACGGATCGACCGACTATTTCGACGAGGACGGATCGAGCGCCGAGCAGTTCCTGCTGCGCAATCCCCTGCCCGCCGGAAAATTCCGCTCCGGCTTCGGCGCTCGCCGGCATCCGATCCTCGGCTATGTCCGCATGCATACCGGCGTCGACTGGGCAGCCCCCATCGGAACGCCGATCATTGCCGCCGGCAACGGCACCGTCGAAAAGGCCGGCTGGGCCGGCGGCTATGGCAAGCAGATCATCCTTCGCCATGCCAATGGCTACGAGACCTCCTATAACCACCAGAGCGCCTTCGCCAAAGGCATCGAACCTGGCGTCCACGTCCGGCAGGGTCAGGTCATAGGCTATCTCGGCCAGACCGGCCTCTCCACCGGGCCACATCTTCACTACGAGCTGATCGTCAACGGTACCAAGGTCGACCCGATGCGGGTGCGCCTGCCGGTCGGCAAGGTACTGAAGGGCGACGACCTGGTCGCCTTCAAGCGCGAACGCGAGCGCATCGACGATCTGCTCAAGCAGGAAGACGGCAATTCGCTGAAGGTCGCGAGCGCCAAGATCGAAGGCTGAGCCCTCACACTCGACACCGTCGAAATCATATTTGGCCCAAATCAGAGCATTTCGAATCGGACCGGCTCTGAATCAGGTCGGCTGATTCTCTTCGGCGCGTGACCAAGGCAGCTTTTGCCCCGAAACGGTTGCCCAGGCGATGACAGCAGCAAGCAGGCAAAGCACGGCCGTCACCGTCGACACGGCAGAGAACGCAGCATCGCTGGCGGCGAGCCGCGTCGCTTCGAGTTCCGGCGCGAGCGCCGCCGAGACTGGTTCGCCGAACCCCGGAATGCCGGGCCTGACGCGGGTATCGAGCATCGTCGAATAGACCCAGGCCGCCAGCGACCCCATCGCCGCTACCGCGATCAATCCGCCAATGCGCGAAACCGCATTGTTGATGCCCGAGGCGGCACCGGTATCCTTGTCCTCGACCGCCGTCATGATCGCCGTCGACAGCGGCGACACGACCAGCGCCATGCCGAGCCCCATCACCGCCATCAACGGAAACGTGCCGGTCCAGAAATTGTGCATGCCGCCATGGGTAAGCAACGCAAGCCCGGCAAAGGCGATGGCGACGACCAGGCAACCGCTGGCAATCGGAAACCGCGGACCGATCCGATCCGACCACTGGCCGACGGGACCCGACAGCAGCGCGATCGACGCCGACAGCGGCAGGAAGATGAAGCCGACTTCCTTGGTGCTCAGTCCCCATCCGGCGATCAACAGCATCGGCAGGTAGAACAGATTGGCCGACAGCGCGAAATAGAGGAAGAAGGTGGCGACGTTGGCGCCGGCGAAGGCGCCGATCCGAAACAGCTTGAGATCGATCATCGGCTCGCTCTGCCGAAGCTCGAAGACGATGAAGACGACGAGCAGCACCGCTCCCGCGGCGATGCTCGGTCCTGACATCAGTCCACCGCCTTCGGCGCTCATCGCGGTCAGCCCATAGGCAAGCGCCCCGAAGGCAAGCGTGGCGAGAGCGGCGCCGCCGAGATCGAGGCTCCGCTTCTCTGTCGGCGCGTCGGCGGGAATCTTGGCCAGCAGGAGATAGATCGAGATCAGCCCGAGCGGCAAATTGACGGCGAATATCGCCCGCCAGATGCCGCCGCCAAAGGCCGACAGGACAAAGCCTCCCAGCACCGGACCGAGCGCCGTCGTCAGCGCCGAAGCGGCGGCCCAGATGCCGATCGCCCGGCCGCGCTCCTTCTTCGGATAGGCCTTGGCGATGATGGCAAGGCTGCCCGGCACCATGATAGCCGCACCGATGCCCTGAATGGCGCGAAAGGCGATGAGCACCAGCGCATTCGGCGCCATCGCGCAGGCAAGCGAAGTGACAATGAACAGCGCAATGCCGGCAACGAAAGCGCGTCGCAGGCCGAACCGGTCGCCGGCAGCACCCCCCGCCAGAATCAGCGCTGACAGCGTCAGCGCATAGGCGTTGGAAATCCATTGCGCTTCGGCGAGGCTGGCGCCGAGATCGACGCGCATTGCCGGCATGGCGATGGCCAGGATAGAGCCGTCGATAAAGCCGAGCGCGGATGCCAGGATCGCCGCGACCAGCACGAACTTGCGTTGCGACGGCGGACAGAACGTGCCGTTGGAAACAGAACTGCTCGGGGAAACTGCCGCATCGCTCGGAGACTTCATGAGCGTCTGCTTAGACGCCTTCCCGGCCAGCAACAACCGGCCAGCACCCCACTGTCATGACTCCAGTTCGGCAAAACCCTGCCCGCATGGGCAGGGTCACATCAATCCGGATGTAAAGCGCCGAGGCCGTGTTAGGTTTCAGGGATGCAAGCAAAGGGGAAGCCGTATGAAACGACCACTCGAAGCATCGGCGGAGGCGCGCGGACGCGTCGTCGGCATCACCGATGGCGTCTTTGCCATCGCGCTGACCCTGATCGTGCTCGAGATCCGGGTCCCGGCGCACCAAATGGTCCACTCCGAAGGCGAACTGCTTTCGGCGATCGCAGCATTGGCGCCGCGCTTCCTGACCTATGCGCTGAGCTTCCTGACGCTAACCATCTTCTGGTTCGGCCAGCAGGCGCAGCACGGGCTGATCGCCAGATCCGACCGGCGGCTTGCGACGCTGAACCTGTGTTTTCTGGCCTTCATAGCCCTGCTGCCGTTCTCAACCGACCTTCTGGCCGACTTCCTCGAATTCAGGACCGCGGTGCTGGTCTACTGGCTCAATTTGCTGATGCTGGGCATCACCCTATTTGCCAGCTGGTGGTATGCGGACAAGAACGGCTTTCTCGCGGAAGATGCCGACGCCGAGACCAGGCGCACCGTCTATATGCGCATCGTCAAGGCGCAGATCCTGTGGGCGATCGGCGCAGCGCTGTGCCTGATCACGCCGCTGCTCAGCATCGGTTTCATCCTGCTGGTGCAGCTCATCTATGCCGCCGCGCCGCGCGCCTCATTGCTGCGTAAACTCATCGGTTGAGGTCCCGCCGACATCCGCGATTGTTGGTCCGCCGACGAATTCCACCGTGACGCCCGGCGAGACGAGTTTGGCCAGTTCACGCGCGTCCCAGTTGGTCAGGCGCACGCAGCCATGGCTTTCGGTCTTGCCGATCTTGGAGGGGTCTGGCGTGCCGTGAATGCCGTAGGTCGGCTTGTCCAGCGCAATCCACACCGAGCCGACCGGGCCGTTCGGCCCCGGCGGGATGGTCAGGATCTTGGTGTTCTCGCCCTGCTTGAAATTGATGTTGGGGTTGTAGGTGTAGTTCGGGTCGAGCGCGACCCGCGACACGGTATGGGTGCCGGTTGGCGACGGCGTGTCGGCGGAGCCGATGGTAGCCGGATAGGCCGCGACCAGCTTGCCGGCGGCATCATAGGCGAAGACCTGCTTCTTGTCCTTGTCGGCGACGATGCGGGCAACCGGGGTCGACACCAGCCGGCCGAAGTTGGCGACCTTGATGATCGTGCCCGGGCGGTTGAAGCCGCCGTCGGGGTTGAGCGACTTCAGATAATTCTCGTCCATGTGGAAGCGCTCGGCCAGGGCTTCCGTGACGGAGGTGTAGGCCATGCGGTCGAGCTGCGCCTTCTGGCTGTAGTCTTCCGGTATCGAGGCGACATAGGGACCGGCTGCGTCCTCGGGCGTGATCGTGTAATTGGCGAAAGCATCGCCGCCGGATTGCGCAAGGGCTGCCTGGATGCCGACCGCGTCGGTCGAGCGCAGATTGCTGCCGGTGATCTGGTTGTAGGCGGCCAGCGCCTTGTCGACATTGGAGCCGAACCGCCCGTCGATGACGCCGGGCGAGGCGCCGGCGCGGTCGAGCAGCACCTGCAAGGCAGCCACATCCTGGCGCGCGCCGAGTGAAAGCGAGGGGTCGACGACCGCCTTGCCGTCTACCTTCGGCGGCTGGGCTGCCTCGTCACCCGGTGTCGCCGGTTGAACCGGATCTATCGAAGCCTCGTCGAGCGGCTGGCGCTTGATGCCGTCCTGCTCAGGCTGGGACGCGTCCGGATACGTGTTGCCATAGGTCCCCTCGTCCCGTGGCGCATCCGGAAAGACCTGGTCCGAATTGTCGCCATAGGGATCGTTTTCGTCGACCGACGGCGGAATGACGGTGCCTTCCTCTTCCAACTGCTTGCGGCGGAAACGCGCCATGTCCTGAGGATCATCGAGATAGTAGCGGTCATCATCCTCGACCGGTGCGCGTCCGAGTTCGCGCGTTCGCATCTGACGGCGCAGCGCGCGCCGGTCGAGCCTGGTCTGCGGCGGCTGGATGGCGATGACCTTGCCGGTGTCGGCATCGACGATGACACGGTTGCCCCTGGCGTCGTAATAGATGTCGAGATTGCCGTCCTGGGCAAGCACAATGCCGCCGCTATCGGCAGCGCGAACAACCGGCAATGCGTCATCCACCGTCGGCGATGCCATGGCGCTGGATGCAAGCAGCCCGGCGGCGAGCACCGAAAAGACAAAGATCGTGCGGAACATGGTGGTCAAACTCTCCGGTCCCTAATTGCCGCCGCTCCGGCAGTGTTCCCTTCAGAACGCACTCGCGTCCGTTTGGATGCGCAAGGAACGCCCTGACCGTCAAAACCTTGCAGGCAAACCCCTTCGCCAGCAAACCAGAACATAAGCTTTCCAACATGAACCGGGCATGAAGATGGCGGATTTCAGGTCGCCTACAGGCCCAATTCCTTGCGCGTCTGCTTCGTCAGCTTGAGGACGACGAGGCGATGGCTTTCGCCGAGATAGTCCTTCAGCGCATCATCATCCATGCTTTGGCTTGTCTGACGCTGGATCCATTTCATACCGCGCGAGGCAAGATAGGGCGCCGGCCTGCAGCCGGGCTGGTCCTTCAGAATGTCATAGGCCATTTCAGAACATTTGAAGGTGACGAAAAGCTGGCCGCCATCATTCCAGCCGCCGATGGCAAAGACCTTGCCACCGACTTTCCAGACATGGGCGCCGCCCCATTGCACGACATGAGTCGTCTGCGGCAGCGAGGCGCAGAAGCTGTTGTAGTCGTCCAGCGTCATCTGAACCCCGCCAAAGGATTGTTATTTCATAAGAAAATGCCGCGCGTCCGATAGGACACGCGGCACGGTATCAGGCTGCCGCTTCGGTCGCCACCACAGTGGGCTTCGACCGGAAATTCAGCCTGTCGGAGCCGGCGGTGACCTTGACGGTCGAGCCGTCGAGGATCTCGCCGAGCAGGATCTTCTCGGCCAGCGGGTCCTGCAGGTCCTTCTGCATCACCCGCTTCAGCGGCCGCGCGCCATAGGCCGGGTCGTAGCCCTTTGCCGCCAGCCAGTCGATCGATTCCTGGTCGAGCGACAGCGTGATCTTGCGGTCGACGAGCAGGCTTTCCAGCCGCTTGAGCTGGATCTGGACGATGCGGCCCATATCCTGCCGGCGCAGCCTATGGAACAGGATCACCTCGTCGACGCGGTTGAGGAACTCCGGCCTGAACGAGGCCCTCACCACGCTCATCACCTCGTCGCGGACGGCGTCGACATCCTGGTCTTCGCCGAGATTGACCAGATATTCGGCGCCGAGGTTCGACGTCATGATGATCAGCGTGTTGCGGAAGTCGACCGTGCGGCCCTGCCCGTCGGTGAGCCGCCCGTCGTCGAGCACCTGCAGCAGCACATTGAACACATCCGGATGCGCCTTCTCGATCTCGTCAAACAGCACGACCTGATAGGGCCGGCGCCGCACCGCTTCGGTCAGCGCGCCGCCTTCCTCATAGCCGACATAGCCGGGAGGTGCGCCGATCAGGCGGGCGACCGAGTGCTTCTCCATGAACTCCGACATGTCGATGCGCACCAAAGCGCTCTCGTCGTCGAACAGGAAGTTGGCTAGCGCCTTGGTCAGCTCCGTCTTGCCGACGCCGGTCGGCCCGAGGAACATGAACGAGCCGATCGGCCTGTTCGGATCCTGCAGGCCGGCACGAGCGCGACGCACAGCCTTGGACACCGCCTGCACTGCCTCGCCCTGGCCGACGACACGCTTGCCGATCTCGTCTTCCATGCGCAGCAGCTTGTCGCGTTCGCCCTGCAGCATCTTGTCGACCGGAATGCCGGTCCAGCGCGACACGATATGGGCGACGTGGTCAGGCGTGACCACCTCTTCGACCATGCCGGCCTTGCCATCCTGGGCCTCGGCTTCCAGGAGCTTCTTCTCCAGCTCCGGGATCTTGCCATAGGCAAGCTCGCCGGCGCGCTGGAACTCACCCTTGCGCTGGGCAATGGCAAGCTCGTTTCGTGCCTCGTCGAGCTGCTTCTTAAGATCGGCGGCGAGCCCAAGCTTTTGCTTCTCGGCCTGCCATTTGGTCGTGATCTCGGTCGATTCCTCCTCGAGGCCGACGAGTTCCTTTTCCAGGCGGGCGAGCCGGTCCTTCGAGGCGTCGTCGGTCTCGACCTTCAGCGCCTCGCGCTCGATCTTGAGCTGCATGATGCGGCGGTCGATCTCGTCCAGCGCCTCAGGCTTCGAATCGACCTGCATCCGCAGCCGCGAGGCGGCTTCGTCGACGAGGTCGATCGCCTTGTCGGGCAGGAAGCGGTCGGCGATGTAGCGGTTGGACAAGGTTGCCGCCGCCACCAGTGCCGAATCCGAGATGCGCACCTTGTGGTGCTGCTCGTATTTTTCCTTCAGGCCGCGCAGGATCGAAACCGTGTCTTCAACCGACGGCTCGTCGATGAACACTGGCTGGAAACGACGGGCAAGTGCGGCATCCTTCTCGACATGCTTGCGGTATTCATCGAGCGTGGTGGCGCCGACGCAGTGCAGCTCGCCGCGCGCCAATGCCGGCTTCAACAGGTTCGAAGCGTCCATGGCGCCATCGGCCTTGCCGGCGCCGACCAGCGTGTGCATCTCGTCGATGAACAGGATGATGCCGCCGGCCGCAGAAGTGACTTCGTTGAGCACGGCCTTCAGCCGCTCCTCGAACTCACCGCGATATTTGGCGCCGGCAATCAGCGCGCCCATGTCGAGCGCCATCAACTGCTTGTCCTTCAGCGATTCCGGCACGTCGCCATTGACGATGCGCAACGCCAGGCCTTCGGCGATCGCCGTCTTGCCGACACCGGGTTCACCGATCAGCACAGGGTTGTTCTTGGTGCGCCGCGACAGCACCTGGATGGTGCGGCGGATCTCGTCGTCGCGACCGATCACGGGGTCCAGCTTGCCGGCGCGGGCGTCGGCGGTCAGGTCGCGCGCGTATTTCTTCAGCGCGTCATAGCCCTGCTCGGCGCTCGCCGAATCGGCTGTGCGACCCTTGCGGACATCGTTGATGACCTGGTTCAGCGCCTGCGCGGTAACGCCGGCCTTGGCCAGGATGTCAGCCGTCTTGGCTGATTTTTCCATGGCCAGCGCCTGCAGCAGTCGCTCGACGGTGACAAAGGAATCGCCGGCCTTCTTGGCCAGCTCTTCCGCAGTCGAAAACACCTTGGCCAGCGGCTGCGCCAGGTAAAGCTGGCCGTTGCCGCCTTCAACCTTGGGCATTGCCTCAAGTGCGGTCTCGACGCCGAGCTTGACGTCACGGACGTTGCCGCCGGCGCGCTCAATCAGCGAAGCGGCCAGTCCCTCATCGTCGTCGACGAGGACTTTCAGCATATGTTCTGGGGTGAATTGCTGGTGATTGCGCGAGAGCGCCATGGTCTGGGCGGACTGAATGAATCCGCGGACGCGCTCGGAGTATTTCTCGAGGTTCATGTCTGTCTCCTTCCATCACCGGCCCGCTTTGCGGCACCGGATCAGATTGCGGTGACGGACCCGCTCATCGGAGCCGGGTCCAGTTCCCGCTAGATATGGGGCGCAAACCATTGCCGCTCAAGACGTCAGGCCGATGATATTGCATGCCCGGGCAAACAAAAACGGCGGAGATTTCTCTCCGCCGTTTGCAAGCATTACCGTCTTGTTCGGTCAGTTGTTGGCGTCGACGACGAACGGGTCGCCGGCCGGGCTTTCAGCCGGTGCCGCATCCACCACCTCGGTGGCTGCGGCGGTTTCGCTGGCGCTATCCGCTTCACCACCGGACTGGTTGTCACTGACGTGATCGGCATTGGTGCGCGGGCGCCGCGGGCGCCGCGGGCGGCGGGCAGCGCCGCTGTCGGCGGCTGCCTCATTGAGCTCGGCTCGGGCAGCAAGAGCCGCCGGCGACAGGTTTTCGTACAGCGGTGCCGGCTCGGAGAAACCGGTCTCGGCTGCAGGCTCAGCCGCAGCGACGGTCTCCCCCTGTGCCGGCGTCTCGTTGAAGCGCTGCTGGTCGCCGCGCTGGCCGTTCTGCTCGCCACGCTGGGCAAAGTCGCCACGCGGCTCGTTCTGGCCATAACCGCCAGGACGACGGTCACGGTTGCGGCCATTGTTGTCGCGCCCGTTATTGTTGCGGCCATTGTTGTCGCGGCCATTATTGTTCTCGCGGCTGTTTTCCTGGCCATATGCCAGTTCGGCCGGCGTGCCTTCGATCGTCGGCTGCGGACCGTTGCCAGGATTGGCGAGCGGAGCCTGTGTCTCGCCGCCATTGCCGTTGCCGGCATTGTCGAAATCGTCGCGATCTTCATCGTCTTCGAAATCGTCCCGGTTCTGCTGGGCATTCTGGATCGGCATCTGCGCCTGCGCGGCGGCGATGATGCGATTGTAGTGCTCGGCGTGCTGGAGGTAGTTTTCCGCCATCACCCGGTCGCCGGAGCTTTGCGCGTCACGGGCCAGAGTGGCGTATTTTTCGGCGATCTGTTGAGCCGATCCGCGGATCTTCACGTCCGGGCCGTTGCTCTCGTAGTTGCGCGTCAGGGGATTGGGGCCCTTGCGGTTGTTGTTGTTATTGTTGTTGCCACCGCCGCCGCCATTGTTGTTGCGACCGCGCATGCGCCTGTTCTGCTGTTGTGGCCTCATAAGACTCTCTTCATTTTGAAATTTTCGAAAAACGTTTCACGAACGGAGGCGCTCATGCAGCCAGCCGTTTCGTTTCTTCACCGGCGTTCGCCCGCATCAATTGCGTTGGCGCCACGTGTCATCCTGTTCCGGTTACATCACTTGCCGGACGATTCCCGCACGAAGCTTGGGCGTCGTTTGCGCAAGAAGGCAGCTATTTCCAAGGAAAACCGAATCGCTAAGAGCACTGCCTGCTTCGTCTCATCCGGTTAAGTCGGACCCTAGCCGCATTCCCCGGCATTGCCAAGCGCTTTTTTGCACTGCGTCAAGGCTTTCCCTGTTCAAACATAAGAACCCTGTCGTTTCCGCCAAGATCGACGAATGCCCCGGTCAGCCTGTAGCCGGCTGCCGCGAATATGTCTTTGACCTCATTGCGCTGCGTGTGGCCGATCTCGACCGCAATCTTGCCTTGTGCTTCCAAAAAGCTTGCCGCCTCGGCGGCGATGATCCTGTAGGGGCCAAGACCGTCCACACCGCCGTCGAGGGCTCTGTGCGGATCGAAATCGCGGACCTCGTCCTGCAGATTTCCAATGTCTTCAGTAGGTATATAGGGAGGGTTTGCGGCAATTACATGGTACCGGCCGCAAACTTTTGCGAACCAGTCGGAGTGCAGGGCCTCAAACCGGCCGGCCAGCCCGGTTTGCCTGGCATTGCGCGTCGCGGTCGTGAGCGCATCCTGTGAAATATCCACGCCGGTGGCGGTCGCGGCGGGAACGGCGCTGAGCAAAGCCAGCGCAATGGCGCCGGTGCCGGTGCCAAGATCGAGAATGCGGCATTCCCCCAGCCTTTCAGCCATTTCGCTAGCAAAGGGCAGGACCGCCTCGACCAGCGTTTCGGTGTCCGGCCGCGGCTCCAGCGTTTCCGGCGACAGCGCGAGCCGCAGCCCATAGAATTCGCGATAGCCGAGGATGCGGTGCACCGGTTCGCCGGACAGGCGGCGCCGCAAGGCGGCGTCGGTCGCGGCAACGGCATCGGCGTCGACCGCCCTTAGTGGGTCGGCTATCGCCTGCGTGCGGTCGGTGCCGGAGAAATGCTCGACGATCAGCCTGGCATCCAGCGTCGGGTCAGCAATGCCGGCCGCGGCAAGCCGCTCCCGCGCTGCCCGCAGCAGCAGCCCGAGCGTGCCGGGTAGGATGTCAGCCATCGAGGCCGATATCGGCAAGCAGCTTCGACTGGTGGTCGGCGATCAGCGCGTTGATGACCTCGTCGAGCTCACCCATCATCACCCGGTCGAGCTTGTAGAGCGTCAGGTTGATGCGATGGTCGGTTAGCCGCCCCTGCGGGAAATTGTAGGTGCGGATGCGCTCCGAACGGTCGCCAGACCCGACCTGTGATTTGCGCGCCTCGGAGCGCTCCTCGTCCGCCTTGCTGCGCTCCATGTCATAGAGCCGCGCGCGCAGGATCTGCATGGCCTTGGCTCGATTCTGGTGCTGCGATTTCTCCGCCTGCACCACCATGATGCCGGTCGGCAAATGGGTGATGCGCACCGCTGAATCGGTGGTGTTGACGTGCTGGCCGCCTGAACCCGAGGCGCGCATCGTGTCGATACGGATGTCTTCGGCGCGAATGTCGATGTCGACCTCTTCGGCTTCCGGCAGCACGGCAACCGTCGCCGCCGAGGTATGGATGCGCCCGCTGGCCTCGGTCGCCGGCACGCGTTGCACGCGATGCACGCCGGATTCGAATTTCAGATGGGCGAAGACGCCCCGGCCGGAAATGGTGGCGATAATTTCCTTGAAGCCGCCTGCGTCGCCCTCGCTCGCCGACACCGTCTCGAAGCGCCAGCCGCGTTCGGCGGCATAGCGCTCATACATGCGAAACAGGTCGCCGGCGAAAAGCGCTGCCTCATCGCCGCCGGTGCCGGCGCGGATTTCGAGGATGGCGTTCTTGTCGTCGGCGGCATCCCTGGGGAGCAGCAGGATCTGGATATCCTTTTGCAGTTCCTCAATACGCTCCTCGACGCCGGGTAGATCGGCTTCGGCCAGCGCCCGCATCTCGGCATCGGTGCTTTTATCGGCAAGCATCGCTTCGAGGTCGGCCTGTTCATGCTCGGCCGAACGCAATTCCCTGACCTTGGCCACCATGTCCTGCAGCTCGGCATATTCCGATGCCATCTTCACATAGGCATCGGCCGCAGGCCCGGCCGACATCTGCGCTTCGAGCATCTCGAAACGCTTGACGACCTGATCCATACGCTCGCGGGGAAGGTTGACCATGGGCTGATGCTATAGCGGGATGGAGCGGTCGTCGGCAAAGGCCTGCAGCAGCGCCCGCATCGGCAGGCCATGCGCCGGCGCCATCAGATTGTCGGCGAAGAAGGCCTCCAGTTCCTCCAGCGGCAGTTCGGTCAGCATCGCCTTGACCGGACCGATCGAGGCCGGCGACATCGAGATCGAACGGTAGCCCAGGCCGATCAGCGCCATGGCGGATATGGGTTTGCCGGCAAGTTCGCCGCACAGCGTCACCGGCGTGTGATTGCGCGCGCCGGCGTCGGCAATTTGCTTCAGCACCCTGAGGAACGGCGCCGACAGCGTGTCGAAGCGGTTGGACAGCTGCGTGTTGCCGCGATCGACCGCCATGACGAACTGGAACAGATCGTTGGAGCCGACCGAGACGAAATCGACCGCCTTCATCAGATCGTCGAGCTGAAACAGCAGCGACGGCACTTCCAGCATGGCGCCGAGCTTGAGGCTGGTCGGCAGATGATGGGCAAAGCGCGAGAGGTGCCTGACTTCGCGGTCGATGATCTCGCGCGCCTGGGCGATTTCGCCGAGTTCCGTCACCATCGGCAGCATCAGCTTCAATTCACGCCCGCCGCAGGCTTTGAGCAGAGCGCGGATCTGCGTCCTGAGTAGGCCAGGCCGGTCGAGCGTCAGGCGGATCGCCCGCCAGCCGAGCGCCGGATTTTCTTCCTGGATGGCGCCCTTGAAGTAGGGCAGCACCTTGTCGCCCCCAATGTCGATGGTGCGGAAGGTGACCGGCTTGCCGCGCGCCGCGTCGAGCACGTCGCGGTAGAGTTTCTCCTGCGCTTCGGCGCGCGGGAAGGTCGAGGCGACCATGAACTGCAGTTCAGTGCGGAACAGGCCGATGCCGGCCGCACCCGCTTCGGCCAGCTGCGGCAGATCGACGGCGAGGCCCGCATTCATCAACAGATCGACCTGGACGCCGTCCTTGGTTACAGACGGCTTTTTACGCAGTTCCCTGTAGACTTCCTGCCGGCGCGCCCGAAAGCGGACCTTTTCGGCATAGGCGGCTTCGAGGTCCGGCTGCGGCCGCAGATGGATCGTGCCTTCCTCGCCGTCGACGATGATGGCATCGCCGTTTTCCGCCATGGAAACGGCGCCCTTCATCTGGCCGGCGACCGGAATGCCCATGGCGCGGGCGACGATGACGACGTGGCTGGTGGCGGCGCCGTCTTCGAGCACCACGCCGCGCAGCTTGTCCCGGGGATAATCGAGCAATTCGGCCGCGCCCATCGAACGGGCGACCAGGATAGCGTCCTTCGGCAAGGACGCCGCGACATCCTCCGGCCCGCGGCCCATCAGCTGGCGCAGCAGGCGGTTGGCGAGATCGTCGAAGTCGCTCATCCGCTCGCGCAGATAAGGGTCGGTCATGTGCAGCATGCGGGCGCGCATGTCGCTCTGCACCTTTTCCACCGCCGCTTCCGCCGTCAGGCCGTTGCGGATCGCCTCTTCCAGCCGCCGCACCCAGCCGCGGTCGTTGGCAAACATGCGATAAGCTTCGAGCACCTCGCGATGCTCGCCCTCGAAGGCGACATCGCGACGCTCCAGCATGTCATCGATGGAAAGTCGCAGCGATCCAAGCGACGTCTCCAGCCGGCGCACCTCCTCCTCGCTGTCCTCGTTGAACAGATTGGTGACGACAATGCGCGGCTCGTGCAGCACCACATGGCCGAGGCCGACGCCGTCGTTGAAGGACAGGCCGGTGAAGCTGACGGGACGGCGCAGGTCGAGTTCGAGGCCGGGCCGGGTGAGCCGCGCGAGATCGCCGGTGGCGATCATCTCGGCGATCACCATGGCGGTCGTTTCAAGCGCCTCGACCTCGTCGTCGCGATAGTGGCGCATCGTCTTGTTCTGCACCACGAGCACGCCCAGAGTGCGCCCGGCCCTCAGCACCGGCACGCCGAGGAACGAATTGTAGATCTCTTCGCCGGTCTCCGGCAGGTAGGCGAAGGCCGGATGTTCCTGCGCGTTGGAGAGGTTCAGCGGCCGCGCACTGGCGGCAATGGTGCCGACCAGGCCTTGTCCCAGCCGCAGCTGCGACAAATGGACGGCGTTCGGGTTCAGACCTTCGGTGGCGTAGAGTTCGAGCACCGAATCGGCGCGCAGCACATAGAGCGAGCAGACTTCGGCGACCATGTTGGAGGCGATGTCCCGCACGATCCGGTCGAGCCGCTCCTGCGGCTCCAGCGGCTCCTGCATGAGCTCGCGGAGCCGTTTCAGCAGAACGCGCGGGCCACTGGCCGTATCACGCATCGCGGCTTCTTCTCCAATGGGCATTTTGCCCGCCGCAGTTTCCACTGCGACCGGCGCACACGCAACAACTCAAATCGTTCTCGCTACTGCTTATCCAGACCGTAGACGGAATGCAAAGTGCGAACCGCCAGTTCGGTGTAGGGACCGTCGATCAGTATCGAAATCTTGATCTCGGAGGTGGTGATAGCCCGGATGTTGATGGCCTTGTCGGCCAGCGCCTTGAAGGCTGTGGCGGCCACGCCGGCATGGCTGCGCATGCCGATGCCGATGACCGAGACCTTCGACATGCCGGCTTCCGACTGCACCACATCGTAGCCGATCGAAGCCTTCAGGCGCTCGAGCACGGCCAGCGCCTTGTCGACGTCGCCGGACGGCACGGTAAAGGTCATGTCGGTGAACTTGCCGTCCTCGGAGATGTTCTGGACGATCATGTCGACATTGATGTTGGCCTCGGCCAGCGGGCCGAAAATGCCGGCGGCAACGCCCGGGCGGTCGCCGACGCGGCGCAGCGAAATCTGCGCTTCGTCCTTGGCGTAGGCAATTCCGGTGACGACCTGCTGTTCCACGATCTCTTCCTCGTCGCAAATGAGCGTTCCCGGAGGATTGAGCAAATCCCCCATTCCGGGCGCATCGGGATCGTCGAAGGACGACCGCACGAAAGTACGCACCCTGTGCACCATGGCAAGCTCGACCGACCGCACCTGCAACACCTTGGCGCCGAGCGAGGCCATTTCGAGCATTTCCTCGAACGAAATCTTGTTGAGCCGCCGCGCCTTGGGCTCGATGCGCGGATCGGTAGTGTAGACCCCGTCGACATCGGTGTAGATGTCGCAGCGGTCGGCCTTGACCGCGGCGGCGATGGCCACCGCACTCGTATCGGAGCCGCCGCGGCCGAGCGTGGCGATGCGGTTGTCCGGCCCGATGCCCTGGAAGCCGGCGACGACTGCCACCTGGCCCTCCCCGAAGCGCTTGATCAAAAACGCGCCATCGATGTCGAGGATGCGCGCCGCGCCATGCGCGTTGTCGGTCTTGATCGGGATCTGCCAGCCCTGCCAGGAGCGGGCATGCACGCCCATATTCTGCAGCGTGATCGCCAGAAGGCCGGCGGTGACCTGTTCGCCCGAGGCGACGACGGCGTCGTATTCGCGCGCGTCATGCATCGGCGACGCATCGCGCGTCCAGCCGACCAGTTCATTGGTCTTGCCGGCCATGGCGGAAACCACGACAGCCACCTCATGGCCGGCATCGACCTCGCGTTTGACGTGACGCGCCACGTTGCGGATGCGGGCGATGTCGGCGACGGAGGTTCCGCCGAATTTCATCACGATGCGCGCCATGGAAGCGAAATGCCTTTGACTGAAGCCGGCCCGGGGCCGAAAGGGGAAGAAACGTCCGGCAGAAGCCGGCCGCTGAATGCGCGGCCTCCTTAGCCAAATGATCACGGTTTCGCAAGGCTGGCCACGGATTGCCGGCTTCAGGACGGCGGCATATTGCGTTCCGCCCCGCCGCCGCTTACCAAATGCTGCCTGCGGGGAACTCCTTTTGGTCCGGCATATCAAATGATTGCTCGTCTTCGACGTGCCATGCGATGGCAATCGCTGCCGCTTTTCATCGGCTTCGCGGTGCTGGGGATGATCGTCGGCACGCGCGCCGTTCTGGTCGAGGGCCAGAGGGCCAACCGCGAAGCGGCGCGCCAGGCAATCGATTACCAGGAATCGCTTTCGGGCCTGCTTTCGCTGGCGCAGGACGCCGAGACCAACCAGCGCGGCTATCTCCTGACCGGCGAGAAATCCTACCTCCAGTCCTATCGGCAGGCGGTCGAGGCCATTCCGGGCCAGATTGCCCGCATCGACAGCAGGACCTCGGCGGACGACGAACTCATCCAGCAGATCAATCGTATTAAGGACGCGCTTTCGCTGCAACAGGCTGAACTGGCGCAGACGATTGCCCTTTACGATCGCGGCGATGCGGCGAAAGCGTTGGAACTGGTGCGCAGCGGCCAGGGAAAGGCCGCGATGGACCAGATCCGGGCCAGCATGGACACGATCCGGCGCATCGGCGGCGCGGCAATCGCTGCCCGCGACGAACATACCGACCGGGTCGAAAGCTGGCTGCGTATCGGATCGCTGGCGGCCTTGCTGGCGATCTTCCTGCTTGGCGCCTACACGATCCGGCTGTCGCGCCGCCGCTTCCGGGACGTCCTCGTCGCCCAGGAAGAGCTGATGCGCAAGAACATCGAACTCGGCAACGAGATCAGGACGCGCGAAACAGCCGAAGCGCAGATCCGCCAGATGCAGAAGATGGAGGCGGTCGGCCAGCTGACCGGCGGTATCGCCCACGATTTCAACAACATGCTGGCGGTGATCATCAGTGCCATGAACCTCGCCCAGCGCAAGCTCGCGCGCGGCGAGCACGACATCGCGAAATTCATCGAAGCCGCGACCGACGCGGCGACCCGGGCCGCCAATCTGACGGCACGGCTGCTAGCCTTCTCGCGCCAGCAGCCTTTGGCGCCGCAAGTAGTCGACACCAATCGTCTGGTTACCGGAATGTCGGACCTGTTGCGGCGCGCGCTCGGCGAAACCATCCGCATCGAAACCGTGCTGGCCGGTGGTCTGTGGAGAACCCATGCCGATCCGAGCCAGATCGAGAACGCCATCCTCAACCTGGCGGTTAACGCCCGCGATGCCATGGACGACAATGGCAAGCTGACCATCGAGACCGCCAACAGCCATCTCGACGACAGCTACGCCGCCACCAATGCCGACGTCAAAGCCGGCCAGTATGTGATGATCGCGGTCAGCGACACCGGCGAGGGCATGCCGGCTGACGTCATGGCCAAGGCGTTCGAGCCGTTCTTCACCACCAAGCCGGTCAACAAGGGCACCGGCCTGGGGCTGAGCCAGGTGTTCGGCTTCGTCAAGCAGTCGGGCGGCCACGTCAAGATCTATTCCGAACCCGGCGAAGGCACGACGATCAAGATCTATCTGCCGCGTTTCTTCGGCACGGAAGAGGCTGTCTTGCCCACCGGGCGAGGCGACAATCCCGCCGCCATCACCGAGACGATCCTTGTCGTCGAGGACGACGCCCGCGTGCGCGCTTCGACCACGGATGCGCTACGCGAACTCGGCTACACCGTCATCCATGCCGGCAGCGGCCAGGAAGCGCTGCAGAAACTGGCGGATAATCCAGCTGTCGCACTTCTGTTCACCGACATCGTCATGCCGGTGATGAACGGCCGCAAGCTCGCCGAGGAAGCGCTTGCGCGCCTGCCGCAGCTGAAGGTGATCTTCACCACCGGCTTCACCAAGAACGCCGTGGTCCACAATGGCGTGCTCGACCATGATGTGCATTTCCTGGCCAAGCCCTTCACCATCGAGCAACTGGCAGCAAAACTGCGCGACGTGCTGGACGCGAAATAGCCGAGACCCTGGAATCGTCTACCTTCGCCTCAAGCCCGAAGCCGAAGCGGGCTTTGCCGCCGGCAACGACCTGGTCAGCGACTGGCTGGCGCGGCAACCCGGCTTCCTAAGCCGCTGCCTGGCCAGGAGAGATGATGGCGGGTGGCTCGACGTGGTGCGCTGGAGCAGCCGCGAGCAGGCGCTCGCCGCGGCTGGCCGGATCATGGCCGAGATCGGCGACTGCAAGGCGATGCAAGCCATCGATCCCGCCAGCGTCGAGATGGGGCACGCCGAGGTCGTGGTCTCGAACTGACGCCCTTCACTGTGCACGACGGGCGCCAAGCTCACGCGACGCGTGTCCACAGGCCAGGATAGTCGAGCACAAAACCGGTCGGCGAAACCTTGAGGGTATCGTCGTAGCCGAAAAGGGGGGCCGCATAGGCATAGCGAACCTTATCAAGACGCTTATAGCTCTGCTCAAGACGCGTCAGCCGTAGCTCAGGAAAAGTCAGATAGGCCGCCGGCGCCGGCGTCGCCTGCCCGACGCCGAGATCAAAGCGGCGAATCGCCAGCAGGTTCGAGGCCGGCGTGAAACCAAGATCGACATCGACAAGGCCTGCGACGTCCAGCTGGATTTCGCCATTCAAAGTCCACCGGCCGTCGGCCGCGCGCTCGATCGCATAGCGCAGGGCGCGCTGGCCAAGAAAGCCATCGACCCGCGCCGACTTTGTCTGCCAGCTGGCATCGCAGGTCACCTGATAGGCAAGGCAGCATGGCTGGCCCTCCTGGACGAAAATGGCCTGCCCCTTGAGGCCATACCCACCTTCGGCCCGCGAAAGGAGGCAGGCATCGTGACCCTCCACATCCAGCCGACGCCAGAGAATCGACGCCTGCGTTAAGGTCATGGATCCACTCCGTCGAATTCGAATTCAAAAAACGATGCTCCTTTTTCGCGTCGCATGCCAACCGTGTTTCATCGCGGCGTTCGGCAACTGACATGCCCCTGACAGAGTGTGCCGCCATGTCAGCACGGAAAATTGTTGCCTTGACATTCGCGGCCTCACACCCGACTTCCTAGCGCTCCCAAGCAATTCCAGGAAAAGTGGGGAACCGGTTTTCCGTCCGAAATTGCGTCCGAATAAAAGAGCTCTAGGAGACCCGCCCATGCCAGAGCCCCGTCGATCGACGATCGATGCCGGAGAAGTCGAACGCTTCTCAGCCCTTGCTGCCGAATGGTGGAATCCGAATGGCAAATTCCGTCCGCTGCACAAGTTCAATCCGGTCCGGCTGGCCTATATCAGGGACCAGGTGGCGGCGCGTTTCGGTCGTGACCCGCGGGCGGCTCGGCCGTTCGAAGGGCTGCGCTTTCTCGACATAGGCTGCGGCGGCGGGCTGTTGTGCGAGCCGATGGCCAGGCTTGGCGCCGAAGTGGTGGGCGCCGACGCATCGGCAACCAACATCGAGGTAGCCAAGCTGCACGCGGCCGAAGGCGGCGTGACGGTGGATTACCGCGCAACGACGGCAGAAGACCTTGCCGGTGCCGGCGAGAAATTCGACGTTATCCTCAACATGGAAGTGGTCGAGCATGTCGCCGACATCGACCTGTTCATCGGCAAATGCGCCGAGATGGTGAAGCCCGGCGGCATCATGTTCGTGGCCACCATCAACCGCACGCTGAAAGCACTGGGTCTCGCCATCATCGGCGCCGAATATGTGCTGCGCTGGCTGCCGCGCGGCACCCACCAGTTCGGCAAGTTGGTGCGGCCGGAAGAGCTGGAAAAGGCGCTCGGCAGCGCCGCCATGACCGTCATCGACCGCACTGGCGTCATCTACCACCCGCTCGCCGACCGCTGGCAGCGTTCCAAGGACATGGACGTCAACTATATGGTGCTGGCCGAGAAAGGGTCGGTCTGACCCTTACGCCTTCTGGCTCTCACGCTTTCTGGCTTTGCGCCTTGGTGGTGATGATCACACCGATGGTGATGATCACCGCGCCGGCCCAAGTCAGCAGCTGATAGTGCTCGCCGAGGAAGATCGTGCCGGCAAACAGGCCGACGGCCGCCGCCACATAGCCGATCTGGCTGAGATAGACCGGTCCGCCCACCGCCTGCAGCCGGAAGAAGAAAGCAAACATCGCCGAGGCTGAGGCGACCTGCGCGACGACGACTAGCGGCACGCTGGCGAGCGGGGCGAAGGCACTAAGGCCGAACAGCACGAGAATGCCGATCAGCAACAACGTTGCCGAAGCCAGATGGCTGCCGACGGCAAGTTCGATCGGACCGGTGCCTTCAGGCCAGTCCACGGTGCGGTAGATGTTGCCGGCGGCAAGGCTGACCGGGATCAGCAGCCCAACCACCACCCACAAGAAATCAGCCGGCTGGCCGGCCTCGCCGCGCGTCACCGCCACCATGACCGCCCCGATGAAGCCGACGGCGATGCCGACAATGCCGAGCATGCTGGGCCGCCGGACGCGCAGCAGGATCGAAAACACCAGCGTGATGACCGGCGACAACGTGAACATGATGCCGGTGTAGCCGGCGCCGAGATGCGGAATGGCCGAAAACATCAACAGATTGGGCGCGGCATAGGACACGGCAGCCGTGATGAAGAAATAGCGCAGCCGGTGCGGGGTGAGCCGCATGCGCTGGCCGCTGACAAGCAGCGCGCACAACAGCACGCCGCCGGCGCCGAACGAGATGACGAAGGCCCAGACCATGGCCTGAACGCCGGCAGCCGTCGCCAGCTTGCCGAAGGGCAGCGTCAGGCCGAGCAGGCCTCCTGTGACCACCAGCAGGCCAAGCGCCGATTCCCAGAGAAATTTCATCGGATGGTCCGTCCACTCACTTGCGAAATTGGCACTTGCGGCGCTGCGCTGGTCTTGTATCTTGAGGTAACATAACACAAAGATTCTTAACGTAAAGATATTTAATGGTAAGACAAATGGATCGCGCGGCAAAGGCGGTCGAGCAGTGGAAGCGGGAGCGCCCGGACCTGGACGTTTCGCCGATGCTGGTGCTTGGGCGATTGAACGAAGCCTCGTCACTGGTCGCCCGCGAGCGCCTCGCCCCGCTGTTTGCCCGCTTCGGGCTGCAGGCCGGCGAATTCGACGTGCTGGCGACGCTGCGGCGCTCCGGCCAGCCTTATGCGCTCACGCCGACCGCTCTCTACGAAGCGACGATGGTGACGTCGGGCGCCATGACCAACCGGCTCGACCGGTTGGAAAAAGCCGGCCTGACCTTGCGCGGCCCCCACCCAAACGATCGGCGCGGCATCGTCGTGCAACTGACCGAAAAAGGGCTCACCTTGATTGACGAGGCCCTGACCGCCCACGTCGCCAACGAGCATGAAATCCTCGCTGGCCTGACTGGCGCCGAACGGGAGACGCTGGCTCAGTTGCTTGGAAAGCTGATCGGAGGCAGCGTCTAGACCTTCAGCTCGCTCGCTGCCGCGCCAAACGGCGTCGGTCTTTCCGCCGCTGATAAGATATTGCGAGACTGATCATCCACCTGGGCATGTTGAGGTAGAGAAGGGCGTCTCGCAACCCCTCCAGGTCGCGTTCGCTTATTGCCCTGTCGGAGAGATCGGGCATGGCGGCAAGTGTCGCCTCAACGTCTTCAAGCCGATCTTTTCCTGCCGGTAACCTAGCTGCGAAAGCGATCTCTCGGCGCAGGCAAACCCGCTCGACCCGATCCCGCAATGTCTCTTCATAGCCGATGCCGCATCGCATCAACCGCGCATGCGTGGCTTCATGGACAATTGTCGACGCAATGTGTGCGGGTGTCGTCCCCTCGCGGGTAAGATAGCGTTCGTCCAGTTCGCAAGCCTTTAAAGACTCTCCCCATTGAGCGAACGATGCCGGCAAGGTTGTGACGAGAATCTGCCCGACATCGCGGCGCAGGTGCTTGTAAATCGAAATTCTTGATAAGGCCGAGCGCTTCGACGATCTTGTCGACACCTTTGTCGCCAATGATCACTACACCGTCGATCGTTCGACTGGTGTTGAACCTGACGATGGCCCAGCGGGCCAACCGGCTGATAACACCATTTATTCCGCGTTGCCGCTCAATCGTTTCCAGGTCGCGCAAAACTCCCTTGGAACTCAGTTGCGGTCCTCCGGAAAACTCGGGATCGGCATAAACTCGACGCCATCCTCGGCCAGGCCTTTGGCTTCGTCCAGCGTCGCCTCGCCATAGATGCCGCGCGCATCGCTTTCGCCGAAATGGATCTTGCGCGCTTCCTCGGCGAATTTGTCGCCGACATAGTCGGCATTCTCGCGCACCTTCTCGGCCATCGCCTTCAACTGCGCCAACGCCTGCTTCTGCGCTTCGCCCATGGCCAGCGCGATCGTTTCCTGCTTGCGGGCGGTAGAGACCGCCGGCGCCATCAGCGCCTTTTGCACCTTGTGCGAACCGCAGCTCGGGCAATCAACGAAGCCACGCTTCTTCTGCGTATCGAAATCGTCATTGCTGCGGAACCAGCCCTCGAACTCGTGCTCATGCTCGCAGATCAGGGCAAAGCGTATCACGAAGCCGCGCCCCTGAGCCGCGGCGCCTCGGCCGTGCCGGCATTGACGGCAAAATCGCGCGCGTTCTTGAGGTTGGGGATTTTCTTGCGCGCGGCCGACGACTGTGCGGTGTCGATCTCGGCGACGATCACGCCAGGCTCGGCATGCGCCGCCTCAGCGATGATGCGGCCCCATGGATCGACGATCAGCGAATGGCCATAGGTCTCGCGGCCGTCCTCATGCAGGCCACCCTGGGCCGCGGCGACGACATAGGCGCCGTTCTCGATGGCGCGCGCCCGCAACAGCACATGCCAATGCGCCTCGCCGGTCTGGCGAGTGAAGGCGGCGGGCACCGACAAAAGATCGGCACCGGCCAGCGCTTCGGCGCGGAACAGTTGCGGAAAGCGCAGGTCGTAGCAGACGGCAAAGCCCAGCCTGGCGCCATCGATCTCTGTGACGACGGCCTCGGTGCCCGGCTCATAGGCGGCGGATTCGCGCCAGCTCTCGCCATTGTCGAGATCGACATCGAACATGTGGATCTTGTCGTAGGTGGCAAGCGTGGCGCCGTCCGGTCCAAACAGCAGCGCCCGGTTGGCGAGCTTGCCGTCGGCGCGCAGGATGGCGGTCGAGCCGATATGCAGGAAGACGCCGAGTTGGCTGGCGAGCTTGCGCGCGGTCGAAACCACGATGTCCTTGTCTTCCGAGGTGAACGAGGCAGCCCTGGCTTCCTTGTCACGGATCAGCGCACCGGTCATTTCCGGGGTCTGGATGTAGGTTGCGCCGAGGCTTGCCGCCTCACGCACCAGCCGCTCCAGATCGACCGCGTTGCGCTCGGGGCTTTCGCCCGAACGCATCTGGATCGCCGCCGCCTTGAAAACACCCATGGTCATGTCCCCTTTGAGCAATTCCAGGAAAAGCGTGTAGCGGATTTCCGTCCGGAATTGCGTAAAACAAAGAAAAGAGCGGTTCTACGAACCGGTCTGCGTCGTCGAGCCGTCGGCAAGCAGCCTGTCCAGCTGCCCTCGCGCCTCCAGTTCGTGGAGTTCGTCGGAACCGCCGACATGCGTGTCGCCGATGAAAATCTGTGGAAAGGTGGTTCGCCCATGCGCCCGCGAAATCATTTCCTGGCGCAATTCCGGCGAAAAGGAAGCGTCATGCTCGGTGTAGGCGACGCCCTTGCGGTCGAGCAGCCGCCTGGCCGCCGCGCAATAGCCGCACATCATGCGGGTGTAAATCGTCACATCGAGCATCAGTCTGCAATCCTGTCTTTCCCTGATCTTATATAGTCGCGGACTCGTCGGCCCGAAAGTCCCCCGGCAGGACACGCGCGAAGGTCAGGACGTCAACCGCTGCTGCGCCGCCCTTTTTCAGTGCCTTGGCGACCGAGCGCACGGTGGCGCCGGTGGTGTAGACATCGTCGACCAGAAGCACGCGGCGGCCGACTATCTCGATTTCCGCTTCTGTGGGCACACGGAAGGCCGCACGCACATTATCCTCGCGCTCCTGCCGCTCCAGACCGACCTGCTGGCGCGTGAGCTTGACGCGCCGGATCGCCGAGGGCGAGAAAGGCACCCCGCTGAGCTGCGCTACCGCCCTTGCCAGTTCCGCCGACTGATTGAACTGCCGCCTGAAAAAGCGCCGCCAGTGCAGCGGCACCGGCACGACGACATCGGCGTCCGCGATCAGTTCAGCGCCGGCGCGCAGCATCCAGCGCGCCATCCATGGCGCGAGATCGGCGCGGTCCTGGTATTTCAGCCCTTGCACCATCTGGCGGGCGACGCCCGAATAGGCCACCGCCGCCCGTGCCCGCTCGAAAGGCGGCGGATCGGCGATCGCTTCGGCCGACAGGAATCCCTCGCCCATGTCGTGGGTGAATGGCGTGCCCATCACCGCGCACCATGGCCGTTCCAGGAGCCTGAGCTTGGGCCAGCAGGCGCCGCATAAAACGCCGGGCTGAGAGACATGCCTGCGGCAGCCGGCGCAGACCGGCGGGAACAGCACCCGCGCCGGCCAGTCCAACATCGTTTGAGCGAGGCTCTTGATCTCCATCACCGGATCGGCCACGTGGTTTGTCGTCCGCGCCATTTTTATCACAAGGCGGACAAACAGGGATGTTTGCCTTGCAGCCCATCATCGATACAGAGCTCTGGCTGGCACACAAGCGCCGGGCATTGGGCCATCCCCTGGCCGGCGCCGATTTTCTGATGCGGCGGGCAGCGGAGGACCTTGCGGACCGGCTCGGCGCGGTCGAACGCAAATTCGGCAAGGCCGCCGTGCTGTTTTGCCAGATACCGGATGCAACGGACGTGGTTGCCGCAAGCGGCAAGGCAGCGGAGATCGTGCGCGTCGAGGCTGACGCGGCGTTTCTGGCCGACCGGCCAGGGCTGGTCGCACCGCCGGAGACCGTGCCGTTTGCGCCGGAAAGTCTGGATCTCGCCGTCTCGCTGCTGTCACTGCAGGCGATGAACGACATTCCAGGCATGCTGGTGCAGATCCGCCGCTCTCTGCGGCCCGACGGGCTTTTCCTCGGTGCCTTCGCCGGCGCCGGCACGCTTTCCGAACTGCGCGAAAGTCTGCTCGCCGCCGAGACCGAGCTTTATGGCGGCGCCAGCCCGCGTGTCATCCCCTTCACCGATGTCCGCGACGCCGGCGCGCTGCTGCAGCGCGCCGGTCTTGCGCTGCCGGTGGCCGACGTCGAAACGGTGACCGTGCGCTACGATACTCTTTTCAACCTCACCGCCGATCTCAGGGCGATGGGCGAAACCAGCGCGCTGACCGATCGCAGCCGGCGGCCGGGTACGCGAAAGCTGTTTGCCCGTGCCGCCGAAATCTATGCAGAACGTTTCTCGGACGCCGATGGCCGGATTAGGGCAAGTTTCTCTGTCGTCTGGATGTCGGGCTGGGCGCCGGACGCCTCGCAGCAAAAACCCTTGAAACCGGGCTCGGCGAAGGTCTCGCTGAAGACGGTACTGGAAGATCCCGGCGGGCGGTGATAGCGCTCCGGATCAGTGCTCGGCGAAGGCGTTGGCAAGCTTGCTGTTGGTGTCGCTGAACAGAAACTGGATCGCGTTGCTGACCTTGCCGACGCCGCCTACGATGGCAAGCGACAGCACGGCGACGATCAGGCCATATTCAATGGCCGTGGCACCTGTTTCGTCTTCCAGAAATCGCTGCAACAATGTCTTCATGATCGTCGATCCCTCTTGTCACGACCATACAGCCGACCCGTTAAGAAAGGTTAACGGCACAAGCTTAACAGGCGATGAAACGGGGCCTGCGTTAAGGAAATCAATAAGCTTTTGTTGACCTTCTTTCTCAGCAGTCGCCGCTACGCCGGCCGTCGGCGCGGATGATGCAGACCGAACTGGGTGAGGGCTGCAGCACGCTTCTGCGCAGCGTATAGGTGGCGCGCGAACCGACCGAGCCGGTGCTCATCGTGTCCAGGCCGCTTGCAAGAGCATCGCGGCTGGACGATCGCGTCTGTTTGTCAAGGACGGGGACCGCAATCAGGGCCAGCGCCACCGCGGCCGAGCCGAACAGCAGCGTGATGCGCAATACGCTGATGCCGGCATTGGCGGCGCGAAAGCTGCGATCCGGCCGGATCGAGTCCCATTCCCTGTCGAGGCTCATGCAATCGCTCCCGGCGAATCCGCTTTGCCGCAATTTTTCACGACGAGATAAATCTTCCATTAACGCTGGCTACATCAGGCGGCGAAACGGTTGAGATCACAGCAGGTCGATGAGGAACTGGATCAGCGGTGCGTCGGCCGGCGGCATCGGGTAGTCGCGCATCTGCTTTGGCCGCACCCATTTCAACGCCTGCCCCTCTTTCGGCTGCGCGATACCGCGAAAGCGGCGACAGACGAAGAGTGGCATCAAGAGATGGAAATCATCATAGGAATGGCTGGCAAAGGTGAGCGGCGCCAGGCAGGGTATGTCGGTCTCGATGCCGATCTCTTCCTGCAACTCGCGGATCAGGCATTCTTCCGGCGTCTCGCCAGGCTCGACCTTGCCGCCCGGAAACTCCCACAGGCCGGCAAGCTGCTTGCCCTCCGGCCGCTGCGCCAAAAGCACGCGACCATCGGTATCGACCAGCGCGCAGGCGGCGACCAGGAGCAGGCGTTTGCCGGTGAGAATCTGGCTCATGCGCCCGGCGGCCGTCGATAGTGGTAGCGATAGACTTCCTCGAATCCCAGCGAGCGATAGAGCGCCAGCGCCGGCGCATTGCCGGCCTCGACCTGCAGCCAGGCTTCCCGCGCCCCGCGCAGCCTGGCCCATTTCAGCGCCGACAGGATCAGGTTGCGGCCATGGCCCTTGTTGCGCGCCGACTTGTCGGTGGCGATCTCGAACAGGCCGGCAAGATCGCCGTCATGGACGCAGATCAGCACCGCCAGCGGGTCGACCCCCTCCTCGAGCGCAAACAGCCCGACCTCGGGTTGAATCGCGCCGATGATTTCCGAAAGACCCGGCCGCAGCGATGCATCCGAGCCACTGACCTTGAGCGAGGCACCAAGAAAGCGGCTGATATCCTTCAGCGGAATCTGATCCATGGCCGGCGCCAGCTGCGCGTCCGCCAGCGGCAGCCGCATCACCAGCGATTCGTCGAATGTGCTCCAGCCCTCATTGTCGAGATGCCTGGCCAGATCCGGCCCTGACAGCGGCGAGATGCGGAAAGTCAGCGGCCTGCCATAGGCGTCGAACCGCCGGCTGGCGCGGCCGATGCGCTCGGCAATATGCTGGGTGTCGCCGGGATCGAGCGGGTTGACCGAGTTCAGCCGCTTGGCCGGATGACCGGCCGTCAGCCGCACCACCCAGGTGCCGTCATAGTGGACGGCCGCAGCCGGCCAGGCGCGAAAACCCGCCGCCTCGTAGCGGCGCACGATGGCGAGCATGCTTGCCGGATGCCTGGAAGCCAATTCCATCAGCTCCGGTAGTCGCCGTTGATGGCGACATATTCCTTGGTGAGATCGCAGGTCCACACCGTCGCCTTGCCGCGGCCGATGCCGATATCGGCGCGGATGCGGATGTCGTCGCGCTTCATATAGGCCGAGGTCGCTTCCTCGGAGTAGCCGGGGTCGCGTTCGCCTTCATGCGCCAGCCGGTTGTCGCCAAACCAGATCGACAGGCGGTCGCGGTCGGCCGGCTCGCCGGCCTTGCCGACAGCCATGACGACGCGGCCCCAGTTGGCGTCCTCGCCGGCAACCGCCGTCTTGACCAGCGGCGAATTGGCGATCGACAGCGCGATGCGCTTGGCCGAGCGCGCCGATTTCGCGCCTGTGACGGTGACTTCGACCTGCTTGCGGGCGCCCTCGCCGTCGCGCACCACTTGCAGCGCCAGCGATTTCAGCACCTTGCCAAGCGCCCGGCGGAAGGCGCCGAGGCGCGCGTCCTTGGGATCGCTGATGGCGGGCGCGCCGCGCTTGGCGGCAGCACCGGTGGCAAACAACAACAGCGTGTCGCTGGTCGAGGTGTCGCTGTCGACGGTGACCGCATTGAAGGTCTTGGCCGTGCCGCGCGACAACAAATCCTGCAGCACGGGGGCGGCGATCGGCGCGTCGGTGGCGATGAAGGACAGCATCGTCGCCATGTCGGGCGCGATCATGCCGGCGCCCTTGGAAATGCCGTTGATGATGACGTCGGCGTCGCCGAGCTTGACCGTCGCGGTCGCCACTTTCGGATAGGTGTCGGTGGTCATGATGGCCTTGGCCGCTTCGGTCCAAAGGTCTGGCTTGCCGTCCTTGACCAGTCCGGCCAGCAAATGGCTGAATTTGGTGGTGTCGAGCGGCTCGCCGATGACGCCGGTGGAGGCGAGGAACACTTCGCCTGGCGTGCAGCCGGCAGCCTTGGCCGCCGCCTCTCCGGTCAGCTGGGTGGAGGCGCGGCCCTTCTTGCCGGTGAAGGCGTTGGCGTTGCCGGAGTTGACGACCAGCACCCGCGCCTTGCCGGCGCCGAGGTTCTGCCGGCAGAAATCGACCGGCGCCGAGGGGCATTTCGATTTCGTGAACACGCCGGCGACAGCTGTGCCGTCATCGAAGACCATGGCCAGGAGGTCGGTGCGGTTCTTGTATTTGATCCCGGCCTCGGCGGTGGCGATGCGTACGCCCTCAATGGCAGGCATTTTGGGATATTTCTTCGGCGCGAGCGGCGAAATCGTTGCGGACATGGGGGACCTCGGGCGACGGAAAACGCTGGGGAAGGCCGGTTTGCCCGATACCACGGCCCGGCGCAAGGGCGTTTTCTTGGCCTTCGGCGTCGGCAAGCCACCTTGGATTAAGCTTGCATTTCAAATCCATTGGCATCGGCGAGGCCTCTGGCGTTATGATATCGGCCATGGGCAGGCTGGTTATCTTGGCAGTGGCGATTATGGGGCTTTTGCTCCTGAGCGCCGATGCGCAGCCGGAACGGCGCGTGGCGCTGGTCATCGGCAACGGCACCTATGCCGAAGCCGGTACGCTCGCCAATCCGGTCAACGATGCAACAGACATCGCCGGCAAGCTGCGCTCGATCGGCTTCGACGTCATCGAGGGCAACGACCTCGGCAAGCGTCAGCTTGAGCGCAAGATCGGCGAATTTTCCGATGCGCTGGAAGGTGCGGGCGTCGGGCTTCTCTACTACGCTGGCCACGGCCTGCAGGTCGAAGGGCGCAACTATATCGTGCCGGTCGACGCCCGGCTGGACATGCCGGTGAAGCTGCAGCTCGAAGCCGTGCCGATCGACGAAGTCCTCGACATCATGGAGCAGCAGACCAAGGTCAGCCTGGTGTTCCTCGATGCCTGCCGCAACAATCCCTTTGCCCGCAGCCTGAGCCGCACCGCCACGACGCGCTCGGCGACGGCGCTTGCCGGCCTGGCGCAGTTCGATTCGACGCGCGGCTCCTTCATCGCCTTCTCGACGGCTCCAGGTGCTGTTGCCATGGACGGAACAGGACGCAATTCGCCGTTTGCCGCCGCCCTGCTGCGGCACATGGCCGAACCCGGCCAAAGCATCAACGACATGATGATCGCGGTGCGCCGCGACGTAGTCTCCGAAACGCGCGAGGGCCAGCGCCCCTGGGAACAGGGTTCGCTGCTCGAGCGGTTCGAGTTCGTGCCTGGCGGCGAAACGGTGGCGCAGCCGAAGTCTGCCGTAGCCCCGGCGCCAGAGACAAAGGTCGCGGCACTCGAACGATCCGTCGGCGACGACAAGACCGCGATCGAGAAATTCCTGCGCGACGACTATCTGGCGCCCGATGCCGCAGCGATCGGCGAAACCGTCAAGCGGCTCTATGCTCCTTCCGCCACCATCTTCGGCACGCGCTATGACAGCGACGCCGTCGTCAAGCTCAAGACTGACTGGTTCGCGCAATTTGCATCCTGGTCGTTCGGTCTCGAGCCGGGCAGCCTAGAAGTGACACCGCAGGGCGAGGACCGCGCCGAAGCCGCGTTCGCGATGAGCTATGACTATGTGTCGAAAGACAAATCGGCGGCACGCATGACGGGCAAGGCTCGAGTCACGCTTGGGCTGGTGAAGAGCGGCGGCCAATGGCGGATCGCCTCGGAAACCTCGCAAGCGATGAACTGATCGCTGTCGAGGGCGAGCCTCGGGCATGCGCCCTCCTGCCCCAAAGCGTATCTGCTGCGCCGCGATTCCCGACTTCCACACTATCACTTGAAACGGGCCGTTTCGTTTGACTGCCGTCTCACCTATATTGCCGGCGAATTGTTGGCGAGGACAGACATGGGCGAGGATCCGGCGCGCAGATCGATAGGGGCGCGGCGCAACCCAGACAGCGCCGAGGCCATTCTCGAGGCTGCGGAGGCAGTGCTGGTCGAGGCCGGCTATGCCGGCTTTTCCATCGAAGCCGTCGCGCGGCGTGCACGCGCCGGCAAACCCACGATCTATCGTTGGTGGCCGAGCAAGGCGGCCTTGCTGCTGGAGGTCTACAAGCGGCAAAAGCGCGTCTCCGTGCCCGATACCGGTAATCTCGAAGACGATATCGTCGGTTTCCTTCAAAACCTCTTCTCGCACTGGCGCGATACATCTTCGGGCAGCGTGTTCCGCTCGCTGATCGCCGAAGCGCAGTCCGATGAAGCGGCGGCCATGGCCCTGACTGGCTATGCCGATGGACGTCGGTCCCACACCGCCCGGATCATCGAGCGCGCCAAGGCGCGAGGCGAGGTTGCGGCCGATATCGATGCAGCGCTGGTCGCCGACCTCATGGCTTCCTATGCCTGGAAACACCTTTTGACCAACCGTCTCGACGAAGACGAGGTTACAATCCGTACCACCGTCCGCTATGTGATATCTGGCATCTCTCGCTAATCGCTGACTTATCGCCGGGGGGCGACTTGACCGAAAACGCGTTACCAATTCTGCCCGTCAGCCTGGTCATCGTTTCCGACTATCTGACACCCGATGGCGATGACGAACTGCGTCGGGCAGTGCGCGCCTATGCGCAGGATGCGCGTGGCGTGCCCGGTGAAATCATCATCATGCCGCCGCATGGCCACGCATCGTCGATCGAAGCCGAACTGTCCGACAAACCGGCCTTTTCCTGCCCTTCGGTGATCGTCGCGACGCATGACAGCGACGAGTCCTCGCAACTGAAAGACGCCGCGCTGGCCTATTGCCGCCATGACCTCGTCGCTGTCGTCGAGGCCGACTGCCTGACGCGGCCCGGATGGCTGGCGATCCTCTACGAAGCTTTCGAGAGGAACCCGAAGATCGATGCGGTTTCCGGTCGTACCATTTATGACCAAGACACCATGATGATGCGGGTGATGTCCCTGCTCGACCGCGGCTTCATCGAACGCCGCAACCGCAACGGCCAGATCATCCATGTCAGCAACAATGGCGCTCTGTACCGGCGGCCGGTTCTCGAACGCCACCGCTTCGAAGCCGACCACGGACCTTTCGTCTCCTCGCATCTGCGGCAGCATGCGATGTTGAAGGATGGCGTAGCGATGGAGGTGGCCACCGAGGCGGTCTCGATCCATGCCTATGAGGGGCTGGGCTTCATCTGGGATGTCAGGCGCAACAAGGGCTACCAATTCGCGCGCATGGATTTGCTGTCGAAGGGCCGACGTTCGAGGCTGGGCCTCGCCTGCCGGGCGGTGAGAACGTCCTTCAAGGAAAACCGGCAGACGGCGCAGGCCGTCGGCACGGCGTTTTGCCGCTGGACGGACTGGCCGCTGTTCTGGGCGATGATGCTCCTGGTGCGCATCCCCGAATTCACCGGTGCCCTTGCCGCTGGCGATCCGGCGGCGTTCAAGGCTTCCACCCACTATCGCTGACTTCCGCCAGCCAAGGCTCGAAACGAAAAGGGCGCCAAACGGCGCCCTTTTGCATGCTTTTCGATGCTGGCCTTACTTGCCCGCTTCCATCGTGTCGACAGCCTTCTTCAGATTGGCGTCGGGGATTTCGACCTTGGCGGCGCCGCGCAGCTGCTTGACCAGCGCGAAGTACTTGTCGCGGATAACCGCCTGCTTGGCCTGGTCCTTGACGTCGTCGAACGCCGGCGGTTGCTTGACGCGTTTGTCCTCGAGCTTGATGACGTGCCAGCCGAACTGCGACTGCACCGGCTCCTTGGTGTATTTGCCGACGTCGAGCGCGAATGCCGCCTTGTCGAACTCGGGCACCATCTGGCCAGGTCCGAACCAGCCGAGATCGCCACCATTGGTCTTTCCGGAGGGATCGCTGGTGTGCTCGTTGGCGAGCTTCTGGAAATCGGCGCCTCCGTCGAGCTGCTTGATGATCGCCTCGGCCTCTTCCTTCGTCTTCACGAGGATGTGACGGGCATGAACCTCATTGACCGGCGGCGTGCTGGCGATTTCCTGGTCGTAGCGGGCGCGCACCTCGGCGTCGGTGACCTTGTTGACGACGCCCTTCTCCACCATCTCACCATGCAGCGCGCGCTGCTGCAGGAACGCCATGCGGCGCTGGAATTCAGGATCCTTGTCGAGCCCGGTAGCGACCGCCTGGGCGGCCATGACGCGAATTTCGATGGCCGCCGAGAGGGCGGCGGCGCGGCGCTGCTCGGGCGGCAACTGCGCGAACTGCTGCGACAGCTCACCCTCCGCAAGCCCAAGGTCCGCCTCGGTCAGCTTCTCGCCATTGACGGTGGCGACGACCGCGTTGGGATCGACGGGTGCGGCGGCCGGCGCGGCAGCATCGGCCGGGGCGGGAGCGGCTTCCTGCGCCATGACAGGCGACAGCGAAAGAGCCGACAGGCCGAAGACCAGGCCAAGGCTGGCGAGCGACGCACGGCGAAACAGTAAGGACATCAAGATTAACTCCAAGGGGGGATTGGTCGGGCTTGCAGATCAGCCGGATTGTGGCGGAATTTGGCGCTGCCCATGGGGCTAACGCGGCGTTGACATCAGTTGAGCCCCCTCTTATCTGTCCAACGACTTTGCGTCCAGAACCGTTTTCCGGGCGCTTTTTGCGTTTGTCTGCGTTTCACGCGGAATTGATGGGGCCGGCCGGCGCTCATCTCAAGATTGAGAATTCTATCGAAAGGACCATTGGATGGTCAGTCTCGGCGGTCTCGCCCGTAAGGTTTTCGGTTCCTCCAACGATCGTCGCGTCAAATCGACCCGGCCTCGCGTCGAGGCGATCAATGCCATGGAAAACGAGATGCGGGCACTGTCCGACGCCGACCTTCAGGCGCGCACGGAGAAATTCCGCCAGGACTTCGCCAACGGCGCCACGCTCGATGACCTCCTGGTGCCAGCTTTCGCCACCGCCCGCGAGGCGTCCCGCCGCGTGCTTGGCATGCGCCCATTCGACGTCCAGCTGATCGGCGGCATGGTGCTGCACAATGGCGGCATTGCCGAAATGCGCACCGGCGAAGGCAAGACCCTGGTCGCCACCCTTCCGGTCTATCTCAACGCGCTGGCCGGCAAGGGCGTCCATGTCGTCACCGTCAACGACTACCTCGCCACGCGCGACTCCGAATGGATGGGCCGCGTCTACAAATTCCTCGGCCTCTCGGTCGGCGTCATCGTCCACGGTTTGTCCGACGAGGAGCGCCGCGTCGCTTACGCCGCCGATGTCACCTACGCCACCAACAACGAGCTCGGCTTCGACTATCTGCGCGACAACATGAAGTATGAGCGCGCCCAGATGGTGCAGCGCGGCCACAATTACGCGATCGTCGACGAGGTCGATTCCATCCTTGTCGACGAGGCGCGCACGCCACTGATCATTTCCGGTCCGCTCGAGGACCGTTCGGAAATGTACAACACCATCGACGCCTTCATGCTGCAGCTCGGCCCGGCCGACTACGAGATCGACGAGAAGCAGAAGACCTCGATCTTCACCGAGGAAGGCACCGAGAAGCTGGAAAACCTGCTGCGCGCGGCCGGTCTGCTCAAGGGCGAGTCACTCTATGACGTCGAAAACGTCGCCATCGTTCACCACGTCAACAACGCGCTGAAGGCGCACCGGCTGTTCCAGAAGGACAAGGACTACATCGTCCGCAATGGCGAGATCGTCATCATCGACGAGTTCACCGGCCGCATGATGCCGGGACGCCGCTATTCGGAAGGCCTGCACCAGGCGCTCGAAGCCAAGGAGCATGTCGCGATCCAGCCGGAAAACCAGACGCTGGCTTCCGTCACCTTCCAGAACTATTTCCGACTTTACAAGAAGCTGTCCGGCATGACCGGTACGGCGCTGACCGAGGCCGAGGAGTTCGGCAACATTTACGGCCTCGAAGTCACCGAGATTCCGACCAATCTGCCTGTCATCCGCAAGGATGAGGACGACGAGGTCTACCGGACGGTCGAGGAGAAGTACAAGGCGATCGTCAAGGAGATCAAGGAAGCGCGCGCCAAGGGCCAGCCGACGCTGGTCGGCACCACATCCATTGAAAAATCCGAGCAGTTGGCCGAGCGCCTGCGCAAGGAAGGGTTCAAGGATTTCGAGGTGCTGAACGCCCGCCATCACGAGCGCGAGGCGGCCATCGTCGCCCAGGCCGGCAAGCCCGGCGCCATCACCATCGCCACCAACATGGCCGGACGCGGCACCGACATCAAGCTCGGCGGCAACGCCGAGATGCGCATCGAGGAAGAACTGGGCGACATGCCTGCGGGCCCCGAGCGCGAGGCGCGCGAAAAGGAAATCCACGCCGATGTCGAGCGCCTGAAGGAAAAGGCGCTGGCCGCCGGCGGCCTCTACGTGCTCGCCACCGAGCGCCATGAATCGCGCCGCATCGACAACCAGCTCCGCGGCCGTTCCGGCCGCCAGGGCGACCCCGGCCGTTCGAAATTCTTCCTGTCGCTCCAGGACGATCTGATGCGCATCTTCGGGTCCGAGCGCATGGACGGCATGCTGCAGAAGCTCGGCCTCAAGGAAGACGAGGCGATCATCCATCCGTGGATCAACAAGGCGCTGGAAAAGGCGCAGAAGAAGGTCGAAGCGCGCAACTTCGACATCCGCAAGAACCTGTTGAAATACGACGACGTCTCGAACGACCAGCGCAAGGTGGTGTTCGAGCAGCGCATCGAATTGATGGACGGCGAAGGCCTGTCCGAAACGATCGCCGAGATGCGCGAAGGGGTCATCGAGGAGATCGTCACCAAGAACATCCCCGAAAACGCCTATGCCGAGCAGTGGAACGTCGCCGGCCTCAAGGCCGAAGTCGCCGAGTTCCTCAATCTCGATCTGCCGGTCGAGGACTGGGTCAAGGAAGAAGGCATTGCCGAGGACGATATCCGCGAGCGCCTGACCGAGGCCGCCGACGCCGCCGCCAAGGAGCGCGCCGAGCGTTTCGGCCCCGACGTGATGAGCTATGTCGAACGTTCGGTGGTGCTGCAGACGCTCGACCATCTGTGGCGCGAGCACATCGTCAACCTCGACCATCTGCGTTCGGTCGTCGGTTTCCGTGGCTACGCCCAGCGCGATCCGCTGCAGGAATACAAGGGCGAGGCGTTCGAGCTGTTCCAGGCGCTGCTCGGCAATCTGCGCCAGGCCGTCACCGCGCAATTGATGCGCGTCGAACTGGTCCGCCAGGCCGCCGAAGCCCCGCCTCCGGAAGCGCCGGACATGTTCGGCAGCCACATCGACGGCACCACTGGCGAGGACGACTTCCAGGGCGGCGAAACGGCGCTTCTGGTTCGCCAGGAGAGCAACGCCATCGTCGCTCCCGAAGACCGCGACCCGAACAACCAGGCAACCTGGGGCAAGGTCGGCCGCAACGAGGCCTGCCCCTGCGGCTCCGGCAAGAAATACAAGCACTGCCACGGCGCGTTTGCGTAACGCCTCTTCCTTCTCCCCGCTCTACGGGGAAAAGGTGGCCCGCCGGGCCGGATGAGGGGCAGCGCCCGACGTCTGCCCGTTTCCCTGCCCGCTGAACCAGATCTCACAACAATCCTGAGTCGCGCGCCGCGGCAGTCGCTTCGCCGCGCGACACCGCATCCAGTTTGCCCAGCACCGCCGAGACGTGGTGATCGACCGTCTTCGGCGAAATCGTCAATTGCTCGGCGATCCGCTTGTTGGAGAGGCCGCGTTCGATCAGCTGCAGCACTTGCATCTGGCGCAAGGTGAGGCCGGCCAGGTTGGCGCGCGTCGAGCGGCGCGGGCCACGGGCAATGTTGTTGACGCCGTTGCGACGCATCGTTTCACGCACATGCTGGGCGAGCGGCCTGGCTCCGAGCCTCTCGAAAATCTCCAGCGCCGTGCGCTGCGCCTCCTCGTCGCCCTGGGTGAGCACAAGCGCGCGTTCGTACGGCGCTTGCAATTCGTCCCAGAGTGCAGCGGCCGCCTGCCAGTCGCCGGCCAGCAGCAGGCGATAGGGCTCGGCCATGCCTGATATGTCGCCCGGATCCTGGTCTGGAGCCAGCATTCGCCGCCATGCGGCCAGCTCGGCGAAAACCGCCCTTGTTGGCGCCATGGCTTCGGCACGATCGATCAGCAGCAAGGCCGCGTCCCTGTCGCCCTGGCCAAGCCATGCCTGCTCAGCCATGAGAGCCGCATAAGGCATCAGGCGCTGCAGCTCCGTGCCTTTTTCCAGGAACAGCATCATTTCGGCAAATAGCGGCTCGGCTGACGGATCGCCACGCCGCATCCGCAATTTCGCCAGCGCCACCACGGCGGGATAGCGAACCAGCATCGCAGTCTGGCCACTGGAAAGCACGTCAAGCGCCTCGCTGGCAGCGTCTTCCCAATGGCCTTGGCGCAGCAACAGCTGCGCCTTTACGCCGCGCATATAGTCGCGCCAGGTCACGAGATCATTGTCGACGCAGTAATCGATGCCGCGTTCCAGAAAGGCCTGCGCCTGGCTGAAGCCGAGCTGGTTCATCTCGGTGCAGGCACTGTTGGTGAAGGCGCGCGCCGCATGCTCCTGAAGGTTCTGCTCCAGCGCGATTTCCAGGCTGCGGGCGAGATCCGCACGCCCCTTGGCAAAATTCAGCCATTGCCCGGCGGCGTCGACATTGTTGAGCGCATGGCAGACGATGTCGGGCCTGTTCATGCGCTCCGCCAGGCTGACGGCCTTCTCGCCAAGCTTCAACGCCTTGTCCGGCCTCTCGGCCAGCATCGCCAGTTGCGACAGATTGGAATAGGCCATGGCCAATTCAGGGCCGGCAGGCACGGTTTCCAACAGCGCGACCGCATCTTCGCCAAATCTGTCGGCGGCGCCTCGGTCGCCTGCGAGATAAGCAAGGCGCGACAGCCAACGCAGGCTGTCGCCTTCCTTCGCCCTGTTTCCGTTCGCCTGATGCAGATTGCGCGCATGGGTCTGCGCCTGAATCGCCTCGTCGATCCGCCCGATAAGATGGCACTCGAACGCATAACTCTCGTTGAGCGACGCGCAGTCTTCCGCCCGCTGGCAGTCCACATGCCGTAGCGCGACCTCATAGTATCCGGCGGCGTCGCGGTGGGCGCCGACACGCGAGGCCTCGCGGGCGGCAATCGGTGCGAGTGCACGCACTGCCTCCAGATTGTTCGCCTCGACCGCATGATGGACCAGGCGGCCGGTGGAAACGTCGCCATTTTCGAGCAGCGCAGCCAAAGCGCGCTGGTTGAACTGCCGTCTGTGCGAGGTCGTCAGCATCATTTCGATGGCGCGCCGCGCAATGTCGTGGCGGAAGGCGTAGCTGTCGCCCAGATCGTCGAGCAGTCCGTTGGCGACGCACTCGGCAAGCTGGCCGGCGCTGGTCACGCCACACAGGCCCTGCAGGGCCCAGGCGTCGGCCCGGCGCGGAAACACCGACACCGCGTCGAGCATTGCGCGAGCCCCCGGCGACAGCCGCTCTGCCCGCGCCAGTACGGCGTCGCGCACGCTTGCCGGCAACGCCGTTTCATTTTCGGCTGACAGCAGTTCGGTGACGAAGAAGGCATTGCCGGCAGTCGCCCGGTAGATGGCGTCGCCGTCGCGGCCGGCCGCATCGGCCAGCGACAGCACTGCCGCCTCGCTGAGCAGCGGCACGTCGATGCGCGCCACGCTGCCTGCAGGGATTTCGCCCAGCGCGCGGCGGACCCTGACCTGGGCCTCGCTGCGGTCGGTGCGCGCGGTCACCAGGAGCAGGATCTGGGTGTTGGCGATACGCCGGCCGAGGAAGCGCACGAAATCGAGCGTCGCATCGTCGGCCCAATGCAGGTCTTCGATCACAAGCAGGCTCGGTCCTTTCGCCGCGAAGGCGTCGAGCGCATCGGAAAACAGCGGCAATCTCTGTCCATGCCGGGCGTCGATTGCGCGCGGCAGCCCCCATTGCGCCTCACGGGCCAGGTCGTAGAGAGGCCCCAACGGATCGGGAATCGACAAATCCTCGCAAGCGCTGCGCAACGTCGCCGCGCTCTGCCCGACACGGGCCGCGAACGCCTCGACAAGCGCCGTCTTGCCGGCGCCCGCCTCCCCCGCCAGCACCGCAACGCGGCCATGGCCCCCTATTGCATCGCCAAGCAGGCTCTCCAGCTGCTGCAGCTGCGTCTGCCGTTCCAGAAGCATCGTCATCATCGTCTCTTATGATCGGAGTTTTCCCACCATGGCGGGCCGCTCACGATAGCCCGGGAAGAGAGCGGCGCAATGTGACTTTGCACACATTGCCGTGACTCTCTCCACAAAGAACGACGCCAACATAGGGAATCGTCCCGCCAAATATGGGGAATCGTTCCGATGCGCGGGCCGGCACGGCGTGGTCAACGTCCAGCTGCGCTCCGATCGAGCGTGAATCAATGGAAAAGGAAGCCTTCCATGCCTCGCTATCTGATTGAACGGACATTTCCGGACGGCCTCAACATACCGATGACCGACATCGGCGCCACCGCGGTGGGCGGCGTCGTCATGCGCAATGCCGAAAAGGGCGTCACCTGGATCCAGTCCTTCGTCACACCCGACAAGAAGCGCAGCTTCTGCATTTACGAAGCGCCCTCGCCCGATGCGATCCGGAGCACCGCCCAGAAGAACTCGCTGCCGGTCGACAGGATCACGGAGGTGCGGGTTCTTGACCCTTACTTTTACCTCTGATCGCACTATCGGTCGCTACAATGATGAGCATCAAAATGCCCTTCGCAGCCATGGCGAACTGCCTGATGGCCTGCCGGTCTGTGGAGCCGAGCCTGTCCTGGGAAAGACCGGCCATTCCCTGCTCGGCCGTCTATGGCGGTTCGCGACGAAGCTGCCTGCGCATCTGTCTGAAAGGCGGCGCCTGCCCCCGGAAGGCGACTATCTGAGGCGCGACATCGGGCTCTGGGAGCGGGAAGTGCCGCAGGAATACTGGCAATACTACTTTTGGAATCGTTGATTTTGCACGATTTTTTAGCGGCGACAGCCAGAAGTTCGGCAACCGGGGCTGCATGACCATCGCATGAACCGGGACCGACAGCTCGTTCCCCCAAACCTTGAACCAACGCCGCGAGCGTTTCCGCAGGCCCGATCGGCCGTCCTCGCCTCAAGCGTCAACAAACGGACGAAAGACCATGACCACAACTCTTTGGACGACACGTTTCGCGGCCCTGGCCGCCATCTCGATCGCGGCCGGTGCCGCCGCCCAGGCGCATGACGCCAACCCGCTGGCCGAAAAGGTGCGCGCCGCCAATAGCCGCTTCGAGAATGTGGCAGCCGCCACAGCCGAAGGCTACGCCCCGATCCCTTGCGCCAGCGGCATCACCGGCGGCGCCATGGGCATCCACTATGTCAACGGCGCCTATCTCAAGGACGATGCCGTCGATGTCGCCAAGCCCGAGGCGGTGATGTATGAGCCGATGGCCGACGGCAGCCTCAAGCTGATAGCGGTCGAATACATCACCTCGAAGGGGCCGGCCTCGCTCGAAGGCCAGTTGTTCAACTTCAACAGCGCCCCGAACCGCTACGGCCTCGGCCCATTCTACGAACTGCATGTCTGGGCCTGGAAACAGAACCCGACCGGCGCCTTCGCCGACATGAACCCCAACGTGTCGTGCGATGCGATGAAGGGGATGTAGCGCTCCCCTTGTAGCACCTCAGGCACCGGACACACCCGGTGCCCGGCCTTCCCCCTTGGCGGGGGGAGGGGTGAGCGCAACGCCGACCGGCTCCCCAGTCTTCCCCGGCGTTCGCTCGCCTTTTGTTTCGCACCGGCGCGCGAGCGATGGACTTTGCACATGCGACTGTCCTTGGCTGATTGGCGCACCCGCCCCCCACCCTTTCTTAAGGTGTTTCGGATACACCGAAAACCTTGAAACGAGGCGGAAAACGGAGAAACATCGGGGTGCGCTTTTCCGCGGCGACGACGGCCGGGCGGTTCTTGCCGCAGCGCTTGGCGCTGCGCATGGGGCCGCTGCTTGGCCGCATCGATGCGGTGCTGTTCACCGCCGACGAGCGCGGCGAAGCCGGGCGCATGTCGCTGATCGCCTTTGCCATCCGCATCGTCAGCGCCGTCATCGCCTTTATCAGCCAGGTGCTGATGGCGCGCTGGATGGGCTCGTTCGAATACGGCATCTTCGTCCTCGTCTGGGTGACGATGGTCATCGTCGGCAACCTCGCCTGCCTCGGCTTCCACACCTCGGTCATCCGCTTCATCCCCGAATATCGCGAACGCAACATGCTGGCCGAACTGCGCGGCATCGTGGTCGCCAGCCGCCTGTTCGTGCTGATTGCCTCAACCGCAATCGCCGGCTTGGGCGCACTCGGCGTCTGGCTGTGCTCGGACTGGATCGAGAACTACTATGTCATCCCCTTCATCCTCGGCCTGTTCTGCCTGCCGATGATTGCCATGGGCGACCTGCTGCAAGGCCAGTCGCGGGCCAATTCCTGGGCACTGTTTGCATTGTCGCCGACCTATCTCGTGCGGCCGGTGCTGATCCTGGCGCTGATGGCGCTGATGCTGGCGATGGGCTATGCGCCCGATGCCAGGACGGCGATCTTCGCCTCGATCGCCGCCACCTACGCCACCACGCTCGCCCAGCTCATCGGCGTCACCTCGCGCATGGGCAAGAATATCCCGGCCGGGCCGATGAAGGTGCATTTCGGCGAGTGGTTCATCGTCTCGCTGCCGATCTTCCTGGTCGAAAGCTTCTTCTTCCTGCTCACCAACGCCGATGTGCTGATGGTCGGCGCCTATCTGCAACCCAACGACGTCGCCGTCTATTTCGCCACCGTCAAGACGCTGGCGCTGGTGCATTTCGTCTATTTCTCGGTCAAGGCCGGCGTTGCCCAGCGCTATGCGCAGTTCACCCACGGCGAACCGGAAAAGCTCGCCGCCTTCGCCCGCGAGACGGTGTCATGGACCTTCTGGCCGTCGCTGCTGATGGCGCTGCTGGTGCTGCTGCTGGGCGAGCCCATGCTGGTGCTGTTCGGCCCCGAATTCACCGCTGGCTACCCGCTGCTGTTCCTGCTGGTGTTCGGCGTCGTGGCGCGCGCCGCCGTCGGCCCTTGCGAAAGCCTTTTGACGATGAGCGGCAACCAGAACATCTGTGCCGCCGTCTATGCCATGACGCTGGCCTTCAACATCGGTCTCAACATAGTGCTGATCCCGCTCTTCGGCCTGTGGGGGGCGGCGATCGCCACCAGCCTTGCCATGGTCTTCGAGGCCAGCGCTCTGTCCTTCACCGTCTGGCGCAAGCTTGGTATCGTCATGCTGATCTTCGTTCCCGCAGCCAAGAGAGCCGCCTGATGGCCGCCACCCCGTTGATCGAGGAAACCAGCGGCGGTACTGCCGGCGCCATGGTGTCGGGCCTTGCCGGCCTGGCGCGCGACGCCGATCCGGCGCATCTCGAGATTCTGGCCAACAACCGGCCGCAGCGCAAACTTGCGGTCTACCCGGCCTCGGCCGGCTTCGACCTGGTTGAGGAACTCGACTTTCTCTGCACCCGCACGGTCGAGCCCAACGTGTTCTTCAACCCACGCTTCCTGGCGCCGGCCATGCCTCGGCTGGAGGATCGCGAGGTGCGGCTGGCGGTGATCCGCGACGGCGACGAATACCGCAACCGGCTGCGGCTGCTGGTGCCGTTCTCGGTCGAACGGCCGGCCGTGCCGCTCGGCGTTCCGGTCATGCGCACCTGGTCGAGCCCGTTCGGCCCGATCGGCACGCCGCTGGTCGACCATGACGACCCCATCGGCGTCGTCGAGGATTTCTTCGGCATGCTGTCGCGGCCGCACCTGAAGCTGCCGAAAGTCTTCGTGCTGCCCGACATAAGGCTCGACGGCCCGTTGGCCAGCGTGCTTGCCACCGTTGCCGAGACGCGCGGCCTGACAATGGTCACCACCGGCAAGGCGGACCGGCCGGTGCTCGAAAGCGAGGCCGACGGCGAAGCCTACCTGAAGGCATCGCTGCGCGCGCATCATTATCGCGAATTCCGCCGCCTGAAGCGGCGCCTGGGCGATCTCGGCAAACTGGAACATGTCGTGGCTCGTGGCCCCGACGAGATCCGCTACGCCATCGAAAGTTTTTTGACGCTGGAGGCCGCCGGCTGGAAGGGCCGTGAGCGCACCGCCATGGCCATCGACCGCTACCGCGCCGCCTTCGCCCGCGAGGCCGTGCACCGGCTGGCCGAACACGATATGTGCCGCATCCATTCGCTGACGCTGGACGGCCGCACCATCGCTTGCCTGGTCGTTTTCGTCGAGGCCGGCGTCGCCTACACCTGGAAGACGGCCTATGACGAGACGCTGGCCACCTATTCGCCGGGCACGCTGTTGATGATCGAAGTGACCAGACAGCATCTCGACGACCCCAACATCATGATGACCGATTCCTGCGCCGTGCCCGACCATCCGGTGATGAGCCGGCTATGGAGCGAGCGCAAGCCGATGGGCTCGCTGGTGATCGGGCTGACGCGGGATGCCGACCGCCTCGCCCGCCAGGCCGCCTCGCAGCTGCATCTCTACCGCGAGACCCGCAACATGGCGCGCATCCTGCGCAACCGCATGAAGAGTCTGCTGGGACGACGCTAGGCCGTGCACCCCGCGGGAGCCTTGAGAAAAGCCGCTGGATCAATGGCAAAACCCAAGCTATGGGTCGCGGCGGCAATTTCTGCCGACCTTCACGACAAGCATCCAATGATCAAAACCTTTTTGCGTCACGCCGGTCCCTGTGCGGCCGTCCTCCTGCTTGCACTGCTGCCCGCTCGAGCCTGGGCCGATAGCTGTCCCGAGGACTGCAGCGAGCCCGCGCCGCCCACCAACATCTATAGCCACACCGGCGCCGGCCATCTCGGCCCGGCCACGCTGGGCGCACTGCCGCGCGTCTATGTGCCCAACCGCTCCTCCAACAGCGTCACGGTGATCGACACCATGACGCTGAAGGAAGTCGACAGATTTCCGGTCGGCAGCAAACCGCAGCACGTCGTGCCGTCCTGGGACCTGAAGACGCTCTGGGTCGCCAACAATGGCACCGGCAAGAATGGCAGCCTGACGCCGATCGACCCGATGACCGGCAAGCCCGGCCCGCAGATCGCGGTGGACGATCCCTACAATTTGTACTTCATGCCGGATGGCAGCGCGGCCATCGTCGTCGACGAAGCCCTGGAGCGGCTCGATTTCCGCGACCCACACACCATGGCTCTGAAATGGAGCCTGCCGACGCCGACCTGCGCCGGCATCAACCACGCCGATTTCTCGGTCGACGGTTCCTACGCGATCTTCACCTGCGAATACGGCAATGGCGGCCTGGCCAAGATCGACCTGAAGAACCAGAAGGTTCTTGGCCATCTCGACTTCTCGAAAATGGGCATGCCGCAGGACATCCGCCTCTCGCCCGACGGCAAGGTGTTCTATGTCGCCGACATGATGAATGACGGCGTCTTCCTCGTCGACGGCGACAGTTTCAAGGAAATCGGCTTCATCCCGACGGGCATCGGGGCTCATGGCTTCGTCGTCAGCCGCGACGGCAAGCGGCTCTATGTGTCGAATCGCGGCTCGCACAAGATGGAGCAGGGCAAGGCAAAGGGGCCGGGCAGCGTGACGGTGATCGACTTCGCCACCCGCTCCGTCGTAGCGCTTTGGCCGATCCCCGGCGGTGGCAGCCCCGACATGGGCAATGTCAGCGCCGACGGCAAACAACTATGGCTGTCCGGCCGCTTCGACAGCGCCGCCTACATGATCGACACGACATCAGGCGCGGTCACCAAATTCCGGGTCGGCGCCGAGCCGCACGGCCTGACGGTCTGGCCGCAGCCGGGACGGTATTCGCAGGGCCATACGGGAAATATGCGGTAGGCGTCGCGACACCTCGACGCCTCTTGGAAGCGGAGGATTTCACCCCGCGTTTACAGGCGATCAAAATAGGGATATTTAATATCCGTATTATGGATTGACTTTCCCACTTTCGGAACGGATTTATGATTCTAAAGAGCCAAGTCGAGTGGGCATTGCATTGCTGCGCCATCCTCGCCGGCCTGCCGGAGGGGCGCTATCTGTCGACCAAGGCATTGGCGGAATTGCACGGGCTTCCGAAGGAATATCTTTCCAAGGCATTGCAGTCTCTGTCTCAGGCCGGGCTTGTTCATTCGACGCTGGGTCCGTCCGGCGGCTACCGCCTCGCAAGACCGCCGGGCGAATTGACTTTCCTCGATATCGTGGAGGCCGTGGAAGGCAAAGCGCAGACCTTCATCTGCGCAAACATCCGCGCCAACAACCCCTGCCGCCCGAAGGGTCATTGCGACAGCGGCCCGTGCGCAGTGGCTCGCATCATGGGGGAGGCCGACGAAGCCTGGCGCCAGAAACTGCGCAGCGTCACCCTCGCCGAGCTGGTGGAGACGCTGTCGCGGGAAACGCTTCCTGCCCTATGGAACGACACTTTTGAATGGGTCCTGGACCGGGCGGGATGAGCGCGCTTCGTCGCGGCCGACGGCGCGGTTCAATGCGGCGGCGCCGGGATAAAATCGGTCAGCGCCGCGATCACCTGCTGCGGCTGTTCCTCGGCGATCCAGTGGCGCGAATCCGCGATGATGACCGTCTTCACATCGCTTGCGACGTTACGCAGCAGGATCCCGATCGTGTCCCCCAATCCTCCCGACGCGCCAAGACCGAGAACGGGCATCTTCAGCGGCCGCCTGGCAAAAGCCCCGTTGTCGCGCCGTTGAATTCGGCAGGTGCATGTGGGTCACCTTCTGGCTGTTGTGGCGAACCATTGATCGAAGCCGACGCGGCCAATGCGAGGGTTCTTGTCTGAGACCAGGGAACCGTCTTGCAGCTTGGCGCCGAAATAGCGCGCCTCCGGATCGCCAATAACGGTGCGTGTGTCGCCGATCGCCTTGAGATACCGGGCGGCGAAATCGCAGAGTCGCTCGCGCTCGGGCCCAGAGATCTCGATGATGCCGTTGACCGGTGCGGCAAGGGCTGCGTCGGTCACGAAGTCGGCCACGTCATCGGAGGCGATCGGCTGAAGATAGCCCGTCGACAGGCGCGCCGTATCGCCGACCGTACCCTCCTGGGCGATGCCGCCGAGGAATTCAAAGAACTGCGTGGAACGCACGATCGTGTAGGGAATGCCGGCTTCCCGGACGATCTTTTCCTGAGCGACCTTGGCTCGCAGATAGCCGCTGTCCGGCAGGCGGTCGGTGCCGACGATGGAAAGCGCAACGTGATGCTTTACGCCGGCCTGCTTTTCGGCCGCGAGCAGGTTTCGGCCCGACGTCTGGAAGAATTCGAGCACGGCCTTGTCCTCGAAAGACGGTGAATTTGCCAGGTCGATCACCACCTCGGCTCCCTTGAGCGCCTCTGCGAGGCCTTCGCCGGTGATAGTGTTGACGCCGGTGTTCGGTGAAGCGGCAATTACTTCATGGCCATGCTTGCGCAGGCGTTCGGCGGTTTTGGAACCGATCAGGCCGGTTCCGCCGATGATGACGATTTTCATAGACTGTCTCCATTTTCGCAGCCCGTGCGACACGCGTCGTTCGACACATCCGCGGGCAAGGGGTTTGGTTGTGGCCAACGTCCGACCGGGGCGCGGCCTTGAAGCCTCCGCGCCCCGGTTCGATCTTAATCCCACAAGGGGTCAGTAGTCCCAGAAAGCCGGCACCCAACGAAAAGCGTCGCCGTCGACCGCCACCCGGCCGACGGATGGGAACGGCAGGTGAGTGGCCACCAGTGACGCTCCGGTCTCCGCCAACTCCGTCAGAAGACGAACCCGAACGCGGGCTGCCTCTTCGGGGTCGTGTTCGAAGCCGTTGTACCAGTCGGGATGTTCGAACCCGACCGCGAACACAGCGTCGCCGGCGAACATCAGGCGGTCGCCGCCGGATGCCACTCGGACCACGCTGTGCCCGGGCGTGTGGCCGCCGGTGCGCGTGGCGATCACCCCCGGCGCTACCTCGTACTCCTCATCGAACGTTTGCAGCTGGCTGCGGAACTCTTTCATGAACCGGGTGGCGGTCGCCCGAAGCGCGTCCGGGAACCCTGTCGGCATGACCACGTGGGAGAAATCGGGCGATTCCCAGAACTTGACCTCGGCGGCCGCCAGGTGGATCCGCAGATCCGGACGCAGGCGCTCCTTCACCCCGTCGACGAGCAGCCCGCCAACGTGGTCCATGTGCAGATGGGTCAGTATCACGTCGGTCACGGACGAGATATCGATGCCGGCGGCCTCCAGCCGTTTGACCAGCTGCCCGGCCCGCGGCAGGTTCAAATTGGGGTCCAACCCCAGCCCGGCGTCGATGAGTATCGTCTGCGCGCCGCTATGCACCACGACCGCGTTCAGCGACCAGTCGAAAGCGTCCGGCGGCAGGAACATCTCGTCCAGCCAGGCTGTCCGCACGGCGGTCTCCACGTTATGGCCCAGCATTTTGGTTGGCAGCGGTAGCACTCCATCGCTGATCACCAGCACGTCAATATCTCCGACCCGTACCGCGTAGCGCGACGGAACCAGCTCTTCGGGTACCGCCCTGCCGGGTTGGGGGGTGTTGTTCAGGTTCATGCTTATCTCCTTTGACCGGTTTGGAACGGAGGCCGGCTCCACCGGCAATGTTTCGTACCCCGTTCGCAGCCACCCATGCGGACGTGCTTTCAGGTGCTGGTCGCGGCTCCATCTAATTAAGGATATCTAATATCCTTATGGATACAAAATATCCGTAATTTCCGAAAAGTAAAGCCCTTCCGACGCAATCGGCGGAATGGGGCATGACGCGCCAAAAACTCCCCGCTCAGGAGGCCCTGGACGAAGATTGCCGTTGTGTGGATTTGTGGCCTTCGGCTGTTGCGGAACCGATGACAGCCCGTTGGGTTAGGGCCGAGCTGCGCGAAAATACCCGTATTATCATTTGCTGCAGGCACCGCTGCGGCAAGCCGCTGGCAGGTTTCGGCGAGACGTTTCGAACCGCGTTTGGCTCCTCGTAGCCCTTGCAGGCCATTCTAATCCCCAGCGGGATGAAGACCGCCGCGCTGTCCTCAAACTCGAGTTTGCAGACTGATTGCCTGACGGAATGCGGCCTATCGAACCGCAACGATATCGAGGCCATACAAATTGTCGGGAGACATCAAAAATATGGTGCCCCTAGCCGGAATCGAACCAGCACTCCTTGCGGAACTCGATTTTGAGTCGAGCGCGTCTACCAATTCCGCCATAGGGGCTCCGGCCCAAAGGCCTGGATGGGCGCGGACTATACGGTTGGGGGCCTGTTCGTCAACTGGCCAAATGCTCGGCCGTGCGCTCCTTGCGGCAAAAGCCCGCCTTTCGGTTTCATGAAGCTCCTGCCATTGTGCAGCGCGGAAAATCTTTCTAGACAGGCGCGCATCAAAGCGCGTTGCGTCTGGGCGACATGCATTAGGAGAGCCGATGCTTCGCGGACTTTACGACTGGACCCTGTCGCTTGCGGCCCGCAAATCCGCCGAATGGTGGCTGGCCTTCATCGCCTTCGTCGAAAGCTCGGTGTTTTTCATACCTGCCGACGTCTTGTATCTGCCCATGGCGTTGGCACGGCCCGAACGCGCCTATCGCTACGCGCTGACCGCCACTGTTGCGTCCGTGCTGGGCGGCATTGCCGGCTGGCTCATCGGTTACTATGCCTACGACACGATAGCACGGCCGATGCTGGAGCACTTCGGCGGCCTCGACACGTTCGAGAGGTGGCAGTCGTCCGGCACCGGGCTGATGCTGGTGCTGCTCGTCACATCCGGCGCCGCCCACCTGCCGCCGATGAAGGTGGTCACCATTCTGGCAGGCGCCCTCCACGTCAATCTTGTTGTCTTCATCATATCGGCCATCCTGGCGCGCGGCGCTCGCTTCCTGCTTCTTGCGTGGCTGCTGCGCCGCTATGGCGAAGAGATCAAGGAATTCATCGAGAAGCGTTTGGGATTGATCGTCGGCGCCGGCGCCGCCGCCCTGATTTTGCTCTATATCGTGGTCAAATACGCCTTCTGACCGCCCAAGGCGGGCGGTGGTTCAGGACTATGCCGGCGGACGGCGAATTCAACGGACGAAACATGACAGCTACGATGACTGCCGACACCAGACGCCAGCGGACGCGAACCGCTTTGTTTCTCGCCGTCGCCATGGCCGCCACTGTCGGCTCCGCGCTCGCCTTCCAGCACATTGGCGGCTACATCCCCTGCCATCTCTGCCTGGAGCAGCGCACGCCCTATTACATCGGCGCCCCGCTGATGCTTCTGGCCGTGATCGCCTCGATGCTCAGCGCGCCTGCATGGCTGACGCGCGGCCTGCTCGCCATCGGTGGCCTGCTGATGCTCTATGGCCTTTATCTCGGCGTCTATCACTCGGGCGTCGAATGGGCCTGGTGGCAAGGCCCGGCTGACTGCACCGCCGGCGCCGGCCCGGTCGACACCGGCGGCAAGGGCGTGCTCGACGCGCTCGACAAATTCGTGCCGCCGTCCTGCGACAAGGCAGCACTCCGCATTCTCGGCCTGTCGCTGGCCGGCTGGAACGCCATCGCCAGCTTCATCCTCGCCGCCGTCGCCTTCCGCGGCGCGCTTTCGCGCGATTAAGCTAATTCGATCCAGCGGCGCGTCGAGCAGAAGTTCGGCAGGCTGAGTCGCGTGGCGCGGCTTTTCGACGTCCGAGCCAAGTCGACCCCCACTCCGTCTCGGCTTCGCCGAGACACCTCTCCCCCGATCGACGGGGTAGAGGAAAGGCGCAAGCCTATTGCAGCCAGCGCTCCTCCGACAGGCTCCCTTCCTCTCCCTCCGGAGGGGGGAGAGGTGGCGCTGCGAAGCAGCGACGGAGTGGGGGAAGCCGGTCCTTACACGCGAAGCCGCTGATAAGTGAGCGCGCTCGAGCTGGTGCAATATGAGATCGTGGTAGCGTGATAGCACCGTAAGCGCAGAAAGCTGCTCCAGACGGCCAGCCTCCCGAATTCTCTAACGGTCTCAAGGTTCGAGTTCGACATCCCAGTATAGATAATCCATCCAGCTTTCATGCAGATGGTTGGGCGGGAACAGCCGGCCATTGTTGTGCAGATCGTGCACGGTCGGCTGATAGGGCTTTTGCAGCGGCCACATCTTGGCGTGCGCCGGCATCATGCCACCCTTCCTGAGATTGCAGGGCGAACAGGCGGCAACGACATTCTCCCATGTCGTCGCCCCGCCGCGGTGGCGCGGGATGACGTGATCGAAGGTCAGATCCTCGGGCGTGCCGCAATACTGGCACTGGAAGCGGTCGCGCAGGAAGACGTTGAAGCGGGTAAAGGCCGGATGCCTCGACGGCTTCACATAAGCCTTCAGGCTGACGACGCTGGGCAGCTTCATCGAGAAGGTTGGCGAAGACACCGCATGCTCGTATTCGGCGACAATGTTGACCCGATCGAGGAACACCGCCTTGATGGCGTCTTGCCAGGACCAGAGCGACAAGGGGTAATAGCTGAGCGGACGATAATCCGCATTCAGCACCAGCGCAGGAAGCCCATCCGGAGATACGGCAACCGTCACCTTGTTGACCTCCTCGTTTCGCACATGACCCCGAAAATCGAGTTCGATTTTCGGAAAGGATCATGTGCAACTTCAAAAGCTCTACCGCCTCCTTTGCGCATCCACTGGATGCGCGGCGCGGTAACCGATCGGCGCGGATACTGTAAGCCCGACATGACAGGGATGTGAAGCGGATTGTCGCTCGCCAAAAGCGGCAAAAATGCAGGATTTTCATGCTTTTTTGCGGTTTCAGGCCGGTGGCGCGGCGTCCCTGCCCCTGGTTTCGCGATAATAGGACCAGAAAAGCCGCGATGCGACACCTCGCCACGGGCTCCATGATTCGGCCAGAGCGATGAGTGTTTTCTCAGGCGGACGCGGCTCGATGCCCAGCGCATGGCCAACCGCGCTCTGCAGCGCCACGTCGCGCGCGGGAAAAATATCGGGGTGGCCGGCGGCGAACAGAAGATAGACTTCGGCCGTCCACGGACCGATGCCGGGTACCGCTGTCATGGCCGCGATCGCCTCTTCGGCGTCAAGCGAGCAGAGGTGATGCAGGTCAAGCCCGTCGGTCACGGCCTGGGCAATCGCGATCAGGCCGCGCTGCTTTGGCCGCGACAGCCCGGCCTCGCGAAACATGTCCTCGCCGGCGGCAAGGATGGCCTGCGGCGTCAACGGATCGACCAGTTTGACCAGCCGGCCGAAAATGGCATCGGCGCTGGCGCGGGAGACCTGCTGCGAGACGATGATCGAGGCAAGGCTACGAAACCCCGGCTCCGACAGCCGCAACGGCACCTCGCCGGCCATGCCGCGCACCTTTTCCAGCCGCGGGTCGATTGTGCAGAGCGCATCCAGCCCCCGCGCAATGTCGTCGAGTGTCGCGATGCGTTGCATGGTATCCTTGTCCGCCGATGAGCAGCAAAGTAGCAATTGGCAAAACCGCTGCACAACCGGATTGCCGCCTCAGAGATGACGCTCCTGACATTCCGCTTCGCGCCGAGCCCGAATGGCGAACTGCATCTCGGCCATGCCTATTCGGCGCTGCTGAACCAAAAGCTGGCAAAGGCCGCCGGCGGCCGCCTGTTGCTGCGCATCGAGGACATCGACACGATCCGCTGCACGCCGGAATTCGAGGCCGGCATTTTTCGCGACCTCGAATGGCTCGGGCTCGAATGGGAACGGCCGGTGCGCCGTCAGGCCAAGCACTTCGCCGACTATCAGGCGGTGCTGGATCGGTTGATCCGCGAGGAACTCGTCTACCCCGCCTTCATGAGCCGTGGCGAGATCAGGGCCTTCATCGCCGACAGTGAAAAGCGCGGCCGCGACTGGCCGCGAGACCCCGACGGCGTGCCGCTCTATCCCGCCGCCGACAAGGCGCTGCCGATCAGCGAACGTAACCGCCGGATCGCCGACAATGCGCCCTTCGCCTGGCGCCTCGACGTCGAAGCGGCGCGGGCGCGCGTCGGCACGGATTTGTCCTGGCGCGAATTCACCGGCGAGACGTTATCGGCGACGCGAACTATAGAGGCGCGGCCGCAGGACTGGGGCGACGTCATTCTCGCGCGTCGCGACATCCCGACCAGCTATCACCTGGCCGTCGTCGTCGACGACGCGCTGCAAGGCGTCAACCATGTCGTGCGCGGCAAGGATCTGTATTCCGCGACCGGCATCCAGCGCTTGCTGCAGGAACTGCTCGGCCTCGGCCGGCCGGACTATTTCCACCACCGTCTCGTGCTCGGACCGGACGGGCGTAAACTGTCGAAGAGTTTTGGCGACACCGGCCTTGCCGCGCTCAGGCAGGCCGGCGCTTCGCCGGACGATGTCAGGCAACTCGTCGGTCTCTGGCTATAACCGTGCCAGCCCCGCCTTGAGCAGCGCCAACGCGCCGATAAACGCGAAGGCACCGCCCAGTCCCCAGGCAACTGCGAGCTTCAGATCTCTGAGGACGATGCCATGCTCGTTCGCGACCATGATCGCGACGAAAAAGCCAAGCGTGAACAGCAGCGTGTTGCCGGTCGAGCCAAAGCCGTCCTCCTGCATGATGGCGTCGAGCGCCGAGCCGAAGAAGAAGCCGAACACGGCCACGCTCGCAACCGTCATCAACAGCCAGCTTGTATCGAGATGCAACAGCATGCGCGCTCCCCGTCGAAGCCGAAACGCGGTGTCGCCGGATCGATCGACAGAAGTCGATTGCCCCCGACGCCGCCCTTTGAATTCGGCCACCCATTACATTCCAACAAGCTTATGGATCAATTGTTTCGCTTTGCTTGCCAGATTGAACCGCATTAGAGCAATTGCCGTAGTTGACTCTTCACCCCAATCGGGCCTCTTCCCGGACGCGAAACGGCTTCCCCCAAAAATGCACAGTCTCAAGCGGTTCATCCCCGCCTCTTTCGTCGTCCTGTGGGCGACCGGCTTCATCGGTGCGCGCTATGCCATGCCCTGGGCGGAACCCTTCACTTTCCTGGCGGTGCGCTTTGTCATCGCCGCCTTGCTGCTCGCCGGCCTGATGCTCGTGCTTGGCTCGAAGCGAGCCACAAGGGCCGAAGCGCTTCACGCCACCGTCGCCGGCATCCTCATGCATGGCGTCTATCTCGGCGCGGTGTTCTGGGCGATCCACAGGGGCATGCCGGCCGGGCTGTCGGCGCTGATCGTCGGCCTGCAGCCGCTGATCACCGCCGTGCTTGCCGGCAGGTTCCTCGGCGAGGCCATCCTGCCACGCCACTGGGCCGGCCTCGCTGTCGGCCTCGCAGGCGTCGTCATCGTGCTGTGGCCGAAGCTCGGCGCGCTCGGCGGCGGCGTTACGCCGGAAACGCTGACCGCTTCGCTGGTCTCGGTGCTGGGTATGAGCGCCGGCACCATCTGGCAGAAGCGCTATGCCTCGGGCGGCGACCTGGTGGCGGCGACGATGTGGCAGTATATCGGCGGCGGTGCCCTGATGATCCTGGCTTCGCTCGCCTTCGAAACACACACGGTCATCATCAATGGTGAGCTGATCTTTGCCATGGCCTGGCTGGTGCTGGTGCTGTCGATCGGCGCCATCTTCCTCTTGATGGTGATGATCCGTGACGGCGAGATGTCGAAAGTCGCCTCGCTGTTCTACCTGGTGCCGGCCGTCACCGCTGTTATCGCCTGGGCGCTGTTCGGCGAACAGCTCAGCCTTGTACAGATTGTCGGCATGGCGATCGCGACGTTCGGCGTTGGCCTGGCCACGGCTCGGCCCGCCAAGGGGAGAACTGAGGAATTGAAGAACTGGGGAACCTGAGGAAATCTGGTGCTGTGTGCTCCTTCTCCAGTTCTCCAGTTCCTCAATCCGGCCGGTATCGACTCATCCGACCCGGGCGCGCGCTTCGAGAAAGCGGCTGATCGCGGCGTTGAGTTCGCCGCCGAGGATGAAGATCGCCGACAGCATATAGAGGAAAACCACTGCGATCATGATCGAGGCTAGCCCCGCATAGGTCGTCACATAGGACGAGAAATGGTCGAGGTAGGTTGCAAACATCGTCGAGCCGATAAGCCATGCGGCCAGGGTGAAAACGATGCCAGGCACCAGTGAGACGAAGCGGCGCTTGCCCGCCGGCAGCCAGTAATGCACAGCAAACAACCCGCCGATGATGACCGCTGAGGCGATGACGTAGCGCCACAGCGTGATCGTGCCGGTATAGGGTTTGATCCACTCGAAATGGGCTTCCGCCAGCCGCGCCAATAAGGGCGCAAAGACCAGCAGCACGCTGATCGCCAGGAACCCTGCCGTGGCGATCAACACGAAGAAAATGCTCTGCACCCGCCGGTAGATAATGCCGCGCGTCTCGGCGACCCGGTAGGCGCGGTTGAGCGAGGTGCGCAGCGCCTCGATGCCGTTGGAGGCGAAATAGGCGGCCAGCAACACGCCATAGGTCAAAAGGTCGGTGCGCCGCACGGTCAGCACGTTGAGCACTTCGCGTGCGATCGGCTTGGCGATCTGCTCGGGCCAGGTGTCGAACACCAGATGCACGGCGGTATCGGCGAACGCCTGCGCGCCGAGGAAACTCGCCAGTGTGGTGGCAAAGATCAGGAACGGAAACAGCGCCATCAGCGAGGTGATCGCCAGATGGCTGGCCATAGCCCAGCCGTCGTCGGTGTTGAAATGGCCAAGCGCGTCATAGAGGACGCGGCGCAGCACGACGATATTCCGCATCAAGAGCCGCGTTCCCTTCGATTGTCTCGACGCCGCGAATATGGGAAGGGATTGTGTCAAATGGCAACCCTTGCTCAAACCATGATGCCGCCGGCGACAGAGTTGCGCACCATCATCGTCACCGGTGCATCTTCCGGAATAGGAGCCTATTGCGCCCGGGCGCTGAAGGCCGATGGCTGGCGCGTGTTCGCAACGGCGCGCAAGCCTGAAGACATCGCCATGCTCGAGGCCGACGGCATCGAGGCGTTTTACCTCGACTACCGCGAGCCGGACTCCATCGCAGCCCTTGCGGCATCGGTGCTGGAGCGTACGGGCGGACGCCTCGACGCCCTGTTCAACAACGGCGCCCATGCCCAGCCCGGCGCCGTCGAAGATTTGCCGGTTGCGGCATTGCGGGAGCAGTTCGAGGCTAATTTCTTCGGCTGGCACGACCTCACCCAGCGCATCGTGCCGGTGATGCGCCGCCAGGGGCACGGTCGCCTGGTCCATTGCTCCTCGATCCTCGGCCTGGCGCCGGTACGCTTTCGCGGCGCCTATTCAGCTTCCAAGCACGCGCTGGAGGGTCTCATGCTTTGCATGCAGCAGGAGATGCAGGGCAGCGGTATCCACGTTTCGCTGATCGAGCCGGGGCCAGTGACGTCGAAAATCGCCAGCAACGGGCTGTTCTGGTTTCTGAAAAACATCGATCATGAGAATTCAGTCCACCGCGTCGCCTATGCCGCGCAACTGGCGCGGCTCAGGGCCGGCGGCAGCAAGTCACGGCTGAAAAAGGGGCCGGAGGTGGTCTATGCGGCTTTGCGCCATGCACTTCTGTCGCGGCGCCCGCGCCCGCACTATGTGGTAACAGTGCCGGCTAAGGTCGGCGTGGTGCTCAGGCGCATTCTGCCGGCATCGATGCTCTACCGCGTTCTGGCCAGACGCGCCTGACCGCAACAGAACTGGGAACAGACCATGGCAACTAGCTTGAAAATTCTCGTCGCTCTCGCCATGGCAGCCGTGCTGATTGTGCTTATACGCGGCCTCATCAACATGATGCGCGGCGGTTCCAGCGTGACATCGAACAAGCTGATGCAGGCGCGCGTGCTGCTGCAGGCCCTGGCCTTGGCGCTGATCCTTCTGGTGGTGTATTTCACCCGCAAGTGACGGCATTGGGGGGCAGAGCGTGGTCAAGCTCAACAAGATCTACACCCGCACCGGCGACGACGGCACCACCGGCCTCGGCACCGGTGAGCGCAGGCTGAAATCCGACCTGCGCGTCGATGCCTATGGCACGGTCGACGAAGCCAATGCCTGCATTGGCATCGCCCGCCTGCACACGGCGGCTAGCCATCCGGCCATCGACGCCATGCTGTCCCGCATCCAGAACGACCTGTTCGATCTCGGCGCCGATCTCGCCGTTCCCGATGACGGCAAGCCGCTCGGATACGAGCCGCTGCGCATCATCGCCTCGCAGACCGACCGCGTCGAAAAAGACATCGACCTCCTCAACAAGGAGCTTAAGCCACTGAAATCCTTCGTGCTCAACGGCGGTACGCCGGCGGCCGCCGCGCTTCACCTTGCCCGAACCGTGGCGCGACGGGCCGAGCGTATCATGGTGTCACTGGCGCAGAACCCGGCTGAGCACGTCAATCGCGAGGGGTTGAAATACATCAACCGCGTCTCGGACTTTCTGTTCGTGGCCGCCCGTGCGGTCAATGACAACGGAAATGCCGACGTGTTATGGGTGCCCGGCAAGAACCGCTGAATATTCTCGAAAGCGGACGAGGGCTTGGGGCATGTTCATCCCACTGTACGACACCAACAGGCTGCGCCACATAAGGCTGCAATATGTGACGATCTGCCTGATCGTGGCCAATGCGCTGGTCTTTCTCGTCACCACGATCGGTGGCGAAAATTTCAACAACGCAGCCGTGCTCGGTCTCGGTTTCATTCCTTCGGTTGTCCACAACACGGCAGAGCTCTCGCCTGAATTCGTCGTCATTCCGGAGAGCCTGAGCTACCTCACCTATGCCTTCCTGCATGCCGATATCTTCCATCTCGGCGGCAACATGCTGTTCCTGTGGGTGTTCGGCGACAATGTCGAGGACGCGCTCGGCCACATCCGCTACCTCATCTTCTACCTGCTGTGCGCCATCGCCGGAGCCGCTTTCCAGGGGCTCGTCGCCTGGGATTCGCAAGTGCCGCTGATCGGCGCCTCCGGCGCCATCGCCGGGGTCGTCGCCGCCTATCTGGTCCTTTATCCCCGGGTGAAGGTGTGGGTGCTGGTCTTTGCCCGCATTCCGCTGCGCATCCCGGCCTTCATCCCACTGATCCTGTGGATCGGCTTCCAGGTGGTGATGTTTGCCGCCGGCGGCGAAAACCAGATATCCTGGGCCTGCCATATTGGCGGCATCATCGCCGGCGGCGTACTGGTGCTCATTATGCGCAGCCGCGGCGTGCCTCTACTTGCCGGCGATGACGGCGAACCGGAGCCCGCCGATCAGCCGGCCGTTTCCACCGGGCCGTCGCATGCCGATCCCGCGCCCACGCAACCGGCGACGCGCTGGGGCCGCGGTGGCGCTTCCGGTCAGGACTGAACCGATTTGAGTGGCGCACATGTATTGACGCGCAAGGTCACCGCAACTACGGAGGGCGCCACCGTTAGGCGGCAGACGACCAGAATTCCGTCCGGCCAGAATTCCGTTTGGCCGGAATTCAGTCAGGAATGTCGGCTTTCGACAACTCTGCAGTGGCGCACGCTGCTATAGCGCGCCCGAATATCTCAGGAGAGGTGACAGGCAAATGAAGATCCTTGTGCCCGTGAAGCGGGTTGTGGATGCGAACGTCAAGGTTCGCGTTAAGGCCGATGGTTCGGCGGTCGAACTCGCCAACGTCAAGATGGCGATGAACCCGTTCGACGAGATCGCGGTGGAAGAGGCGATCCGGCTTAAGGAAGCCGGCAAGGCCGAAGAGATCATCGTCGTTTCGATCGGCCCGCAGCAGGCGCAGGAAACCCTGCGCACCGCGCTCGCCATGGGCGCCGACCGCGCCATCCTGGTCAAGACCGACGAACAGACCGAGCCGCTCGGCGTCGCCAAGGTGTTGAAGGGCGTCGTCGACGCGGAACAGCCCGGCCTCGTCATCCTCGGCAAGCAGGCGATCGATGACGATTCCAATCAGACTGGCCAGATGCTGGCGGCGCTGCTCGGCTGGGCGCAAGGCACCTTCGCCTCCAAGGTGGTGCTCGACGGCGACAAGGCCAAGGTGACGCGCGAAGTCGATGGCGGCCTGCAGACGGTGGAACTGAAAATGCCGGCGATCGTCACCGCCGACCTTCGCCTCAACCAGCCGCGCTACGCCTCGCTGCCCAACATCATGAAGGCCAAGAAGAAGCCGCTCGACGAAAAGAGCCCGGCCGACTACGGCGCCGACGTCAAGCCGCGCCTGAAGGTGATCAAGACCGAGGAGCCGAGCGGCCGCAAGGCGGGCGTCAAGGTCAAGAGCGTCGCCGAACTGGTCGACAAGCTCAAGAACGAAGCCGGCGTTTTGTAAGCGATCGGGAAAGGAACAGACAAATGACCATTCTCCTCATCGCAGAACACGACAACGCAACCCTTTCCGACCAGACCGCCAAGGCGCTCTCGGCGGCGCTGCAGATCGGCTCGGACGTGCATGTGCTGGTTGCCGGCAAGGGCGCGAAGGGCGCTGCCGACGCTGCCGCCAAGCTGAAGGGCGTCAGCAAGGTGCTGCTCGCCGAGGCCGACGAACTGGCCGAGCGCCTCGCCGAACCGACGGCGGCACTCGTTGTCTCATTGGCCGGCGCCTACGACACCATCATTGCGCCTGCAACCTCTTCGGGCAAGAACGTCGCGCCGCGCGTAGCTGCCCTGCTCGACGTCGCGCAGGTGTCCGAGATCATCGAAGTGGTTTCGCCGGATACCTTCAAGCGGCCGATCTATGCCGGCAACGCCATCCAGACCGTGCAGTCGAGCGACGCCAAAAAGGTGATCACCGTGCGCACCGCCTCGTTCCAGGCGGCGCCCGAAGGCGGTTCGGCCGCGGTCGAGACCGTCAAGGCGGCGGCCAATCCCGGCCTCTCCTCCTTCGTCGAGAACAGACTGTCGGAGACCGACCGTCCGGAGCTGACCTCGGCCAAGATCATCATCTCGGGCGGCCGTGCGCTTGGCTCCTCGGAGAAGTTCCAGGAAGTCATCCTGCCGGTCGCCGACAAGCTCGGCGCCGCCGTCGGCGCTAGCCGAGCTGCAGTCGATGCCGGCTATGCGCCGAACGACTGGCAGGTCGGCCAGACCGGCAAGGTCGTGGCTCCCGATCTCTACATCGCCGTCGGCATTTCCGGCGCCATCCAGCACCTTGCCGGCATGAAAGACTCCAAGGTCATCGTCGCCATCAATAAGGACGAGGAGGCGCCTATCTTCCAGGTTGCCGATTACGGCCTGGTCGGCGACCTTTTCGTCATCCTGCCGGAGCTGCAAAAGGCGCTTTGACGCTCTCTGCCAAAGCGTATTAAATTGTAAAGGGGTGGGGTAGACGAAGCTGCCCCACCCTTTTAGTTTGCACTGCACAAAAAGCAGGCCGTAAAGGCCTTTTTCGACGGGATCGCAGTAAATGGCCAAGATCGAGACGATCGGCATCATCGGCGCGGGCCAGATGGGCGGCGGCATCGCCCACGTGTCGGCGCTTTCGGGCTACAAGGTACTGATCTACGATGTCTCTCCCGACCGAATCGAGAAGGGCATCGCCACAGTCAGCGGCAACATGGCCCGCCAGGTCGGCTCCGGCAAGCTTGACGAAAAGCTGCGCAACGATGCGATGGCGCGCATTTCGGCGGCTCCCGCCATGGCCGATCTCGCTGGTGCCGATCTGGTGATCGAAGCGGCGACCGAGGACGAGACGGTCAAGCGCAAGATCTACGCCCAGCTCTGTCCGCAGCTAAACCCCGAAGCGATCCTGGCGACCAACACCTCGTCCATCTCGATCACCCGGCTGGCCGCGCAGACCGACCGTCCCGAGCGGTTCATCGGCATACATTTCATGAACCCGGTTCCGCTGATGAAGCTGGTCGAACTGGTGCGCGGTATCGCCACCGAAGACCAGACCTTCGAGGCCGCCAAGGCCTATGTGAAGCAACTCGACAAGACGATCACCGTCTCGGAGGATTTCCCCGCCTTCATCGTCAACCGTATCCTGTTGCCGATGATCAATGAGGCCATCTACACGCTCTACGAGGGTGTAGGCTCGGTCGACGCCATCGACACCGCCATGAAGCTCGGCGCCAACCATCCGATGGGACCGCTGCAGCTGGCCGATTTCATCGGCCTCGACACCTGCCTGTCGATCATGCAGGTGCTGCATGACGGCCTGTCGGACTCCAAGTATCGCCCCTGCCCGCTGCTGGTGAAATATGTCGAAGCCGGCTGGCTCGGCCGCAAGACCGGACGCGGCTTCTACGACTATCGCGGCGAACACCCGGTTCCGACGCGCTAACCACCAGAACGAAGAGCCAGCGCTGCCCTCAGGACGCCGCCGCGAGCGGCGGCACGGCCCGGTCCTTTGACCCATTGTCTTCAGCTGCCACGGAAACACAGCCGCGGCCGGCTGCCTTGGCCGCATAGCAGGCGGCATCCGCACGGGCGATGATCTCGTCGACTTCACCGCTACTGGCACGGATCGGCGCCAAACCGATGCTGGCATCGATCGCATGCGGCCGTCCGTCCCAGGTGAACTGCAGGCTGCGGATGGCGTCGATGATCGAGCGCGCCGCAATCCTGGCGCCGGGGCTCGATCCGGATTTAAGGATGACGGCGAATTCGTCGCCCCCGAGCCGGGCGACGATATCCTCCGGCCCAAGCGCACCGCGAATGGCGTCGGCAACCCGCTTCAGCAGGGCGTCACCCGCGGCATGGCCGCCAGTGTCGTTGACCAGCTTGAAATGATCGAGGTCGATGAACATGAAATGATGCTCGCCCGCTGGTCTTGCCGCGCCGGCCTTGCGGCTCTGGTCGACCAGCTCTTCCATGGTGCGGATAAAGCTTGAGCGGTTGGCGAGGCCGGTGAGCGCGTCATGCGCGGCGGCGTAGGCCAGCTGGCGCTGCAAGGCGCGCGCATCGGTGAAATCCTGGAAGACGATGACGAGGCCGCAGAACTCCTGGCGTTCGTTCATGATCGGCGACACCACCTGGCGAATGCTGCAGCGCGTGTCGTCGCGGCGGATAAGGACGGCGCGGCTGTTCTGATCGGCGGGGCCGGCGACGCCGAGCGCCGGCCGCGTCATGCCGATTCGTTGCCCGGTTTCCTCGTCCACTGCCCAGTAGACATGGCCAAGGGTCTTGCCGAGCGCCTCGGCGCCGGCAACGCCGGTCAGCTTTTCGGCGACCGGATTCATGAAGGTAATGCGGTTGGCGGCATCGGTGCAGATGACGGCGTCGCCGATCGACTGCAGTGTCACCCTCAACCGCTCCTTCTCGTCCGCCAGCGCCGCCGCCGACACAATCAGGCTTTCCTCGGTCTGCTTGCGCTGGGTGATGTCGGTCAGGCTGCCTATGGCCCGGATCAGCCGGCCTTCGCTGTCGCGCTCGAGTGTCTTGCCGCGATCGAGGATCCAGACCCAATGGCCATCCTTGTGACGCATCCTGAACTCGGCTTCGAAAAACGGCGTCTTGCCCTCCAGATGGGCGCGATCGGCCTCTGCCACCTTCTCCTGGTCGTCGGGGTGGATCATCTCCAGCCAGCGGTCCGGATCGCCGTCCAGTTCGCCATCGGCGTAGCCCAGCATCTTCACCCAGGTGGCGGAGTAGGTGGTGCCGCCCTTGCGCATGTCGAGATCCCAGACGCCTTGTCCGGCACTGGCCAGGGCAAAGTTCCAGCGCGTTTCGGCTTCGGCTATGCGCGCGTCGGATTGCTTGCGCGCGTCGATATTCTCGATCTGCGAGACGAGGTAGAGCGGGCGGCCGCTCTTCTCGTCGCGGATGACGGAACCGGCAAGATGCGCCCACACCGGGGTGCCGTCTTTCTTGAGGTAGCGCTTTTCGAACTGGAAGGCGTTGGTGGTGCCCGCCCGTATGCCGTCCATCGTCTCGCGGCCGATCTGCACATCATCGGGATGCGTGATCTGGAAGAAGGTCAGCGCCTCGATCTCTGCCTTGCCGTAACCAAGCATGGCGGCGAAGGCCGGATTGGTTTCGTGGATACGGCCATCGAGGCCGACAATGGCGATGCCGATCGCCGAATCCTCCATGGCGCGGCGGAAGCGCTGCTCGCTCTCGGCGATCTGCCGGCGGTCGTCGAGTATCCGGTAAATGAACAGAGCGGCGAGCATCAGGGCCACGGCGGCAACCGGCACCGATATCAGCAGACAGAGCTTCAGGACATCGGCGCTGACGTCGAGCCGCGACAGCAGCATCGCCACGACGGCGGCGCAAAAGCCACCGGCCGCGAGCACCAAAGCCACGTGACTGTCAGCCCGCAGGCTTTTTCGTTTCCATCGCGTCACTGTGCATCCCACCCCGTGCGCAACACAATTCTGCGGAAAACCTTGGATGATCGATTTTAAGGAAAGGTTGCGCCGGATCCATCGGCAACACGGTTAGCCCGCAAACAATTGCCGGCATGATTAAGGATCGGTGATCATTGCCGGCGATCTCAGTCGGCCCGGTTACCAGCGCACGAAGAACCTTCCTCCGAGCGCGCCGAGCCCGGCGAGGACTGCGATCGCAAGCGTATACCAGGTGGCGACGAAAAGCGGCGAATCGTCGAAGCAGTGCGCAGCGTAGAAGGTCGCCGCCAGCCCCCCGGCTAGCAGGCCCGCGACCGCGCCTGCAAGCACCGGCCGTGTCGGCGCGCCATAGCGCAGCATCCACAGGAATACGGCAAGCGGCCCGATGCCGATCAGCGGGATGAACCCCATGCAGATCATCATGTTGGAACCGACCATGCGCGTGCTCCACATCGGCTCCGGCACCATGAACAGTTCGAGAGCCACGGCCACGGCCACAAGCAGCGGCGCCGCAAGCATCCAGGCTGCCGCTCTCGCCGTCGAAGCGCCCGGTGTCGACAGTGCCCGGATCAGTGCGAAAGCTGTGGCGGCCAGCACCAGCGTGAAGACGAATTTCGCCAGGAACCGCACCGTGTGCATTGCGATCATGATGTCGGGGCGCGGACCAATGGTTAGGAAGAAGACCACCGCGGCGATCACCGCAGCGGCAGCCGCCGCCATCCACCAGGCCGAGCGCAGCGGCATCGCCTTGCTGCGCACGTCAGCGTCAAGCGCCTTGATGAGATCTTCGGTTCTCATGTCACTGCCGCCCGAAACGTTTGGCGATTGCGGCAAGCCCGCGATGTAGCGATACCCTGACCGCCGTCTCGCTGACTCCGAGCTTGGCAGCCGTCTCGCCGATCGAGCGGCCATCGACCGATATGGCCGAGACCACCGAACGCTGCGCCGGCGGCAAGCCGTCCAGCGCCCGGTTGATGTCACGTTCGCTGACGGTCTCGGCTTCCGGCTCGGCAAAAGTTTCGGCGATCTCGTCGATCTCGATCTCGATACGCCGTCCGCGCCGCCGAAAGGCATCGATCAGTTTGAAGCGGGCGATCGCATAGATCCACGGCAGCACCGGCGCGTCCTGGCGCCAGGTATGCCGTTTCACATGAATGGCCAGCAAGGTTTCCTGCACGACATCCTCGGGATCGACCCCGCCCTGTACGATCTTGCGCCTGACAAAGCCGCGAACAAGCGCGGCGATCCGGTGCAGAAAGTCGGCGTAAGCCCTTTCATCTCCCGCGATCGCGGCCCGCATCAGCCGGGAAAGCTCGGCCTCATCCTTGCCGCTCACAAGAGTTCACTCCCCGATCTTCGCGCCTCGGCGCTGATTTGTTACGTGGCCAACGAAATAATGTCCAAGCCAAAGTGCCGCAAAATCACGAAAGTTTGCGGGGGCGGCGACCGATTGAAGCAGCCCGCCAATGTTGACTATGCTAATCAGGTATCGGTAGGTGCAGGCGTAACCAGACCAGACCAGACAGATCGAGGACGACGCCCATGAGATATGCCCTCTCCACTTTGACCGGCGCTGCCGCGCTGGCCGTGAGCTTGATTGGCGGCCCGGCTATGGCCGCGGACGCCGGCATCATCGTCTACAATGCCCAGCATGAGAGCCTCGCCAAGGAGTGGGTCGAAGGTTTCACCAAGGAAACCGGAATCAAGGTCACGTTGCGCAATGGCGGCGACAGCGATTTCTCCAACCAGATCGTCGCCGAGGGCGCTTCTTCGCCGGCCGACGTGTTCCTGACCGAAAACTCCCCGGCCATGACCCTGGTCGAGGCAGCGGGCCTTTTCGCGCCGGTCGACGCCGACACGCTGGCCCAGGTCCCGGCTGAATTCCAGCCGAGCAGCGGCAAATGGGTGGGTGTCGCGGCGCGCAGCACCGTCTTTGCCTACAACAAGACCAAGCTCACCGCCGACCAGCTGCCCAAATCGATGATCGATCTCGCCGATCCGAGCTGGAAAGGCCGCTGGGCCGCCTCGCCGTCGGGCGCCGATTTCCAGGCCATCGTCAGCGCGCTGCTTGAGCTCAAGGGTGAAGCCGCAACCGCCGACTGGCTGAAGGCCATGAAGGAGAATTTCACCGCCTACAAAGGCAATGGCACGGTGATGAAGGCGGTCAATGCCGGCGAAATCGAAGGTGGTGTCGTCTACCACTATTACTATTTCGGCGATCAGGCCAAGACCGGCGAAAACAGCAAGAATGTCGCGCTGCACTATTTCAAGAACCAGGATCCCGGCGCCTTCGTCTCGATTTCCGGCGGCGGCGTGCTGGCCTCGAGCAAGCATCCGAAGGAAGCCCAGGCGTTCCTGAAATGGGTGACCGGCAAGGGCGGCCAGGACGTGCTGAAGACCGGCACATCCTTCGAATACGCAGTCGGCAAGGACGCTCCGTCCAACGCGAAGCTGGTGCCGCTGGCCGATCTGCAGGCGCCGAAGGTCGATCCGGCGACACTGAACTCTAGAAAGGTGACCGACCTGATGACGGCAGCCGGCTTGCTTTAGTCCGTGTTCGTCCTAAAAGGGCAACGACTGCGCTCCTGCGGGCCTTTCCGCAGGAGCGTTCTGTTTTCGAGATGGCATCGTCCATGACGACACATTGCATTTCTAGCAGCGCCTCCGGCGCTACGGACGCCCTCGCCCCGGCGGCAGTGGCGCGGCCGAGCTGATGCAATCTGCGGTCGATCTCGCAGACCCGAGCACGGCAGCCAGGCGGTCCCGCCGGCAGCCCATGTCCTGGATCGTGCTCGCCGCCATTGTTGTCTCGCTGTTGTCGCTCCTGCCGCTTGCCTTCATCATCTGGATCGCCGTGCAGACCGGCTGGGACACCGTCTCGTCCCTGATCTTCCGGCCCCGCGTCGGCGAGCTCCTGGTCAACACCGTGCTGCTGGTGGCGCTCACCGTGCCGATCGCGCTTGTGTTGTCGATAGCGCTGGCCTGGCTGACCGAGCGCAGCGACCTGCCCGGCGCTCGGCTGTGGGCCTGGCTTGCGGTGGCGCCGCTCGCCATCCCCGCTTTCGTGCACTCCTATGCCTGGATTACCTTGGTGCCGGGACTGCACGGCCTGTGGGCCGGCGTGCTGGTGTCGGTCCTTGCTTATTTCCCGTTCCTCTATCTGCCGATCGCGGCATCGCTGCGCCGGCTCGATCCAGCTTTGGAGGATGCAGCCGCAGCGCTCGGCCTCGGACCGTGGCGCGTATTCGCACGCGTGGTGCTGCCGCAGCTCAGGCTCGCCATTTGCGGCGGCGCGCTGCTGGTCGGCCTGCATCTGCTTGCCGAATATGGCCTCTATGTCTTCATCCGCTTCGACACGTTCACCACCGCGATCGTCGACCAGTTCCAGTCGACCTTCAACGGCCCTGCCGCCAACATGCTGGCCGGCGTGCTGGTGACATGCTGCTTCGTGCTGCTCGCGCTGGAGGTGCTGGTGCGCGGCGAAGAGCGCTACGCTCGCGTCGGCTCGGGCGCCGCGCGCCACCGGCAGCGCAGCAGGCTCGGCCGCGCCACGCTGCCCTGCCTGGCTCTGCCTGCCATCACCACACTGCTCGCGATTGGCGTGCCTTTCGTCACCATCGGCCGCTGGCTGGTCGCCGGCGGCGCCGATGTCTGGCGTTTCGACGAGATCGGCCTGGCGCTTGGCCAGACGCTGTTCCTGGCGCTCGCCGGCGCCCTGCTTGCGACCATCGCCGCCATGCCGATGGCATGGATCTCGATCCGCGCATCGGGGCCGCTGCAGCGGCTGCTCGAGGGCTGCAACTACATTGTCGGCTCGCTGCCCGGCGTCGTCATCGCGCTGGCGCTGGTCACCATCACCGTGCGCATCGCCATTCCGCTCTACCAGACGCTGTTCACCATCCTGGTCGCTTATGCGCTGATGTTCCTGCCGCGCGCCCTGATCAGCCTCCGGGCATCGATCGCACAGGCGCCGATCGAGCTTGAACGTGCCGCCGCCAGCCTTGGTCGGCCGCCGCTGAAGGCGCTGTGGTCGACGACGATCCGCCTGTCGGCGCCTGGGGCCGCGGCGGGCATGGCGCTAGTGGTACTCGGCATCATGAATGAGCTGACCGCCACCCAGATGCTGGCGCCCAATGGCACGCGCACGCTGGCCATGGCGTTCTGGTCCTACAGCGGCGAGATCGACTATGCCTCGGCCGCCCCTTACGCCTTCATCATGGTGGCGATGTCGCTGCCGCTGACATGGCTGCTCTATGTCCAGTCGAAACGGATGGCCGGACGATGAGCTTTCTCGAAATCAACGGCCTCACCAAGCATTACGGCCCGGTCGCCGCAATTGCCGGCGTCGACCTCAGCGTCGCCAGCGGCAGCCGCACCGCGATCGTCGGCCCCTCCGGCTGCGGCAAGACGACGTTGCTGCGGCTGATCGCCGGCTTCGAGGCGCCGGACCAAGGGCGCGTCGTGCTCGACGGCGAAGTGCTGGCCAATGGCGGCCATGCGGTGCCGGCGCACCGCCGCGGCATCGGCCTGGTGGCGCAGGACGGCGCCCTGTTCCCGCATCTCAGCATCGCCGACAATATCGGCTTCGGCATGACCCGCGGCGAAGAGCAGCGCACTGAGCGCATCGCCGAACTGGCCTACACGGTCGGACTAGACAAGGCGATCCTCAAACGCCGACCGCACCAGCTCTCTGGCGGCCAGCAGCAGCGCGTGGCGCTGGCCCGCGCCATGGCGATGAAACCCAGGCTGATGCTGCTCGACGAGCCGTTCTCGGCGCTCGACACGGGTCTGCGCGCCTCGATGCGCAAGGCAGTGGCCGAATTGCTCGAAGCCGCCGGCATTACCACCATCCTGGTCACCCACGACCAGGCCGAGGCGCTGTCCTTCGCCAGCCAGGTCGCGGTGATGCGTGACGGAAAGTTCTCGCAGATCGGCACGCCGCGCGAACTCTACCTGCAGCCGAAGGACCGCATGGTCGCCGAGTTCCTCGGCGACGCCATCATCTTGCCGGCAAAGATTTCAGGCGGCTTCGCCACCTCTTCGCTCGGCCGCATCGCCGTCGACTCGAAGGAGCGGCGCGATGTCGCCCGCATCATGCTGCGGCCGGAGCAGGTGCAGGTGAGCCGCACCGCGCGCGAAGGCATGTCGGGCCCGCCGGGCACGATCTTCGCCGAGGTGACGGAATCCGAGTTCGCCGGCTCGATGTGCACCATTGCGGTTCGGTTGTTGAACAACCCCGATCCGCCAGACGCCGCGGCAATAGGCAACACGCCACTGATGCTGCGCAAGCCGGGCATCGACGCGCCGGCAGTCGGCGAGATCGTGCGGCTGACCGTCTCCGGCAAGGCGCATGTCTTCGCCTGAAGCCATTCAGGAATTGGCTGCGGACGGCTGACCTCAATACGAAAATGTAAGGTTTCCGCCATATTTCCGGGAGGTTTCGACCCAAATTAAGCCACCGTCCCCCACATATTCAATATTGCGAGGAGTTGGAACTTCGTAATAAAGGGGATATCTAGGTGAAAGAAATTAGACAAGGTTATTCATTTTATCAAATAGCATTGCACTGGATCATTGCTGCGCTCATGTTATTCCAGCTTTTCTTTGGCGAGAACATGACAACGGTGGTGGATGCCGCCGAGGACGGAACCTCAGTATCAGCAACGGACCAAATGCTAGGCTCAGCCCATTATTGGGTAGGGATAGCGATCCTCGCTCTGGTTGTGCTCAGGCTCGTCATGCGGTTGGTTTCGGGTGCACCCAAACCGGCCGAGAGCGGCCCTGGCTGGATGAAGATCGCGGCTCGCGGCTCACACGGGCTTTTTTATCTGCTATTGCTGGCGACGCCGATCCTTGGCCTTCTCGCTTTCTATGTCGGTGATCCGTGGGGCGATATTCACTCTATGAACAAACCAGCTTTTATCGTGCTGATTTCCACCCACGCCTTAGCCGCACTGTTTCATCAGTTCTGGCTTCGCGATGGCACATTGAAGCGGATGCTATCGCCCAGTCGATAGGCCGGACCTGCCGAATAGTTAGTTCCCAAGGCTAACGAACCCTCTGGCCCGTTGCCGGTGACCAGAGCGGCCATGTCTCAAGGAAATCGTTGTTGTGCACGACCAGTCGCCGGGCGGCGGCGTCGATGAGAACGATGCCGTAGGTCGGCGGCGCCTCCTCGACCACTTCATCGCCGACCAGATCGAGCATGAAGCGGGCATGCAGGCCGCGCTGCGCGGTGAACGGGATGCCGGCGACCGTGCCGGCAATGTCGCGGTGGACATGGCCGAAGAAGATATGGCCGACATTGCCGTGGCGCGTCAAAAGGTCGAGGAAGCGCTGCGGCTGTTCCAGCCCGAGCGGATCGAGCAGCGGCAGGCCGAGCTCGACCGGCGGATGATGCAGGAAGATGTAGGCCCGCTTTTCCGCCGCCTCGCCAAGCCGGGCGTCGAGCCAGGCCAACCGCTTGTCGCAGAGCTCACCGGTGACGCGGCCTTCGACCAGGCTGTCCAGGAATATGAGCGATGCTTGCGGTGTATCGAAGACAGACTGCACGAAGCCGTTGTCGTCGGTCGGATTTTCGGGGAATGCCGCCACGAGATTGGCCCGCCGGTCATGATTTCCCGGCAGCAGCCGGTACGGCAGGGAAAGCCGTTTCAGGCTCGATTTGAGATCGGCATAGCTTTCGGGCGCACCCGTCTCGGTCAGGTCACCGCTGAAAACACAAAGAGCCGCATCGCCATGGCGGGCATTGATGTGCTCGATGCAGCGGTCGAGCCGCTCATGCAAATCCGCGCCAAAACGGATTTCCCCGCGGCGGCCGAGATGGACGTCCGTGACCTGGATGATTTTCATGATGTGACCTGTAAGCTGTAAGTGTCAGAGCGCCGGTTCCGGCACCGAGGCCTTGAACACGTCGAGCCGGCTGCCGGTCTCGGAAGAGAAGAAATGCAGGTCGGCCTCGGAGAACTGCAGGCCGACGGCGCTGCCCGGAACCGGATGGACGACCTCCGATGTCACCACCGAGAACGGCGCGCCGTCGAAATCGACATAGACGACGCGTCCAGCGCCCAGTTCCTCGACCAGGTCGACGGTCGCTGCCAGAGCGCCCGGCGTGCCGGGCGCGACCAGGCGCACCGCCTCCGGTCGGATGCCGACCGCAACCTTGCTACCAACCGGCAGGCCCGTGCGCGAAACGCTAAGCTTGCGGCTGTCGCCGAGCAGCGACAGGCCGTCGAGCGTTACCGTGCCTTCGAGCATGTTCATCGCGGGCGCGCCGACGAAGGTGGCGACGAAGCGGCTCGCCGGACGGCTGTAGACTTCGGCCGGCGTGCCGACCTGTTCGACACGGCCGCCATTCATCACCACAAGCTTGTCGGCCAAGGTCATCGCCTCGACCTGGTCGTGGGTGACGAACACCGAGGTGGCGGCGAGCCGGCGGTGCAGCTTGCGGATTTCCGAGCGCATCTGCACGCGCAGCTTGGCGTCGAGGTTGGACAGCGGTTCGTCGAACAGAAACACCTTCGGTTCGCGGATCATGGCGCGGCCCATGGCGACGCGCTGGCGTTGGCCGCCGGACAGCGCCATCGGTTTGCGGTCGAGCAGATGTTCGAGCTCCAGCGTGCGCGCAACCGCCTGGATGCGCTGGGTGCGCTCGGCGGTGGGAACGCCCGATACTTTCAGCGAATAGCCGATGTTCTGCGAAACACTCATATGCGGATAGAGCGCATAGTTCTGGAACACCATGGCGCAGCCGCGCTCGCGCGGCTCCAACTTGTTGACCACCGTGCCGTCAATAGCGATCGTGCCGCCCGAAATGTCCTCCAGCCCGGCGATCATGCGCAGCAGCGTGGACTTGCCGCAACCCGACGGCCCGAGGATGACGACGAATTCGCCCGTGGCGATGTCGAGATCGACGCCATGCACGACCTGCATCTTGGCGTAGCTCTTCGTGACGTCGCGGATGGTGATGGAGGCCATTGGTTGCTCCTTATTTTTCGGTGGCGATCAGGCCGCGCACGAACCAGCGCTGCATGGCGACAACGACGACCAGCGGCGGCAGCATGACGATGAGCGTTCCGGCCATGGCGATGTTCCATTCCGGAATGCCGCCGACGTTGGGAATGAGCTGCTTGAGTTCGGTCACAGCCGTCGCATGAGACTGGTCGGTGGTGATGAGCAGCGGCCACAGATACTGGTTCCATGCCCACAGGAACATGATGGTGCCGAGCGCGGCCATGTTGTTGCGCGACAACGGCAACAGGATATCGATGAAGAAGCGCAGCGGCCCGGCGCCGTCCATGCGCGCGGCTTCGGTCAGTTCATCCGGAACAGTCAGGAAGAACTGCCGGTAGAGGAAGGTGCCGGTGGCGGTGGCGATCAGCGGCAAGATCAGCCCGGTGTAGGAATTGAGCAGGCCGAGGCTGAGCGCAACCTGGACGCCCGACACCTTCTCGATCAGCCAGGTCAGGCCGGTAATGTCGAGGATGGTCTGGTAGGGCGACAGCACGTTGGCGACGACCGCATAGGTCGGCACGATGCGTACTTCCAGCGGCAGCATCAGCGTCACGAAGATCAGCCAGAAGATGAAGGTGCGGCCGGGATAACGGAAATAGACGATCGAGAAGGCGGTCAGCGCCGAGATGATCACTTTGCCGGCGGCGACGCCCGCCGCCATGACAAAACTGTTGAACAGTTTGGGGCCGAGGTCGGCTGTCGTCCACGCCGTTTTGATGTTGAGCCAGAAGTCGCTGCCGGGCAGCAGCGACATCGGCACGTCGTTGACGTCCTTGAGGTTGTGCGACGCGGCGATGACCACGATCACGAACGGCGCGATGCAAAACACGAAGCCGACGAACAAGATCACATGCGTGAAGAAATTGAGGAACGGGGTGCGCTCTACCATATCCGCCTCACCTGTAGTGCACGCGCCGCTCGATGAAGCGGAACTGGAAAATGGTCAGCACGACGATAAGCAGCATCAGGATGATACTCTGTGCGGCGGCGCCCGAGTAGTCGAGCCCTTTAAAGCCGTCGGAATAAATCTTGTAGACCATCAGATTTGTGGCATTGGCCGGGCCGCCCGAGGTCATGATGTCGACGATGCCGAAGGAATCCTGGAAGCTTTCGGTGATGTTGATGACCAAAAGGAAGAAGATGGTCGGCGTGATCAGCGGGAACTGGATGTCCCAGAAGCGCCTGATGACGCCGGAGCCGTCCATCGCCGCCGCCTCTATCAGCGAACGCGGGATGGCCTGGAACGCGGCGAGGAAGAAGATGAAGTTATAGCCGACATACTTCCACGAAAAGGCGACGATGATCGACGCCATCGCGTCGGCGCCGTCGAGGCCGGGGTCCCAGAAGCCGGGCCAGACCTGGTTGACGACAGCCATGAAGCCGGCTTCCGGCGCCAGGATGAAGCGGAACGCCATCGCCAGCGCGGGGGCTGCGATGCCGTAGGGCCAGATCAGCACCACGCGGTAGAGGCGCGAGCCGGCAAGCTGGCGGTCGGTGAGCGCCGCAAGCACAAGCGCGATGAACATCGCCATCCCTGTGCTGATGCCGGCAAAGATGAGGCTGGCGGTGATCGAGTTCCAGTAGTCGGCGTTGGACAGGATCGAGCGGAAATTGTCGAGCCCGACCCAAATGTTGCCGCCACCCCAGGGCTGCTGCAGCGTCAGTGACCAGTACACGGCCTGGCCAGCCGGCCAGTAGAAGAAGGTGAAGATCAGCAGGAGCTGCGGCACCGCGAAAAGGATGCCGATAGTCCACCTGCTGAAGGTAACGCGTTTTTCCATCGATCCGCCGACGCCCGCCTGACAGCTGGCTTAGAGCAAGGTGAGGTTAAGAACGAAATGGCCGCCCGTCGACCCTAGCATGATGCTCGGACGCGACGGGCGGCCCTGAAGTCAGGCGATCAGGGCAGGGTCTTGCCTGGATAGGTCTGCTGGAAGCGGTCGAGGATGGCGTCGCCGTTCTTGACCAGCGTGTCGAGGCCTTCCTGGACGCTGACCTTGTTGGCGAAGATGGCCTGCATCTGGGTGCCGAACTCGGCGCGGATCTGGGTGAAGTTGCCCAGACGGATGCCGCGGGTGATTTCGGTCGGCTCCGACGCGGTCAGGCTGGCGATCGCGACTTCTCGACCTTTATAGGGAGCCTTGTCGTAGAAACCCTGGGACTTCAGGTAGTCGAAACCCGACTTGGTCACCGGGATGTAGCCGGTGTTGGTCGACCAGAACAAAGCGGTCTTTGGGTCGTGGATGAAGTTCAGGAAAGCGGCGGCTCCCTTGTACTCGGCGTCCGACTTGCCGGAGAGCACCCACAGCGAGGCGCCGCCGACGAGCGAGTTCTTGCGCTCGGTGCCGGCATAGACCGGCAGCTCGGCGACATCCCAGTTCATGCCTTCCTTCTGCGTCTTGCCGACGGTGCCGTGGTCGCCGACCGAGGTCATGATGACCTGGCAGGTGCCGGAGGCGAAGGCCTGGACCATATCCTGGCCGAGATCCTTGGACTTGATCTTGATCAGGCCCGCGTCATACCACTTCTTCAGATCGGTGACGTACTGCACGAACTTGGTCTTGTTGACTTCAAGACGGGCGTCGAGACCGTCATAGCCGTTGTTCTTGGTGGCGATCGGCTGGTTGTGGATGGCCGAGAACTGCTCCATCAGCTGCCAGCTTTCATTGGCCGAGATGTTGATCGCCATCGGGCATTCATAGCCGGCGTCCTTCAAGGCCTGAAGGTCGGTGGCGACATCTTCCCAGGTCTTGGGGGCTTCGGTCTTGCCGATCTTGGCGAAGGCGTCCTTGTTCCAGTACATCAGCGGCGTCGACGAATTGAACGGGAACGAGAGCATCTCGCCCTTCGACGTCGCGTAGTAGCGGGCGATGCCGGGGAAATAATCGGCGTAGTCGATCTTGTAGCCGTTTTCTTCCATCAGCTTGTCCGCGGGCTTGTAGGCGCCCGACAGCATCATGGTGGCGGTGCCGACGTCGTAGACCTGGACGACGGCTGGCTGCTTGCCGGCGCGGAAGGCGGCGATAGTGTTCTGCAGCGTGGCGTCGTAATTGCCCTGGCTGGTACAGACGACTTCATAGTCGGCTTGCGATGCGTTGAAGTTCTTGCACAGCGTATCGACAACGCGGGCGAGGTCGCCCGACAGGCCGAACCAGAAATCGAATTTGACCGGCTCCGCGGCAGCCGGCTGCGCCAGCGCGATGCTGAAGGCCCCGGCGGCAAGGGCCGCAAGGCCCCGCTTGAAGATCGACATGGATTTTATCCCTCTTGAGTGGCTGATGACATCAGGCTTTGCGCAAGTCCCTTGCCGCTCTCATAGAGAAGGTATGTGACAGTTCTGTTGTGCCTTTTCGGGCTTGTAGACAGCCGGCCTCTCCTCCTCGACGGCCACGCCGGCATGAAACCGTCATATCGGCGCCCTAGGTAGCTAGGGCGCCTCGGGATGCCGTAAAGACCCAGCCGCAAGAATGATTATCCGGCTAATATGTCCTGTCAGATGACGGGCCAGATGACGGGCTTGAGCGGAGAGACGACGGCTGGTCCCGCAATTGACGCACGTACCCCGCCGGCAACTACCAGGCGATGCGCGAAGGCCCGCGCGGCTATGGTGGCAGGCCGCCAACAATCTCGATTTGCCAACACAGCGGCGCGAGGCCGGCGATCCAGCACCGATCGGCCGCATCGACTGGTTCTTCACCCGTGGCCTTGCAGCAAGCGCCCCTTCGGTCCTGCCCGCAGTGCTTGCCGATGGCTGCCGAGCCCGATCACGAAGCGCTGCTCGTGACCGTGCGCCTAGTATGAGATAAGATCGCCGCGAGGTACAACCCGGAAAACCCGCTATAGTTGTGGTGCGCATAATTGATTCTTCAACCGCCCCGTACTATTCAAAGTCCATGGCTGATTGCTGCGGGAGAGCAGGTGGCGCGAGATGCTGACGGTCTATAATTGCATCGTGCACCAGCACGATCTGAGACTGGTTGTACTGGCAGCCCTTATTTGCGGTATTTCTTCCTTCTCGGCGGTCAATCTGCTTCGCCATGTCGACCGCTCAAGCCGGCGCAACCGCTATACCTGGCTGATGATATCAGCCACTTCCACCGGCTTCGGTATCTGGGCGACGCATTTCATCGCCATGCTTGCCTTTTCTCCGGGAATCCCCAACGCGTACAATGCGGAACTGTCTGCGCTTTCGCTCGCCGCTTCCGTCGCCCTGACAGCCGCCGGCATGTGGATTGCAACCTTGCGCCGGCGCATCGACTACGCCCTGGTCGGCGGCGCCATCCTCGGTGTTGGCATCGCCGCCATGCACTATATCGGCATGGCCGCTTTCGAGGTCGAGGGACGCATCGTCTGGAACACGCTTCTGGTCGCCGTCTCGCTGCTGGCAGGCATCACCCTCGCCGCGATGGCGCTGCTGGTCGTGCTGCGGCGCCCGTCCATGCAGGCGACCATCGCCGCCGCTGTCCTGTTGACGCTGGCGATCTGCACCCTGCACTTCATCGCCATGGCCGCAGTGTCGATCTTCCCGGACTCCTCAATCGAAATATCACGGTTCACGGTCGAACCGGTGTCGCAGGCCTTCGCCGCCGCTGCAGTCAGCCTGGCTATCCTGGTGCTTTCAGCCGCAGCATTGTGGATCGACCTGCGCTTCCGTCGTCACAAGCTCGAGGCCGAGCGCATGCACGGCCTCGCCAACGCCGCCGTCGAGGGCCTGATCGTCTGCGACGGCGCCCGCATCGTCAGCGCCAATGACAGCATCGCTGCCCTCACCGGCATGGCGCCGGAAGCGCTGAACGCGATGCTGCTCGGCGACCTCTTCGGCGAACGCACCGCGGCCAGCATGTCCGACTGCAGCGGACAGGCACAGGAGGCGGAACTCAGAGGCCATGACGGAACCGCCATCCCCGTCGAACTGATCGCCAGAAGCATCGACTATTGCGGCAAGCCGCACAACGTCATCGCCGTGCGCGACATCCGCGAACGCAAGAAGGCCGAGCAGGAGATCGTGCGCCTCGCCCACTTCGACCCGCTTACGGGGCTCCCCAACCGCCGCAGTTTCTCGGGCCGGCTCGAGTCCGAAATTGCCGCAATGGGCCACGGCGGCAAGGGCGGGTATCTTGCGCTGCTGCTGCTCGACCTCGACCGCTTCAAGGAAGTGAACGATCTTTTCGGGCACGGCGCCGGCGACGCCATGCTGCAGAAGGTGGCGCTATGCGCCTCCGCCGTGCTCCGCCACGGACAGATGCTGGCGCGTCTCGGCGGCGACGAGTTCGCCATCATCGCCCCGAACCTTTCTGATCCGCAGGCAGCCGGCCGCATCGCCGAGGCAGTGCTGGCGGCCATGCGCGAGGAAAACCGGCTGTCGGTCGGTGGCGGCCTGGTGTCGGCCAGCATCGGCATTGCACTTTATCCGCTCGACGCCGACGAGCCCACAGCCCTGGTCAGCCACGCCGACACCGCGCTTTATCGCGCTAAGGCCGAAGGCAAGGACACCTACCGTTACTTCGAGGCCTCGATGGGCGCCGAGGCGCGCGACAGGCGCGTGATGGAGCACGAACTGCGCCAGGCCATAGCGCGCAATGAGTTTCGCCTCGTCTACCAGCCGCAGAAGGAGATCAGCAGCGGGCGGATGGTCGGGTTCGAAGCGCTGATCCGCTGGCGTCATCCGCAGCGCGGCGACGTGTCGCCGGCAACCTTCATTCCGGTGGCCGAAGACAGCGGCGTCATCATCCAGATCGGCGAATGGGTGCTGGCGACGGCTTGCGCCGATGCAGCGCGCTGGAAGAACCCTCTCACCGTCGCGGTCAATGTCTCGGCTGTGCAACTCCACAACCCGAATTTCAGCCGCAAGGTGCACGAAGTCCTGCTCGGCTCCGGCCTGGCGCCCGGCAGGCTCGAACTCGAGATCACCGAAACGGCACTGGTCAAGGACATGCCGCGCGCGCTCGCCACCTTGCGGCAGGTCAAGGCGCTGGGCGTGCGTGTGGCGATGGACGATTTCGGCACCGGCTACTCCTCGCTGTCCAACCTTCGCGCCTTCCCCTTCGACAAGATCAAGATCGACGGCTCGTTCATCAAATCGGTCGACAGCAACGGCCAGGTGGCGGCCATCGTGCGCGCCGTGCTGGGGCTCGGTCGTGGTCTCGGCCTGCCGGTTCTGGCCGAGGGCGTCGAGACGCTGGGCGAACTGAAATTCCTCGACGCCGAGGCCTGCGAGATTGGCCAGGGCTATTATCTTGGCCGACCGAGCGCGATCGAGCACTTCAGCGAACTGACCGGCGTCACCGCGACGGCAGTGCCGGAAGAAGCCACGATCAAACCGCGCAGCGGCGGCAGCATCCTGATGCTCGAACCCGCGGCGGCTCTTCGCTCAACTTGAAGGTTCGAGCGCGGCCTCGACCAGCCGCTTGGCATCCGGCCCCGACCATTCGGCCGGCCCGTTCATATGCGCGACCAAGCAGCCTTCGCCGTCGATCAGCATGGTGACGGGAAGGCCGAGCGCCAGACCGCGCGTCTTGACGTCGTTGAACAGCGCCAGCGTTGGGTCGCGGTAGTAACCGAGCTTCTCGATACCGATGTCGCCAAGGAACTTCTTCGGCTTCACATCGTCGCCGGCATCGACATTGACCGCGATCACCTCGAAGGCGTCGCTGCCCTTCTCTTTCTGCAGCGCGTCAAGCGCCGGCATTTCAGCGCGGCAGGGCGCGCACCATGTCGCCCACAGATTGAGCAGCACCGTCTTGCCGGCGTGGTCGGCGATCGTCATCGGCTTGCCGTCGGGGCCGTTGAAGGCAAGGCCTTTCAGCGATTGCGGCGGATCGGCGGGCAACAATGCGGCAACCTGGCCCGTGGCCGCGGCGGCGACCTTCTTGGCACGGTCGCTCTTGGCGGCGCAAGCGACGTCGTCCTTGCTGCCGCCGGCGGCAGCTTGCGCTGGTGCGCTGCCGGAGGCTGCGTTGTTGCCAGAACCGCTCTCGCTGACATATACCGCGACCGCGCCCGCCAGTACGCCTGCCACCAAAGCGGCAAGGATCAGGCGCGGGGCCGGGAAGTATCTATTGCCGTTTGCCATTTTTCCAAAACTGCTCCGGAGCACGGGTTATAGCGATGAGCGACAAGAAGGCCAGCAACCAGATGTGGGGCGGACGTTTTGCCTCGGGTCCGGCCGCGATCATGGAAGCGATCAACGCGTCGATCTCGTTCGACCGCAAACTTTATGCGCAGGACATAAGAGGTTCGATCGCCCATAGCGAGATGTTGGCTGAAACGGGCATTATTTCGGCAGCCGATCAAGAAAAAATCGCTCACGGCCTGAACACAATCCTGAAAGAGATCGAGGCCGGCACGTTCGAATTCTCGACCCGGCTGGAAGACATCCACATGAATGTCGAGGCCCGCCTCGCCGATCTGATCGGCTCGGCAGCCGGCCGCCTGCACACCGCCCGCTCGCGCAACGACCAGGTCGCGGTCGACCTCAGGCTCTGGGTCAAGGACGAGTGTTTCCGCGTCGCCGAGGCGCTGAAGGGTCTGATATCAGCCTTCCTCGAACGAGCCGAGGAGCATGCGGCAACCGTCATGCCGGGCTTCACCCATATGCAGGCGGCGCAGCCGGTGACCTTCGGCCACCACTGCATGGCCTATGTCGAGATGTTCTCGCGCGACCTGTCGCGCGTCCGCGACGCCATCGAGCGAATGGATGAAAGCCCGTTGGGCGCGGCAGCCCTTGCCGGCACCAGCTTCCCGATCGACCGCCACCAGACCGCAAAGGCGCTCGGCTTCCGCGAACCGATGCGCAACTCGCTGGACAGCGTTTCCGACCGCGATTTTGCGCTTGAGTTTTTGAGCCTGGCAGCGATCTGCGCCACGCATCTGTCTAGGCTCGCCGAAGAGATCATCATCTGGTCGACGCCGCAATTCGGCTTCGTCAGACTGTCGGATTCCTTCTCCACCGGCTCCTCGATCATGCCGCAGAAGAAGAACCCGGACGCCGCCGAACTGGTACGCGGCAAGACCGGCCGGGTCACCGGCCATCTGGTCGGCCTGCTGACGGTGATGAAGGGCATGCCGCTGACCTATGGCAAGGACATGCAGGAGGACAAGGAATCGGTCTTCGACGCCGCCGAAACGCTCGATCTGATGCTGGCGGCGATGACCGGCATGGTGCGCGACATGACGGTGAACGCCGCCGCCATGAAAAAGGCCGCCGGCTCCGGCCATGCGACCGCGACCGACCTCGCCGACTGGCTGGTCCGCACGCTGGGCCTGCCCTTCCGCGAGGCGCACCATGTCACCGGCCACGCGGTGGCGCTGGCCGAAGAGAAGAAGGTGAGCCTTGAGAAGCTGTCCCTGCAGGATCTGCAGTCGATCAACCCGGGCATCACCGAGGACATCTTCTCGGTGCTTGCCGTGCAGAACTCGGTGAAGAGCCGCACCAGCTTCGGCGGAACCGCACCCTCGGAAGTGCGTAAGCAGATCCGCGCCTGGAAAAAGCGCATCGCCAAGGCATGATGCCGGGGTGCAATGCGCCGAAAACTCGGTTAAAAGCGGCAGCACATAAAAGTTTCGGACGGATGGATCGATGACCGCACGCAGGATTTTGGTGACGCTGACCCTGCTGGCAGCGATGGCTTCCGTGACCGCCTGCGGCCGCAAGGCCGGCCTCGACACGCCCTATGAAGCGGCCGTACAGGCCCGCAAGGACGCCGAGCGAGCCAAGCAGCCGGTGCCGCCGGAGCCGGAAAAACCGGTTGTGGACAAGAAGTTCATCCTCGACCCGCTGCTCTAGGATCGATGAGAACCGGGGCTGGTCTTCTCAGCCCGATCTCGCCGTACCCCAACTTTTCGGAACCGCTCCCGTGAACCATTTCGACTACCGCGACGGCGTGCTCCATGCCGAGGACGTGGCGATACCAGACATCGCCGCAAACATCGGCACGCCGTTCTATTGTTATTCGACGGCCACCTTGACCAGACACTACCGGGTGTTCGCCGGGGCCTTTGCCGGGCTCGACACGCTGGTCTGCTACGCCTTGAAGGCGAATTCCAACCAGGCGGTGCTGCGCACGCTGGCAAGGCTCGGCGCCGGCGCCGACACCGTCTCGGAAGGCGAAATGCGCCGTGCGCTCGCCGCCGGCATCCCGGCCAACAAGATCGTATTTTCCGGCGTCGGCAAGACCGCGCGCGAAATGGATTTCGCGCTCGAGGCCGGCATTCTCTGCTTCAACGTCGAATCCGAACCCGAGCTGGAGTTGCTGTCGGCCCGCGCCACGGCACTCGGCAAGGTGGCGCCGGTCTCGCTGCGCATCAACCCGGATGTCGACGCCAGGACGCACAGGAAGATCTCCACCGGCAAGGCCGAGAACAAGTTCGGCATTCCTTGGCAAAGGGCGCGCCAGGTCTATGCCCGCGCCGCCGGACTGCCGGGCATCAAGCCCATCGGCATCGACACCCATATCGGCAGCCAGATCACCGAGTTGCAGCCCTTTGACGACGCCTTCGCGCTTCTGGCGGAACTGGTCGGCGCGCTGCGCGCCGATGGCCACGCCGTCGAGCACGTCGATCTCGGCGGCGGCCTCGGCATTCCCTACCGCACCGACAACAGCCCGCCGCCTCTGCCCGATGCCTATGCCGAGATCGTCAGGAAGCATCTGACAAAGCTTGGGGTGAAGGTGATGTTCGAGCCGGGCCGGCTGATCGTCGGCAATGCCGGCATACTGGTGTCGGAAGTGATCTTCGTGAAGGAAGGCGACGCCAAGAATTTCCTCGTCGTCGACGCCGCCATGAACGATCTGATCCGGCCGACGCTGTATGACGCCTTCCACGACATCAAGCCGGTGGTGCAGCCGCCGGCCGACACCCCGCGCATGGCGGTCGATGTCGTCGGCCCGGTCTGCGAGACCGGCGACTATCTCGGCCTCGACCGTGACCTGCCCCGGCTGAAGGCTGGTGACCTGATTGCCGTCTCGACGGCCGGCGCCTATGGCGCGGTGCAGTCCGGCACCTACAACACAAGGCTTCTGGTGCCAGAGGTGCTGGTCGACGGTGACCGTTTTCATATCGTACGCCAACGCCAGACCTATGATGAGCTCATCGGCCTGGATTCGGTGCCCGACTGGCTGACATAGGCGGCGCCTCGCCGTTCCTGCAAGCGACTTGGAGAACGCAATGTCACAGAGCATCACGCGCGAACGCATTGCCGCGATGGAGCCACGCATCCGCCCCTATGTCAGACACACGCCGGTGTTGCGCGTCGACATGGCCGATTTCGACCAGCCGCCGCTGGCGGTCGACCTCAAGCTCGAATGCCTGCAGCATTCCGGCTCGTTCAAGGCGCGCGGCGCTTTCACCAATCTGCTGGAACGGCCGGTGCCCGAGGCCGGCGTCGTCGCGGCGTCGGGCGGCAATCATGGCGCCGCTGTCGCCTATGCCGCGATGCGGCTCGGCCACAAGGCGACGATCTTCGTCCCTGAAGTCAGCCCGCCGGCCAAGCTTCAACGCATCCGCGGCTACGGCGCCGAACTGATCGTCGGCGGCGCCCGTTATGCCGAAGCGTTGGCCGCCAGCGAGGCCTTTGCCGAAAAGACCGGCGCGATGCAGATCCACGCCTTCAACCAGGAAGAAACGCTGATCGGCCAGGGCACGCTCGGCCTCGAGATCGAGCAAGACTTGCCTGAAATCGACACGCTTCTGGTCGCCGTCGGCGGCGGCGGCCTGATCGGCGGCATCGCCGCCTGGTTTGCCGGCCGGATCCGGATCGTCGCCATCGAGCCCGAGGGCGCACCGACGCTGCATCGCGCCTTCGAGGCCGGCCACCCCGTCGATGCGCCAGCCGAAGGCGTCGCCGCCGATTCGCTTGCGCCCAAGCGGGTCGGCGAAATGATGTTCCCGATCGCCGAGGCCTTCGTCGAACGCTCTATCCTGGTCACCGACGACGCCATCATCGCCGCGCAGAAGGCGCTGTGGGAGCGTGTGCGTATCATCGCCGAGCCGGGCGGCGCCGCGGCCTTTGCAGCCCTTTTGTCTGGCCGCTACACCCCGGCGCCGGGCGAACGGGTTGCCGTGCTGCTCTGCGGTTCTAACACCGATCCCGCGAAATTCTAAACCTTGCTTGACTGGAAACCCCGTCAAAGCTCTTCAAGTTTTGCGGAACCGCCTCGCCTTTGCCGTGTTTGCTGGTAAACTTCCGCTTGTTGAGTCCGGGCTATCCCGCCCGGGCAGGAAGGGCCGATGACGGAACGCCCCATTTCCAGCGGCGATCGCAGCCTGGCCGGGCGGCTTGCCTTGAGCCGGCTGGCAACACGGGTCTCGATGACGGTCGAGCGCGGGTGGCCGCTGCTTCTGCCGCTGCTCATCGTCGTCAGCCTGTTTCTCACCCTCTCCTGGCTCGGCCTCTTTCCCCGCCTGCCTGACATTGCGCGCATTGTCCTGGTCGCGGCGTTCGGCATTGCCACGCTCGCGGCGCTCTATCCGCTGCGTTTCTTCAAGCTTCCATCCGCCGCCGAGGTCGACCGCCGCATCGAGGCGGCCAACCAGTTGCAGCACAGCCCTGTGTTGGTGCAGACCGACCGTCCGAGCGGCAAGGAGAGCATCTTTTCCCAGGCGCTGTGGCGCGAACACCAAAAGCGCATGGCCGAGAAGCTTGGCAGCCTCGGCGCCGATCTGCCGCGCACCCGCGTGCCGGAGCGCGACCCTTGGGGGCTGCGCGCCGTCGCGGCGCTGCTGTTGGTTACCGCTTTTGCCTTTTCCTTTGGGCCGTCCGGCGGCAGGGTATCCGATGGTTTCCGCGCCCATGCGGCGCGCGACGTCGTGCCGCCGCGCATCGATGCCTGGGTGACGCCGCCGGCCTATACCGGCAAGCCGCCCATTTTCCTCACCACGCCAGTTCTCGATGGCAACACCAAGCAGGCAGCCGCCACCTTTACCGTGCCGCAAGGCAGCGACGTCTCGCTGCGCGTCACCGGCGGCTCCGGCGAGGAAACGCTCAGCTTCGCCGACAAGAGCGGCAACGCCCGCGCCATCGACCCGACCGGGCCGCAGGCCGCCGCCGTCAAGGCAGCAGCAGTGAACCCGGCGACACCCAAGCTGCGCCAGTTCACCGGCAAGCTGACCGCCGACGGCACGCTGACGCTTAAATCGGGCGAAGCCGATCTCGGTCAGTGGGCCTTCGCCGTGATCCCCGACAAGCCGCCGACCATTAGCTTCGTCGGCGAGCCCAAACGCGCCGTCAACGGCGCTTTCGAGCTCAACTACCAAATCGACGACGACTATGGCGCGGCCACCGCCAAGGCGGTTTTCGCGCTTGCCGATCCGGCCGCGACCGATGCGCATCCGCTCTACGGCCCGCCTGAAATGCCACTGGCGCTACCGCGTCGCGGCGGTAAGGCGAACGCCGCCAAGACCACCAAGGATCTCACCGAACACGTCTGGGCCGGCGCCAGAATCAAGCTGTCACTTGTCGCCACCGACGATGCCGGACACACCGCGACCAGCGAAACCAAGACTATTGTGATGCCCGAGCGGCCCTTCGCCAACCCGCTGGCGCGAGCCGTGATCGAGCAGCGCCGTCTGCTGGCGCTCGATGCCAATGCCAAGCCGCGCGTGCTCGAGCTGATGGACGCGATCACGCTTCGGCCGGACGATACGTTCGCCAACATGTCGCATTACCTCGCCATCATGAGCGCCCGCAGCCGGCTGAAGATGTCCGACAGCGACGACCAGTTGCGCAACGAGGTTGCCTATCTCTGGGAAATCGCGCTCGGCATCGAGGAAGGCAATCTCTCGGCCGCCGAGAAGCGCCTGCGCCAGGCGCAGCAGGCGCTGCAGGACGCCATCAAGCGTGGCGCCAGCGACGAAGAGATCGAAAAGGCGATGAAGGAGCTGCGCGAGGCGATGAACGAATTCCTGCAGGAATTCGCCGAACGCGCCAAGCAGAACCCGAACGCGCCGCAGATGCAGCAGAACGGCCGCGAGCTGCGCCAGAGCGACATCGACCGCATGATGGACCAGATCGAGAACCTGGCGAAATCAGGCGACCGCGACAAGGCGCAGGAGCTGCTGTCGCAGCTGGAAAACATGATGAACAACCTGCAGGCTGGCCGTCAGCAGCAAGGCGGCGAGCAGGACAGCGAGATGCGCCAGCAGATGGACAAGCTGGGCGAGATCATGCGCCGCCAGCAGGAGATGATGAACGACACCTACCGCATGGACCAGATGCAGCGCGGTCAGGGCCAGCGAGATCAGGACCAGCAGCAGGATGGCGACCAGCAGCTCGGCGGACAGGATGAGGACAAACCCGGCCCCGGTGACGATCGCGATCCGCTTGCCCGCAAAAAGCCGATGACGGCGCAGGAATTCGCCGATGCGATGAAGCAACTGCAGGAAGGCCAGGGCCAGTTGCAGAGCGAACTCGACAAACTGAAGAAGGGCCTGGAAGGCATGGGCATGCAGCCCAATGAGGGATTTGGCGATGCCGGCAAATCCATGGGCAATGCCGAAAAGTCGCTTGGCGAAGGGGAAGGCGACCAGGCAGTCGGCCACCAGGGTCGCGCGCTGGAGGCGCTGCGCAAGGGCGCCAAGGAGATGATGAAGCAGCTGCAGGCGATGCAGGGCGACCAGGGCGGTAGCCAGGAAGGCGGCCGCCAACAGGACGCCGACCGCGATCCGTTGGGTCGGCCACGCGCCAGTCGCGGACCCGATTTCGGCGATTCGGTGAAGGTGCCCGACGAGATCGACGTGCAGCGCGCCCGCCAGATCCTCGAAGCAATCCGCAAGCGGCTCGGCAACGCGCTCAGCCCAGACATCGAGCGCAGCTACCTTGAGCGGCTGCTGGAGCTCAAGTAGCCTCCAAGGCGATTTCCTTCGAACTGAATGGTATCAGCGCCATGCCGAAACTTGGGGCCGTCACGCCCATTCTGCGCATCTTCGACATCGCCAAGGCGCGCGAATTCTATCTCGACTTCCTCGGCTTCGAGGTCGAGTTCGAGCATCGCTTCGACGACAATGCACCGCTTTACATGGGGATTGTTCGCGACGGCTGCGTCCTGCATCTGAGCGAACATCATGGCGACGGCGCTCCAGGCATCGCCATGCGAATCAAGGTCGAGGACATTGCGGCGCTGCATCGCGAACTGATCGGCAAGAAATACCGCTATGCCCGACCAGGGCTGGAAACCACGCCGTGGAAGACCCGTGAAGTGTCGGTTGGTGACCCCTTCGGCAATCGCCTGCATTTCTACGAGGATGCGGCAAGCTAGGCAGTTCCAGGAAAGAGCCGCTCTAGATCTAATCGGACCTGTTGACGAAAGCGTCGCGGATCGCTTCCTGCATGCCGTCGATCGCCTCGCCTGACGCGTTCGGGTTGCGATGCATCACCACATTCGAGGAATCGATGTGGCCGAACCCATCGGCGGCGGTAAGCTCGCGACAGCCATCGGGAATGTTGCTGCGCGAGATCGGCGCGATCGCCAGCCCAGAGGTGACGGCGAGCTTCAGGCCGCCGGTGGTGTCGCTGGTATAGGCGACTCGGTAGGCCAGCCCACGCTGCTCCAGCGATTTGATGGCGAAGTCCTTGCACCAGCCGGCCCGGTTGTAGAGCGCGATCGGCACCGGCCGTTCCTCATGCATGTGATGCAGGCTCGATGTCACCCACACCGTCGGATCGTGCATCAGCACCTCGCCACCGCCGGGATCCTGCCACTCGAACACCACCGCGAGGTCGAGCTCGCCGGCAGCCAGCGCCGCCAGCTGTGCGCCCGAATGCGCGTAGCGCACCGTGACCTCGACCTTGGTGTGACGCTTGGAGAAGGCGCCGAGCGCACGCGACAGAATGGCGTGGCCATATTCCTCGGGAATGCCGATGCGTACCGGCCCGCCGAGCGGTGCCGCCGCCATCGAGGCCGCCGTCTCGTCGAGCAGCGAGACGATGCGGCGGGCATTGACGATCAGCTCGCTGCCACGGCGCGTCAGCGCAACACCGCGCGAGCCGCGTTCGAACAGGCTGTCGCCGACCAGCTCTTCGAGCTTCTTCATCTGCATCGACACAGCCGACTGGGTACGGCCGGCCTGCTCCGCCGCCCGGGTGAAATTGCCCGCTTCGGCAATGGCGACGAAGGTACGCAGGAGATCGCTGTCGAGGGTTGGCCGCATCGAATCCGTCATAAGCAAATTTGATCGCTGGTATCATTCCAATTCGTTTGCAACATGTCAAACGCCGGACGATAGTCAGCCTACCCATTGGATATGCGGCCGCGAAATCGGTTGCGGACCAATCAAGAGTCCTCACTCATACCCGCTGCCCGAAACGGTGGCGGGTTCTTTTTACCCGCAGCCGGGCGGCTGCGGGCAGCTTAGGCAAGAGCCGGATGATTTCAGGTCTGTTTCGACCTGAAATCTGAATCCGCCTCTAAATCAAAGAAGTAGAGCATGATGTCGTCCGAAGACCGCTTCACACTTTTCGGCATCATGCTCTAGGGCCGGCAGCAACGACATGCGCAACCGGATCGTTCTCGGCATCATCAGCCTGTGTCTTGGCGTGCTGGTATTCTCGCTCCAGGACCCGCTGGTCAAGGCGGTGTCGGGCGGCTATCCCGTCACCGAGGTGATGTGGATCCGCTCGATGGTCGCCTTGCCGATCCTGATCGTTCTCGTCCACGCCGATGTCGGCCTGCGGGCCATCGCCTCGAAGCGGTTTGGTCTGTTAACGATCCGCGCCTTCATCCAGTTCAGCTCCTACACCGTCTACTATCTGGCGATCGCCGCCTTGCCGCTGGCCGACGCGGTGGCGCTCTATTTCATGGCGCCGCTGTTCATCATGGCGATGGCTGGACCCTATCTTGGCGAACGTGTCTCCTGGCAGGCGCTGGCCACCGTGCTGATCGGCATGCTGGGCGTGGTCGTGATGCTGCGCCCGGGCGCCGGCCTGTTCGACTGGGCGGCCTTCTTGTCGCTGGGTTCGGCGCTGCTCTACGGCTTTTCGCAGCTGATGGCACGCAAGATCGGCGACACCGAATCCTCCACCGTCATGGCATTCTACCAGAACGGCGCCTACCTCGTGGGTGCTGCCGCGGTTGCCGGCTCATTCTGGCTTGCCGGCGTTACCCACGCGGTCCATCCCAGCCTCGAATTCCTGGTGCGGCCATGGGTCTGGCCGACGACACCGGATTTCCTCAAGATGGCCACCTGCGGCTTCGTCGCTTCGGCCGGCATGATCCTTTTGTCGCAAGCATACAGGCTGGCGCCGGCCAACCGCGTCGCCACCTTCGAATATACAGGCATCATCTGGTCGCCGCTGTGGGGCTTCCTGTTCTTCGACGAGGTGCCGCGCTCGACCACCGCCATCGGTGCGGCGCTGATCATTGGTGCCGGGCTGCTCGCGCTCAACACCGAGCGGCGCAGGAGCGCCGGCCCGGTCCTTGCTGCAAGCCAGGATGCCGCGTGAGGCGTATCAGGCGAAGCAGGCGAGCGCCTGGTCGACCCGCGCACGGATTTCGGCCAGCGTGAACGGCTTTTGCACGACATCGATAATGATGCCGTTCAGCTCTTCGGCGCGCTCGCGCTGATCGGCATAGCCGGTCATCAGCAGGATCTTCATCGCCGGAAAGAGCCTGACCGCGGCGATCGCCATCTCTATGCCGTCCATCTCCGGCATGCGGATGTCGGAGACGACGAGGTCGTAACCGCCGCCCGCCGCGCTGATCATCGCCAGCCCCTGTGCGCCGTCTGCGGCAATGTCGATAGTGTGCCCGGCTCGTTCGAGCGCGCGGGCGGCGAGGGTGCGGACGGACTCATCGTCCTCGACGATCAGAAGCTTTGCCATGGGCCGGAATTTGGCGGGCAAAAGTTGACTTTTTCTGAAAATTTGAACCGTCGGAGGTCTTTTCTCAGGCGTCGCCCTTCACGACGCCGACAAACGGCAATTCGCGAAAAGCGTGAGCGACGTCCATTCCGTAACCGACGACGAAATAATCGGGACAGTCGAAGCCGACATAATCGGCGTTGAGCTCGGTCTGGCGACGCATGCGCTTGTCGAGCAGCACCGCAATGGCGCAGCTTTTGGCGCCACGCGACAGCATCAGATTGCGGGTGAAGGAGAGCGTCTTGCCTGATTCGAGGATATCGTCGATCAACAGCACGTCGCGGCCGGCGACCTCATTGTCGATGTCGCGCAGCACCCTCACCTCTCCACTGGTGGTGCCGGCGCCATAGCTGGAAATGAAGATGAATTCGACCTCTGGCGACAGCCCGACATCGTGCATGGCCCGAATGAGATCTGCAGCGAAGATGAAGGAGCCCTTCAGCACGGAAATCACCAGCAGGTCGTGATAGTCGTGCTCGGCAATCTCCTTGGCGAGTTCAAGATTGCGCCGCGCGATCGCGGACGCCGAAAACAGGACTTCGATGTCCTTGCCGCGCACAACTGGCATCAATAACCTTTCCGAGAGAACGTCGCCTAGCCGGCGAAAGTGACCGAGACGGCCTTCACACCGTTTCTAGGCACGTCGAGACGGCTGGAAAAGCCGAATCTTTCGCCGGGTGCCAGCGAACGGTTGGATGTCCCCAACGTATAGCGCGTGATGCGGCTGTCATTGCCGGTGACGCGTATCTCCAGCGGCGGCAATGATCCCGCCTTCACACCGTCATTTACGGCCTCGCCATCCACGAACAGAACCGGGGTGGCGCCGGATGAATCGACGCGCGAGGTGACGCCGGCAATGGTAAGCGCGGCGCCGGCCGGCTGCTCAGCCGCAAGGAATGGCGTCTGGCGCACCAGAGCGTGGCCGCCCGAGACCCAGAAGGCGGCGAGTGCCGCCCCAACGCCGGCGATCCAGAAGATCGGCCCGCCACGGGAGGCCGGCGGCCGCACCGTTGCGGCTTCCGGCTTGCGCAGCATGTCCATGCCTTCGATCGACGGCGTGGCCATGCCCCGCGCCGGCGACGACGCGGCTTCCACGCTTGGAACCAGGCGGGGCAGCACCTCATAATCGGCATCGACGATGTCGGTCGCCACAGGACGCAATTCCGGCGCGCCATTTGTCCACAGCCCGGTCATGATTTCGCCGGAAACCGGGCGCGCGGTTCTTTGGTCAGCCATCACGGCCCCGCTGTTCGCTCTTCGTTTCTTTTGCGTAAATGGAAATGGTTAACGCTTCCCCACCGGAACTCTTGTGACGCATTCAAAAACAGCGAAAATTAACCGACGGTTAACCATGGCGGCCGATGGTCGTTGGACAGAAAGGGCTGGCACGCCGCCGCCATACATTTCAGGTCGTCGCACGTGATCCGCTTCGAAAATGTCGGCCTCCGCTATGGCATGGGTCCGGAAATCCTCCGCGACATCTCCTTGCACATTCCGGAGAGCTCCTTCCAGTTCCTGAGCGGGCCCTCCGGCGCCGGCAAGACGACGCTTCTGCGCCTTCTGTTCATGTCGCTGAAGCCGACACGCGGGCTGATCACCATCTTCGGCAAGGACCGCTCGCGCATCTCGCGCGCCGAACTGCCGCATCTCAGGCGCCGCATCGGCGTCGTGTTCCAGGATTTCCGCCTGCTCGACCACATGACCACCTATGAGAATGTCGCCCTGCCGCTGCGTGTGCGCGGCCGCGAGGAAGCGAGCTATCGCACCGACGTCACCGAACTTTTGAAATGGGTTGGGCTTGGCGAGCGCATGCACGTTCTGCCGCCGGTCCTGTCGGGCGGCGAAAAGCAGCGCGCCGCCATCGCCCGTGCGCTGATCGAACAGCCCGAGATCCTGCTCGCCGACGAGCCGACCGGCAATGTCGACCCGCCGCTGGCGCGCCGGCTGCTCAGGCTGTTCATCGAGCTCAACCGCCTCGGCACCGCGGTGGTGATCGCCACCCACGATCTCGGCCTGATGGAGCAGGTCGACGCGCGCCGCATGATCCTGGCCGGCGGAAGGCTTGACGTCTATGACTGACTTGTCCGCCGAACAGCTGCATGAAGAGACCGCCGAGCCGGCGGCAGCGACGCAGCGCGCTCAGCGCCGCATGGCGCCGATCGTGCCGGCGCAGAACATTGCCGGCCGCGCCTTGGTGCTGGTCATCGCCATCATGACCTTCCTGTCTTGCCTGACCTTCGGCGCAGTGACGCTGGTGCGCGACACCGCCTCGGTGTGGGAGAACCAGATCTCGCGCGAGGCAACCATCCAGATCAAGCCTGTCGACGGCCTCGATATGGAGGCCGCCCTTGCCCAGGCGTCGCAGATCGCCGGCGAATTCCCCGGCGTGAAGGCGACCCGGATCATCGACCGCGATGCGACGGCGCGTCTGCTGGAGCCGTGGCTGGGCTCGGGCCTGAACATCGACGAACTGCCGGTACCGCGTCTGATCATCGTCACCATCGACGAGACCAGCCCGCCCGACTTTGCCGCCATCCGCGCGGCGATCACGCCCAAGCTGCCCAGCGCATCGCTCGACGATCACCGCACCTGGGTCGACCGGCTGGTCGCCATGGCCCGCACCACCGTCACCATCGGCATCGCCGTTCTGGTGCTGATGCTGTCGGCGACGGTGCTGACGGTGGTGTTCGCCACCCGGGGCGCCATGGCCGGCAACGGCCATATCATCGAAGTGCTGCATTTCGTCGGCGCCGAGGCGCGTTTCATCGCGCGTGAATTCCGCTGGCATTTCCTGGTCACCGGCATGAAAGGCGCTGCCGCCGGCGGCGCCGCCGCGATCCTCGTTTTCATCGTCTTTTCCTGGTGGTCGTCGCGCAACATGGCAACGCCGCAGGCCGACCAGGCCACCGCTTTGTTCGGCAATTTCGCCATCGGATCGGCGGGTTATCTCGGCGTCGGCCTGATGGTGCTGGTGATCGGTGGGCTGACGGCGGCGACATCGCACGCCACCGTCGTTGCCTATCTCAGCGACATCGATGTCCGCCAGCCGGACGCGGGCTGAACCATGAGGGCAGAAGCGAAAACAGTTCGGGGGCCAAGGGACAGGAACACCGGAGCGATCACGGATCGAAAAACGACGTAACGTAATGTGCGCTTTTTTCCTTATCAAAGCGGCATTTCAGGATTAACCATAGGATGATGGACGCGCGGAACTCGACCGGGACGGCTGGACAGATGCCAGTGGTGGGTGCGCGTTCGCATGTGCGCACCGGCCCGAGCCGATTGCGGACAGCACTGCGTCTCGCCTCCCTCTGTCTGCTGCTGCTGGTGGCGCTGTTTGCCGGCGGCTTCGGCTGGTTCGCCAGCAAGGTCAGCCACATGACCACTCCGGCCAATCCCGCCAAGGCCGATGCGATCATCGTCTTGACCGGCGGCCAGGCGCGCCTCGACGCCGCACTCGATCTGCTTGCCTCCGGCAAGGGCGAGCGGTTGCTGATCTCAGGCGTCCATCCCTCCGCCAGCCGCCGCCAACTGCAGGCCGCGACAGGCGGCGACAAAGCGCTGTTTTCCTGCTGCATCGACATCGACCGCGCCGCGCTCGACACGATCGGCAATGCCGAGGAAAGCGCCAAATGGGTTGAGAGCCACGCCTATGGCAGCGTCATCCTCGTCACCAACAACTACCATATGCCGCGCAGCCTCCTGGAAATGGGCCGCCTGCTGCACGGCGCCAGGCTTGAACCCTATCCGGTGGTCAACACCAACCTCGACAATGGCGACTGGCTGACCAAACCGGAGGCGCTGCGCGTGCTTCTGACCGAATACAGCAAATACCTGCTGGCGCTGGCGCGCGGCATCGTCCCGATCCGCCAGACCCCCGACAGCGTCGCGCTGGCCGAGGTTTCGACCGCGAAGGACTGAGTCGATTATCCCTTGGCCGAGGCGCCGCGCAGCCGCGCAATCTCCTGTTCTAGCCGCTCAATCCGCTTGTCGCGTTCGGCAAGTGCGGCCGCCACGTCGGCAGCCTCGAAACGCTGCGGAATGTGTTGCGGACAGTTGGCATCCCAGGCCGAGACGGTGAACAGGATGACCTGCTCGGGTCGCGCCTTGTAGTCCTGCGGCATCAGCTTTGCCAAAAGCTCGGCATCGTTCTCGACGACGCGCGCCGTGCCCCAGATCTTGACGCGCTGCCGATGCGCATAGTCGATCAGGAACAGGAATGCCTGGTTGTTGTCGGCAAGGTTGCCCTGGGTGATGAACTGCCTGTTCCCCGAGAAGTCGGCAAAGCCGATGGTCTTCTCATCCAGCACCTTGAGAAAACCGGCAGGCCCGCCGCGGTGCTGGATATAGGGCTGGCCCTCACCATTGGCGGTCGACAGGAAGACGCTTGTCTGCGCCGCGATGAAATCGGCGAGGTCCGGTGTGATATGGGCGCGCCAGCCGCCACGCTGCTCGGCGCTTGCATAGCCTTTTCGCGATCTCTTGCGGGTTTGGATCGCCTTGACGGTCGGCGTGAAGGCGACATCGCTGGTGAAGGTATGGGCATTCATGGAAGCCTCCGCTAGGCCGAACCTCTGGCCGTTGTACTCCAGAGATAGAGACTTCCAAGTTTTGGATGTAGATGGCATATACGCAACCCGTCCTTCCAATATCCGGAAGAAACTATGGATCGCCTCGAAGCCATGTCGCTGTTCGTCGCCGCCGTGGAAGCCGGCAGCCTTTCCGCCGCCGGCCGCCGATTCGGCATCCCGCTGGCGACGGTCAGCCGCAAGGTTTCCGACCTCGAAAAGCATCTGAAGACGCGCCTGCTCAACCGCACGACAAGGCAGCTGACGCTGACCGATGCCGGCAAGGCCTATCTTGCCGCTTCCCGGCGCATCCTCGGCGAGGTCAGCGAGGCCGAACGCACCGCCGCCGGCGAATACAGCACGCCGACCGGCGACCTGTTCATCACCGCGCCGATCGTCTTTGGCCGCCTGCACGTGCTGCCTGTCGTCACCGAGTTCCTGGCTGCCTACCGCCAGGTCAACATCCGCCTGACGCTGGCCGACCGGATTACCCAGCTGGCAGAGGAACATCTCGACCTCGCCATCCGCATCGGCGAGCTTGCGCCTTCGAGCCTCGTGGCCATTCGCGTTGGGGCGATCCGCCGCGTCGTATGCGCCAGCCCCGGCTATATCGCCGCGCACGGCATGCCACAGGCGCCGGACGATCTGGCTGCACATGAATGCATCAGTTTCGAGGGGCCTGCGGCGCTCGCCAGCTGGACCTTTGCCGGCGGCAAGGGTGAGCTCATCGTCCCGATCCGCTCGCGGCTGAGCGTCAACACCGCGGAAGCGGCGATCGATGCCGCGATTGCCGGCGCCGGGGTGACGCGGGTGCTGTCCTACCAGATCGCGGACGCGGTACGCTCCGGCGTGCTCGTCCCGGTCCTGCGGCCCTTCGAGCCGCAGCCATGGCCGGTGAGTCTCGTCCATGCCGGCCAGGGCCTGCTGCCGGTGAAACTGCGGGCCTTCCTCGGTTTCGCCGCCCCGCGGCTGAAGCAGCGGCTGCTGCAGGCGACGTGGTGAGCTGAGGCGGACTGCGGATCGATGGCAAGCCGGGCCATGTCGGGCCATTGCGGCGTTTCCTTTTTGTCTGCGCTTGGTGTAACCAACGCACACCTCCTCAACAGGCCCCTCCCCACATGCTCTATATCCGCTCGCTGGCGTTCAACTTCGTCTTCTACGTCAATCTGATCGTCCAGATGATCCTCTGGACCCCGTACTATTTCCTATCGCCGCGCCACCGCGCATGGTTCGTGCCGAAATTCTGGTCGCGCACCAGCCTCTGGCTCTACGCCAAGATCGCCGGCACCAGGAGCGACATCACCGGCGTCGAGAACCTGCCGGAGGGTTCCTTCATCCTGGCACCGAAGCACCAGTCATTCTGGGACGCGATCGCTTTCTTTCCGTTCCTCCACGACCCGCTTTACATCCTGAAGCGCGAGCTCACCTGGATCCCCTTCTTCGGCTGGTACATCCTGAAGATGCGGATGATCCCGGTCCATCGCGGCAGCCGCTCCAAGGCGTTGAAGCAGGTCGTTGCCTCGACAAAGCAGGAAATGGCGCGCAACCCCCGCCAGCTGATCATCTATCCCGAAGGCACGCGCCGCGCGCCGGGCGATGAGCCGAACTACAAATACGGCATAGTCGAACTCTATGCGCAGCTTGGCGTTCCGGTGGTGCCGGTCGCCCATGTCGCCGGCCTCTATTGGCCGCGCCGCAAATTCCTGCGCTTTCCCGGCACCATCAAGGCCCGCTTCCTGCCGCCCATTCCGCCCGGGCTCGGCAAGGACGAATTCATGGACCGGCTGATCAGCGAGACGGAAGCCGCCTGCGACCAGCTGCTCGTCGAGGCGTCACAGGCGCCTAACCCGCCGTCGATGCCGCCGACGGCGGTCAAGCGGCTGGCCGAACTTGCTGCGGCAAAAAAAGCTGCCTGATCCTGAGCAATCCCGCCGGACAACTCACGGCCACGCCGCTAATGCCGTGGTGAACACCAACGTTACCGCAAACACCAGATTGATGATCCGCGACGCCAGCGGCTGGCGCAGATAGCGGGCGAATGCCGCGCCGACCAGTAGCCAAAGCACGTGAATGGCGACGATCATCAGAGTGAGAACAGCCAGCCTGGCCGGGACGCCGAGCGCATCGGCACCGGCCGCCGTCGCGGAGCCGGCAAGGACGGCGGCAATCGCCACATAGGCCTTCGGATTTGCAACGGCGAGCAGGAAGCCGCCGAGGAAGGTTGGCAACACAGCGCCGCTGTCGCGTGCCGCCAGCGGCGGCGCCGTCGCTATTCTGAAGGCGAGATAGAGGATGTAGGCGGCGGAAGCGACCGCCAGCATCGGCGCAACCCCTGGCATCGAAGTGAGGATAGCCGTGATGCCGGTGGCCACCACCAGCAGCACAGCGACCGTGCCAAGTATGATACCCGATGCGTAGCCGAGCGAATTGCGCAGGCCAAAGGCTGCGCCAATCGCCGTGACGCTGATCGTGGCCGGGCCAGGACTGCCCATGACCACGGTTGCCGCCAGCACCAGCGCCAGCAATTGCTGCCAGGGCTGGGAGAGAACCTGTCCGGCCATCTGAGCTTCCCGCACCTTGCTACGATGCGAGAAACGATATGTCGGGCGACGCAGTGCGTCTTGAACGATTGTGCGGCGGCAAAAAAGGCTAAGTTCGCGCGGCTAGGCGCTGGCCTTGTCCAGCGCCGCAAGATCCTCCGCGCTGAGCTTCAGCGATGCCGCGCGCACCAGGCTGTCGACCTGATCGAGCGTCGTGGCGCTGGCGATGGGGGCGGTAATGCCGGGCTGCGCCATCACCCAGGCGAGCGCCACTTCAGCCTGGCTGGCCGAATGCCGCGCCGCCACTGCGTCGAGCGCCGCCAGGATGCGCATGCCGCGTGCATTGAGATACCCCTTCACGCCACCGCCGCGTTCACTTTTGCTGAGATCGGCCTCGCTGCGATATTTGCCGCTGAGGAACCCCTTGGCGAGGGCGAAATAGGTGATGACACCGATATCCTCCGCCAAGCACAGATCATGCAGCGGACCGTCGAAGGAAGAGCGGTCGTAGAGATTGTATTCCGGCTGCAGCACGGCATAGCGCGGCAGCCCGCGCAGGCTGGCCACATCGAGCGCGGCACGCAGCTGGCCGGCGTCGAGGTTCGAGGCGCCGATATGGCGCACCTTGCCCGCGGCAAGCAGCTTCTGATAGGCGCCGAGCGTTTCCTCGTAAGGTGTCGTCGGGTCAGGCCAATGCGACAGATAAAGGTCGATAAAGTCGGTTTGCAGCCGCTTGAGCGACGCGTCCACCGCCCTTTCGATATGGGCGGCCGACAAATCCTTCTTGCCTTGCCCCATATCCGAGCCGACCTTGGTGACGACAACGATCTTGTCGCGGTTGCCGCGGTTCTTCATCCATTTGCCGATGATCGTCTCGGACTCGCCGCCCTTGTTGCCGGGCACCCAGCGCGAATAGGAATCCGCCGTATCGATGGCGTTGAGGCCGGCGCCGGCGAACCGGTCGAGCAGGTCGAAGGAGGTCTTCTCGTCGGCGGTCCAGCCAAAGACATTGCCGCCCAGAACCAGCGGCGCGATGGAAAGGTCGGTTTGACCGGGACGACGTTTCTGCAAGATGGGGCTCCGTGATGCTGGCGGCGGCGGGCGAACCCGAATGCTTCGGGACGCAGCTAAGCTAGGTCTCACCGCGCCGAGGTCAAAGGCCTCAGCCAATTTTCCAGCGGACCAGCGCGTCACAAAGGCGCGACCTGCCCGCCTATGAGCTGGCCATTGTCTACTGGCTTTGACGCCGGTATTCGCCGGGTGGCAGTCCGACTGTGCGGTTGAAAAGCCGGCTGAACGAGGCCGCATCCTGATAGCCGACCTGATAGCATATCTCCGCAACACCAAGCCTGGTGCTTTCGAGAAGCGTCTTGGCGGCCTCGAGCCGTTGGTCCTGGATCCATCGGCCGGGAGTCGTGCCCAATTCATCGGCAAACCGGCGCGCCAGTGTTCGTGGCGACAGGCCGAGTTGCGCGCCAAGCAAGGCAAGGTCGAGTGTTCTGAGCTGGTTTCTTGCCAGGGTGTCAAGGCGGTCGCGCAACGGCTCATGCAAGGGCAGCAAATCGGTGAGCGGAAATTCATATGGCGCTTGGCTGTGGCGCGACGGCGGCAGCACCAGCAGCTTTCGAACCAACCGCTCTTCCTCAACGAAGCTAAACTCCTTTAGAAGCGCCTTGCCGAGCTCCAGGCCTGAAAAACCCCCGCCGCAAGTATAGATCCGACCGTCCCCGACCAGGACGCGGGAAGCGTCCCAGCGCACTTTCGGAAAGCGGCGCTGGGCATCGGCCTTCAGCCACCAGGAGATCGTCGCCCGTTTTCGATCGAGGAGGCCGGCATCCGCCAGGAAATAACCGGCACCGCAATGCGCGGCGATAATAGCGCCGTCACGCTGTGCCCTGGTGATCAACGGCGCGGCATGGCGGCTCTCTTGCGCCAACGCGGCAACCAGCTCCGGCACCTGCATGCCGGGCATGGCAAGCAGGATCAGCAGGTCCATACGCTGCGAGGGTTCGCGTCTGGTGTGAAAGGAAATTCCCGGCGTCGTCGTGGCATCGGCCTGACGCGCCACGAATTCGAAGGAAATCGCCGGTGCGCCGCGAAGGGTGTTCACAAGGTCGAACATTTCGACGAGCGTGGCGGCGACCGCCGAATAGAAAGTCGACGGCAGCCAGATCACGGCGTGGAGGGGGCGCTTTTCCAAGATGTGTCCTCGAATGAGCAGTATGGCAAGTTTAGCATATAGATTGTCAATTCTGCCAATTTTGGTTGTTGCCAGCCAAACCTAGATTCTGCGGTGCCGATGCAAATGTCGGCGCTTGCGGTCTGGTCGCCCATGCCGCTCCAATTTGGAGACTGACATGAAAGCAATTATATTCGACGAGATCGGCTCGCCGCGGGACGTGCTCTATCTCGATGATGTCCCCACGCCGCGCATCGGCGACGGCGAGGTGCTGGTCAGGATGGTCTCGGCTTCGGTCAACCCGGGCGACTTTCTGTTCATCCAGAACCTCTATCCCGAACCGAAGAAGCCGCATTTTCCCCGGCAGATCGCCGGAAATCATGGTGCAGGCATCGTCGAGGCGGCCGGGACAGGAGTCGCGCTGCAACCCGGCACGCTTGTCGCCTTCAGCCACTACAACACCTGGGCCGACTACGCGGCCATTCCCGCTGAATGGCTTATCCCTTTGCCCGCCGACTATCCCGCCGAACGCGCCGGGCAAATGGTGAACCCCATCACCGCCTGGGACCTGCTGGTGGATTCCCGGGTGCGGCCTGGCCAGTGGCTGGCGGTCACGGCTGGCTATTCCTCGATTTCTACCATGGTGATGCAGTTCGCCCAACGGCGCGGCATCAATGTCATCGCGGTGGTGCGACGTCAGCATCAAAGGCCGGACTTGAAGGAGCTTGGCGCGACCGCCATCCTCGACCTGTCGGACGTAAATGGCGACATCCGGGAGGCCGTCATGGACATGACCGGCGGCGCAGGACTGAACGGCATCATCGACAATGTCGGCGGGCCTGTCAGCGGCGAGTTGATCCGCACCCTTGCCCTTGGCGGGCAGATGGTCATCAATGGCGGCATGAGCGCGGAGCGTTTCGAACTGCACAATTTCGACGTGCTGCTGAGCGGCGCCGAAATCAGGGCAAACATTTATCGCTACTTCTTTTCGCCGCCCGTCGAAGCCGACCGGCCGATGCTGCGCGAGATTGTCGACATCTTCGGCCAGCCCGGCTTCCATATCCCTGTCGGCGGTATCCACCCGCTGACCCAATTCAAGCTTGCCGTCGCAAACAGCCTGGATCGCGCCGATCTGGGAAAACAGATTTTCACGATGTAGCGTCGGGCGCGACCGCTCTCGCCACCTCTTCCAGCCAGTGATCGCGAATGCCGAGCGCCTTCAGATGCTGGACCGTGCTTGCCACATAGTCCTCATTGTTTCCGGACTGGCCGACGGCGCCACGGATGACGCCTGCCGCATGCGCGGCATCGAGCCCGCCGGCATACTGTTCATGCTGGCGGTCGACGATGTAGGCGACCGCTTTCACGGTCTCACGCTCGGCCAAGCCGTTCCCGTCGAGGCTGATATCGAGCACACGCTCAAGATAGACACTGGTGACCAGTTCGCGCTCGCGCAGATAGGTCAGCACCTCATCGCGCAACTCGCCGGGTACGCGAAACGCCAGCCCGATGCAGGAGCCGCCGCGGTCGAGGCCGAGCACCAGGCCCGGCCGCTCACGCGTGCCGCGATGCACGAAGGAATAGACGCAGAGCGACCGCCGGTAGCCGTAAAGCCGGGCGCGGCGGGTTTCGACATGCGCGAATCCCGGCCGCCAGATCAGCGAGCCGTAGCCAAAAACCCAAAAATCGCCCATATCGCCAAGCCTGATTGCACGTGAGTGACGCCGCCGCATCGGAATCGGTGCTCTTCTGTCTTTTTGCTTGTTGCGAAGCCACAGTCCACCCGCAACACGCCCGCGTTAATGAAAGCCGCAGCATGACGTCAACTGACGAGCGTCCGTCAAAATTTCGCCGCCGGCTGTTCTGGATCGCCGCTTTGGTCGTTATGCTGTTCGGCGTCTACAGCGCGGTCTGGTTCTATGTCGCCGGCCGCGTCAGAAGCGAAGCCGACAGGGCGGTGGCGGAGCTGAACGCCAAAGGCATAGAGGCCAGCTGCGCCAATCTCACCGTCAGCGGCTATCCCCTGAGCTTTGCCGTCTCCTGTGACACGCTAGCTTACGAGGACGACACCAGAAACGTCGCCGCCTCGACCGGTAGCTTCAACTTCGTGGCCGAGATCACCCAGCCTCTGTCGCCTGTCGCCGAGTTGCGCGGACCACTGCGCACATCGGTGCCCGGAATGACGCCGCTATGGATCGATTGGGGCAATCTGCAGGCCGACGCAAAACTCTCCTGGCCCCTACCCCGCAGCATTTCGCTGCGGGCCGATAGCCTGTCCGGCCAGACCGACCCGGCCGATGACACCGACCCGGTCTCGCTGTTCAGTGCCGGCACTGCAGCGGGAGAGCTGCGGCCCGACGGCCAGGACATCGGTTATGTCGGCAGCTTCACCGACCTTGAGATCGACGCCGAAGCGATCGGCGGGCGCGTGTTGCCGCCGCTCGACGGCAGCGGCGACGCGACGCTGAAGAACGGCGTTGCGCTGATGAAGACGGAGGCCAGGAGCCTGCGCGGCCAGGCGGCCGACATTCACAAGCTCGACCTGTCGTCGGGAACTGCGCGCATCACCGTCTCCGGCCCGGTGTCGGTCGACGCCAACGGACTGATCAACGCCGACCTGACGATCAAGCTCAGGGATCCCAAAGCCGTGGCGGCAATCCTCGCCACCGCAATCCCCGAGCAGAAGAGCCAGATTGAGCAAGGCTTTGCCGGCCTGGCGCTGCTCGGCAACGAACCGTCAATGCCGCTCAAGGTGGTGAGGGGCAAGGCTTCGCTCGGCTTCATTCCGCTGGGCAAGATCAAGCCGGTCGATTAGAGCATGATCCCAAGCACGAACGGCTTTGGGGGAAGATCTATGCGTAGCCAAGCCAACACATGAGCCGGCCAGTTAAACTGCTCAGCGTTGGCGCGCTGACACTGGACACCATCCTGCGTCTGGAAACCCTACCCACGCATCAGGGCAAGTTCATCGCATCGGACGGCGTCCAGCTCGCCGCCGGCATGGCGACAAGTGCGGCCTGCGCCGCACGCCGTCTCGGCGCGGAGGTGTTCCTGTGGGCCAGTGTGGGCGACGATGCGATTGGCGATCAGCTGCTGGCCGGCGTCGAAGCCGAGGACGTCGATTGCAGCTTTGTCCGCCGCGTCAAAGGCGCGCGTTCTGCGCTGGCCTCGATCCTGATCGACGCCCATGGCGAGCGCATCATCGTGCCATTCTACGACCCGAAGGCGCAGGTTGACCCCGAGGCGCTCCCTGTCGCCGATCTTTCCGACTTCGACGCCGTTCTGGTTGACGTCCGCTGGCCGGGCGCTGCAGCACTTGCCCTGACCGCGGCGCGCGACGCCGGCCGCCCGGCGATCCTCGACGCCGACACCGCGCCGCTGGAGGTGCTGGAGCGTCTGTTGCCGCTGGCCTCGCACATCGTCGCTTCGGAGACGGCGGCGCGCATCGTCTGCGGCCATGCGCTGGACCCTGAAACCGCCTGTGCCGACCTCGCCAGCCGCACCGATGCCTTCGTCGCGGTGACCGGCGGCGCGGCGGGAAGCTGGTGGCATGACCGGTCCGCCGGCTGCGTTCGCCACATCGCGGCGCCGAAGGTCAAGGCAGTGGATACGCTGGCCGCCGGCGACGTTTTTCATGGCGCCTTTGCCGTCGGTCTCGCCGAAGCCATGCCGATCGAGCAGGCCTTACGCTTTGCCAGTGCCGCCGCCGCGCTTAAATGCCAGCGCTTCGGCGGCCGGCTGGGCGCGCCGGACCGGGCCGAGACAATGGCCATGGTCGCCGTAACCTGGCCTGCCTGAAACAGACTAGCCTTTTGTAGGATGCTCCACCGCCTGACGGCCAAAATCCGGCACGTCAATATCCTGGCCGGCCTCGATGATCGAACGGCGCACGGCGCGGGTGCGGGTGAACAGGTCGAACAGTTTGTCGCCGTCGCCCCAGCGTATCGCCCGCTGCAGCGAGGCGAGGTCCTCCGAGAACCGCGCGAGCATCTCGAGGATGGCGTCCTTGTTGTGCAGGCACACGTCGCGCCACATGGTCGGGTCGGAAGCGGCAAGACGGGTGAAGTCGCGGAAACCCGAGGCCGAATATTTGATCACTTCCGACTTGGTCACCGACTGCAGATCGTCGGCGGTGCCGACGATGTTGTAGGCGATGATGTGCGGCAGATGCGAAACGATGGCCAGCGTCATGTCGTGATGCTGCGGGTCCATCGTGTCGATGTTCGAACCGCAGCGCCGCCAGAACTCCGAGAGCTTTTCCAGCGCGGCCGGATCGGTGCCCGGCAGCGGCGTGAAGATGCACCAGCGGTTTTCGAACAGCTCGGCAAAACCGGCATCCGGGCCTGACTTCTCCGTACCGGCCAGCGGATGCCCAGGTATGAAATGCACGCCTTCCGGCACATGCGGCTGCATCTGTGCAATGACGGAGGCCTTGGTCGAACCGACATCGGTGAGGATGGCACCCTCTTTCAGGGCCGGCGCGATTTCCTCCGCCACCTCGCCCGACGAGCCGACCGGCACCGAAACGACGACAAGGTCGGCATCGCGAACCGCTTCTTTTGCGTCTGCAGTATAGGACTCACCGAGACCAAGCTCCTTCGCACGCGCCAGCGTGGTCGGGCTGCGCGTCGCGATGGCGACATGCCTGGCCAAACCTTCGCGGCGGATGACGCGTGCCAGTGACGAGCCGATCAGGCCGATGCCGACCAGCGCGATTTTCTCGAACATCGGTGATGTCATGTGCTTCAGCTTTTCAGGAATGTCGTGAGCGCGGCAATCACACCGCGATTGGCTTCTTCCGTGCCGACGCTCATGCGCAGCGCGTTGGGGAAGCCATACCCGGTAACCCGCCGCAATATATAGCCGCGCTGGGTGAGATACTCGTCCGCTGCCTCTGCCGAATGCTTCTTGTCCTGCGGAAAGTGGATGAGGACGAAATTGCCGACACTCGGCGTCACCCTGAGACCAAGCTTCGTCAGCTCTTCATTCAGCCAGGTAAGCCAGGTCTCATTGTGCAACGAACTGCGCTCGACATGGGCGCGGTCGCGGATCGCCGCGATGCCGGCCTCGATCGCCGTTGCATTGACGTTGAAAGGCCCGCGGATGCGGTTGATCGCATCGACGATGTGCAGCGGGCCATACATCCAGCCGATGCGCGCGCCGCCAAGGCCGAGCTTGGAGAAGGTGCGGGTCATGACCACATTCTGCGCACTGCCCGCCAGCTCGATGCCGGCCTCATAGTCGTTGCGTCGCACATATTCGGCATAGGCCGCGTCAAGCACCAGAAGCACATTGCCCGGCAGCGCGGCATGGAGCCGACGCACCTCCTGGAACGGCAAATAGGTTCCGGTCGGATTGTTGGGATTGGCGAGAAAGATGATTTTGGTCCGCGGCGTAACCGCAGCCAGGATCGCGTCGACATCGGCGCGCTCCTCGGTCTCTTTGACCGCAACCGGCCTGGCCCCCGCCGACTGGATGTAGATCTTGTAGACCATGAAGGCGTGTTCGGTAAAAATCGCCTCGTCGCCCGGCGCCAGATAGGTCTGCGCCAGCAGGCCCAAAATCTCGTCCGAGCCGTTGGAGCAGATTATGTTTGCCGGGTTGAGACCGTGCACTTCGGCGATCGCCTCGCGCAGCCGGCGGGCCGTGCCGTCGGGATAGACGTCGAGCCTGGCGGCAACTTCACGCGCGGCCTCGATTGCCTTCGGTGAGGGCCCGAGCGGGTTCTCGTTGGACGACAATTTATGGACCTTGGCGACGCCGGCCGGCGCCGTACTCTTGCCCGGCACATAGGCTTCTATGTCCATGATGCCCGCGCGGGGCGTCGGCCGTGCCTTGTCCGCTTTATTGTCCATGTCGCAAATCCGTCTGAAATGCCGCCGTCCGGAGGCCGCAGCGGAAATACAAGCCGTGGCCGCTGTTGTCGAGAGGCTGCTGGGGCGTGCAATGCCTGGTCCCACCCTGGCCGTTGACGCCGGGCCGCGCGAGTTCTAGAAGAACGCGACGTTCCGTGGTGATTTGGCCGGTCGGCTTGCAGCCACGTTAAACAACTCGCTAAAGGGCCGTTTGCGTGACGTAACCGGCTTTGCGATCGCATTGCCGGTTTTTTATTGCCTGACGGCGGGCAAGGAGAGTCACATGACCGCGCTCCGCGCTACAAAAACCAACAACGAGGCCGACAACCCGTCGAGCCCCGTGTTGCATTTCGGCGCCGACAAGCCGCTGAAGCTCGACGCCGGCACGCTTTTGTCGCCATTCCAGATCGCCTACCAGACCTACGGCACGCTGAACGACGCCCGCTCCAACGCCATCCTTGTCTGCCACGCCCTGACCGGCGACCAGCATGTCGCCAGCACCAATCCGGTGACCGGCAAACCGGGCTGGTGGGAAGTGCTGATCGGCCCCGGCAGGATCATCGACACCAACCGCTTCTTCGTCATCTGCTCCAACGTCATCGGCGGCTGCCTCGGCTCGACCGGTCCGGCCTCGACCAATCCGGCCACCGGCAAGCCCTATGGGCTCGACCTGCCAATCATAACCATCCGCGACATGGTGCGGGCGCAGCTGATGCTGGTCGACCATTTCGGCATCGAAAAATTGTTTTGTGTGCTCGGCGGCTCGATGGGCGGCATGCAGGTGCTGGAATGGGCATCGTGCTATTCCGAGCGCGTCTTCTCGGCGCTGCCGATCGCCACCGGCGCGCGCCATTCCTCGCAGAACATCGCCTTCCACGAGGTCGGCCGCCAGGCCGTCATGGCCGACCCAGACTGGCATGGCGGCAAATATTTCGAGCATGGTGCGCGCCCGGAAAAGGGACTGGCGGTGGCGCGCATGGCCGCCCACATCACCTATCTGTCGGAGGCCGCCCTGCACAGGAAATTCGGCCGCAATCTGCAGGATCGCGAAGCGCTGACCTTCGGTTTCGATGCCGATTTCCAGATCGAAAGCTATCTGCGCCACCAAGGCATGACCTTCGTCGACCGCTTCGATGCCAACTCCTACCTCTACATGACCCGTTCGATGGACTATTTCGACCTTGCCGCCGACCATGGCGGCCGGCTGGCCGATGCCTTCGCCGGCACAAAGACGCGATTTTGCCTGGTCTCCTTCACCTCGGACTGGCTGTTCCCGACAGAGGAGAGCCGCTCGATCGTGCATGCACTCAACGCCGCCGGCGCTTCCGTCTCCTTCGTCGAGATCGACACCGATCGCGGCCATGACGCCTTCCTGCTCGACGAGCCGGAACTGTTCGCCGCCATCAACGGCTTCATCGGCTCCGCTGCAAGGGCGAGAGGGCTCAGCGCATGACCCCTAGAAGTTGCAGACTTTTCGGCCAGGGATCGAAGCAATGAGCGTCAACCGCGCCCAGCGCGTCGACCTCGAAGTCGTCGCCGGCCTCATCCCGCCGCTCTCGCGGGTGCTCGACGTCGGCTCCGGCGACGGCCTGCTGCTCGAACTCCTGCAGGAGACCAAGCAGGTCGACGGTCGCGGGCTGGAACTGTCGCAGCGCGGCGTCAATGAGTGCGTGGCGCGCGGCCTCTCGGTCATCCAGGGCGACGCCGACACCGACCTCGAATTCTATCCCGACAAGGGTTTTGACTTCGTCGTCCTGTCGCAGACGCTGCAGGCGACCCGCAACCCGAAGCTGGTGCTCGACGAACTCTTGCGGATCGGCAACCGCGCCATCGTCTCCTTCCCCAATTTCGGCCATTGGCGGGTGCGGCTGTCGCTGTTCTTCAAGGGACGGATGCCGGTGACCGAGGATCTGCCCTATTCCTGGTACGACACGCCCAACATCCACTTCTGCACCATCCGCGACTTCGTCAACCTGGTCGAGGAGCTCGGCGCCTCGGTGGAAAGGGCGACCGCGCTCGACGGCAACGGCCAGAAGATCGGCCTGTCAATGCCATGGTGGTTCTGGAATTTCTTCGGCCAGCAGGCGGTGTTCTTGCTGAAGCGGTAGAGTTTGCCGGAGACGCTACCCGGCGTACTCGACAAAGGTGTGATCTTCGCCAGCAAGCTCGCCCGCGATGATCGAGGCGATCTTTTCCCAGTCGCCACCGGCCAGGCCAGCGCCGATTTTCGGATAGCCGATGCGTTTGCCGGTGAATTGGACCTTGACTGCCCGCATGACCTTTCGGATCGCCTCATAGTCGGCTTTCACACCCTGCCCTTGCCAGTGGAATTGCGTGTAGCCGTTGACGATATGAAAGGTCCGGTCCCCACGCCTGATCTCGGCGACCGATATGCGTCCGAGCTTGGCGGGATCGCCCTTCACGGTCGCGCGGTCGGCCGCATAGGCCTCGGGAAAGCGCTGCTTTAATGGACAGCGCAATGCCTTTGCCCATCGCGCACTGGCAATTGCAGCCATGCACGATGACATCGAATTGCCCATCGAGCGCAAGTTGCAGCAGATCGCCGCGAATCGTCTGCATCGACATGGAAATCTGGCCTCCCAGTGACGGCGTTTGCCCCCAGTTGGAGCGGCAATTTCAGCGTGCGCCTGTCTGACCATCGCAAAACTGCGATTTACGCGACAATCGAATTCTTGATCCCCACCTATTCCAGCACGTCGGTTGCCTTGTGCGAAGGCCCGACGCCGTCAACCAGGACCACATCGGCGTCGGAGTTGTCGGTACGCAACGCCAGGATCTGCCGATAGGCTGATGACTCGTACCAGCCGCGCGCATGTTCCTTGTCTGGAAACTCGATGATGATCAGGTGTCCGGGCCAATCGTTCTCAATCACGTCCAGCTCGCCGCCATGAACAAGATAACGGCCACCAAACGGTGCAAGTGTTGCATCGATCTTCTGCAGATACTCGACAATCTGCGGACCCATTGTGACTTGGCGCATATGGGCGACGGCGTAGGCGGTCATGGCTGAACTCCCTGTGTAGTCGAAGCCGAACAACCGGCCTTCGTGGGCGCAATCTGCCGCGATGACGACAGCTGGTCGATTACGTCGGAGATAATCGGATCGCCGAGGGCATCCTGGCTCAACAGTTTGTGATGACATTGCTGCTGCATTTTTGTAGCGTCGAATCGAACGCAATCCTGACGCGGAACCGACCGTTCGTCCGATCACTACGGAATCCAGGGCATAACCAAAGCAATATGTCGAAGACTGCCGACCTCGCTCCGCTAATCACGGTGATCACACCGACTCACAACCGGCGGAGCAAGGTTCTGCGCGCCGTCGAGAGCGTTCTGGCGCAGAACGTCACTCGTTTTGAGCACATTGTCGTCGATGACGGCTCGACCGACGGCACAGCCGCAGCCCTTGCCGAAATCCGCGACCCGCGGCTGGTCTATGTCGGTTCGAAATGGCGCGGCGCCAATGCTGCCCGTAATGCCGGCATCGAACGGGCGCAGGCGCCCGTGGTGACCTTTCTCGATTCCGATGATGTCTATCTTCCGGACCGGCTGGAGCGGACACTTGAGTGGTTCGAGGCCAATCCCTCGCTGGAAGTGCTGATCAGCTCCTTCGTCTCGCTGAAGGGCAATCGCCGCACCAATTGCGTCAACCGCGAGGCGCTGCTGAGCCGCGACTCGCTGGAACGGGCCCTTGTCGCGCAGACGATCTTCATTGCCGGGTCGGCAATCACCGCCCGGCGCGAGTCGCTGCTGGCCATCGGCGGCTACGACAGCGACGTCACGCGCATGCAGGATCGCGAATTGTTGCTGCGCTTTGCCCGCCGCAGCGGCGCGCAACTCTCCGAAGTGATCGACTGGAAAAAGTACAATTCCGAGAATTCCATCTCCGGACAGCGCGATGGCTATGTCGAGGCGTATGCCAGTTTGATCGACAAGCACCCCTATATCGCCGACCGCTACCCCCACATTCCGCCCTACATGATTGCCCGGCAGCTCATCGCCGACGCGCTCAAGGGCAGGGTTTCGCAGGCATTCTCCGGCTATCTGGCCAACCGGTCGTCGAAGGCACTCGGCTATTCGGTGCCGCAACTGTTGCGCGGCTATGTCGGCGGCCGGCGCTGGCGCCGCGATCTCTACACCGAATTTCGCGACAAATACGGTGCGCGGCCGGCCTGAAGCTCCCTGGAAGCCGCGCAGCGGCCTTCCCTCCGGAACCGCCCCAAAACCTCATTTATCGAGTTCCGGGAAATACGGATCGGAATAAAACCGCCGGTCGCGTTCGCCCTGCAGGCAATCCATCGGTGCGGCCGCGTCGATTGTGACCACGGTCGCATCGGCAATACTGCTCACCTCCATGATAAGCTTGCGTCGTATGGCGGTAGCGAATTCGGAGGCGGCGTAGATCGGCAGCACGAAGGAGCCGGGCCCGCCGGTGACACAGTCGTCATAGTACTGGTCGAGATGGCTGAAGGTCGGCGACGGGCTGATCAGGATCGGCAGGCCGTTGATGACGATGCCCTTGGCCACCGCGGCATCGCGTGTGGTGGCGACCGGCAGTCCGGTGTTGTTGGGACCGTCGCCGGAAATGTCGATGACGCTGCGTGGCGCATCAAACCCGGTGCCGTCGAACAGCCCGGCGCCGAAGGCAAGCGCGCCGGAAATCGAGGTGCCGCGAAAGCTGCGGAACGGCCGCGCCGCTATTCTGTCGGCGAAGGCGTTGGCGTTCTCTGCGCTGTCGATGACCTGCCAGGCGATGACGCCATCCTCGCGCACGACGCCAGCCCATTCGAAATAGGCAAGCGCGATGCGGCCGGTCGTGCCCGAGCGCACAGCCTTGATGAAATCGGGATGCCTGAGCGCCTCGACATAGCCGGCGCGCTGCAGCGCGAACTCCCTCTCGTCCATCGACTGCGAGATGTCGACGGCCAGTACCAGTTCGACATCGACGGCAACGCTGCTTGCCGGGGCCGCCACGGGCGTGACCGGAGTGCAAGCAAGGCAGGCTAGCAGGCTGAACGCATCGAGCATGGCCGCACCACGGATGTTTCGATCCGCGAATCTTCGCCGCGATCGCGGCGAAATAAAGCCCCGGCTAGTTCTTTCGCCGTACAGTCGCCTTCGGCGGCGGGTCGATAGCGCCGGCCCTGACGCGGGCGGGTTTCAGCGCCGGCGCACCGGAATCCTTCACGATGCTCAGCGCGCGGGGGAAGAACTGATTGCTGTGCAGGCCTCGCCCGATGTTGAGGATCGCGGTCCCGGGCAGGCGTTTTTCCAGCATCGACAGAACCCGCCGCAGCGACGGCCCGTCGAACGCATCCATCGCCTCGTCGATGATCACCCATTTTGGCTTTCGCAAGGCGAGCCTGGCGAAGGCGAGCGAGCGTTGTTCGTCATCGCCGAGTTCACGCCCCCAGCGTGCGGAACGGTCGAGCGAGGATGACAGGCGCTCGAGGCCGACCTCGGCAAGCACTGCCGAAATTTCGGCATCGCTGGCTGGCGCGAGGCCGTTCGGATGGTCAAGCACCTCGCGTAGCGTGCCGGCCGGGAAATACGGTACGCGCGGCACGAAGATCGGGGCCTCTCCCGCCGGCAGGCCGATCCGTCCGCTCCCCCACGGCCACAGGCCGGCAATGGCGCGGAAGAACAGCGTCTTGCCGGCGCCTGGCTCGCCGGTGATCATGACGCGCTCGCCGGGATGGATCTCGACATGGCTTTCGGCAAGTTTGGTGCAGCCTTCCGGTGAGGCCACTTCAAGCCTCTCGAAGGTCATGCTGCCATTGGCATTGTCGCTGACCTCGATGCGCCTTTCCTTGTCATGCAGCACGTCGGTTTCATCGAGTGCAATGCGAAAGTCGGCGACACGCATCAGTGTCGCGCGCCAGTCGGCGATGCCGCCGATGTTGTTGATGAACCAGCGCAGCGACGAATGCACCTGGTTGAAGGCACCGACCGCCATCATCAGCCCGCCAAAGCTGATATCGCCCGAGAAATAGACCGGCGACGCCACCAGGATCGGCGCCACGACGGTGATCCAGCCATAAGTGTCTGTCACCCACGCCAGATTGATCTGCGCCTTGTAGATATTGCGCATCGCGCCCAGCACCGTGCCGAGGTCGATTTCGAGCCGGCGCCTCGCATCCGCTTCGCCGTGATAGAGCGCAATGGCATCGACATTCTCGTTGACGCGCACCATCGAGGAGCGCAGCTCGGCTTCGCGCGTGTAGCGATCGCTGTTGAGGCGGATCAGCGGCCGGCCGACCAGCCAGCTCAGCCAGGAGGCGATGCCGGCATAGAGGAATGCGGCCCAGACCATGTAGCCCGGTATCGCCAGCGACCAGCCGTTGATGTGGAAGACGAAGCCCGACGACAATTGCCACAGCACGCCGACGAAGGACACAAGCAGGATGAAGGATTGCAGCAGTCCAACCCCGAGATCCGTCGTCAGATCGCTGAGATGCGCGGCATCCTGCTGCATGCGCTGGTCGGGATTGACGCCGATGGCGCCGGCATTGGCGAGCCGGAAGGCCCGCGCCGGCAGCATCCACTGGTCGATCAGGTCGAGCGTCAGCGCCTCGCGCAGCCTCAGCCGGATCATCTGGTTGAGCCAGGTCTGGGCAATGTTGAGCACCAGCAGCGTGCCGGCGATCATTGCAAAGATCATCAGCTGATGCAGGAAGGCCGCCATGTCACGACGCGCCAGCGCATCGTAGAAGGGCTGGTTCCAGCGGTTGAGCAGAACCTGGCCGATCGACGTCGCGACGATGACCGCCATGATGCCGACCGACGTCCATAGCAGCCATTTGCGCGCTGGCGAGCCTACCAGCGCCCGTTTGATCGTCGCCACCTGGTCGCGCAGGCTGCTGGCTTCGACGGTTACCGGCTGGGGTGTGGCGTTGATGTCCAGTTGATCAGCCATGGCCTGGGGTCCTTACGTTCAACAGCGGTGCTGAAACCGGATGGAGGGACTTGAAGGCATCCGCCGCTCAAACGGGCTGCGAATGCATCTGCGACAGATAGGTGGGAAAACCCCACGCAACACCAGTTTTCATCGTGATCACGAAGGTGTCACCTGACGCTTGGTCGACGTCACCCCGTCGGCGCGGCGGCCAAGCCTTGTCGCGCCGTGCGGCGACAGCACCGGCACGAAGACGCGGCGCGAGGCGCGCTGCGCGACCGGCACACCCTGATAGAGCCGCTTCTGCGCCTCGACCACGATGACGCCGGAAAAGATTGGCCAGAACCGCCGGCCGGCGCGCTCCAGCACATTGTGGAACCGCATCATGAAGCGCCGCGGCGATGGCGGGAAGAACAGCGCATCGGACCAGGACGCCGGTGTGAAATTCGCCTCGCGCAGCAATTCGGTCAACTGGCCGCGCGAGAACGGCCGGCCATTGCCGAACGGTGTGTGCTCGAACCTGGCCCAGACTCCGCGCCTGTTAGGAACGACGATGACGACGCGGCCCGCCGGCGACAACACCCGCCAGATTTCGTTCAGTGTCTCGCGCGGGTTTTCGACATGTTCGAGCGAATGCACCAGCAGCATGCGGTCGATGCAGGAATCGACCAGCGGCAACTCCTCGTCGAAGACCAGCGCCGTCGAGGTCGGTCCATTCGCCGGCCAGACGACCGCACCTTGGGTGGCCGGCATGAAGGCAAAGACCCGCTCGGCATCGGCGCCGAACCGCTCCAGCCACGGCAAGGTATAGCCGAGCCCAACCAGCCGCTCATTGGGCACGGCAGCCCAGATCGAGGAAAGCGCCATGGTGATCGAGCGTTCGGCCAGGCGGCCAAGCGTGGTCGAATAGAAGGAACGGAGATCGACGATATCGGAATGCATGCGCGGGACGGTAGCTGCGATGCCGCTGAAGTTCAACAAAGCCGGATGACATCGAGGGCCAAGCGCCCTATGTCTGCGGCGACAGATGGAGAGATGAAAATGCCGGTCGAAATCGAACAGTTCATGTGCCGCAGCGACAATTTCGGCGTCCTTGTGCATGACCCCAAAAGCGGTGAGACCGCCATCATCGACGCGCCCGAGGAGGCGCCGATCCTGGCCGCGATCGAGCGTACCGGCTGGAAGCCGACGATGATCCTGACCACCCACCACCATGTCGACCATGTCGAGGCCAATCTGGCGCTGAAGGAGCGCTTCAAGCTGCGCATCGTCGGACCGGAGGCGGAAAAGGACAAGATCCCCGGCATCGACGAGACCGTCGGGCAAGGCTCCGTCGTCCATCTCGGCGGCGAGCGGATCGATGTCATCGCCACGCCCGGCCACACGGCGGGCCACGTCTCCTATCATCTACCGGCCTCGAAAGTGGCGTTCACCGCTGACACCCTGTTCGCGCTCGGCTGCGGCCGGCTGTTCGAATGCAAGCCGCCGGTGATGTACGACTCACTGAAGAAGCTGGCGGCGCTGCCGGCCGACACGGTCATCTATTGCGGCCATGAATACACGCTCTCCAATGCCCGCTTTGCGTTGACCGTCGACCCCACCAATTCTGCCCTGAAGGAGCGGGCGGCAAAGATCGAGACGCTGCGCGCCGACAACAAGGCAACGCTGCCAACCACGATCGGCGAGGAACTGTCGACCAATCCGTTCCTGCGCTGGCACGACCTGGCGATCCGCAAGCATCTCGGCATGGAAAAGGCCAGCGATGCCGACGTGTTCGCCGAAATCCGCAAGCGCAAAGATAATTTCTGAGCATCGTGACGTCTGCGGGAAAGCCATGACCAGCGCCGCTGAAATCATCGCCACGCTCGGCCTTAGGCCGCATCCGGAAGGCGGCTGGTATGCGGAGACCTTTCGCGACGGCGCTGGCGGCGCGCGTGGCCATTCGACGGCGATCTATTTCCTCCTTGAACAGGACCGGATTTCCGCATGGCACCGGGTCAAGGACGCGGCCGAGGTCTGGCATTTCCATGCCGGGGCGCCGCTGGCGCTGTCGATATGCGAGGAAGGCAGTGCAATGATCGAGCAGGTGCTCGGCATCGAGCTTTCGGCGGGCGAGCGGCCGCAGATCGTCGTGCCAGCCGGCTGGTGGCAATCGGCGCGCAGCCTCGGCAAATGGACATTGGTCGGCTGCACCGTGGCGCCGGGCTTCGACTTCGCCGCCTTCGAGATGGCCGAACCCGGCTGGGAGCCTAGCTTGGCAAAAAGCCGAGCGTGATCGCCAACTGGGCTGCGTAGTAGAGCACCCAGACGGCATAGCGCATGCCGGCACGGTAGGGCGCGATGGCAGGCACGAGGAATTTCTCGGCGGCGAGCAGCCCGTCCGATGCCATGAATATAACGGCGCCGCCGATGACCCACGGATTGTCGAGCGTCAACGCCGAGATGCCCATCGCCAATATGGCCGCGATATAGACGGCGATCGGCATGCGCAGGCCGGGACCGACACGGCGCCAGAGTGCCGCCAGCATGACGACCACGAAAGCCGCCATGGCGAGTGCGATGGCGCCGCGCCAGGTCTCGGTGCCCAGCACGTCCAGCCCGCCGCCGCTGCGCAGGAAGAGCGGCGCATAGAGGATATGCGCCGCCAGGAAACTGGCCAAACCACCCAGGAAGGCCTTGTCGCCGTCACGCGACAGGAAGGCGTCGCCGACGGCGCTGAGCGCCAGCGCCGCGACGAGCAGCAGCGGCCCGCCCTGCATGAAGGCGAGCACGGCAAGCATGGCCACGGCCAGCGTCTTTGCCGCCGAGCGGGCAAGTGTGGGCCGCATGTCCAGGGTGAAGGCGTAGATCACCGCCGCCACCAGCGAAAAAATCAATGTCGCATTGGCGTTGGCGTCGATGCCGCCGGCAAACGGCATCGTCATGCCCTGGCTCCGCCTTCGGATGCCCCGGCTTCACTTTCGGATACCCCGGCTCGACGCTCAGCCACCGCAGGTTTGCGCAGAAACAGCGACTTCGCCGCCAGAGCCGCGCCACCGGTGATCAGCACGCAGGCCGCGAGAATGCGCAGCGACGGCTCGGCGACGCCGGCTGCGATCAGCACCAGCGTCGACAGCAGCGGCGCCGCATAGCTTGCCGCGCCGAGCACCTGGATGTTGCCGCGCTTGACGCCGATGTCCCAGGCATAGAAGGCCGCACCCACCGGCATCAGCCCCAGACCAAGCACGGCCAGCCACTGGCCGGGGCCGTTGGGCAGCACCGTCTTTTCCAGCAGGAGATGGCAGACCAGCGAAAGCGCTGCGGTGGCGGCGCAGAACCAGGTGACGATCGAGGTCGGCACCGCCGGAAAACGCCGCGACAGCAGCGAATAGGACGACCACAGCAGCGCGCAAACGGCCGCCATCGCATAGCCGAAGGCATAGCGCGCATCGAAGGCCAGGCCACCGCCCTTGGTGACGATGAGCACCGTGCCGGCGAGCCCAAGCAGCGCACCGACGACGTGGTTCCAAGCCAGCTTCTCACCCGGCATCAGCGCCGATCCCAGCACGATCAGCAGCGGCCATAGATAGGCGATCAGGCTTGCCTCCACCGCCGGTGCGTTGCGCAGCGCGGTGAAGTAGAAAAAGTGGTAGCCGAACAGGCCGGCAATGCCGATCACCCAGACCTGCGGTGGTATCTTCGGCCTTTTATCGGCAGCCGGCATGAACAGCCGGGCGACCAGCCCTACCGCAGTGCCGATGGTGAAGGTGATGGCCGACAACAGAAAGGGCGGGACAGCACCAGAAGCATCGGTGAGCAATGCCAGCAGCGCCCACATGGCAACCGCCGAAAAGCCGATCAGTGTTGCGCGCGCCATGCCCGTCTCCGGCGACGCGCAAAAACGCGTCTATTCAGTTGCTTCGAACCGCCGCGCACTAACGGTCAAGGTGCCGATCTGAGTCCCGACCGTGGCGTGGATCGGCGCATATATCCCGGTTTGGCCGAGCGGTGCAAACGTCACCATCATCTGGCTCTTGTTCTTCAGGTAATTCAGCGCCTTGCGGCCCTTGCGGTAGCCCGCCACCGGCTCGAAGCCCATCTTGCAGGTGACAGTGTCGCCCTTGTAGCCCTTGACCGAGATCGAGCCCTTCGAGGCATAGGTCAGCGTCAGATCGGCGCGCATTTCGCCGTCGTAGAACTTCACCTTGCGCCCGCAGACCTTGTCGAGGCTGTCGGCATGGATGACGGTGGCGGCCATCGGATCGAGCACCGATGCCAGATCGTTGCTGCCCAGCGGTATCCAGGTCTTGGGGTTGCGCTTTTTCGGCTCGGGAATGACCTGGGTGGCGGTGACAGTGCCATTGGCAAAGCGTATGTCGACCACGGAAGCCTTCTTGCCGGACTTGTAATCGGCGCGAAATGCCTGCGGCTGCATCTGCGTGCCCTGGATCTTGCCCTTTGACGAGATCGTGCCGCTCGTATCATCGAACAAGGTGGCGAGACCGGCTGCGGCGACGGTGCCGTCTATGGCATAGCTGTCGCCCTGGTAGCGACTGGAAAATGTCGCCTTGGCCACCGAAAGGCCGAGGAAGGACACCGTGTATTCGCCCTTGAAGGACTGCGGAGCGGCCGCCGGGGTGGCGGCAAGGGTTGAGGTGGGCAAGGCAGCGACAAGAATGGCGACAAGGGCATGTGACGGACGAAGCATGGCGGGGATCGGTCCTCGATTCTCAAAGCCGAAGGTGGGCGACTCCGGCTTGCAATGTCCCTATGCGACCGCTTATAGGCTGAATTCCGGCCTTTATGTGAAATGCCCGTCACAGCCTTGGGTACGCCGGAGCTTGACGCCCCGGCGAAATGCAACTATGGAACGGCAACTTTTCCATAAGGCCGCCTGACTGAAACCGCGCGCCGCCCGGCGCGGGCGAAAATGGTTTGGCAGGCTTAGACAGAACTGAAGGTTAGAACCATGTCCCGCACCTGCGAACTCACTGCCAAGGCAGTCCAGACCGGCAACAATGTGAGCCACGCCAACAACAAGACCAAGCGTCGCTTCCTGCCGAACCTCGTCAATGTGACGCTGATTTCGGAAGCGCTGAACCAGAATGTGCGCCTGCGCATTTCGGCCAACGCGCTGCGTTCGGTCGAGCATCGCGGTGGCCTCGACGCCTTCCTGGCCAAGGCCGACGCCAAGGAACTGTCGCAGCGTGCGCGCCTCTTGAAGAAGCAGATCGCCAAGAAGCAGGCCGACCAGCCCGCCGCTTAAGACTTTAAGGCGGGGGACGACCGCCTTGAGCATCGGAGTGATCCGATGCTCAAAATCACAAGGCAGCGCCATCCGAACTTCGGATAGCGCCTGGCTGGTTCCATTACCCAGGATAAAAAAATGACTTCCTTCTCGCGATATTTGCCCTTTGTGGCCGCCATGGCGCTTGTCGTCGTGGCATCGAACATCCTGGTGCAGTTTCCGATGCAGGGCCAGGTCGGCGGCCTGTCGCTGGCCGACATCCTGACCTGGGGCGCCTTCACCTACCCGTTCTCCTTCCTGGTCACCGACCTTGCCAACCGTCGCTACGGCCCGACCGTGGCGCGCCGCATCGTCTTTGTCGGCTTCATGACGGCGGTGATCTGCTCGATCCTCATCCCGCCCTTCCTGTTTCGCCACGGGCTGATCGAATTCGAGACCGCCGCCGACCGGCTGGTGCGCATTGCGGCGGCTTCGGGTGCTGCGTTCCTCTGCGCGCAGTTGCTCGACGTCACCGTATTCAACCGGCTGCGCCGGCAGAGCTGGTGGCGCGCGCCGATCGTCGGCACGCTGGTTGGCTCGGTGTTCGATACGCTGGTGTTCTTCAGCATCGCCTTTTCCGCCCTTTTCGCCTTTGCCGGCCCGAATGACAGCTTTGCGCTGGAGACGGCACCGCTGATGGGCGTGCTGCCGGTGGAGACCATGCGCTGGGTGTCCTGGGCGCTCGGCGATCTCTCGGTGAAGCTGATCATCGCCGTTGTGGCACTGATCCCCTACCGGCTGCTCGCCGCCCGCTGGAGCCAGCCGGCGGTCGCGGTCTAGGCCGTGATCCCCTGGGTCCAGCTCGACGCTGCAAAGACGCCCGACGGCGCCCAGGAACTGCGCTTAAAGCAGCGCGGGGCTGAATTCTCGATCATGCTCGGCACCAACGAGCTTATGAACAGCCGCCTAAGCGGTTCCGAGGAAGCGCTGGCAAAACTCTCCTGCGACAGGATTGCCGGACACGGCCGACCGAAAATCCTGATCGGCGGCCTCGGCATGGGCTTTACGCTGCGCGCAGCGCTTACCGAGTTGGGCGCCGACGCGAGCATCACCGTCGCTGAGCTTGTCCCGGCCGTCGTCGCCTGGGCGCGCGGCCCGATGGCAGTGCTTTTCGACGGCTGCCTTGACGATCCCCGCGTGAGCGTCCTTGAGGCCGATGTTGGCCACATCATAAGGGCCGACAAGGCCGCCTGGGACGCCATCCTGCTCGATGTCGACAATGGCCCTGAAGGCATTGTCTACAAGGGCAATGATGCCCTCTATGACGCTGCCGGCCTCGGCGCGGCACGTGCCGCACTGAAACCTGGCGGCGTGCTGGCGGTGTGGTCGCAAGGGCCTGACAGCGGTTTTACGCGGCGGCTGAAGCAGGCAGGGTTTTCGGTCGAGGAAGCAAAGGCGCGCGCGCATGGCAAGCGCGGCGCGCGCCATGTCATCTGGCTCGCGACAAAACCGTAGCGCCGCCGCTCAATCCTGGTGCAGGATGAATTCCAGATAGAGGTTGCGCTGCAGGATCGAATGGTTGTCGTCCGAGACCAGCGATACCATCAGCGCGCCGTCATCGCGGGTCCAGACGTCGAGCCCTTCCATATTGTCGATCTGATAGCCCATGTCGGCTTCCATCAGCACCGGCCCATCGGCAACAGCGCCCTTCTCGACGCTTTCGCTATAGATGCGTCGCAACCGCATCCTGACGCCGCCAGCCATGGAGAAACTGCGCTCGAGCAGCAGCAGGTCGCCATCCGGCAGGAAGGCGCCGTCGGTGATGTCGAAATCGCCATTGCGCTTGACCGTGAAGACGCCCTTGTGCGGCCCTTCGATGATGGCGGCAAAGATGTTGCCGGCCTTATCGAGGCTCTTCTCCGAGACCACGACCAAACCGCCCTCGTGCTGGCCGTAGGGATTGGCGTGGGTGACCGTCTCGAAGCCGCGGTTCTGCCGCAGTTCCCGGGCTGGAACCAGGAAATTCAGCTGCTTGAACGGCGCCTTCATGTTGCTGGCGTCGATCTTGAACTGGGCGACGCGATGATCGCGCTCGAAGCCGACGGTGGCAATGCCATCCTTGACCGCCAGGCCTTCGGCGTCGACCTGCCATTTCTTGTCGATCGGCCGGCCCGAGCCATCGACCATCTGCTGCATGCGGAAATTCTGGACGCCTGACGGACGCTTGTCGGCATCGTGGGTGACCGAACCGAAAAACCAGAAGCCGGTATCGGCGACGCCGATGAAATCGCCGCCGGGCTTGAGGAAGCGAAACGCTGACAGCGCTCCGAAATCGCGCGTCGGCGACGTCATCTCCAGCCCGCCGACAAACTCCAGCAGACCGAACTGTTTGTCGGCGCTGCCTATATGGAAGGTGGTGATCGGCCGTGCCGAGACTTCGACCGGCTCGACCGAGCTTGGGCCGGCGGCGTTGGCCGGCGCCAAAGCCAGGCCGGACAAGGCAGTGGCGGCGAAGAGCGTCTGCCTGAAGCCGCCGCGCAAGAAGATCATCCGGCGCGCCGATAGCCGCCGCGGCGCGTGTCGCGCGCGTTTTCCTCGGCAAACAGCGAGGCCAGTTGCTCGGTCATGGCACCGGCCAGTTCCTCGGCGTCGACGATGGTGACGGCGCGCCGGTAGTAGCGGGTGACGTCGTGGCCGATGCCGATGGCCAGCAACTCGACCGGCGAGCGTGTCTCGATCAGTTCGATGACGGCGCGCAGATGACGCTCGAGATAGTTGCCCGGATTGACCGACAGCGTCGAATCGTCGACCGGCGCGCCATCCGAGATCATCATCAGGATCTTGCGCTGTTCGGGCCGGGCGATCAGCCGGTTGTGCGCCCACAGCAGCGCCTCGCCGTCGATGTTTTCCTTGAGCAGGCCTTCGCGCATCATCAGGCCGAGATTGCGCCGGGCACGGCGCCACGGATGGTCGGCGGATTTGTAGATGATGTGGCGCAGATCATTGAGCCGGCCGGGGTTCGGCGGCTTGCCATCCTTCAACCACTTCTCGCGCGCCTGGCCGCCCTTCCACGCCCGCGTGGTGAAGCCGAGGATCTCGACCGAAACGCCGCAGCGCTCCAGCGTACGCGCCAGTATGTCGGCGCAGGTGGCGGCCACCGTGATTGGCCGGCCGCGCATCGAGCCCGAATTGTCGAGCACCAGCGTCACCACCGTGTCGCGGAATTTGGTGTCGCGCTCCTGCTTGAACGACAGCGGCTGCATCGGGTCGATGACGACGCGCACCAGCCGGGCCGGATCGAGATAGCCCTCTTCGAGGTCGAAATCCCAGGAGCGGTTCTGCTGCGCCATCAGGCGGCGCTGCAACCGGTTGGCGAGCCGCCCGACGACGCCGGAGAGATTGGCCAGCTGCTTGTCGAGGAAAGCGCGCAGCCGGTCGAGCTCTTCCTCCTCGCACAGCTCTTCCGCACCGACCGTCTCGTCGAAGGCGGTGGTAAAGACCTTGTAGTCGATTTCCTTCGGCAGGTTGGTGAAGGGGTTGTCGTTGCGGCGCGCCTCACCGGGCGTCTCGGCATCCGCATCGTCGTCGTCGGACAAATCGTCGGCCGTGGCGTCGGAGGCTTCCGTCTCGGACGACTGTTCGTCGTCGGCCGACGCCTCGGCATCCTCGGACTGCGACTGCTCGGAGCCGGAATCGTCTTCGCCGCCCTCCTCGCTCTGCTCCTCGCCTTGCGGCTGGTTCTCGTCATTGTCCTCGGAGTCTTCCGTCTCCTGATCGTCGCCGAGTTCCTCGGCCATCTCCATGGACGCCAGCATGTCGCGCACGACGCGGGCGAAGGCCTGCTGGTCGCCGAGCTTGGCCGACAGCCCGTCGAGATCGGCCTTGGCCTTCTCCTCGACCCAGGGCCGCCAGAGGTCGACCAGCCGCTCGCCGCTCTTCGGGATCGGGCGGCCGGTCAGCTTCTCGCGCACCATGAGCGCCAGCGCTTCCTCGATCGGCGCGTCGGCCTTGTCCTTGACGTCGACGAGGTTGGCCTTGGCGTATTTATCCTCCAGCATCGAGCCGATATTGTCGGCGACGCCCTGCATGGCGCGGCTGCCGATCGCCTCGACCCGCGCCTGTTCGACCGCGTCATAGATCGAGCGCGCCAGCTTGCCTTCCGGCGCCAGTTTGGTGTGGATGCGCTGATCGTGGCAGGCGCGCTTCAGCGCCATGGAGTCGCCGAGGCCGCGGGTAATGGCGATATCCTCTTTCGAGGCTTTCTTCGGCAGTTCCGGCAAGCGTGCACGACTGCCGGCCAGGGCGGGCCTGTCCTTGGCGAAACCGACCTCGAGCTCCTTGTGGCCGGCAATGGCGCGCATGCAGACGGTGACGGCGCGCTTGAAGCTGTCGGCTTCAGACCCCGTCTTCGACTTGTTGCGCGTGTTGTCGCCAGGACCCGCCATCGAGGCTCTGCTTAGCCCAGCACCACGTTGGCGGCGCTCTCGGGCAGATCCTCACCGAAGGCGCGCTGGTAGAACTCGGCCACCACCGAGCGCTCGAGCTCGTCGCACTTGTTGAGGAAGGTCAGACGGAACGCCATGCCGATATTGCCGAAAATCTCGGCATTTTCGGCCCAGGTGATGACGGTACGCGGGCTCATCACGGTCGACAGATCGCCATTGATGAAGGCCGAGCGCGTCATGTCGGCGACGCGCACCATCTTGTTGACGATGTCCTTGCCCTTGCCGTCGCGATAGTGCTTGGCCTTGGCCAGCACGATGTTCACCTCATTATCGTGCGGCAGGTAGTTCAGCGTGGTGACGATCGACCAGCGGTCCATCTGCGCCTGGTTGATCTGCTGGGTGCCGTGATAGAGGCCGGTTGTGTCGCCGAGGCCGACCGTGTTGGCGGTCGAAAACAGCCGGAACGCCGGATGCGGGCGAATGACCCGGCTCTGGTCGAGCAGCGTCAGGCGGCCAGACGATTCCAGCACGCGCTGGATGACGAACATCACGTCCGGACGGCCGGCGTCATACTCGTCGAAGCAGAGCGCGACATTATGCTGGTAGGCCCAGGGCAGGATGCCGTCGCGAAATTCGGTGATCTGCAGCCCGTCCTTGACGACGATGGCGTCCTTGCCGACGAGGTCGATACGGCTGACATGGCTGTCGAGGTTGACGCGCACGCAGGGCCAGTTGAGGCGGGCGGCGACCTGTTCGATATGCGTCGACTTGCCGGTGCCGTGATAGCCCGACACCATGACGCGGCGGTTGTAGGCAAAGCCGGCGAGGATCGCCAGCGTCGTCGCCTTGTCGAACAGATAGTCCGGATCGATGTCCGGCACATGTTCGCTGGTCACCGAATAGGCCGGCACCACCATCTTGGAGTCGAAGCCGAATTTGTCCTTCACCGAGACCGTCGTGTCGGGCAAATTGGCGATGTCGCGATCGACCTTGTTCATCTCTATCCACGTCTCCACAGGCGAAATGCCTGATTTCGCCGGCAATCGATTTTGTCCGGGGGCGGTCTTAGAGCCTTTTCCACCCTTATGAAAGTTGGAAAACGACACGAACCGTTGGGTCGCTCAGCACAAACCCGCCTGCTTGAGCACGCGATAGGCCTGCAGCACATCGCGGAACCGGTCTTCCGAACCTCTGTCGCCGCCATTCGCATCCGGATGGTGGCGCTTCACAAGTTCCTTATAGCGCGCCTTAATGTCCTTGCCAGTCGCCTTTGTATCAAGGCCAAGCGTTTCCAGCGCCTTGGCCTCAAGCGGCTTGGCCTTTCGTTCACGCGCCTCGCGCGGGTCTTTCGGCCCTTTGAACAGATCGAAAGGGTCGCGCATGCGGTTGTAATAACCGGCGCGGCCGGAGCGCATCTGCGCCATATCTGGCGAAGAGCGGGTCGAGGCGCCGGCGAGGCCCATCTTCCATGTCGGCCGGTGGCCCGTCATCGCTTCCTTCTGGAAGCGGGCGATCTCGGTGTCCGGGACGCCGGAGAAGTAATTGAAACCCTTGTTGTATTCACGCACATGGTCGAAGCAGAACTGGAAATACTCGCCTTCCTTCATGCGACCGACCGGCGCACGATGGGTGCCGGCCTCCTTGCAGCCGTCCCACTGGCAGATCGGCGAGCGTGACTTCAGCTCCGCATCCTTTTCGGGACGGATCCGAATCTTCTCGAAATATTTGGGGTACGGTTTCATCTCACCCATTTATGGGCTGTTCGCACTCGCGAAACAAGAATTGACATTTTCGCGATGATCGCCCTAACCGCTGAATCGCGGCATAAAGCAGGGCGAATGGCGATTTTTGAGGCGGCCCGGCGAGATCGATCCCGATTTCCTGATCACGCCTTGCAGATATGGTGAAGGGAAGTGGCGATGTCCATACAGGCGACCATGGAAGACAAGCTGAACAAGGCGTTTTCGCCGGAGCGGCTGGTGATCGTCAATGAAAGCCACCTCCACGCCGGTCACCACCACCACGGCTCGGACCATCACGGCGCCTATGACGGCACCGGCGAGACGCATTTTCGCGTCCGCATCGTCTCGCCGGTCTTTGCCGGCATGAGCCGTATCGACCGCCACCGCGCCGTCAACGAATTGCTGGCGGCGGAGCTGAAGGCCGGCGTCCATGCGCTCGCCATCGAACCGGCCGCACCCGGCGAAAAGACCCGCTGGTAAGTCACTCAGATCACCGCTTCGATCAGGAACGGTCCGGGGCGCGACAATGCGCTGTCGAGCAGCGCGTCGAAGCGCTCGCACGTATCGGCGCGGGCCGCTTCCACGCCCATCCCCTTGGCCAGCGCAACCCAGTCCAGCACCGGATGGTCGAGATCGAGCATGCGCCTGGCGTTCTCTCCGATCGAATTCACGCCGAGATTCTTCATCTCGCCATGCAGGATGGCGTAGGTCCGGTTGGAAAAGACGATCGTGACCACGTCGAGCTTTTCCCGGGCCTGCGTCCATAGGCCCTGCACCGTGTACATGCCGCTACCATCGGCTTCGAGATTGATCACCTTGCGATCCGGGCAGGCGATCGCCGCGCCTGTTGCCATCGGAATGCCGCCGCCGATCGATCCGCCCGTACCCATCATATAATCGTGCGGGGCAGCAAAGGCCGACAGCGCGAAGAACCGCCGTGCCGAGGTGACCGCTTCGTCGCAGACGATCGCATTCGCAGGCAGCTTGCGCGCCACCGAAAGAGCGATCGCGTCGTCCGTCAATCTGCCGCTTGGCGTCGGCTCGTCGGGAAAGGCCGTTGCGACGGTGAATTCGTTCGTCGACTTGATGCCGAGCTCGTCGGCCAACGCCTCCAGCGCCGCTTTCAAATCCTCCCCATGCGCCGCCAGGGAGAGTACCTGGCAATCGTCTCGGACCAGCCGTCCCGGCTTGCCCGGATAGGCGAAGAAGGCCACCGGCTCCTTCGCGCCGACCAGCACCAGCACGTCGACATCCCGGAGCGTGGCTGTCGCCGCATCGACCGGATAGGGGATGCGCGTCGGCGCGAACCGTCCGCGCCCGCGCTGCATCCGGGCGATCAGAACCTCGCTGAACAGGCGGACATCGCCGGCCGCCGAGATTCGACCCGCGATCTCAAGCGCATCGGCCCGCGCTGCACGCCCGCGCACCACCATGCCAATACGGCCCGGACGGGCGCGGATCGCTTCGGCGACTGCGCGCACGGCTTCCATGTCGACGGCTGGGGGCGGCGCCAGTTTCACCTTGCCAGGTGAAAGCGCGTCAACCTCGCCCCAGGCGGCATCTGCCGGCAGGATCAGGGTCGTGACACCAGGCGGCGTCAGCGAGGCGCGATAGGCGGCCTCCGCTGCCGGGGCGATATCGGCCGGACCTTTGACGCGGCCAACCCAGTTCGACATCGGCGCTGCCAGGCCCTCTATGTCGCTGGTCAGCGGCGCGTCGAGCGGCAGATGGTAGGAGGCGTGATCGCCGACAATGTTGATCATCGGGCTGCGCGCACGCCTTGCATTGTGCATGTTGGCAAGGCCATTGGCCAAGCCCGGCCCGGTATGCAGCAGAGTCGCCGCGGGACGATCGGTCATGCGCGCATAGCCGTCGGCGGCACCCGTTGCCACGCCCTCGAACAGGCCGAGCACGCACCGCATCTCAGGCTTGCGATCCAGCGCGGCAACGAAATGCATTTCGGACGTGCCGGGATTGGCGAAACAGACCGTGACGTCATTGGCCAGGAGCACGTCACACAGCAGGTCGGCGCCATTCATGAAATTCTCTCCAGTTGGCGTCACAAAGCAGACGGTCGAAAAGTGCAATAGCACCTGCAAGTGCCGGCACGGCAATATCCCGCCGGCGCTTTTGGTCTGATCCAGGACGCCTCGGCGGGTGGGCGATCAGGCGACCGTCGATTTCAGGAATGCCAGCGTGGCGGCCGTCAACGCATCGCCGTCCTCGCCAAAGTCATGGTTGATCGACATATGCGTGTAGGCGCTGCCGTCGAACAGTGTCACCGCAGTGCCGGTGGCGCGCAGGCGCTCGGCAAAGGCCGTCGATTGCTCGTCGCGGCCATCGGCGCGTGAATAGGCGATGAAGGTCGGTGGATGCTTGCGCCCGTCGATATAGCTCGCCGGCGACAGAGCCGCCCATTGCGAAGGATCGGAAAAGACGCGGGCATAAGCGCGGACCATGCCGCCGCTTTTTTCGAGTGCCGCAAGATCATAGGCCCTGGTATCGTCGAGGATCAACCCGGCAACACCGGGCAGCCCGCCGCGCATGCCGGTCAGGGCGATCAGGTGGCAGCCGGCCGAATGGCCCATGCCGACGATGCGGTTGGGGTCACCGCCATGCCGGGCGATGTTGGCCCTGACATAGGCATAGGCCTTTTCGACGTCGCCCGCCTGGGTGGCGACATCGGCCTCGGGCAGCATGCGATAGTCGATGGAGACGAAGCAGAAGCCGTTGGCAAGCAGGAAGGCCGGCTTGGCGCCGACCTGGCTGCGCTTGCCGAACCGCCAGGCGCCGCCATGAACGAAAAGCACCACCGGCAGGTTGTTCGCACCGGCGGGAGCGTAGATGTCGAGCTTGGCCGGTCCATAGTCGAACGTTTGCGGTTCTGGCTGGCGTAGCCGCAAGGCAGCCGACGCGCCGACCGGCAGCATCGCTGCCAGCGACGCGAATATCAGACTTCGCCGGTCCATCATCGCCCTCTCCTGGTCTGCCGCTACAGTGCATCGCAGTAGCGGGCACGTCCAGTTATCGATTGGCAAACAAGCCGACCGCGCGCACACTGATCTTGGCTGTTGATTCGGGTGGGCACACTGGTTCACAACGAGATGCGCGACGCGCCGCTTCTTTGCGGCCACGAGGAGTGGCGCTCTCAAAGCTATGTGATCCCAGCCGGTTAATTGAGTTTGCCGGGAACAAACAACGCTTGCCGGCAGTTGAAGGAGCGATGAGCCGATTGGCAGCCTATCGGCTCCGAGGCAAGGCATCATGCGCGAGAACCAATCAGACGTCTTCGATCTGTTTTCGGAGATCTATGCGAACGCGGCTCAGGAAGAGATAAGCCTTCAGCAATATCTGCTAGCCTGCCGTGAGGACAAATCCATGTATGCCTCGGCCCCCGAGCGAATGGTCGAGGCGATAGGCGAGCCGAACCTGGTCGATACCAGCAAGGATGAGCGGCTGGGCCGCATTTTCTCCAACCGCACGATCAAGATCTACCCCTCCTTCTCCGACTTCTACGGAATGGAGGATACGATCGAACGTATCGCCGGATATTTCCGCTATGCCTCGCAGGGGTTGGAGGAACGCAAACAGATCCTCTATCTGCTTGGCCCTGTCGGCGGCGGCAAATCCTCGCTCGCGGAGCGGCTGAAGAAGCTGATGGAGCAGCGGCCAATCTACACGCTGAAGGTCGGCAACCAGATCAGCCCGGTCTTCGAATCTCCGCTCGGCCTTTTCAACCCCGACCGCATGGGCGATCTGCTGGAAGACAAATACGGCATAGCCCGACGCCGCCTGAACGGACTTATTTCGCCCTGGGCGGCCAAGCGCCTCGACGAATTGGCCGGCGACATCTCCAAATTCAGTGTCGTCAAGCTGTTGCCGTCGCGGCTGCGCCAGATCTCCATCGCCAAGACCGAGCCCGGCGACGAGAACAATCAGGACGTCTCGGCACTGGTCGGCAAGGTCGACATCAGGCAATTGGAGAACTTCAGCCAGTCCGACCCGGATGCCTATTCCTACAGCGGCGGCTTGAACCGGACCACGCAGGGGCTGCTTGAGTTCGTCGAGATGTTCAAGGCGCCCATCAAGGTCCTGCATCCGTTGCTGACGGCAACCCAGGAAGGCAGTTACAACGGCACCGAGAATTTCGGTGCCTTCCCTTACCAGGGCATCGTCGTCGCCCATTCCAATGAATCGGAATGGCAGCAGTTCAAGAACAACAAAAACAATGAGGCCTTCCTCGACCGCATCCTGGTGGTCAAGGTTCCCTATTGCCTGCGCATCACCGAGGAAAGGCAGATCTACGAGAAGCTGCTGCGCGAGAGCGAGCTGGCGAGCAGTCCCTGCGCGCCCGAGGTGCTGGACATTCTCAGCCGCTTCACCGTTTCGACCCGCCTGGCCGAGCACGAGAACTCACCGCTCTACACCAAGATGCGCGCCTATGACGGCGAGAATCTCAAGGAAGTCGACCCCAAGGCCAAATCGGTCCAGGAATATCGCGACGCCGCCGGCGTCGACGAGGGCATGACCGGAGTTAGCACACGTTTCGCCTTCAAGATCCTGTCGCAGACGTTCAACTACGACACCAAGGAGGTGGCGGCCGATCCGGTGCATCTGATGTACATCCTCGAGGAGGCGATCAAACGCGAGCAGTTCCCGAAGGCAACGGAAGCCGCTTATCTCGAATTCATCAAGTCGGAACTCGCGGCCCGCTATGCCGAGTTCATCGGTCACGAGATCCAGAAGGCCTATCTGGAATCCTATAGCGAGTACGGCCAGAACCTCTTCGACCGTTACATCGCTTACGCCGATGCCTGGATCGAGGATCAGGACTACAAGGACCCCGATACGGGGCAGATCCTCAACCGCGAGGTCCTGGAGAAGGAATTGTCCCAGGTCGAAAAGCCGGCTGGCATCGCCAATCCCAAGGACTTCCGCAACGAAGTCGTCAAATTCACCTTGCGAGCCCGGGCTCGCAACGACGGTCGCAATCCCTCCTGGACGAGTTATGAAAAGCTGCGCGAGGTCATCGAGAAGCGCATGTTCGGCCAGGTCGAAGACCTGCTGCCGGTGATCAGCTTCGGCTCCAAGCAGGACAACGTCACCGAGAAGCGGCACAATGAGTTCGTGCAACGCATGGTGGAGCGCGGCTACACTGAACGGCAGGTGCGCCGGCTGGTCGACTGGTACATGCGCGTGAACAAGGCGGGTTGAGCAAGCCTGGACGGTTCCATGCCGATCTTCATCGACCGCCGTCTGAACCCGAAGGACAAGAGCCTTGGCAATCGCCAACGCTTCCTGAAGCGTGCGCGCGAAGAACTCAAGCGCAGCATCCGCGACCGCGTCCGCGCCGGTGGCATCGCCGATCTGGATCGCGACCATGCCGTGCCGATCCCACGCAAAGGCACTGGCGAGCCGACCTTCAGCGACGCCAAGGATAGCGGCCGGCGCCAGCACATCCTGCCGGGCAACAAGTCGTTCAATACCGGTGACCTGGTCCCAAAGCCAAGCGGCGGAGGAGGCGCAGGCGCTTCGGCTCCCGGAACCACGGAATCCGAAGACGATTTCCGCTTCGTGCTGTCGCGCGAGGAGGTGCTGGATCTATTCTTCGAAGACCTCGAATTGCCCGATCTGGTCAAGCTCAGCCTCAAGCAAATCCTCAGCTTCAAGCCGAAGCGGGCGGGTTTCGCGGCCAGCGGAGCGCCGACCAACATCAATGTCGGACGCACGATGCGAAACAGCCACGGGCGACGCATCGCGCTGAGGCGTCCGAAACGGGCGGAGGTGGAAGCCCTGGCCCGGCAGATCGCCGAACTGGAAGCAAAGCAGACAAATCCCAAGACGCATGAGCGCATCGTCGCCCTGCGCGCGGAGCTCGATCGGCTGGAGCGCCGGCGCCGGCGGATCGCCTATGTCGATCCGGTCGACATTCGCTTCAACCGCTTCGACCCCCAGCCGAGACCGAATGCCAGCGCCGTCATGTTCTGCCTTATGGACGTGTCCGGATCGATGGGCGAGCGGGAAAAGGATTTGGCCAAGCGCTTCTTCGTCTTGCTGCATCTGTTCCTGACGCGGCGCTATGAGCGCACGGAGATCGTTTTCATCCGCCACACGCACGAGGCCAAGGAGGTGGACGAGCACACATTTTTCTATCATACGCAGAGCGGCGGCACCGTCGTTTCCACGGCGCTCGAGGAGATGCACCGCATTATCGAAGAGCGCTATCCGGCCTCTGAGTGGAACATTTACGCCGCCCAGGCCTCCGACGGCGACAACTTTGCCACCGACTCCGAGCGCTGCATTGAGCTGCTCGACCGCAGGCTCATGCGGCTTTGCCAGTATTTCGCCTATGTCGAGATCATCGACGAACGGGAAAGCCACATTTTCGGTTCGACCGAGAACGGAACGTCGCTCTGGCGCGCCTACAACGCCGTCGATCAGAAATGGCCGAGCTTCCAGATGCGGCGCATCGCCGCTCCGGCCGATATCTATCCGGTGTTCCGCGAACTCTTCGCCAGACAACCCTATCTGCGCAAGAGCGCTTGAGGACATCGCCGATGGCCAGCCAGGCGCGCAAATCCGCACTGCTGTTTTCCGGATCGGACTGGGATTTCGCGAAACTGTCGCGAGTATATGACGAAATCGAGGCGATTGCCGTCGAAGAGCTCCGACTCGATATCTATCCCGTGCAGATGGAGGTCATTTCGTCCGAACAGATGCTCGACGCCTATTCGTCCGTCGGCATGCCACTGATGTATCGCCATTGGTCGTTCGGCAAGCATTTCATCTATGACGAGCTTCTCTACCGCAAGGGGGCGCGCGGCCTGGCCTACGAGATCGTCATCAACTCCAATCCCTGCATCGTCTATCTCATGGAAGAAAACACCATGGCGCTGCAGGCGCTGGTAACTGCCCATGCAGCATTTGGCCACAACCACTTCTTCAAGAACAATCATCTCTTCCGCCAATGGACGGATGCCGGCGGCATCCTGAGCTACCTGAATTTCGCCAAGGGCTACATCGCCCGGTGCGAGGAGCGGCATGGGCTGGCCGCGGTTGAGTCGATCCTCGATGCCGCCCACGCTCTGATGGAGCAAGGCGTGTTCCGCTACCATCGGCCGCCGAAACTGTCCTCCGAGCGGCAGCGCGAAGGACTGCGCGAGCGCCTCGAATATGAGGAGCGATCGTTCAACGATCTCTGGCGCACGCTGCCGCCGTCGCAGGGAAAGAACAAGCCTGAAGCGAGGGACGAGGTCCTGGCGGAGCGCAAGAAGTCGCTCAACCTGCCCGAGGAGAACCTGCTCTATTTTCTCGAGAAGAACAGTCTGGTGCTCGAGCCCTGGCAGCGTGAGATCGTCAGGATCGTGCGCGTCGTCGCGCAATATTTCTACCCGCAGCGGCAGACCCAGGTGATGAACGAAGGCTGCGCCACTTTCGTGCACTACACTTTGATGAACACGCTCTTCGATCGGGGCCGCATCAGCGAAGGCGCCATGCTGGAAATCCTGCGCAACCACTCCAATGTCATCTTCCAGCCGGCCTATGACGATCCACGTTTCTCCGGCATCAATCCCTATGCGCTGGGTCTCGACATGATGCAGGATATCCAGCGCATCTCAACCGAACCGACGGCCGAAGACCGCGACTGGTTCCCTGACATCGCCGGTCGCGGCGACTGGCGCGACACCCTGCTCGATGCCTGGGCCAATCATCGCGACGAATCCTTCATCCACCAGTATCTCAGCCCGGCGCTGATCCGAAAATGGCGGCTCTTCTTGCTGGCCGATGGTGCCGACGAGCCGCATTACCAAGTCGCCTCGATCCACAATGAGCGTGGCTATCGCAGGATACGATCCGCGCTGGCTCACAGTTACGAGATTGGCGCGAAAAGGCCCGACATTGAAGTGGTGGACGTCGACCTCTTGGGCGATCGGCACCTGCGACTGCAGCACAATGTCAAGAATGGCATCCTGCTCGATGGCGAAAGCCGCGACGCGACGCTGCGCCACATCAGGCGCCTCTGGGGCTACGACGTCAGTCTGGCGGCAATCGATGCCGAGACCGGCGCGATGCTCAGCGAGCGCTCGACAAAAGAGCTTTGAGGTGGGCTGATCTTAGAGCAATTCCAGGAAAGTGCGTAGCGGTTTTCCGTCCGGAATTTGCGCAAAAACAAAGAGATAGAGCGGTTGGCCTTTCCGTGAAACGGCGAGACGCTCTAGCCATCGCCGGCCGGCCTGATCCTCAACCGCGCAATCCGGTTCTTGTCGCGCTTCATCACCACGAAGCGCTTGCCGTGGAAGGTAAAGGCCTGCTTCTCCTCGGGGATAGACTGCGTCTCGTGGATGACCAGGCCGGCAATGGTGGTGGCTTCCTCGTCCGGCAGGTTCCAGTCGAGCGCCCGGTTGAGATCGCGGATCGGCACGGTGCCATCGACGACGACGGAGCCGTCGGCTTCCTGCTTGACGCCCTGGATGTCGACATCGTGCTCGTCGGCGATCTCGCCGACAATCTCCTCGATGATATCCTCCAGCGTCACCAGCCCTTCGACCTCGCCATATTCGTCGACGACGATGGCAAAATGCGCCTTGGCGCGCAGGAAGGCGTTGAGCTGTTCCTGCAAGGTCGTGGTGTCGGGCACGAACCACGGCTTCGACGCGATCTTCATCACGTCGATTTTGGTAAAGTCGTTGCCGACCTCGTTCAGCGCCCGCAGCAGGTCCTTGGCATGCAGCACGCCGACAATGTTGTCGAGCGAGCCCTTCCACAGCGGCATGCGGGTATGCGGGCTCTGCAGGATCTCGCGCACCACAGCTTCCGGCACATTGTCGGCATTGACCGAGCGCATATTGGTGCGGTGGACCATGATGTCGGAGACTTCGAGCTCGGCGAGATCGAACAGGCCGCCGACGCGGTCGCGTTCCTCGCGCACCATCTGGCCGTCGCGGCGGAAATCGTCGACCGCGCCGCGCAACTCGTCCTGGGTCGAACGCTGCGGCTCGATGCGCGACAGTTCGTAGCCGAACATGGCAAGCAGGCGCGTGCGCACGGCAATGAAAAACAGGATGAGGATGGCGAGGACGGCGACGACGATCCAGCCAATGTCCATCTCAGCCGGCCTTCCTGTTGTCCGGATGATTTTCCCTGAGGAATGACAGCACTTCCGACGCCGGCACATCCTTGGCGATGAAGGCCTGGCCGATACCGCGCGTCAGGATGAAGGTCAGCGCGCCGCGCGACACTTTCTTGTCCTGGGTGATGAAGCCGAGCAGCGCCTCCGCGTCGGGTAATTCGCCAGGGATGTCGGACATCCGCCAGGGCAGGCCGACGGCGCGCAGGTGCGCTTCGACCCGCGCCGCGTCATCGGGGCTCGCCAGATTGAGCCGTGCGGAAAAACGGTGCGCCAGCGCCATGCCGATGGCGACGCCTTCGCCATGGACAAGACGAGCGCCGTCATACTTTGTGGCCCCCTCCAGCGCATGGCCGAATGTATGGCCGAGATTGAGCAGCGCGCGGTCGCCGGTTTCAAACTCGTCGCGGGCGACGACATCGGCCTTGGCACGGCAGGCCTCGGCAATTGCCTCCGCCCTCTCCGCACCGCCGGCGAATACTTTTGTCCAGTTCTCTTCCAGCCATGCGAAAAACGCCGGCCGGTCGATCAGCCCGTATTTGGCAAGCTCGGCATAGCCGGCGCGGAATTCACGGACCGGCAGCGTGTCGAGCACTTCGGTGTCGGCCAGCACCAGTTTCGGCTGGTGGAAGACACCGACCAGATTCTTGCCACGCGCGCTGTTGATGCCGGTCTTGCCGCCGACCGAGGAATCGACCTGCGCCAGCAGCGACGTGGGGATCTGCACGAAATTCATGCCGCGCCGAACGATGCCGGAGGCAAAGCCGGTGAGGTCGCCGATGACCCCGCCGCCGAGCGCGATGACGACGTCGCCGCGCTCCAGTTTCGCGGCCAGGACGCCGTCGACCACCTCTTCGAGATGGGAAAAGCTCTTGGTCTTTTCGCCGGCCGGCAAGGTGATGACGGCAGGCTGGATGCCGCCTGTTTCCAGACCGGCCTTAAGCGCGTCGAGATGTGCCGCCGCGACATTGTCATCGGTGACCACCGCCGCCCTCGTGCCGGGCAGGCGGCGCGATATCTCGGCCCCGGCACGCCTCAAAAGGCCGGGGCCGATCAGAATGTCATAGGCGCGCTCGCCAAGGCCGACCTCGACAATGACAGGCTCGCTCATGGTCGCACCTCGCCCGGCGCCGTGGTGGCCGGAATGCCGAAATGCCCGCACAATGCGTCGACGACCTCGGTCGCAATGACTTCCTTGCGGTCGTCGCGGGTCGGCACGGTGACGTTTGACGTGGCATAGACCGGATAGCGCTCGCCCATCAGCCGCTCCAGCACGGCGCGCGGATCGGGGCTTTTGAGCAAGGGCCGGTTCTGCTTCTTGGAGACGCGCTCCATCAACAGATCGAGCTCGGCCTTCAGCCACACCGAGACGCCATGCGACGCGATCGCGTCGCGCGTCTGCGCATTCATGAAGGCGCCGCCGCCGGTCGACAGCACCTGCGGGCCGTGTTCCAGGAGGCGCAGGATGACGCGCTGCTCGAGCGCCCGGAATTCGGTCTCGCCATAGCGTTCGAACAGCTCCGGCACGGTCATGCGCGACACGCTTTCGATCTCCTGGTCGCTGTCGATGAACGGCAGCGACAGCATGGCCGCCACCTTGCGGCCGATCGCTGTCTTGCCGGCGCCCATCAGGCCGACAAAGACAATCGAGCGACTGCCCAGCCTGTCGAGCAGCGCGGCATGGCTCTCGCCAGGAGGAGTTGGTGGTAACACGTTCATGAGACCATGCTGTTTCTAAGCCGTCTTTGCCGGCGTATCGACATCAAAAGCCCGTTTGCGTCAAGCATCGCGCCCTGAGCAGGTCTCGGAAAGTGCAGTGGTTTTCCCGCATGGACCTGCGTTGGACAAAACCCTTCGTCCTTGAATTGCCCGGATTGGCGTCCCATAAGGACACAGGGTTTGGAATCGCAGACAAGAAGACGGGCGAAAATTGATGCCGACACTGTTCCGCTTTGTCGTGACGATGATGATTCTTGCCGGCATTGCCTATGGTACGATGGTCGCGCTGGCGATGTTCGTCGAGCCGAAAAAGGCGGAAATCACCGTGCGCATTCCGCCGGAAAAGCTGAACCCCAAGAAAAACTGACCCAAAGCAGGCTGATTTCAGAAAATGAACAGCGCGGCTCGTATCGAAGCCTTCCTCGAAATGATGAGCGCCGAACGCGGTGCCGCCGAAAACACGCTCTCTTCCTATCGCCGCGATCTCGAAGATGCCTCGCAGCAAATTGGCGGCGGGCTTGCGGGTGCCGCCGCGGCCGACATCCGCGCCTATCTCGACGACATCGCCGCGCGTGGCTTTGCGCCGACCTCGCAGGCGCGCAAACTGTCGGCGATCCGCCAGTTCTTCAAGTTCCTCTACGCCGAGGGCCTGCGCAGCGACGACCCGACCGGCACGCTGGACAGCCCGAAGAAGGGCCGGCCGCTGCCCAAGACGATGAGCGAGGCCGATACCGGCCGGCTGCTCGACCGTGCGGCGCTTGAGGCAGGCGATGGCGTTGATGGCGACCGGCTGGCGGCATTGCGCCTGCACGCGCTGGTCGAGGTGCTCTATGCCACCGGCCTGCGTGTGTCCGAACTGGTCGGCCTGCCGGTGACCGTCGCCCAGCGCGACGACCGCTTTTTCATGGTGCGCGGCAAGGGCGACAAGGAGCGCATGGTGCCGCTGTCGGCCAAGGCCCGCGAGGCCATGCGGGCCTGGCTCACGGCACGGGCCACGGTGCCGGCTTTCGCCGACAGCCCGTTCCTGTTTCCGGCCGCCGGCGACAGCGGCTTTCTCTCCCGGCAGGTCTTTGCCCGCGACCTCAAGGGCCTTGCCGCACGGGCAGGCATATCGGCCGCGAAAATATCGCCGCACGTGTTGCGCCACGCTTTTGCCAGCCATCTCCTGCAGAACGGCGCCGATCTCAGGGCGGTGCAGCAGCTGCTCGGCCACGCCGATATCTCGACCACGCAGATTTACACGCATGTGCTGGAAGAGCGGCTGGTGCGGCTGGTCAACGATCATCATCCGCTTGCCGACTAGGCCTCATGTCGCTATGTGAAGGCACGTTCCACCGCGCGGAGCCGCCACTTCCCGGGTCCCGCCAAGTCTTTGCCTTCCGACGCATCGGTCCGCTCAAGAATGTACAATTACCTCGATTTCGAAAAGCCGGTGCAGGACCTTGAACTCAAGATCCTCGAGTTGAAGAAGCTTGCCGAGAACGGCGAGGCGGTCGATGTCGGCGACGAAATCAGCCGGCTCGAGAAGCGCGTGCGCGACGCGCTGCGCGACATCTACAAGGCATTGACGCCGTGGCAGAAGGTGCAGGTGGCGCGCCACACCGACAGGCCGCATTGCCTCGACTACATCAAGGGCCTGTTCAACGATTTCACGCCGCTCGCCGGCGACCGCAATTTCGGCGAGGACCAGGCGATCATCGGCGGCTTCGCCCGCTTCCGCGGTGAACCGGTGGCCGTCATCGGCCAGGAAAAGGGCTCGGATACGGCGAGCCGGCTCAAGCACAATTTCGGTTCGGTGCGGCCTGAAGGCTACCGCAAGGCGGTGCGGCTGATGGAGCTTGCCGACCGCTTCAATATCCCGCTTCTGACGCTGGTCGACACCGCCGGCGCCTATCCCGGCGTCGGTGCCGAGGAACGCGGCCAGGCCGAAGCCATCGCCCGTTCGACCTCGGCCTGCCTCGGCCTCAAAGTGCCGTCGATCTCGGTGGTCATCGGCGAAGGCGGCTCGGGCGGCGCCATTGCGATCGCCACCGCCAACCGCGTCTACATGCTGGAACACGCCATCTATTCGGTGATCTCGCCGGAGGGCGCCGCCTCGATCCTGTGGCGCGACACCACGCGTTCGAAGGATGCGGCGACCAATATGAAAATCACCGCCCAGGATCTTCTGGAAATGAAGATCATCGACGCCATCATTCCCGAGCCGCTCGGCGGCGCCCAGCGCGCGCCTGAAACGGTGATCGCCGCCACCGGCGACCTCATCGCCAAGACGATGAAGGATTTTGCCGGCGCCAACACCGATTTCCGCGAGCAGCGCCGGGAAAAATACCTGGCGATGGGCCGCAGCCTCTAATTCTGGCTATCGCGTGCCGCAATGTGGCGTTAGGGAGCAATTTCGCCACAAAAATGCCGCTGCATTCGGTTCAATGAAAACTCCGTGAGACGGAACGAAATTGCCGTGGGGGAAGCTGCCCGGAGCTTGCGGTAAGGAATTTTCAAGGTTAACGGGCTTAGGGTTCGTGAAGGTTTAGTGTGGTGGCGCTGCGGCTGCGATGCTCCGGGCGCCCCGAGAAAAAAGACATAGCCGTAACCATGTTCGCCAAGCTTGCCCGCACCGGAATCCTGATCGCCGCCCTTGGCGTCGCCAGCTGCAACGATTCCTCGATGAAGGATTTCGCGCCGGAGGCCAACAAGCCGCTGCCGGACAAGATCCTCGCCGACATGAAGGCCAAGGGCATGGTCCGCACCTCGTCGGTGATGGCCCGCATCTTCAAGGAAGAAGGCAAGCTCGAGATCTGGAAGGCCAAGACCACCGGCCGCTACGAGATGGTCGCCAGCTACGACATTTGCAAATGGTCGGGCAAGCTCGGCCCGAAATACACCGAGGGCGACCGCCAGGCGCCGGAAGGGTTCTACACGGTTCGCCCGTCGCAGATGAACCCGCGCTCGAACTATCACCTGTCCTTCAACATCGGCTATCCGAACGCCTATGACCGCGCCAATGGCCGCACCGGCGCCAATCTGATGGTGCACGGCGCCTGCTCGTCGTCGGGCTGCTATTCGATGACCGATCCGCAGATCGAGCAGATCTATGCTTTCGGCCGCGACGCCTTCCAGGGCGGTCAGACCGAATTCCAGATCCAGGCCTTTCCGTTCCGCATGACCGCCGCCAACATGGCGCGCTACCGCAACGACCCGAACTACGAGTTCTGGAAGATGCTGAAGGTCGGATACGACAATTTCGAGATCACCAAGGTGCCGCCGAAGGTCGATGTCTGCGAGAAGCGCTATGTCTTCAACCAGGTGGCGCCTGAGGGCACCACTTTCGATCCGACCGGCGCCTGCCCTGCGACCACGCAGCCGGATTCGCTGAAGAGCGCCTACAACGCCTATCAGAGCAGCTATGACGCGGCCTTCACCGGCGCGGTCAAGGCCAGCGTGCCGGCGCCCAAGCCGACCATTGCCGGCATCAAGGAAGCCAGCATCGTTTCCGACTGGTCGAAGCGCCGCGCCCGCGGCGAGCGCGTGCCGATCGATCCGCCGTCACTGAATTCCGACGGCACGGTGACCGAGACGGCGCGCATGGGCCGCATCGATTCCCCGGCCGGCCGCAAGATGGCGGCGCTCGACGCCGAGAAGGAAGCCAAGCGCAAGGCCGAGGAACAGCGGGTTGCGGCCATCGAGGCTGCGAAAGCCGCCAAGGCCCAGGCACTGGCTGAAAAGGAAGCGGCCAAGGCCCAGGCGATAGCCGAAAAGGAAGCAGCCAAGCAGGCTGCCCAGCAGCCGGTCGCCACCGCGAGCGTCGAGGCAGCACCCGCCGAGCCGCCAACCGACGAAAGCCGGCTGTCAAAGATCAAGAACAAGCTGCTCGGCATGTTCGGCGGCTGAGCGCTTGGCCAAACGCGCTTCCGTCTATGATCTCAAGGGGCTGAACTGCCCCCTGCCCGTTCTTAAAGCGAAAAAACGCCTGGCGACGATGCAGCCGGGCAGCCGGCTGTGGCTGGAGACCACCGACCCGTTGGCGGTCATCGACATCCCCGCCTTTTGCGCCGACGCCGGCCACCAGCTGGTTGAAACAGCGGCCGTTTCCGGCGGCCATCGCTTTCTGGTCGAGCGTGGCGCGTAGCGCCTCGGAAACGCCCTTCCCGTTGTCTTGACGCAATTCCGGACGGAAAACCGCTCACACTTTTCCTTGGAACTGCTTAACCCCCGGCAATCGCCAGCGGATTGCTCTCCAGCGCCGCGCGATCCGGCGTGTCGATCGACGGACGGTTGGTGAAGGCGGCAAACAGCCGCCGCACATAGTCTTCCGGCATGTCGAGCGTGATCAGCACCAGCCTGGTGCCGCGCTGGCCGTCCGGCCAGGCCGGCAGCCGCACCGGTGGATGCAGGATCTTCTGCACGCCGTGGACGACCAGCGGCCGCGATGGATCTTCCGCAAGCTCGATGACGCCCTTCATCCGCAAAAGCTTGTCGCCATGCGCGGAGCGCAACAGGTCGAGAAACATCTCGATCGCCGAAAACGGCACCGGCCCGTTGTGGACCAGCGAATAGGAGCGCACACGGGAATCGTGGCGGTGCTCGTGCTCATGGTCGCCGTGATCGTGATCGCCATGGTGATGGTGGTGATCATGCGCGGCTTCTTCGCCGAGCCAGCGCCGGACGTCGGCGGATTTGGTCGCCGGATTGTAAAGGCCACAATCGAACAGCGCCGCGACGCCGGTTCGGCTGTCGCCGACTTCCAGCACCTTGGCGCCCGGATTGAGCTGATGGAGCCGCGCCCGCAAAGCGTCCACATCGCCGGGATCGCCGGCCAGATCGGCCTTGGTCAGCACGATGCGGTCGGCGACCGCCACCTGCTTGACGGCTTCGACATGGCCATCGAGCGTTGCATTGCCGTTGACGGCGTCGACCAGTGTAATGACGCCGTCGAGCCTGAACGCCTGGACAAGGGCGGGATGCGCCATGATGGACTGCAGCACCGGCGCCGGATCGGCGAGCCCCGTGGTCTCGACGACGACACGGGCCAGCTTTGCGATGCGGCCGGTCTGCAGCCGGTCGACGAGGTCGGCCAGCGTGTCGACCAGTTCGCCGCGCACCGTGCAGCAAAGGCAACCGTCGGACAGCTGGATGATGCCGTCCGAGGCCTGCTCGACCAGCAGATGGTCAATCGCCACCTCGCCGAACTCGTTGATGATGACGGCGGTATCGACAAGAGCCGGGTCTTTGAGCAGCCGGTTGAGCAAAGTCGTCTTGCCGGCGCCGAGGAAGCCGGTAAGCACCGTGACGGGTATCGGAAAGCCCGCCATCTCCCTAGTTCGCGGCCTTGACCGGCTGGTCGCCTTGCAGCGCGGTTGCCGAGCCTACCACGACCGGTTCCGAACCCTTTGGCGCCGGGATGTCGGGCCGCCAGTTCGGCAACGGTACATCGGCATAGTCCTGGCCGCCCTGGTCTAGCATCGCCTTCGGCGCCGGCCCGGTGGCGCCGCCAAGGCCGACGGCAACCAGCGTCGGCACATGGTCGAGCTTCTCCCGATAGGGCGATTTTGGTGCGGCCGCGGCATCCTTCGCGGCGACCGGCGGCGCTGCCTCGGACTGCTCTTCGGGTGCCTTCTTCTTGCAGATCTCGTCATGCATGTCGTTGGGCGACATGGTATCGCCGTAGGAAGGCATGGCCGCGACCGTGAGCCAGTTCGGATCCGCCATGGCAAAGCCCTGGTCGAGCAGCCTGGCAGCGGTCTCGGCGCGGCTGATCGCCGATTTTTCGCCAAGCACGACGGCGACCAAGGTACGGCCGTTGCGTGTCGCCGAGCCGATCATGTTGAAGCCCGAGGGGCAGACGAACCCGGTTTTCATGCCGTCGGCGCCGGGATAGCGCCCGATCAGGAGATTGTAGTTGGAGATCGCCTTCTTGCCGACGGCAAGGCCTTCGATCGAGAACCAGGGCGCATATTGCGGGAATTCCTTGCGGATCGCCATCACCAGCAAGGCGAGGTCACGCGCCGTCGTATACTGCTCCGGCGAAAACAGCCCGTTCGGGTTGACGAAATGCGTTCCTGTCATGCCGAGCCGCGCGGCTTCGGCGTTCATGCGGATGGCGAAGCCGGCCTGAGAGCCGCCGATGTTTTCGCCGACGGCCATTGCGATGTCGTTGGCCGATTTGACCAGCATCATCTTCAGCGCATTGTCGAGCCGCATCACCGAGCCCGGCTTGAAACCCATCTTGCTTGGCGGTTCGCCGGCGGAATGCTTGGTCACCTTGATCGGCGAATCGAGCTGGACCTCGCCGGCGGCAATCGCCCGGAAGGCGACATAGGCGGTCATCAGCTTGCTCAGCGAAGCCGGATACCAGCGGCTGAAGGCGTCCTGATGCTGCAGGACCTTGCCGCTGTTCAGATCGAACAGGACAATCGGATTGGCCGAAGCCGGCCCGGCCAGCATCGGCAGCGCCAAGGCGCCCGTTAGCAGTAATTTGAGGATATGGCTGTGCCGCATCATGGAATCCGAAATCGCCTCTTGCCGTAGTCGCCCCTGGCTCCGTAAGATTTCGTTACGAGATGGCCAGCATGATGAGATCCGGCCCTCAATTTCCGGATCACATTGTTTGCGGTGCTATTTACCCTATGTGACGCCAAGATGGCAAAGTGCCTGGCAATCACAATTGCAAAGCAGCAGGCCAAGACCGTCTGCTCCAACAGCGAGATGGAACCATAATGCCGATTCTCAACCGCGCCGCCGAGATGCAGGATGAAGTTGCCGGCTGGCGACGTCATCTGCACCAGACGCCAGAACTGAATTTCGATGTCTTCAAGACCGCCGCCTTCGTCACCGAGAAGCTGAAGGAGTTCGGCTGCGACGACGTGGTGACGGGCCTCGGCAAGACCGGCGTCGTCGGCATCATCCATGGCCGCAAGGGCGAAGGCGCGACCATAGGCTTGCGCGCCGACATGGACGCGCTGCCGATCAATGAGATCACCGGCAAACCCTACGCCTCGACCGTTCCCGGCAAGATGCACGCCTGCGGCCATGACGGGCACACGGCCATGCTGCTGGGCGCCGCCAAATACCTGACCGAAACGCGCAATTTCGCCGGCTCGGTGGCGGTGATCTTCCAGCCGGCCGAAGAAGGCGGCGGCGGCGGCAACGAGATGGTCAAGGACGGTATGATGGAGCGGTTCGACATTTCCAGGGTGTTCGGCATGCACAACATGCCGGGCCTGCCGGTCGGCCAGTTTGCCATCCGGCCGGGTCCGATCATGGCGGCGACCGCCGAGTTCACCATCACCGTCAAGGGCCGCGGCGGCCATGCGGCGATGCCGCACGGCACGATCGACCCGATCGTCATCGCCAGCCAGCTCGTCGGCGCCCTGCAGACGGTTGCCTCGCGCAGCACCGATCCGGTCGAGGCCGTGGTGGTGTCGGTGACCAAATTCCACGCCGGCGACGCCTACAACGTCATTCCCGAGACCGCCGAGATCGCCGGTACGGTGCGCACGCTGAAGAAGGAGATCGCCAAGAAATCGGAGGAGCGCATCCGCGCCATCTGCGACGGTATTGCCACCGCTTTCGGCGCGACCATCACTGTCGACTATGACGCCAATTACCCGGTAACCTTCAACAATCCGGAAGAAACGGTGTTTGCCAGCGATGTCGCGGCAAGCGTCGCCGGCGATACCCAGGTGCACCGCGCCATCCAGCCGGTGATGGGCGGCGAGGATTTCTCCTACATGCTGGAAGCCCGCCCCGGCGCCTTCATCTTCATCGGCAATGGCGAGACCGCCGGCCTCCACCACCCGGCCTACGACTTCAACGACGAAGTCATTCCGCACGGCATGAGCTATTGGGTGAAACTGGCCGAAACGGCGCTGGCGGCCTGACATAGGCTGCCGAAAGGCCGGCCGAATTGCCTTTGGCCGGCCTCTTGATTGCCTTCGGCGACCCTCTTGGCGAAACGATCCGAAGCGGCTATGTGTCTGGCCGCGTGGTCCCGTAGCTCAGTAGGATAGAGCGGCAGATTCCTAATCTGTAGGTCACAGGTTCGATTCCTGTCGGGATCACCAACGAAATCAGATACTTGGTGATTGAGATAGCCCATCGGCATGTTGCATCATGTTGCGCTGGTTTTCGGTGATTTCACTGACATGCGGCTAGGCAAGCAGCAAGATTTTAGTCCGATTGAATAAAGCCCACCACTGAGGTCTCAGCAGCGGGCTTATAAGCGACTACATCCATAAAGGGAATCGACCGCCTCGTTGAACAACTCCAGATGGGCGGCTATGGTTCCCGGTGGATCCGCTGCGGTCTGCGTTGGGAGCCGCCAACTCAATGAAAGCCGGCCATACCCTTAGCTGGCAACCAGCGGCACGGTAACGGTTGTCGAGTAATTGATGGGGAATTGGTCGAAATACGGGAAGGCGATGACGAAGGCATAGCTGGCGGTCAAATGCGCCATCTTGAAGCCGCCGTTGGCAGGGTCGGTCGCGATCGTCACAACGACGTTCTTCAGACCCAGGTTCACCAATTTCTGCGTGGCGATGGCCTGGATGTCGCTCTGCGAAAGCGTGTTGTTCAGCTGCAGCGCCCGAGAAGAGGTTTCCAGCGTATAGCGGACGGTCGACACGGCATTCATGGCCCAACCGAAGGCGAAGATACCGAACAGGAGCATCACCAGGACAGGCGCGACCAAGGCGAATTCCAGCCCTGCTGCGCCGGAGCAGTCACGGCGCCATCTGGACCCGATCCTTTCAGCGCACACGGATCACCTCCTGATGACTGAGCGCACGCGGGTCCGGGAAGACACCGAAGTTGAACGGGGGCACCCAGGTGCCCGTCGCCGTTATCTGGACGAAGACGGTCGGCAGCTTCGCTCCGGCGCATATGGTGGTCGCATTCACGACCGTGGTGCCGCACAAATAGGAGCGGACCAGCACGACCGCGGCGTCCTCGGGCTTGTCGTTCCAGCTCGAAAGCGCGACCGCCTGCGTTCCCGTGTCATTGGACGCGCCGGCCATGACGAGGTTGGCCGCGGTTTTGACGCCGGCGCGCATCTGCAGGTAACTCGTCACGTAGGACCAGCCGTCGGCGATGCCGAAGCACACCAGGCACAGGACGGGCAGCAACATGGCGAATTCCACGGCAGCTATCCCGGATTTGTCCCGGACAATGCGCAAGGTTCGCCCACCCATCCCGCTACTCGACGAGCTGAACGGACTGCGTCGCCGGAATGTCCTTCACCCCGAGGCTGGTGCAGTCCTGCTTGATGGTCGTACTGCCGGACCACTGGATGGTGTCCGCGACGACCTGAGTGCAGCCGCCGTTCCCCGAGAAGTTGCCAAGGTAGTTGACCTGCTGCTTGGGAAAATAGATGGCGCCGGTGAAAAGCGAGTCCGCGGTGCCATTGAAGGTGCTCTGCGCCGCAGTCCCGGTCCTGTCGCCGTAGAACAGCACTCCGGAATAGGTTCCGGATGTCGGCGCGCTCAGCGTCACCTTGGCGTTGCCGTTCATGCTGACGGTGTTGCTGCCTGCCATGAAGATGGTCACGCCGGTGCAAGGTGCGGCGCAGGTGACGACCGCGCCGGCGTTGATCTTCAAATTGCCCTGCACGACATAGGTGCCGGACGAAAGCGCAACATTGCCCTTCAGGTCCATGCCGCTGCAGTAGGTGCCGGCCTGGAGTGTTTGCGTGGTTTTGTTGCCGTTGACATTCTTGCACGGGTTTGTGGCGGCGGGCGTCGGCAGGCTGGAGTAAGGATCGGATGCCGGTAAGGCCTGGGTGATGTTGGACTTGCAGACCGTGGTCGCTGGATTGTTCAGCACCATGCCGCCGACCGTGATCAGGCAGTCGGCCTTGAGCACCGCCGATCCCTGCGTCTTTATGGCGTCCGAGGCAGTCGAGTTCGACATGACCGAACAGCCGGTGAGGTTGACGCTGGTATTGCCGGAAAAGAGCGCAGCCTGGGCGGCGGTCTTGCTGAGCGCCAGCACGCAAGCCTTGGAGGCATCGTTGATCAGCGCCACCGCCCTTGCCTGTTCGGCAACGGGCGCCTGGTTGAAAATCGCCGTGAAGTAGCGATCGAGGTTCTGCTTGACGATGACCTCCACCGCCTTCTTCGCGGTGTTCGGGCCGGACAATGGCGGCGTGTTGACCTGGATCGTGCCCGGCGCGGCAAAATTGTTCGAGGTCGCCGACTGCGTGGCGGCGGCGATGATGGTCGGCTTGTCGGAACCCGCGATTTTCTCGAGCGCACCGGCATAGGCCGCGGCATCGGCGACGGCCTGAAGCTTGAGGCTGTTGTAGTACCAGAAGGACGTCTCGATACCGAGGCCGGCGCCGCCGACCACGACCGGCAAAGTGAAGGCGAAGATGACGGCAACGTTACCGTTCGTGGCGCGCCTCAGGCGGCCCCAAAAAAACCAGATCCGGATGAACGCATTGAATGCCATATGTTATTAGAAACCACGAATAGATAAACGAATGTCTAAAAACTCCATTCCGATTCGACGTAGTCCGACGGGCTAGGCGCAATTGCTGCGACCGCGCCTCATGCTGTCGGAGGTATCGAGAGGCCATATGCCGCTATCGCGAGCTTTGTTGTCGGCCAAATGACATTCAGCTGCCCCGTCCCAGAAGGCAGGGGATGGTTTCAAGGCGTAAAACTGTTCAAATGTGCGGCGAGGCCGGAACGACAATCACGGCTGCTCAAGGGGTGTTCGACAGGAATGGATTTTGATTGGCAGAGCATCAACGCTTCAGGTTCGTTTGCCGAGCGTGACTACGTGACGAACAAGCTCCCAACGTGGATGCCCATTCTTGAACCGCTACGGAACACGCCGCTTTCGATTTTGGAAATTGGCTCCATGGAAGGCCGTTCCGCCCTCTTCTTTGCCAGCTATTTGCCAAAGGCCGTCATCACCTGTGTTGATCCCTTCCACAAGCGGGAGAAAAGGTTCTCCAACAATCTGCGGCGCTACGCCGATCGGGTTACGAAGATTCGAGACTTCTCGCTGCCCACGCTGATCAGGCTGCGCCAGGCAGGGGCGGAATTTGACTTGGTCTATATCGATGGCTGTCACGAGCGCGAAAGCGTCATGATGGATAGCGTCCTGGCATGGGGCATGCTCAAGCTTGGCGGCATGCTCATCTGGGACGACTACACCGACTACAAGGACGACAAGGCAAATTGGGAGCGTCCCACTTCCGCCGTCGATGGTTTCCTGGTCGCCTATGCGCAAGAGTTTCAAGAGATTTCGCGCACCAAACAGCTCATCGTGAAGAAGACTGTCGATACCCCGCGCTGCCCCGTAAGGGGAAAGATCGGCTCCCGCCGCCTCAAGAACCTTGTGCAATCCATCCAGGGCTGGCTCTGAGAGCCACGGCGACGGGGCGCCTCGGACCGACTTTCCGTCCGAAGCCACCATTCGACCCGCTATCAGCCCGCAAGCCGCCCACTAAACAACGTGGTGCCGTCCGCCAGGCGCGACCGGGAAATGTCCCGGAATCCAGCCTCGGTCATCCATGCCCGATACTGACCTTCTGTGTAGGATTCGCCTGCGCGATAGAGGTTCAGGAAGGTGAGATTGAGGAAGACACCCTCGGCCGGGCCGAGGCGGTCGTCATCGACGACACCCCACCCCGCAATCGCGATCTCGCCTCCGGGCGTCAGGCAACGCGCCGCGTTCAGGATCGAATTGCGCGCCTGGTCCGGCGGAAGAACCTGGACAACGGCCTTCAGGATCGCCAGGTCGTGCCGGCCGATCGACGGCGCGACGGTTATGTCGCCTTCTTCGACAACCACGTCGTCGGCACCGTATTCCGACAAGATGGCTGGCGCGACCGCTGCGACCGTCGGGAGTTCCATCAGCGTCGCCGCAATGTGCGGCCACCGCTCACGAAGTCCGACCAGAATCGTCCCGGCGCCACCGCCGATGTCGATCACCGAACCGACCGTCGAGAGGTCCAGCTCGCGGGCCAGATTTCGGCCGAAAATCACCCCGCCCGGTGCCAGCATGCGGCTGAAGGCCGCCGCGGACTCAGGGCTAGCCTCGGAAAAGTCGTGCAGCGCAGCCGGCCGGTTCTGCCGCAGCGAGTCTGCGGTCAAAAGGTCGGCGCCCCATAGCTCGCGCAGCAGCGCATGATCGCCGCCGCGATAGGTCGGCTTGGACGCGTCGAGGAACTCCGACGCTTCGGCTCCGTTGCGAAACTGACCATCCTCGACGTCGAGGAGAGCGATGCTGGCAAGCGCGTAGAGGAGCCGCGACAGGCGATCGGGCTCGACTTTGAGCGCCGCCCCAAGGCTCTCGGCGGTCATCGCGCTGCGGCCGAGCCGGGTGAAGATGCCAAGGTCCAACCCTGCGCGAAGCGCCAGGGCGGGTGGCACCCCTGCGATCAGCTTGTCGATCCGCTCAGAACCCACCTTGCCATATCCCGTTCCGCGATCCGGGACCGACTTTGAAACAGCTCGCCCAACCTCGTCAAATCAGTTCACCAGCGCACGCCCGCTCTCCGCGCCGCCGGCACGCCGGCGATCGTCAGATGGACCTCCGTTTCGGAGCCCGTCGGCTCGACCACGTCGACCGATGCGGGAATGCCTTTGCCCCAGGGCAGAGATGCTGAGATGTCGAAAAGCCGTAGCGCACCTGCTTTCCCCCGGCTGCGCCGAAGCTGAGGCCTTCGACCCTGATTGCGCTCGTGCCTTGTCTCATCACCGCGTCATTGCGCTATCAGCACACCAGCGCCCGCGACCTCAAGGCTACGCAGGCAAGGCCAGCAGCGCCAAGCCGGCCAGTGCCGAGCCGACTAATGTCGGCAGCATGCCGATCTTCAGTCTTAGCATGGCGACCATGGCGGCTGCCGCCAGCAGTGCGGCCCGCCAGTCCAGCGACGACAGCACCGGCACCTCCATCCCGAGGCCAACACGGTGCACCGCGCTGAAAACGACATGCAGCGCGAACCACAGAGCAAGGTTCATCACCACGCCGACGACTGCCGCCGTGATCGCGCTCAGCGCGGCCGACAGCGCCTTGTTGCCTCGCAGCGCCTCGATGTAGGGCGCGCCGAGAAAGATCCAGAAGAAGCACGGCACGAACGTCACCCAGAGCGTCAACAATGCGCCGAGCGATCCGGCAACGAGCGGGCTCATCGCACCGGCATGCCGGTAGGCGGCGACGAAGCCGACGAATTGCAACACCAGAATGAGCGGTCCCGGCGTCGTTTCGGCAAGGCCAAGCCCATCGACCATTTCGCCGGGCGCCAGCCAGCCGAACGAGGTTACGGCGGCCTGCGCGACATAGGAGAGCGCGGCATAGGCGCCACCGAATGTGACCACCGCCATCAGGCTGAAGAAGCCGCCGAGCTGCGTCCACACACTGGCAGGGCCGGTCAACGCCAGGATCAGCACGACCGGCCCGAGCCAGATCGGCAGCCAGATCGCGATAGTGCGCGGCGCGTGCCTTTTCGTCGGTTTGGTGTGAGCGAGTTCGCCGCGTTCGAACATCAGGTCGACGGCCGCCCTGACATCGGGCAAATTGTCCTTGCCGTGTGCGGCTCCGGAAAACCGCGCCGGCGCCAAACGATTGCCGATCCAGCCGGTCAGCCCAGCAAACAGGATGATCAGCGGAAACGGCAGCCTGGCGACATAGATGGCAAGGAAGGCGATCACCGCGATCGCCACCATCACCGGGTTCTTGAGCGCCCGTTTGCCGATCCGGATCACCGCCTCCACGACGACGGCCAGCACCGCCGCCTTGATGCCGAAGAACAGCGCCTCGATGACAGGCGCATCGTTGTAGAGCACGTAGAAGGTGCTGAGGCCCAACATGACCACGGCGCCAGGCAGCACGAACAGAATCCCGGCGACGAGGCCGCCGGCGGTCCGGTGCAGCAGCCAGCCTATATAGATCGCCAGCTGCTGTGCCTCGGGACCGGGCAACAGCATGCAATAGTTGAGCGCATGCAGAAAGCGCTGCTCGCCGATCCAGCGGCGCTCCTCGACCAACTCCCTGTGCATCAGCGCGATCTGGCCTGCCGGCCCGCCGAAGGAGAGCAGGCCGATCCTCGCCCACAGCCTTACCGCCTCCTTGAAGGTCGGCGCGGCGGCCGGAGCTTGCCCGGCGTCATTGTGCGCGGCAAGGTCGTTCATGGCGCCTTGCCCGCGCTTGGCCAGTTGTGGGTTTCGTCCGTGGCGTCGCGGCACCACCTGAAAAACGCATCGTAGAGCAGCATGCCGGCCTCAAGCTGTTCGAGATCGTCGCGGAACATGCGTGACAGGCCGAGCGACGCCGCCAGGAACCCCGCCGCCTGCGGCACAAGATCAAGGCGCGCGGTGTCGGCAGCGCGCACGATCAAGGCCAGGCGATCCAACGCTTCGGAGCCCAGCCCGAACTCCTCGATCATCGTGTCGAAGGTGCATCGATCGCCGCGATGGCTCCAGAACACATCGTCAATGTCGAAGGCAACCGCCGCGAAACGATCGGCGGCCGCCACCACCTCGGCCGGCTCGACGAACAGGAACACCGCCGTGGGATCGACGAAGCGGCGGATCAGCCAGGGACAGGCGATGCGGTCGACCTTGGGGCGCGAACGCGTGATCCAGACAGTGCGGCCCTCGCCATCGCGGGCCGGTATGGCGCTTGCCTTGACCAACGGGCCGCCGGCCGCGACCCAGGCCTCGAAGCCGCCTTCCAGCGATTCCGCTGCGATGCCCTCATGGCGCAGCCAGGCGACAACGCCTTGCGAGAGTTTCTGCCCCCTTTGACAGATGACCACGACCCGGGCCCCGGTGAATTCGCCCGCCCAGGTCGAAACAGTCTTGAAATCGCGCCGGCGCGAGGCCGGCAGCAGGCGCGGGTCGGCATCGTAATCGTCGTCGACGCGAACATCGATGAGTTCGGGCGCATCGGGCAGGCCGACGAGGCGGGAAAGCTGCTGTACGGTGATTGCGGTTGTTGACGGCATGGCGTCCACCTCCAGAGTGAGAGTTTGGACGCGATCGTTGGGCTGACGCCTCACGGGGCCATCGCGGTGAACCCCTTGTCACTATGCTGGATTGATCCATCGTGCTTGTCAATCCATTGGCCCGGCTGTTCGTTTCACCGTCCTCAGCGCGCAGAAATTTGCCAAACAGCGAGGCCAGCAAGAATGAGGCCGGCGATACCTTCGATGCTTCTGGATATTATGTCGAACAAGCGTGGCCGGCTGTCGAAAAAATGCACCAGCCGCTCCCGAAACAGGATCGACAACACCGCCACGCAGGACAAGGTCAGCGCCACACCGGCCATCATGGTGGCCGCAAACAGAATGCCGGCAAGTGGAACGCCTCTGGATATAGCGAAGGTCATCACGAAAAGGGTCAGCGGGCATGGAATCAAGCCGGCCGTGATCCCAACGGCTTCGCCCTCATGCTTGTGATGGTGGCCGTGGCTCAATGCGCGCCACAGCATCCAGACGCCAATCAGGCCAAGCAAACCACGGCTGACGTCTTCCAGCAAAGGCGCTCGGCCGACGCTTCCCAAGGCAACCGATACCAGCGGTAGCGAGAACGCCGCAATCAGCACCGCGATCGTCACATGCGTGAAGGAAAGCGTCAGCGACACCAGAAGGCCGCGCGAAACCTTCGCGTCCGAACCGGCCAGATACGTGGCCAGGACGGCTTTGCTATGTCCCGGCGTCAGGGCATGCGCCGCGCCAAAAAGCACGCCCATCGGCAGGAAGGCAAGGAACGCGAGCCAGCCACCGCCGGCTGAGAGCAGCTTTATCTGATCGGCGAGCGCCAGGTAGATGGTGCGCTGGAATTCAACGAGCGTCTGGAGCATCAGCCTAGACTAGCAGAGGCGGGTGGTTTTCTGCCTACATCAGTGTCGGTGGTCGTGGTGTTCGCCATGATTGTGGTCGTGCGGGTGTGGATGCTCGTGCACGCCATGTTCGCTCGAAAACCGGATGTTGGCAGTCGCGAGCGCAGGCATGTGTTCGAACAGTTCATTCTTCAGCGCTGCCGCGATCTTGTTTGCTTCTGCGAGCGGCAACGTGGCGTCTGCAGCGATGGCGATGTCGGCATGCAACTTGTGGCCAATCCAGCGAGCCTTGGCATCGACGATGTGGGCACCCGGCACATGCTGGCCGGCATGATGGATTTCGGCCATTACACCCGGCTCGACACCGTCGAGCATACGGGTGAGCACCGAGCGCGCCGATTGCCAGACGATACCGAAAATGGCGGCCGTGATGACGAGCCCGATGATCGGGTCGGCCAGCGGAAATCCGAGCCAGACGCCGATAGCGCCAATGACCACGGCAAGGCTGGTGAGCCCGTCGGTGCGGGCATGGTAGCCGTCAGCGACGAGCGCCGCACTGTTGATTTCCCTGCCGACGCGGATGCGAAACACCGCGACGGCCTCATTGCCGAGGAAGCCGACGACGCCCGCCGCCGCCAGCCAACCGAGATGCGTCACTGCCTGCGGATGGATAAGGCGCTCGATAGCCTGGTACCCGGCGACGATGGCGCTGAACAGAATGACCAGGACGATGACGATACCGGCGAGGTCTTCAACCCGACCGAGCCCGCAGGTGAAGGTTGACGACGGCTTGCGCCTCGCCAGCATAAAGGCGACCCACAAGGGGATGGCAGTGGTTGCGTCTCCAATATTGTGAATGGTGTCGGCAAGAAGCGCTACGCTGCCCGAGAGGACCACTACGGCCGTCTGCATTGCCGCCGTGACCGTCAGGATGACAAAGGACCATTTTATGGCCCAGATGCCCCGATCGGTCGTCGCGATGGTTGCATCGATGACGCCGTGTGTATGGCCATGCGGGCCGTGGTGGTCGTGATCGTGGCCGGCATGGCCGTGCGAACCGAAGCCGAACCAGTCGAGGGTACGCCTGCCGAGATCGCTCATAGGTACTTGGCCAACTGCTTGAGTTCCGCCAGCGAGTCGTGCGCTCCGCCCTCGGCGGTGTCGGCCAGGCAATGTCCGATATGATCGTGGATCAGTTCCCGCTTGGCGCTGCTTATGGCGCTTTCCACGGCATGGAGTTGCTGTGCGAGGTCAACGCAGGAACGTTGAGCCTCGAACATGGAAAGCACTGCGGCAAGGTGGCCTTGCGCGCGCTTCAGACGCTTTACGATGGCGGGGTGAGAGGCATGGATCGTGCTGGACATGCCCAATCCGGTATCCTCCCCTGGGGGATACTGTCAAGTTGCCTACTGCGCCGTCCAGCCGCCGTCCATCGGCAAGGTCGTGCCGGTGATCTGCCTGGCCGAATCCGAACACAGGAACAGCGTCAGCGCGGCAAGCTCCTCGACGGTGACAAATTCCTTTGTCGGCTGCGCTGCCAGGAGCACGTCGTGCTTGACCTGCTCCTCGGTCATGCCGCGCGCCTTCATCGTGTCGGGAATCTGCTTTTCGACCAGCGGCGTCCAGACATAGCCAGGCGCGATGGCATTGACGGTGATGCCGTCCTGCGCGACTTCGAGCGCCACCGTCTTGGTCAGGCCGGCAATGCCGTGTTTGGCCGAGACATAAGCCGATTTGAACGGCGAGGCGACCAGCGCATGCGCCGACGCGGTGTTGATGATGCGCCCCCATTTGCGCGCTTTCATGCCCGGCACCACCGCCTTGATCGCATAGAAGGCGGCCAACAGATTGATGCGGATGATGGCTTCCCATTTGTCGTCGGGAAACTCGTCGATCGGCGCGACATGCTGTATCCCGGCATTGTTGACCAGAATGTCGAGGCTGCCGAAGGCAGCTTCAGCCTCGTGGACCATGGCGGTCACCGCCGCGCCGTCCATCATGTTGGCAGCGGAATAGCGGCACTTTACGCCGAAATCCTTCTCGATGCCGGCGCGCTCCTGTTCGATCGCCGCGGCGTCGCCGAGGCCGTTGATGGTGACGTTGGCGCCTTCGGCGGCAAAGGCGCGGGCGATGGCCAGGCCGATGCCGCTGGTCGAGCCGGTGACGAGCGCATTCTTCGAAGACAGGGAACCCATGGGAGATCTCGCGACTGTTGGGAGGGACTACAAAGGCACATAGTTTGTGCGCCGCAACATGACAATGCCATAGCCATATGTCGGCCCTGTTACAGCACTTCGACGGGCTTTGCCCACTCAGCGGAGCGCCGTCGCGGGGCTGTCATGGTGCCGTGCAACATAATCGGTTGCGCGTTCGCGCGGGTCTTTCTGAACCAACCGGGGCAACACCATGGAAATCGCCGACGTTGTGAAGCGCGCCTATGCCATGCCGCTGACCAACCCTTCTTTCCCGCCCGGCCCGTACCGTTTCTTCGATCGCGAATACGTCATCATCACCTACCGCACGACGCGCGAGGCGCTCGAGGCCGTGGTGCCGGCGCCACTGGAGATCGACGATCCGCTGGTCAAATACGAATTCATCCGCATGCCTGACTCCACTGGCTTCGGCGACTACACCGAGACCGGCCAGGTCATCCCTGTCCGCTACAAGGGCCAACATGGCGGTTACGTCCATTCCATGTATCTCGACGACGATGCGCCGATCGCCGGCGGCCGCGAGCTGTGGGGTTTTCCGAAGAAGCTCGCCAGCCCAAAGATCGTGCATGAGGGCGAAGTCGTCGTCGGCACCCTGCACTATGGTAGCGTTCTCTGCGCCACCGGCACGATGGGCTACAAGCACCGGGAAGCCGATCACGACCAGGTGCTTGCCGCGCTTGCCGCGCCCAACTTCCTGATCAAGATCATCCCGCATGTCGACGGAACCCCGCGTATCTGCGAACTGGTGCGCTATTACCTCACCGATATCACGCTGAAGGAAGCCTGGACGGCCCCGGCCGCGCTCGATCTTCGCCCGCACGTCATGGCCGATGTGGCGAAATTGCCGGTGCTCGACATCGTCTCGGCCGTGCACTTCAAAGCCGATCTGACGCTTGGCCTCGGCGAAGTCGTTCATGATTACCTCGCCGACCACAGCCAGGGTGCTGCCGGCGCGACCAGACTGGAGAACGTCAGTGCTTGAGCGTAACCGCAGCAAGGCGGCTGCCGCCACGATTGGGGAAATCACCGCGCAATACGATCGCATCGCCCTGGTGTTCCAGGGCGGCGGCGCGCTCGGCGCCTATCAGGCCGGCGTCTATCAGGCGCTGGCCGATGCCGGTTGCGAGCCGACCTGGCTGTCCGGCGTTTCGATCGGCGCCATCAATGCCGCGATCATTGCCGGCAACGAGCCGAGCCGCCGGCTGCAGCGGCTGGAACAGTTCTGGCAGACGGTCTCGGGCCGCAAGATCTGGCCCTATACACCCGAAGGCGACATCTACCGCGATATCCGCAACCAGACATCGTCATTCATGACGATGGCGATGGGCCAGCCCGGCTTCTTCAAGCCGCGCTCGCCCAACCCCTGGCTCCAACTGTCGGGCGCGGAAGGCGCTACCAGCTTCTATGACACTGCCGAGCTCAAGGACACGCTGGAGAGCCTGATCGACTTCGATGTGCTGAATGACGGCAAGAAGCGGCTGAGCGTCGGCGCCGTCAATGTCAGGACCGGCAATTTCGTCTATTTCGACACCGAGAAGGTGCGCATCGAGCCGGAGCACATCATGGCCAGCGGCGCGCTGCCGCCGGCCTTCCCGTCGATCCGCATCGAGGGCGAATATTATTGGGACGGCGGCATCGTCTCCAACACACCGCTGCAATATCTGCTCGACCAGGAAGAGGACCGCTCCTCGCTGGTGTTCCAGGTCGACCTGTTCAGCGCCCGCGGCGTGCTGCCGCGCGGCATGGCCGACGTGCTGTCGCGTCACAAGGACATCATGTATTCCAGCCGTACACGCCAGAACACCGACAATTTCCAGCGCATCCACGCGCTGAAGATGAAGTTGCTCGATGCCCTGAAGCGCGTGCCGCCGGAGCAGCTGAAGGACGGCGAAAGGGAACTGATCCAGGACTATTCGGACGCCGGCGTGGTCAACATCGTCCACCTCATTTACCAGCACAAAGGCTATGAGGGGCACGCCAAGGATTACGAGTTCTCCGGCACGTCGATGCGCGAGCACTGGGAGATGGGCCTGGAGGATACGGAACGCACGCTGCGCCACAACAAGTGGCTGATGCTGCCGACCAATGCCGACGGCGTCACCATCCACGACCTGCACCGCGAGGATCCGACCTGACAGCGACACGCGGACCCGTGGACTAATCTGTCGAGTTCCTTCACACCCCCCTCTGTCCCGCGGCCATAACGAAAAAGGCAGCGCCGGTCACCCGGCGCTGCCTCGTTGGAGCTTGCGCTGCCGCTCAGAACACCTGGCGGAAGATGATGAACAGCACGAAGGCGAGCGTGATCGAGCACGGCAGTGTGAGCACCCAGGCAAGCAGGAGGTTGCGCACCGTGGACCATTGCAGGCCAGACCCGTTGGCGGCCATCGTTCCGGCGACGCCAGATGACAGCACATGGGTAGTCGATACCGGCAGGCCAAAACGGTCGGCCATGCCGATGGTGACCATCGCCACCAGTTCGGCGGCCGCACCCTGGCCATAGGTCAGGTGGCTTTTGCCGATCTTCTCGCCGACCGTGACGACGATACGCTTCCAGCCGACCATGGTGCCGAGGCCAAGCGCAAGTGCTACCGCGATCTTCACCCACAGCGGGATGAACTTCGTCGCGTTGTCGACGGCCTTGTGATAATCGGTGACCGCCTTCAGGTCGGCGGCTTCCATCGGCAGCAGTTTCTTCTTGTCGATCAGCTTTAGCGCCTCACCGATCAGATAGATGTCGTTGCGGGCGTTGCTGACCAGATCGGTCGGAACATTGTTGACCGAAGCGTAGGGCTGTAGCGAAGCCGTCGTGTCGTGGATGTATGTCTGCAGCGCCACCGTCGTCTGGTCGCTCCACGTCTTGGTGCGCACCGCATCCTGCACCGCCGCCTTGGCGTCGGGGACAGTGACGCCCGGCTTGATGTAATTGCCCAAGGCCGTCTCGACGCCGACCGAGGCCGCCTTGTAGGCCTCTAGATAGTTGATGTCGGGTGTGCGGTTAAGCGCATAGGCCGTCGGCACGACGCCGATCAGGATCAGCATGATCAGGCCCATGCCTTTCTGGCCGTCATTGGAGCCGTGCGCAAAGCTGACGCCGGTGCAGGTGAAGATCAGCAGGCCGCGGATCCACCATGGCGGCGGCGTATTGCCCTTCGGCGCTTCATAGAGCGCCGGATTACGGACCAGCAGCTTCATCACATAGAGCAGGATGGCGGCGGCGAAGAAGCCGATGATCGGCGAGACCAGCAAGGTGATGCCGACATTGGTCGCCTGACCCCAATCGACGCCGCTGGTGGCGCTGCCGGCCGGCGCCATGAACTGATTGGCGAGGCCGACGCCGATGATCGAGCCGACCATCGTGTGCGAGCTCGACGCCGGCAGACCGAGGAACCAGGTGCCGAGGTTCCACAGGATCGCCGCGACGAGCAGCGCGAACACCATGGCGAAACCCGAGGAAGAACCAACCTGAAGGATGAGCTCGACCGGCAGCAGAGACAGGATGCCGAACGCCACCGCGCCGCTCGAGGTCAAAACGCCAAGGAAGTTGAAGACACCCGACCACATGACGGCAAATTCGGCCGGCATGGAGCGCGTGTAGATGACGGTTGCCACCGCATTGGCGGTGTCGTGGAAGCCGTTGACGAACTCGAAGCCCAACGCAATCAGCAAGGCAATTCCAAGTAGGATCCACGGCACGGTCTTGGCCACCGCCAGATCCTGGCTGAGCGCGTAGCCGACATAGATGACACCGACCAGCACCAGCACGCCAAAGGCCGGCAGGAACCACTTCGCACCGCCCGTTTGATTAAGCGGATGGTCCGGTCTCGGAATCCCCGCTTCGCTAGAAACCACGTCCACCATCGTCCCACTCCGTTTTGCACTGCAGCAAAGAACTGGCCATGACGCTATGGCTGGTCGATGAAGCTGGTGTGACGGCTATGGTCTTTTTGATTGCGCAAGCAGGCCAGCAGTGCCGGCTCTCTTTCGACGCCGCCAGCGGCCACGGCGCCCTGATTTATCCCGCAATCTCGAGCAGTGCCGATACAAGCAAGCGGCGTTCGTCGGCGGAAAGCACGTCGGAATCGAAGAGGTTCATGCTGCGCAGCCCTTCGATGGCCAGAAAGCAGACCAGAAGCGCCTTGAGGTCCGGCGTCTCGCTCTTCAGCCGCTGCAGAAGCTGCGACTTGAAGGCCTTTATCGGCGTCAGGAAATCCGGATCCTCGGCAATCGCCGAAAACATCCACTGGGCCGACGGCTTCGGCTCTTCACAATCGTCGGCCGAAAGCCTGATATAGGTGGCAAGCAGGCTCTCGCTATTGGCGCCAGCGACACGGCCGGATTCCAGCGCCAGCTCGAAGGCTCGCAGATAATTCTCCACCAGACCCTGCATCAATTTGGCCTTGGTCGGAAAATTGTAGAGCAGCCCGCCTTTCGACACACCGGCGCGGCTGGCGACAGCCTCCAGCGACAGGCTGCCCGGGCCGGCTTCTCGTGCTACATCTGCGGCGGCGGCAAGAATCTTGTCGCGCGAATTTGCCCTGCGAACTGCCATCACTCCACCCCCTACATTAGCCTAGGCGGAATTGACAAGACCGTCCAGACGGTACAGTAAGTTCGCCGTCATTTGTAATCGGGACTGCCGTCGATAAGCGTCCCGCTATTCGGCTATTTTGCCGGACACCGGCCGAGGGTCAGTTCGTGAAGCGCATCATCTCCATCATCGTAATTCTGCTGCTGCTCGCTCTGGTGTGTGTCGGCATTGTCGGCTTCAACCTGTTCCGCGACAGCGCTATCAAACAGTATTTCGCCACCATGAAGCCGCCGGCGGCGACGGTCTCGACGGTTGTGGTCAAGCCTTCCGACTGGACACCGGGCGTCGAGGCGATCGGCACGGTGCGCGCCGTGCGCGGCGTCGACCTTACCGTCGAGACCAGCGGCATCGTCAAGGACATCCTTTTCCATGCCAACCAGAAGGTGCCCCTCGATTCTGTCCTGCTGCAGCTCGACGACGCCGTCGAACGTGCCGATCTCGTGGCGGCCAAGGCGCAGTCGGTATCCGACAAGACTGCGCTTGAGCGCGCGCTGGAACTGCAGCGGCGCGGCGTCGGCACGGATGCCACGCTCGACACAGCGCAGGCCGCTGCATCGGCCTCCGCCGCGCAGGTCAACAAGCTGCAGGCCGTGCTTGACCAGAAGCAGTTGACGGCGCCATTCGCCGGCACCGTCGGCATCCCCAAGATCGACCTCGGCCAATATCTGTCGCCCGGCAACGCGGTGGTGACCTTGCAGGATCTGGACACCATGCGGGTCGATTTCTCGGTGCCCGAACAGCAGTTGCCGCTGCTCAAGATCGGCCAGACGGTGCGGCTCGGCCTCGGCGGCAGCAGCGGCGGCGCCGATATGCCGTTTGCCGGCACCATTCGCGGCATCGACCCCAAGATCGATGCTTCAAGCCGGCTGGTGTCGGTCCGGGGTGAGGTTGCCAACCCTGACGGCAAGCTGACGCCCGGCCAGTTCGTCCAGGTTCGCGTCGAGCTGCCGCAGGAGAAAAATATCCTGTCCTTGCCGCAGACGGCATTGACGTCGAGCCTCTATGGCGACTTCGTCTTCGTGGTCGTTCCGGCAAAGCCCGAAGATGCCGGCGCTGCTGCGCCGGCCAAGGTCGAGGACCAGAAGCCGGCCGCCGAGAAGCCGGCCGACGACGCCGCAAAGCCGCAAGCTGATGCCGCCAAGCCCGCCGCCGACGCGGCGAAGCCCACGGACAAGGCAGCCGACAAGAACGCTGCCGACGCCGGCAAACCCGCCTCTGAAGAGGAGAAGCCGGCGCTTGTCCTGTCGCAGGTGTTCGTGAAGCCCGGCCGCCGCAACGATGGCATGGTCGAGATCGTGGAAGGCATCAAGGCTGGTGACGAGGTCGTCACGGCCGGTCAGAACCGTCTCTTCAACGGCATGTCCGTTGCTGTCGACAACACCATTGACCCCAGCAAGTCGGCGAACCAGCAGGCTCAGCAATGAACTTTTCCGACATCTTCATTCGCCGGCCGGTTCTCTCCACCGTCCTCGCGTGCATGATCTTGCTCCTGGGTTTCCAGGGCATCTTCAACCTGTCGATCCGGCAATATCCCAAGGTCGACGAGACGGCGATCACCATCACGACCGCCTACCCCGGCGCCAGCGCCGACCTCATCCAGGGCTTCATCTCCGCCCCGATCGCGCGTGCCGTCGCATCGACCGAGAACATCGACTACGTCACCTCGTCCAGCCGGCCGTCTTCGAGCACCGTGGTCGTGCAGATGAAGCTCGGCTCCAATCCGGATGTCGCGCTGACCGAGGTGTTGTCGAAGGTGCAGGGTGTGCGCGGCACCTTGCCTGACGCCTCGAAGGACCCGGTCATCGTCAAGGGCACCGGTCAAGAGTTCGCGATGATGTACATCTCGATGCAGAATCCGAACATGACGAAGGAGCAGCTCACCGAATATATCGAGCGGGTCGTACGGCCGCGCATGTCGACGGTGGAAGGCGTCGCCGACGTACAGATCTTCGGCGCCGAAGAGTATTCGATGCGCGTCTGGATCGACCCGGTCAAGCTTGCCGCGCGCGGCGTGACTGCGGCCGAAGTGCTGACCGCGATCAACAACTCCAACTTCCTGTCGGCGCCCGGCAACACCGAGAACGAATATGTCGTTTCCTCGATCACCGTTCGTTCGACGCTGCAGACGCCGGAGGCCTTCGCCGAGCTTCCACTGCGATCGACCGACGGCCAGGTCGTGCGGTTGCGCGACGTGGCGCGCGTTGAGCTGGGCGCTGCAAGCACCGACACCAGGGTGAGCTTCAACGGCAAACCCGGCACCTTTCTCGCCATCTTCCCGACGCCGGCGGCAAACCCGCTGACCACTGCGGCGGCGATCCACAAGATCGTGCCGCTGATCCAGGACACGCTGCCGAAAGGCATGACGATCGAGATCGTCTACGATTCCACCGAACAGATCAGCGCCTCGATCTATGAAGTGTTCAAGACCATCGGCGAGGCGGTCGCCATCGTCATTGTCGTCATCCTTCTGTTCCTCGGCTCGTTCCGCTCGGTGATGATGCCGATCGTCACCATCCCGCTGTCGCTAATCGGCGTCTGCTTCCTTTTGTTTGCTGTGGGATATTCGATCAACCTTCTGTCGTTGCTGGCCATGGTGCTGGCGATCGGCCTTGTCGTCGACGACGCCATCGTGGTGGTGGAGAATATCCATCGCCACATGGAGGAAGACCACATGTCGCCGATGCAGGCGGCCTTCAACGGCATGCGCGAGATTTTCTCCGCCATCGTGGCCATGACCATCACGCTCGCCGCCGTGTTCGCGCCGCTGGCCTTCACCGGCGGCCTGACCGGCGCGCTCTTCCGCGAGTTCGCCGTGACGCTCGCCGGCTCGGTGGTGTTGTCCGGCCTCATAGCCGTCACCATCACGCCGATGATGGCGGCGCGTCTCCTCAAAGCGGGAACGCACAGCCGCTTCCAGCGCATCGTCGACGGCACCTTCAGCCGTGTCGAGCATGTCTATGAGCGTGCGGTCACTGCCTCATTGCGAAATCGGCCGGTGACACTGCTGATCGTCGTGGCGCTGGTTGCGCTCACCGGCTTCATGTTCACCAAGACCTCGAGCGAACTGGCGCCGGAAGAGGATCAGGGCTTCCTGCTGTCGATCGTAACCGCACCGCGCTATGCGACATCGGACTACACCGAGACCTACGTCAACCAGATCCTCGGCCTGGTGAAGGACATTCCTGAAACCAGGGCGCAATTCTCCGCCGTAGCTTTTGGCGGCGCGACCAACGGCGCCTTTGTCGGCTTCGCCTTCAAGGATTGGGCCGAGCGCCAACGCGGTTCGAAGGAGCTTCAGGCCGACATCCAGGGACGCCTCGGCAAGGTCGCCGGCGTCGAGGCCTTTGTCTTCGCGCCGCCCACCCTGCCCGGCTCGGGCGGCGGCCTGCCGATCTCCATGGTGGTGCGCTCGACCGGCGGTTCGGCCGAGGTCTACGAGGCGGCCGAGCAGATCAAGAACAAGGCGCAGGCCTCGGGCCGCTTCATCGTCGTTCAGAACTCGATGTCCTACGACGCGCCGCAGGTGACGGTGACCATCGACCGCGACCGCGCCGCCGCCCTCAACCTGCCGATCGCCGACATCGGCCAGACGCTGACGCTGCTGGTCGGCGGCGCCGAAGTGGCGCAGTTCGACCGCGACTCCAACAGCTATGACATCATCCCGCAAGTACCGCAGGAATTCCGCGACAATCCTGAAAAGCTCGGCGAATATTTCGTGCGCAGCGTGACCGGCGAGATGGTGCCGCTTTCGGCGGTGGTGAAGATTTCGACCAACGCCTCGCCGGCCGCGATCGAGCAGTTCAACCAGCTGAACTCGGCGACGATATCAGCGCTGCCGCTTCCCGGCGTGACCACGGGCGACGGGCTGCAGACCTTGGAGAACCTTGCCAAGGAGAGCCTGCCCGACACCTTCTTCATCGACTACTCCGGCCAGTCCCGACAGGAGAAGGAGCAGGGCAACACGATCCTGATCGCTTTCGCGGCCGCCGTCATCGTCATCTACCTGGTGCTGGCGGCGCAGTTCGAAAGCTTCCGCGACCCGCTGATCATCATGATGGCTGTGCCGCTGTCGATCTTCGGCGCCATCGTCCCGCTCAATCTGGGGCTTGGAACGCTCAACATCTACACGCAGGTTGGCTTGATCACGCTGATCGGCCTGATCACCAAGCACGGCATTCTTCTGGTCGAGTTCGCCAACCAGCAGCGCGAGGTGCATGGCATGCGGCGACGCGATGCGATCGTCGCCTCGGCCAAGGTGCGCTTGCGGCCGATCCTGATGACCACCGCGGCGATGGCGCTCGGCGTCGTACCGCTGATCGTGTCCAGCGGCGCGGGTGCGGCGGCGCGCTATTCGATGGGCCTGGTGATCTTCACCGGCATCCTGGTCGGAACCATGTTCACCCTGTTCGTGGTGCCGATGTTCTACACTTTCATCGCCAGCAAGGACCTGCCGCACCACGCCGAAAAGCCCGACCCGAAGCTGATGCCGGTGCACGCCGACTGAGGGCTCCGCGGAACCGAAAAGTGCAAAGAAAAAGAGGCCGGAAACTTCCGGCCTCTTTTTTGACTGGATTGATTTACCGCAAAGCTCCTGCTGGAGCTTCAGGGAGCCTGCAGTGAAGCGCGGCGTTGGCTAGACTTCACAACTGCTCCAACCGCAGTCTGCTACTTGACGATGACGATGCTGGTGTTGGTCGGGCCGAAGGTTTCGACCAGTTGGTAGAAGTCGGCGGCATTGTCGGGATGCAGCCGCACGCAGCCATGCGACGCCGGCTGTCCCAGCCGCTTGATGGCGTTGGTCGCATGCACCGCGTAGCCACCGCTGAAGAATACCGAATGCGGCATCGGCGCGTTGTCGTATTTCTTCGAGTACCACATCTCGTGCATGCGGGTCGGCTTGAACGAGCCGGTCGGCGTGACATGCGCCCTGTCGCCGGTCGAGACCTTCCAGGCGAAGGTCGGCCGGCCGTCGACCAGCACTTCCATGGTCTGCTGCGACAGCGAGACACGCGCCACGATCTGGTTTGCCGCGGCATGGGCCGTGCTGTTGGCGACGCCAAGCAGGAGCGTGGCGCCGGTAGCGGCGGCGGTGACGTTGATGAGTTTGGCGGAAATGGCTTTGTACATGATGGCTCCCCTTTGCCGGCCCCGGCCGGCGTCAATTCGATGACCGCCTTATCCCTGCGTCATGTTTCAGGCTGACTTCGCTTGATGCTCGTTTGTGTTTCGAATCTGTTTCCCCTGGTTAACAAGCAAGGTCGATCAAGGGAGGAGCCGAGGGGTGCTTCCAGGCCTGCCCGGCTCACTCTCCACCATGACCCCGGCCTCCAAACGAAAGTGCGAATATCCTTATATGAAAAGAGGTTAGCCACCCTCGAAACCGACTTGCAACAGAGCGCGGCCCGGGCGGCATGATCTGGTTACAGGCCAACGGCACAGTCATCCCCAACGAGAACAGCCGGCGCGAAACGAAAATGAGCATCAGATCGACCACCCTGTCCTGGCTCTTCAGGATAAGCATCGCCGCACTTGTCATCGGCGGCATCGGCACGGTAGCCGGCACCCCGATGACGAAACTGGCGGTCATGAATTCGGGTGAGGTTTCGACGCTGCATGCCGCGCTGTTCATAGCCTTGGTCTGGATTGTCTCCAGTCTGCGCATCAACCGTCTCAAGGCCTTCTGGCGGGTCGGCCTTGGTTTGAAGTGGATGCGCGGCCCCTCCGGCAACTTGCTGCCGAGAGGACCGAAGGCCCGCGCCGCAGCGGGGGGCTCCGTGGGCGGCGCGGGCACTTCGGGTTTATCCTGAAGCACCCGCGGTTCTGATTTTGAGGGATTACCGATGAAGACGAAATCTGCTACCTCGGTGCTTTCGGCACTGCTCTTCGCGCAAGGCCTGTTGGGCTTCGCCGGTCTCGCCACGGTTCTTCTGAAGAACCGCGCGCATGCTTCCAGCGAAATGGTAGTCGCCAGCGATTTGCCGCCGGGACCATCGCTTCTGGTGGTGCGCTAAAGCCCATGCATGCCGCCCAAAATTGCGCAGCGGTTTTGGGCGAGCCGCGAAACAATCCAGCCTCACTGCTCTCAGTCGGCGCGCTGCGTCGGCGGGTCGAACCGGTAGCCGGCGCCGCGTATGGTGATGATGGTTTCGGTGTCGAGCTTGCGGCGCAGCCGCACGATGCGCGAATCGATCGAGCGATCGAAGGCATCGGCATTTTCGGCCGGTGCCGCGGCGATGATGTCGTCGCGCGTCAGCACCTTGCGCGGGCTGGCCAGAAACAGCCTGAGCAGCGCCACCTGGCCCGGCGACAACTGCTCTTCCGCACCCGAGCGATGCATGACGATGGCCGACCGCAAATCGACGGTGGCATTTTCCAGCACGATCAGTTCCTGGGCAGACCTGCCGCGCCGCGTCAGCAGGCCGCCAATGCGCGCGGCAAGCTCCCGGACATTGAGCGGACTTTCGATGACGTCGGCGGCGCCAAGCTCGAGCGCCAGCACCTTATCGACCAGATCGGCCGGCCGGCAGATCAGGATGAAGTCCGGCCCGGCCTTCCCGTCCACGCTCTGGCCGCCGCCATAACGCCTGAGCAGGTCCCGCCCGTCTGCCTGGCTGACGCTGTCGCCGACGATGACCACATCTATGCCTCCAGCCGAGAGCAGCGATTCAGCCTCCCAGGGCTGCCGCGCCTCGCGCACGTCATGGCCACGCCGGTCGAGATGGTCGGCGAGATCGCCGGCCACCACATCGGCGACGGAAACCAGCGCGATGACGGATCGTGCAGCCATATTTTCTTCCCCTGCCCCCGCAACCGGATATGAGTGCTGGACATCATGTTTATACCCAATCTACTTTCTGCTGAAAGCGGGAGCGAGGCCATAGTGCGGGCACGAATTGTCATCGTCGAGGACGAGCCCGATCTCAGGGACGCTGTCGCCGAGTATCTCGGCGCCAATGGTTACGATGTGATCCAGGCCGGAAGCGCCGCCGAGGCGCGCACCTTGCTCGAGACCGAATCATTCAACCTGGCCATCCTCGACATCGCCATGCCCGGTGAGGACGGCCTGTCGCTCGGCCGCTGGCTGCGCTCGAAAATGCCGATCGGCATCATCTATGCCACGGCAGCCGGCACCGCGCTCGACCGCATTGTTGGGCTGGAGCTTGGTGCCGACGATTACATCGTCAAGCCCTATGAGTTGCGTGAGGTGCTGGCAAGGGTCCGCTCCGTGCTGCGCCGGGTTCCGCAACCGAGCGCGCCGCAGGCCGCGAAGGCGCAAGCCGATGGCGGCCGCCGGCTGAGCTTCGGTCAATTCCAGGCCGACCTCGACGGCAGGCTTGTCACCGGCGCCAACGGCGCCGTCATCGACATGGCCAAGAGCGAGTTCGACGTGCTGGAGGTTTTCCTGACCCGCGCCAACCGGCTGTTGACGCGGGCGGCGATCTCCGAGGCCATCGGCTTCGTCGAGGATCCTGAATCGTCGCGCGCGGTCGACATCCGTATCATGCGGCTGCGCAAGAAGATCGAAACCGATCCGGCCAACCCGAAATTTTTGCGCACCGTCCGCGGCGAAGGCTATATCTTCTCGCTGCCGACCGGCGATGGGCACTGAGCACCACCACCCACGGCCCTGAATAGATGGCTGACATGACCGCTGACCCAGCACGCATGGACCTGAAGGGCGTTCGCCAGGGCGCCGCGATGGCGGCCGTGCGTGTCGTGCGCCGGCTGCGCGAAGCCGGCGACTGGCAGCGCGAGATGGACACCATCCTGGAGACGCTGTGCGTCGCCATGCGCTGCCAGCGCGGCATTCTGTTCAGGCTGCGCGAATTGGCCGGCCAGGGTTTTGCCCAGTCGGTCGCCGCCTACTGGATCGACCCGCGCTTCGGCGGCGAGCTGGCCTCACCGACGGTGATCATGCAATCGATCGTCGATAACGACCCGCTGCTGGAGCGGGTTGCGGAGGACGAACGGCAAGGCAAGATCTTTGCCGGCCACACGCGCAACCTCGACGGCTTCCTCAGGGCCGATTTCGAAAAGCAACACATCAAATCGTTCCTGTCGGTGTCGGTGTTCGCCCACGGCCATCTGTGGGGCACGCTTGCGGTCAATGATTGCGTCAATGAGCGCGAATGGACCGAGGAGGAGGAAGCGGCGCTGCACATCATCGCGCTCGCCATCGGCGATGCCATCGAACACTCGCCATCCGAGGCCCATGCCAGCGAGGTCATCCGCCGCACCATGTTGCAAGCCTCCCTCGACGCCATCATCGTCATCGACGAGACCGGGTCGATCATCGAATTCAATCCGGCCGCCGAAAAGATGTTCGGCTTCCAGCGCAGCGACATCCTTGGCAAGGACCTGCTCGATACGGTGGTGCCGGATTACTATCGCAAGGGCTATGCCTCGGGCGCCGAATACATGTCGGGGCGCGGCGCGCCGATGGTCGGCCAGCGGCTGGAGACCGTGACCCAGAATGCGGCCGGCGAGGTGTTCCCCATCGAACTGACGGCGACCGAGATGCAGGTTGCCGACCGCCGCCTCATCTTCGGTTGGATCCGTGATCTGCGTGACAAGCTGCGCGCCGAGGAAGAGATCAACCGCCAGCGCGAGAAACTGCACCAGAACGAGAAGATGGCGGCGATGGGTTCGCTGCTGGCCGGCGTTTCGCACGAGCTCAACAACCCGCTCGCCGTGGTCGTCGCGCAGTCGACGCTGCTGCATGAATTTGCCACCGACCCGCAGACCAAGGTGCGCGCCGAGAAAGTGCGCGCCGCTGCCGAGCGCTGCGGCCGCATCGTCAAGAGCTTCCTGTCGATGGTGCGCCTGCATCCGGCGGCCCAGGCCGAGACCGATCTCAACCAGGTGATCCGCGCGGCGCTCGAGGTGACCGCCTATGGCGCGCGCTCAAGCGGCATCATCATCGACACCGATTTCGCGCCCGGCCCGCTGCTGGCGCTGGCCGATGCCGACCACGTGACGCAGGTGGCCGCCAATTTTCTCATTAACAGCCAGCACGCTCTGGCCGGCATTGGCGGTGATCGCCTGATCAAGGTGCGGACGTTCCGCAGCGATCACGGCAATCCCGGCTTTTCGGTCGAGGACAATGGACCGGGCGTGCCGGAGGCGATCCGCGGCCGCATCTTCGAATCCTATTTCACCACCAAGCCGGTTGGTGTCGGCACCGGCATCGGCTTGTCGATCTCAAAGTCGATCATCGAACGGCACAATGGCAATGTCTGGTTCGAAGAGGTGCTGCCGCGCGGCGCTCGCTTCGTCGTCCAGTTGCCGGCGATCGCCGGCGGCGTGGCCGCCGTCGGCGACAGCTCGACCCGCTCCAGCGGTCTGCGCCATGCGCTGATCATCGACGACGAACCCGACGTCGCCGGCTCGCTCTCCGACATTCTGGAATTGATGGGCATCAAATCGCGGATCGTGCCAGCCTGGACGTCCGCGGCGGCGACCTTGACCGGCCACATGCCGCCCGACATCGTCTTCTCCGACCTGCGCATGCCCGGCATCAGCGGCATTGCCATCTACCGCGAATTGCTCACCGAGAACCTGGCGCTGGCCAAACGCTTCGTGCTGGTCACCGGCGACCTGATCGGCGCCAAGGCCGAGATCGAAGCCTTGCCGGCGCAGCAGCGGCCGCAGATCCTGGAAAAGCCGTTCTCGACGCTCGACGTCCGCGGCGTGCTCTCGGCCATCGCCGACCAGGTTGCTGCCGCCGGCTGAACTCTTCCCGAAGCTGGTCCGAGGGTTAGGCGAGATTCAGGTCAGGCAGAGTCGAGGATGGTGGCTTTCGAGAACCGGAGCGGAGCGTACTTAAGTACGTGAGCACCGGAAGCGCAGAAGGCCGCCATCCGCAGGCCGGCCTCACCTGAATATCGCCTAACCCGGAAAAAAGAGGCTCCCGACCGGCAGGACGGCGGGAGCCAGGAAGGAGCGCGGGAGGAAGCGCTCGGGAGGTTCTAGAAAACGTTGGGTGTCGTAGTCAGCGGCGCGGCGTTGGCGATCATGCGAATGGCGCGCGCCCTGTGCACGCCGGACTGGGCGGCGATGACGCGCAGGCAGTCCGCGCTCTCGGCGCCCCAAGCCTGGCCCTGGCAGGCAAAATCGATTTTCGGCTCAGGCAGTCGGGCGGTTTTGATGGTGGTCGGCGCACCCTCGACGACATTGGCCGGCGGGTTGAGCGAAGCAAAGGCCGGACCGGATGCCGGCGTCAGGAACAGGACGGCAAGGGCGCAGGCGCCCAGCATCGAGAACATCACGACCGGATGGTCGCTTGCGCGCTGGCGCAACGCCAGTTTGGCGCGCCGTTCGTTGCTGGCTGTCTCAGCTTTCGTATACATTGTTGCTCCCCTTCGCATTCTTATGAAACGAACTTAAACGCGCCCGGTAACGGGCGAATGATGTGCCTGGCTTGCCCGCGTAACAGGTTTGAAACAAGAAATTCGGGCATGTCCGGGCAGATCCGGTCATGTGCCGACGGCAGAATTCGTTTGCGGAGCTGTTTCATGCGCGCAATCAAACGTTGACGACAGGCGGGCCGTGAACGCAGCAAAGCCTGATGCTGGCCGCTCGAACTATGAACAAGCTCACACTGCGGGATGAATTTGTGGGCGGCAGGCATTTTTCGTCTCCGGCCAGAGCCGCTTTGCACGGCCAGCTGGGCTAAATCCACATACTGGACTGCCGTTTCAGGACCCCGGTTAACGCCCGGATTTTCCGGGATTTTCTTCGATCGAAGCGGCTCCGAGCTGGCTCGATCCCATCATCAAGATAATTTCTGATTTCCACAAGCCATTGCATTTCAATGCAAAATATGATTTTATTGAATGATCATTCAACAAAAGAAGAGCCTTTTTATGAACCCGCACCTCCGTAACGTGGCGATCCCCAACGATTGGGACCGGCGGGGCTTGCCGGGCTGGGCTTATCACTCCAACGCGCTTCTCGAACTCGAGAAGGAATACGTCTTCCGCAACCATTGGCAGATCGCCGGCCATGTCTCCGACGTGCCAAACGCCGGCGACTATCTGACCATGGACGTGGTCGGCGAGCGGGCGCTGATCGTGCGCGGCAAGGACGGCGTCGTGCGCGCCTTCAACAACATGTGCCGGCATCGCGGCAGCCGCGTCGTCGCCGACAGCCAGGGCACCTGCAAGAACGCGCTGGTCTGCCCGTTCCACGGCTGGGTCTACAATCTCGACGGCACGCTGCGCGGTGCAGCCCGGCCGCGCTCCTTCCCGGAACTCGACAAGACCGAATTCGGCCTGATGCCGCTCGACCTCGAAATCTGGATGGGCTTCATCTTCATCCGCTTCCGCAAGGGCGGCCCGCAACCTTCTGTGGCGGAGTTGCTGAAGCCGATCGAAGCAGAGATGGCCCACTACAACGTGGCTGAGATGGTGCCGTCCTGGGGCATCTGGACACAGAAGACGCCGGTTAACTGGAAGTCGGTGCGCGACGTCGACAATGAAGGCTATCACGTCGCCATGGCGCATCCGGCGCTGCAGGATCTCTATGGCGCGACTTATTTCGACGAGCCGTTCATCAACGGCGTGTCGCGCTCCTTCGCCACCTACAATCCGCATGCCGGACGGCGCTGGAGCGTGCGCGAATACATCAAGCTCACACCCGATGCCTCGGACCTGCCTGAGCATCTGCGCAGGGCCTGGATCTATTACGGCATCTTCCCCAACAACGCGCTGTCGATCATGCCGGAATCGGTGCAGTTCTATCAGGAGTTCCCGCTGTCGACCGGCGAGACGCTGTTGCGCGGCGCCATCTACCGCTACCCCGACGAAACCAGGGAACAGGCGGCGGCGCGCTACCTCGCCTACCGCATCGACCGCGACACCATGAACGAGGATGTGCAGCTTTCCGTGTGGTCGAACGAGTCGATGATCTCGGACGCCTTCGAGGGCTTCTACCTCTCCGACCTCGAATATGGCGTGCGCACCCACCACGACCATCTGCGCAAGGAGATTCCGGTTCTGGGCCTGGAGACGGCACCCGAGGAAAAGGACATGTGGTCGCTGAACGACGCCCTGCGCTCGCGAGGGTAGCTCTCTTCCTTCTCCCTGTTCTACGGGGAGAAGGTGCCCGAAGGGCGGATGAGGGGCGGCGCCAACGCCTCGCGATTGGTCCGGCCCATCACCTTCGAATGCTATCGTCTGGTAGAAATCTTATAAGCTGGCGCAACCCCTCACCCGCCTGCCGGCACCCTCTCCCCGTAAACGGGGCGAGGGAAGCTAGCCCTGCCACACCCCTTCTTTTCTGAGATCATCCATCGTCCGCGAAATGCCTTCGCGCAGGATCGCCACCATGTCGTCGATCTGCTCGCGCGTAATGATCAGCGGCGGCGACATCACGCACATGTTGATCAGCGGCCGCACCAAAAGGCCGAGTTCATGGCAGTGCGCGTCGATGCGTTTGCCGACATCCTTGTCGAGCTGCAGCGGATCCTTGCTTTCGCGGTCGGCGACGCATTCGACGCAGCCCATCAGACCCATGCCGCGGACTTCGCCGACCAGCGGCAGCTCTTCCAGCGTCTTCAGCTGCGCCTGGAAGTAGGGCGCGACATCGCGCGTATGGGCAAGCACGCCGTCTTCAAGGATGTCGAGGTTCTTCAGTGCCACCGCGCAGCCGATCGGATGGCTGGTATAGGTCAAACCGTGGCCGAACAGCGCGTCGGGATGGTTGGAGCGGCGCATTTCCTGAAGCAGCCGCTCCGAGATGATGACGCCCCCGAGCGGGAAATAGCCTGAGGTGACGCCCTTGGCGAAAGTGATCATGTCGGGGTCGATGCCGAACACGTCGCCGGAGGCAAAGACATGGCCGAGCCGGCCGAAGCCGGTGACCACCTCGTCCGAGACATAAAGGATGTCGTTCTCGCGGCAGATCTCGCGGATGCGCTTGAGATAGCCATCCGGCGGCACGACGACGCCGCCCGACGCCTGCACCGGTTCGCCGACGAAGGCGCCGATCTTTTCAGCGCCGACACGCGCGACAGTGTCGCGGAACTGGTCAACGAGGAAATCGCAGAAGGCCGCAATATCCATGCCCTTTGGACGTCGGAACGGATCGGGCGAAGACAACTTCACGACAAGGTCATCGGCGCCGTCCATCCAGTCGCGGTCGCGCGGGCGGCCGTTGAGCGAGGCCGACAGATAGGTCGAGCCGTGATAGGCGCCGCCGCGGCTGAGGATCAGCTTCTTTTCCGGGCGTCCGCGCACATTGTTGTAGAACTGCATGAAACGCAGCGCCGTCTCGACAGCCGACGAACCGCCGGTGGTGAAGAACGTATGGCTGAGATCGCCCGGTGCATGATCGGCAATTCGCTTGGCGAGTTCGGCCGAGGGCGCGTTCATCGTGTACCAGGGCGTGTTGTAGGACAACGTCATCGCCTGGTCGTACATCACCTTGGCCAGCTCCTCGCGGCGGTGGCCGACATTGATGCACCACATGCCGGCCGGCCCGTCGATCAGCCGCTTGCCGGTGACATCGGTGATGTAGATCCCGTCGCCTTCGCCGATCAGCGCGCGCGCTTCGGCGCCGACCGAGCCGGCATAAGGCCAGGGCTGGACAAGATGGCGCTTGGCGAGCTCGACTGCATCATCGTCGCCAGCCATCTCGATCGCTCTTAGGTCTCTTGCAGCCGCCATCATTGCCTCGCAGGTCTGGAGCGTAATTTTCGCCGGACACGAAACGAAGCCATGCGATGAAAAGCGGGCTTTCTTCACTTCATTTTGAATGTCCGTTCAATCAATATTACAGAAATAGCGCTTGATTTCAATCCACGGATGCGCTCATGATGAAAGAAGGCCGGCAAGCTTGGAGCGCGACCAGAAAATCGCGCTCCGCAAAAATTGGGAACAGGCAGCCGGCCGGTCAATGGGAGCATCATGTCGGGACAGTTCGAGCCAGCAACCGAGATCACGCCCGGTGCGCTGCAATGACGGCAGCTGCCGAAGGGGTGCCCGCGCGGCGCATGACTCGAGCAAGGCGGAACGCCCTTCTGCAGTCCGAACCCGCCCAGGGCTTTGCCCTGATCAGCCCGACTTTCCTCTATGCCCTCATCCTTCTGGTGCTGCCGATCCTGGTGGTCTTCGCCCACTCTTTCTGGACGCAGGACTACCTCACCATCGACCACACATTCACGCTGGAGAATTATCGCATCGCGCTGACCGAGCCGATCTATCGCGATCTTCTGTGGCGCTCGCTCTACATCTCGCTGACGGTGAGTTTTTTCACTGTCATCCTCGCCTATCCGATCGCCTACTTCATCTCGTTCCATGGCGGCCGTCACAAGAGCCTGTGGCTGTTCCTGATCACCATTCCGTTCTGGACCAGCTATCTCCTGCGCGTCATGTCGTGGAAGGTGATCCTCGGTTACAACGGCGTGCTCAATTCCGGACTGATGGGGCTCGGCATCATCGACGAGCCGTCGACAGCGCTGCTCTACAATTCCAGCGCCGTCATCATCACATTGACCCATGCCTGGGCGGCCTTCGCCATCCTGCCGATCTTTGTTTCCCTGGAAAAGGTCGACCGCACCCTGGTCGAGGCGGCGACGGATCTCGGCGATAGCCCGCTGCGCTCCTTCCTGCGCGTGACGTTGCCGCTATCGGCGCCGGGCGTCATCTCGGCGGCGTTGATCGTCATGATTCCGACGGTCGGCGACTACGTCACGCCGAAGCTTGTCGGCGGCAAGGACGGTGTCATGATCGCCAACGCCATCCAGGCGCAGTTCGGCAAGGCATCGAACTGGCCGCTGGGTGCGGCTCTCTCCGTCACCACCATGCTGGTCGTCTCGCTGATGGCGGGCGCCACGGTGCTGATCATCCGCGCATTGCAGAGGCTGGCGCGATGACGGCGATGCGGCGCTTGTTTGCCGGCGGCTGGCTGACCGCCTACGCCTTCCTCTACATCGTCTTTCTCTATCTGCCCGTGATCTTCCTGCCGATCTTCTCGATCAACACCGCGCCGACGCCGAAGTTTCCCCTCACCGGCTACACGCTGAAATGGTACGAGGACCTGCCCAAGACGCCGGCGCTGCTCGACGCCGCCTGGAACAGCCTGATCGTCGGTGTCTCGGCATCCGTGCTGGCGACGCTGCTCGGCATCCTCGCCGCCCGCTCGATCACCCGCTACCGCTATCCCGGCCGCCGCACCATCAACGGCCTGATCATGGCGCCGCTGGTGCTGCCGGAAATCATCCTCGCCATCTCCATGCTGCTGGTCATGCTGCAGCTTGGCCTCAGCCTGTCGCTGTTCACCGTCGTGCTCGGCCATGTCCTGATCTGCATCCCCTATTCGATGACGGTGCTGACCGCCGGGTTCGAGGGCTTCGACCGCAGCCTGGAAGAAGCCTCCGCCGATCTCGGCGAAAGCGCCTTCGGTACCTTCCGGCGGGTGACGCTGCCGATGGTGGCGCCGGCGATCATTTCCAGCCTGCTGGTCTGCTTCACCATCTCGCTCGACGAATTCGTCATCGCCTTCTTCCTGACCGGAACCGAGACGACGCTGCCGATCTACATCTGGGGCCAGTTGCGCTTTGCCGCCAAGCTGCCGGGCGTGCTGGCGCTGGGCACGCTGCTGCTGGTTGCCTCTTTCGTTTTGATGACCGTTGCCGAGATCCTGCGCCGCCGTGCGGCCAGGCGCACCCAGAACGAGGGAGGCCTCTATGCCTGAGCCAACCCAGGCCGAACGGCCCCAGTCCGAGCGGGCCCAATCCGATCGATCGATGATCGAAATCCGCGACGTCACCCGCAGCTACGGCACCTTCAAGGCGCTCGACGACGCGACGCTGACCATCAGGGAAGGCGAGTTCTTCTCGCTGCTCGGTCCTTCCGGCTGCGGCAAGACCACGCTCTTGCGCATGATTGCCGGTTTCGACAACCCGACCAGCGGTTCGATCTCGGTTGGTGGCCAGTCGATGGAAGGCATTCCGGCCAACCGCCGGCCAACCAACATGGTGTTCCAAAGCTACGCCATCTTCCCCCATCTCAATGTCGAGCAGAATGTCGCCTACGGGCTGAAGCGGCTGAAACTGGGCGCGACGGAAGAAAAACGCCGCGTCGAGGAGGCGCTGGCCCAGGTGTCGCTGACCGGGCTGGGCAAACGCCTCGCCACCGAGCTGTCCGGCGGCCAGCGCCAGCGCGTGGCGCTCGCCCGCGCTTTGGTGATGAGGCCCAAGGTGCTGCTGCTCGACGAGCCGCTGTCGGCACTCGACAAGAAGTTGCGCGAGCAGATGCAGGTCGAGCTGCGCCGCCTGCAGCAGGCGGTCGGCATCACCTTCGTGCTGGTCACCCACGACCAGTACGAGGCGCTGGCAATGTCCGATCGTATCGCCGTGATGTTCGGCGGCAAGATCGCCCAGGTCGCCTCGCCCAAGGAGATCTACCAGCGGCCGATCAACCGCCAGGTTGCCGACTTCCTCGGCGGCATGAATTTCGTCAAGGCCGAGATTGTCGAGGAGAACAGCGCCTCGCTGATCGTCGACACGCTGGGCTTCGGCCGTGTCAGGACGGACAGGCCGAAGGCGTTCGTGCGCAGTGGCGGCGCTGCCACGCTGGGCATCAGGCCGGAGCGCCTGCGGGTTCTATGGGACAATGCGACGGCGAAATTCGAGGTCGCCGGCAAGGTGGTCGAACGCCATTATTTCGGCGAGATCACCCACCTGATCGTCGAGATACCCGGATTGGAAAAGCCGCTATCAGTCACCGAGACCAACGACTTCGGCGCCGACGACATCCCCGTCGGTACCTCGATCCGCCTTGCCTATGATCCTGAGGCGCTGGTGGCTATGGCGGACTGAGCATGCCCCCGAGAGGTTGGAACCGGTTTTCGGAAAAGGTCATTCTCCGCTAAGACTCTGAAGCGCGGTCAAAATTTCTTTGGCGGCGATGCGCCCCATCACGATGGCGCCTTCGACATAGCCTGGGAAGGATGGCGACAGTTCCGATGATGCGAAATGGACAGGAGCCGCGCCGGCACGGATCGTGCGCTCGGCATCCCGGGCCGTCACATCGACAATGAGGTCGCTATAGGCGCCGCCGCTCCAGCGGTCTTGTATCCAGTCGCGCTGGCTGAAATCGAGAATGTCGGCCGCGTCCGGACCAAGGGCGCTCACCAGCTGCGCCGCTACTTCCGCGCGCAGTGAAGTATCGTCGAGAGGGCGCCAGCGCAGTGCCAGCGGTCCGCCGACGAAGACGACCAGCGCCGCATGTTGCGCATCCTTGCTGGCGTCGCAGGCGAACAGACCCGGCAGGTCGCGCCACATCACCATGCCGCACAGATCGCGCTCGCGCCAGAACGGCCTGGCATAGCGCACGAGGATCTTGATCACCGCGCCGCTTTCCCAGACGCCAAGCGCCTTGCCGAGAGCTGGCGGCAAGGCGGGCGCGAAATCGAGCGTTGCGGCGGTTGCCGGCGGCAGCGCGAGCAGCACTTTTCGCGCTTCAATGGCGCCTTTGGTCGAGACGACACGAACTCCGTGTGGACCGTGCTCGATGCGCACGACCGCGTCGTCCAACCGCATCCGGTCGCCAAGATCGCTGGCCAAATCCTCTGCCAGCGACTGCATGGTCTCGCGCAAGGAATATTGCAGCTCAGGCACCTCGTTGGTGATGCGACGGTCATTGTCGATCAGGTACCACAGTGGCACCTTGTCCGCTGCCAGGCACCACAGTCCTTCGACCAGCGAGCGAAAAGCAGCCTTGGCGTCAGCCGTATCATGCTGTTGTTCCAGCCAGGTCGCGACGGTCAGCCCGGCGATCGAGGGATCGTCCGGCTCGATCCTGTTCATGCGCTCACGGATCGCCGTTGAGGCGTGGTAGGTGCGCTCGGCCCGCGCCGGGGTCATCGACGGATGGGTGATGAAATCGCCATTCACATAAGTCTCGACAAAGGCCTTGCCGCGGGCCGCGGCCAGCGCCGTTACCTCCGGCATGTCTTCGCAAAAAAACTGGCCGCCGCTGTCGATCCGTTCGCCAAGCCCGTTGCGAACCGCTTCCACTCTGCCGCCGACGCGGTCGCGCGCTTCAAGCAGCAAGACATCGATGCCGGCCTGCTTCAGCACAAGCGCAGCCGACAGGCCGGTGAAACCGGCGCCGACGATGACGACGTCGGTTCTTTCGGTCTTGTCGCTCAATAGCCGGCCTTGATCTTCTCGAATTCGGTGACCATGCGCTGCTTGAGGTCGGGCGGGACCGGCTGCTGGAACAGCGTCTTGTCGAGGAACTTGTCGAGATTGTCGAAGCCGCGGTCGGTCAGCACCTGGTGGTCGATCGCCGCCATGCCGGCGCTGTTGCCGTGGCCATAGCCGAAGGTCTTGACCAGATAGTCGGACACGGCATGCGCGTTGACCGCACTCAGGAAATCATACGCCTGATCAAGCTTGCCCGGCGCGTCCTTCATCAGCACATAACCGCACACCCAGGTCGAAATGCCTTCCTTGGTGTCGCGGTTCATGGCGATGGGCATGCCTTGCCCCTTGAGCGTCACGAAGGTCTCGTTCCAGCCCCAGACGAGATCGACCTCATTGCCGGTAAAGGCCTGGTTGAGATCGGTGTCGTCGGTCCAGTAGAAGCGGACATTCTTGTGGACGTCGCGCAGGAAGGCAGAGGCCTCCTGGAACTGCGCGTCGGTCATCTTGGTCCAGTCCTTGAGGCCGACGACCAGGCTTGCCAGCGCATAGGCATCGTCGACATTGTCGCCGATGGTGACACGGCCCTTGAATTTCGGATCGGCGAAGACCCTCAGCGACTGCGCCTCTTGAGCCGTCACCTTGTCGGTGCGGTAGAGCAACGAGGTGTCGCCCCAGTCGAACGGCATGAACCAGGCCTTGCCGTCGGCGGTGACGGCAAGATCCTTCATCGCCATGATGCCGGGATTGAGGTCCTTCCAGCCGGCGATCCTGGATGTGTCGAGCGGCTGCAGAATACCGGCCTCGCGCCATTTGGCGACGCTTTGCGAGCAGGGGTGGGCGATGTCGGCCTTGAAGCCGGCCCGCATCTTCTCGAAGGCTTCGTCCTCGTCGCCGAAGAAAGCGAAGGTCGGCTCGGCGCCGTATTTGGCGGCGTAGTCGGGATGCAGCAGCGGATCCTCATAGCCCGACCAGTCGAACACGACGAGATCGCCACCACCCTGGGCATAGGCCAACACTGTGCCGGCGCCCACTGTTAAGGTGGCGGCAAGGGCAAGGCGGCGAAGCATGGAATTCATGATGCGAAACTCCTGATCGCTAAAAGCGCCGGGCGACGTTACGGAATTTCAGCGACCTTGGCGAGACCGTCTGCCCGGCGCAATGACGGGCAGACGGATGAAGTCGAATAGGCTTTAGTAGCCAGCTTTGATCTTCTCGAATTCGGCGATCATCTTGAGCTTGAGCGCCGACGGGACCGGCGATTGGAACAGGGTCTTGTCGACGAATTTCTGCACGTCGTCATAGCCCTTCTCCTTCAGGATCGCCTGGTCGACGCCGGCCATGCCTTTGGCGTTGGCCTGGCCATAGCCCCAGTCCTTGACCAGCACCTTGGCGGTCTCGGGATCGTTGATTGCGTTCAGATAGTCATAGGCCTTGTCGACATTGTCGGGTGCGTCCTTGAACAGGACATAGCCGCAGACCCAGGTCGAAATGCCTTCGTCCGTGTCCTTCTTGGCCTTGATCGGTACACCGGCGGCGACCGACTGTACCGTCGCATCGTTCCATGCCCAGGCGAGATCGACCTCGCCGCCGCTCAGCAACTGCACGACGTCGGTGGTGTCGGTCCAGTAGGAGCGCACATTCTTGTGCACCTGCCGGAGGAAATCGGACGCCTGCTTGAATTGGTCGTCCGTCATCTTGGTCCAGTCTTTCACCCCGATGGCGAGGCTGGCCAGCGCATAGGCGTCGTCGACATTGTCGCCGATCGAGACCCGGCCCTTGAACTTGGGATCGGCGAAGGCCTTCAGCGACTGCACCTCCTTCTCGTCGATCTTGGAGGTGTTGAAGGTGACCTGCGTGTTACCCCAGTCCCACGGCATGAACCAGGCCTTGCCATCCGACGTGGTCGCCAGATCCTTCATCGCCATGATGCCGGGATTGAGATCCGTCCAGCCGGTGATCTTCGACGTGTCGAGCGGCTGCAGCAGGCCAGCCTCACGCCATTTGGTCACGCTCTGCGAGCAGGGATGGCCGAGATCGGCCTTGAACCCGGAGCGCACCTTCTCGAACGCTTCGTCCTCATCGCCGAAGAAGGCGAAGGTCGGCGAGTCACCGTTCTTCTCGACATATTTCGGGTGGAAGCTCGGGTCTTCATAGCCGGACCAGTCGAACACGATGAGGTCCTTGTCGGCGGCAACTGCAAGCGCTGCGGCGGAAGCCGCCAGCGTTGCGGTCAGCGCCAATGTCAGTGCCAGGCGTCGGGTTGTGCTTTTCATTCTGTTCCATCCTCTGTTCTGGTTATTTGAGCCCGGCTTGGATCCGCCGGTTGTTGTCAACGTCAGGTGCCTTGCGGGTAATGCTTCGGAAAAGCGGCCGACAGGAATTCGTTAGCCGCCTGCAACGCGCTCTCGCGGGTGACGTCCTCGGTGCCCATCATCAGCCGCAGCCACAGCCCTTCCAGCATGGCGCTCAGGGCCAGCGCCATGACCTGCGGCTCGTAGCCGTAGCCACCGCTTTGTTTCAGCGTGGCGCAGAGGTCGATGAAGATCTTCTGGTAGGCTGCGTCGCGCGCGCCGCACAGCGCCTGGTAGGTCGGCCGCGACTTGGCTTCGCCCCAGAACGCGCACCAGGCGGCGAGCTTGCGCTTGTTGCAGATCGAACGGTCGAAATCGGCGGCGACCAGCGCCCGCAACTGCCGGGCCGGATCGTCGCCGGCCTTGGTCAGCGCGGCGCGCCAATGCGCGGCATATTCGTCGGCCATGTAGGCAAGCGTGGCGACGAGCAGCTTCTCCTTGCTCTCGAAATGAAAATTGACGATGCCGCGCGACAGGCCGGCGCCATCGGCGACATCGGCCATCGTCGTTTCCGAATAGCCGCGCTTGGCGAGCGAATCGATCGTCGCCTCGATCAGCTGCTGCTGCCTGACCTCCTTCGACGCCTTGCGGCCGCGTTTTTCCGGTTCGTTTTTTCCAGAAATGTCGGAGGATCGCTCTTCGCGCGCTGCAGCTTTCATCGGTGCCGTCATGCTCCATATTGCCGGCTATCCCACCACAGCCGGCTTCCACCCGCGAAGATGAGTGGGACGGTGCTCGCCACTGTCAAGCACCTTCTGCATGGCTTCCCAGGTTCGAATGTTCTTGTCGACATAGGCCACTCCGACCGCGGCCGCCGCCGTCTGGTAGAGCGGTCCTTTCAGCCTTTCCAGCTCGCCGCGCGCGACTTCGCGATACCAGGGATTGCGGTCTTTGACGGCAACATCGGCAAAGCCGGCGCGGCGCATGGCCTGCGCATAGCGCGCCGGAGACGCCATGGCGAAGGACAGACCCTCGGCCGCAACATAGGCCTTCATGTCAGGTGACGGCTCGCCGTCATGGCCGATCAACCAGTCGGAAGCAGCAAAGACGCCGCCGGGTTTCAGCACGCGAAAGATCTCGGCAAACAGCGCGTCCTTGTCGGGCACGTGCAGCAACGCATCCTTGGAGAAGACGACATCGAACGAATTGTCGGCAAAAGGCAGCGGCCCCGGCGGCGCCTGGATGAAATTGGCGCGATCTGAAAGCCCGCGCGCGGCGGCACGCTTTATCGCCGCCTCGATCACTGGGCATTCAATGTCAAAGCCGGTGGCATGGGCGGCGCCATGGCGCTCGACCAGATGCAGCGCGATGCCGCCCGAGCCGCAGCCTATGTCGAGGACGGTCATACCGCTCAGCGACAGCCCCTCGACCACCCGGTCAACCTCATCAGGCCCGCCCGGCGATAGATAACCCTCGCCCCACAGCGCCTCGAGGAAACGGATGGCGGTGTCGTCATATTCTGGCTCGGCCTCTGCCGCTTCGATCATCGAACCTCGGTCCCGTCAGCCGAATTCAACACGTTCGATTGCCGGCAAAACGTAGCGCATGCCAGAGAAAACGCAAGACTATTTGTTGAACATTCATTCAATACCACTGGACAGAATGCCGGCCACCATGCCAAATTCCGCGCAATCGGGAACGAGATCACGCAAAAATGAACGCGGATCCCCAAGAGAAAACGGACGCGAATGAAAGCTTGGGACGCGATCATCATCGGCGGCGGACACAACGGCCTGGTCAACGCCTGCTACCTGCAGCGCGCCGGCCTCGACGTGCTGGTGGTGGAGAAGAACGACTGGGTTGGCGGCGCCGCCACCAGCCGCGAACTGACGCCGGGCTTCCTCTACTCCAACTGCTCCTATGTCTGTTCGCTGTTTCGCCCCGAGATCATGCGCGACCTCGAACTGCCGCGCTTCGGCCTGCAGGTCATCTCGTATGAAGGCGGCGCGGTGTTCACCCGCGACGGCGACTACCTCGCCAACTACCGCGACCATGACGCGCACCGGCGCGAATTCGCCCGCTTCTCCAAGCGCGACGCCGAAGCCTATGACCGCTATTCGCGCGACGTGACGCGGCAATGCCGCTTCATCCAGCCGCTGCTGATGCGCACCGCGCCCGACCCGACCAGTTTTCGACCACGCGACATCGGCGAGTTGCTCTATCTGGGTAAAAAATTCGCCGGCCTGTCGGCCGAGGAAATGGCGCTGACGCTGCGCTTCTGGACAATGTCGATCTCGGAATTCCTCGACGAATATTTCGAGACCGACGTCATCAAGGCGAACTTCGCTCTGTCCGGCATCATAGGCACCGCGCTCGGGCCGATGTCGCCCGGCACGGCCTATGTGCTGCTGCACCACTATATGGGCGAGGTCGACGGCTCCGTTGGCGCCTGGGGCTATGCGCGCGGCGGCATGGGCGCCGTCACCAGGGCGCTCGCCGCTTCCTTCAAGGCCTCCGGCGGCACCATCCGCACCGGCGCCGAGGTCGACCATGTTCTGGTTGGCCGCGGCAAGGCGAAAGGCGTGGTGCTGGCCGGCGGCGAGGAGATTTACGGCAAGCTCGTCGTCTCCAACGCCGACGTGAAGCGCACCTTCCTGAAACTGGTCGAGGAAAAGGAACTGCCCGACATTTTCCTGCGTCGGGTGAAGAACTTCAAGATCCGCGGCTCATCCGGAAAGGTCAACATCGCGCTGGATTCGCTGCCGGAATTCCCGGCGCTGCCGAAGGATTCGCCGGTCTATCGCGGCGACATGCATTTCACCGATTCGATGGAGCGCATGGAGCGCGCCTATGACGACTGGAAGGCCGGGCGTTGGTCGGCCGATCCGTTCCTCGACATGGTCATCCCGACGACACTCGACCCGACCATGGCGCCGCCGGGCAAGCATTTCATGAGCTGCTTCGTGCAATACGCGCCGCCCAAGGTGAATGGCCAAGACTGGACCGATGCCGATCGCGACGGTTTCGCCGAAAGCGTGATCGCGCAAATCGCCGAGTACTCGCCAGGTTTCCGCGACCGCATCGTCCACATGGAGGTGCGTACGCCACGCGAGATCGAGGCCGAGGTCGGCCTTACCGAAGGTAATATTTTCCAGGGCGAACTGACCTTCGACCAGCTGCTGTTCAACCGCCCGGTGCCCGGCTATGCACAATACCGCTCGCCGGTGGGGAACCTCTATATGTGCGGCTCCTCGACCCATCCCGGCGGCGGCGTCATGGGCGCTCCCGGCCGCAATGCCGCGGCCGAAATTTTGCGAGATCTCGCAAAGTCCACCTCCCACATGAGCCCGGCCCATGACGTCATTTGATTGCATCGTCATCGGCGGTGGCCACAACGGCCTCGTCGCTGCAGCCACGCTGGCGAAAGCCGGCCGCAAGGTGCTGGTGCTCGAAGCCGCAGCCGAAGTCGGCGGCGCGGCGCGCACCGAAGAGTTTGTGCAGGGTTTTCGCGTCTCCGCAGTCGCGCATGTGCTCAACCGGCTGCACCCCGATGTGGTGAAGACGCTCGAGCTGGAGAAATACGGGCTGCAATTCGCGCGCAGCGATTTCATCCCGACCGTTGCGCTGTCGAAAGACGGCCCTCCGCTTGTCCTGCACGGCGCCTATGGCGAAGTGCTGACCGGCTCCACTCCGTCCGAGCAGTCCGCCTGGAAGGAATTGCGCGCGCAACTCATGCGCTATGCCGGCATATTGAAGCCGTTCCTGTCGCGTCGGCCACCCGATCTTGCCGGCATGTCGCTCAAGGAGACGGCAGCGCTTGGCCAGGCAGCCCTGTCGCTGAAGAAGCTCGGCAAGGAAGACATGCGCGACTTCCTGCGTGTTCTCCTGATGAACGTCGCCGACCTGCTCGACGAGCAGCTTGCCGACGCCAGGCTGAAGGGCCTGCTCGCGTTCGACGCGACGCTGGGCAGCCATCTCGGTCCGCGATCGCCGACCTCGCTGCTTGGCCTCTACTACCGGCTGGCCGGCGAGACTGGTGGTGCGGCCGGCGCGCAGATGCTGCCGAAAGGCGGCATGGGCGCGGTCGTCAGCGCTATTCGGGCAGCTGCGGAACAAGCCGGCGTCACCATCCGAACGGCTGCACCGGTGGCTAAGATCATCGTCGAGAAAGGCCGTGCCGTTGGCGTCGCCCTCGACAGCGGCGAGGTGCTGCGCGCCAGAACGATCGCCTCCGCCATCAATCCGGCGACCACCATGCTCGACCTCATCGGGCCGCGCGACATCGACACCGGCTTTGTGCGCAAAGTGAAGAACATCCGCATGAAGGGCGATGCGGCGAAGCTCCATCTGGCGTTGGACCGGCCGCCGCAATTTTCCGGCGTCGACGCCGCTAGCCACAAGGGCCGTCTGGTCATCGCACCCTCGCCCGACCATGTCGAGCGCGCCTTCAACCCGTCGAAATATGGTGAGTTCTCGCCCGAACCGGTGATGGAGCTCACGCTGCCGTCGCTCGCCGATCCATCGCTTGCGCCGAGCGGCGCCTGCGTGCTGTCGGCGGTCGTGCAATACGCACCCTACGCGCTGAAGGAAGGCTGGGATGCGGGCAAGCCAAAGTTCTTGAAGGCGATCATGACACAGCTCGAATCTTACGCGCCCGGTATCGGCAAGTCCGTGCTGCATTCAGAACTTTTGACGCCGGCCGATATCGAGACGCGCTACCGCATGCCCGGCGGCCACTGGCACCACGGCGAATTGCAGGCCGACCAGATGCTGATGTCGCGACCTGTCTCCGGTTGGTCGGGTTACAACACACCGGTCGAGAGGCTGTTCCTCGCCGGCGCCGGCTCGCATCCCGGTGGTGGTGTTTCGGGCGCTCCGGGTCTGAATGCTGCGCGGCGCATCCTTGCGATGAAGGGTTAGATCATGGCGCAAGCAACCAAAAGGAAGCCTGTCGCGGCGCAGACGAACTCCATCGTCCCCGCACGCCTTGCCGCGCAATCGCATTTCCGCACGCTGCGTCTCGGCACGCCGTTCCAGCCGCGTATCGATGCACTCGCCAAGACCCAGGACTGGTACAATTGGGCCGGCTACCGCGCGCCGCATTCGCTGTGGGACGAGGAGCTCGAATATTTCGCCATCCGCAGCCAGGCGGCTTTGTTCGACATCTCGCCGATGACCAAATTCCGCGTCGAGGGTCCGGATGCCGAAGCCTTCCTCGATCGCGTCACGCTGCGCGATGTCACCAAGCTGAAACCCGGCCGCGTCCACTACACCGCCTGGTGCGACGATGAAGGTTTCGTGCTCGACGACGGCACGCTGTTTCGCCTGTCACCGACGCGCTTCCGCCTGTGCTCGCAGGAACGGCATTTGCCCTGGCTGCTCGACAGCGCGATCGGCTTCGATGTCTCCGTCGAGGAAGAAACCGAAACCGTCGCCGGGCTCGCTCTGCAGGGACCAACCTCGTTTGCCGTGCTGCGCGATGCCGGTTTCGCCGGCGTCGAGAAAATGAAGATCTTCGACCTCGCCGAGTCCCCGCATGACGGCGCAACGGTGATCATCTCGCGCACCGGCTTCACCGGTGATCTCGGCTATGAACTGTTCATTCCGGCCGAAAAGGCGCTCAGCCTCTGGGATCGGCTGATGACGGGAGGCGAACTGCGCGGCATTCGCGCCATCGGCTATGCCGCCCTCAACCGCGCCCGCCTCGAGGCAGGCCTGATCGTCGCCAATGCCGATTTCACCACCGCCGAGCATGCCATTCGCGCCGACCGTCTGCGCATGCCGGACGAGATCGGCCTCGGCTTCATGATCGATCTGGAAAAGGCCCATTTCAACGGCCGCCGCGCCATCCTCCAAGCCCGCGCCAAGCGCAAGCTGCGCCACGTGCTGGTCGGGCTGGAGATCGAAGGCAACATCCCGGCCGAGCACGCCATCGTCTATCACAAGAAGCATCAGGAGGTTGGGCTGGTCAGCGCCGCCATGTGGTCGCCGATGGCCAAGCGCAACATTGCCATCGCCTCGCTGGCGCGGCCCTACGGTGATACTGTCGTGGAAGAGCTCTGGGTCGAGATCTACGCCATGCGCGAACTGCAGTACCAGAAGCTGATGAAGCGGGCCAAGGTGGTGGCGCGCCCCTTCATCAAGCTGGACCGCCGCACGGCCAATCCGCCGGCGGATTTTTGATCATGGCCGACGAAGCCGATGATGAGACGGAAGCCGGCGAACAGTGGCAGTTGGTCAATACACCGCTCGGCGAAAAATGGTCGGGCCGCACTCGCTATGCCGCCGCCATGTTTTTCTACAAGCGCGGCGAGATGAGCGCCGAGACGCTCGAGGTCTACCGCATCTGCGCACGGCTGGATTCGGAAAACCCGCTGCCGATCATCAGGGATCGCGGCACCGGCCAGGAATGGCTGAAGCGCATGGGCGCCTAAGGGCTCACCCGATCGTTCGTTCCAGTACATTGAGCCAATTGCGATAAGCGATCTTATCGATCAGCGCGCGGCCGAAACCGCGTGCGGCCAGCGCATCGATCAACTTCGGCAGGCCGGCAACGTCGCCGATGACGGCCGGGATCATCGCGCCGTCGAAATCCGAGCCGAGGCCGACTCCGTCCTCGCCCAGCGCCTGCAGCAGCGAATCGACATGGCGCACCATGATGTCGAGGCTGGTGTCCGAGTTCATCCTGCCGTCCTCGCGCAGGAAGCCCGTGGCAAAATTCAGCCCGACCATGCCGCCGGTCTCGCGAATGGCGCCGAGCTGCCAGTCGGTCAAATTGCGCGAATGGGTGCACAGCGCATGCACGTTGGAATGGGTGGCGACCAGCGGCGCATCGCTGAGCGCGGCGACATCGCGAAAACCCTTTTCGTTGAGATGCGACAGATCGATCATGATCTTCAACTGATTGCAGGCCTTGACCAGCGCCTTGCCGGCATCGGTCAGCCCCGGCCCGGTGTCGGGCGACGAGGGGAAGCGGAACGGCACGCCGTGGCCAAAGGCGTTGGGACGGCTCCAGACGATGCCGAGCGAGCGCAGACCGGCTTCGTATAGCACGTCGAGCAAGGTGAGCTCGGGATCGATCGCCTCGACGCCTTCAATGTGGAACACCGCCGCGATGGAGTCTTTCGCCATCGCTTCGCGAATGTCACCAGCGCTGCGGCAGACGGTCAGCGCTCCCGCCCGTTCCAGCCGGAACAGGATGGACGCCATGGCGATGGTGGAGTTCAGGGCCTCAGCGCGCGGCAGTTCCGGCGGCAGCGGCTCGTTGTCGCTCGGCGCCGGCGGTACCGCCGAGCGCTTGGCCTTCTCGACCGGCGGCGGGAAGATCGCGAACATGCCGCCGGCGAAGCCACCCTTCCTGGCCCGGGGCAGATCGATGTGACCGCCCTGCGTCCCCTCGATGAACAGCTTTTCGACGTCCGTGTCCTTCGACTGGTAAAGTCGCAGCAGCGTGTCGTTGTGGCCGTCGAAGACGGGGACGAGATCGGATTCGGTCATCGGGAAGCCATTCGATTGAGGAGCTGCAGGCTGAAACCAGCCTGCGGGCGATACCTCTATCTAGGCAAGATGGCCGAGCCAAGCAAATGCCAGACGCGTGTTTGCGTTGCCTGGCTTATTGCTTCAGCACATCGGCCCATTCCGGATGGCGGCGGAACTGGGCGTTGGCGAAGGGACAGAGCGGGATGATCTTCTTGCCCGCCGCGCGCATGTCCTCGACGGCGCGGGTAACCAGCCGAAGTCCGGCGCCTTGGCCGCGAAACGCATCCGGCACCTCGGTGTGATCGATGATGATCTGATGCTCGCCGATCTTGGTGAAGGTCATCTCCGCCTCGGCTCCGCCCGGACCACGCAGGACATACCGACCCTTCGAGCCGCGGTCCTCCAGTTCGATATCAGGCAATTGGTCAGGCATTATCTGCTCCTTCAACCGGCACGGCGGCGAAAAGCCGCCTCGCCGCTTCGATCTCGTTTGGTCGCACCTCGTGGCCGCCATCGTGCCATTCCACTGTGACATCAGCACCATCGGCGCTCAAATAGGCTTCCAGCCGCGCCGTCAGATTGGGCGGGCAGATCGGGTCGCGCTTGCCCGCGGTGACCAGGATGCGGCGTCCGGCAAGGCTGCCCTTCACCTCGGGTTCGAACGGGATCAGCGGATGCATCAGCACCGCCGCGTCGAACAGCTTGGGCGCGGCGAACACCACCGAGGCCAGGATGTTGGCGCCGTTGGAATAGCCGAGGCCGAATACCGAAGACGGCTTTGCCGCCTCGACCTGCGCCTTGATGAAGCCGGCCATCTTGCCGGTCGCCCGGCCGAGGTCTTCCATGTCGTAGACGCCCTCGCCGGTGCGGCGGAAGAAACGCGCCGCGCCATGTTCGGAGACATCGCCACGCGGCGACACGATGGTCGCCTGGGGCGCGAGGTCGCGTCCCAGCGAAACGAGCTGGTTCTCGTCCGCCCCGGTGCCGTGGAAGACGAAAAGCAGCGGGCCGCCGGGCGAACCCGGCAGCGTCTTGTGGATGTAAGCGTCCTTGCTCATCGTCGTCAGCCTTCCAGCTTCTGCAGATGCTGTTCGAGATAGGGTCTGAGATGCTGGTGCTGCGTCGGCAGTTTCAGCGCTTCGCCCAGATGGGCGGTGTCCTCGTCGCGGTCGAAGCCCGGCTCGTTGGTGGCGACTTCGAACAATACGCCGCCCGGCGTGCGGAAGTAGATCGCCCAGAAGTAGTCGCGGTCAATCACCGGCGTCACGCCATAGCCCGTATCGATCAGCGCCTTGCGCACTTCGAGTTGCGTGGCGCGGTTCTCCACCGCGAAGGCGACATGGTGGACCGAGCCGGCGCCGAGATTGGCGAAGCCAGCCGTCGGCAACGATTCGATGTCGACGACATCGGCGCCATTGCCGTTCTTGATGGCGAGCCGGCTGACATTGCCGGATTTGTCGACTTGCTCGTAGCCCATAAACTTCAACAGCTCCTCGGTGGCGCCGCCATCCTTGAGGCGCAGCGACACCGAATGAAAGCCGCGGATCGCTTCGTCGGCGGGAACGCCGCCCTTCAACCATGGCGTACGGCTGTCTGCCTTATCCTCGACCAGCGCAAAACCATCGCCGTCCGGACCGGCGAAGGCCAGTCGCTTCTCGCCGAATGTTTCTTCGCGCGAGAGACCGCTAACGCCCTCATCGGCGAAGCGCTTTTCCCAATAGTCGAGTGTGCCTGCCGGCACGGAATAAGCCGTGGTGCCGACCTCGCCAACGCCGTGGCGGCCCCTGGCAATGTCCGGGAACGGAAAATAGGTCATCACCGAGCCCGGCGTGCCGTGCTCATCGCCATAGTAGAGGTGGTAGACATCGGGCGCGTCGAAGTTAACGGTCTTCTTGACCCGGCGCAGGCCGAGCTTGTGCGTGAAGAAATCATTGTTCTGGCGCGCATCGCCGGCCATCGACGTCACGTGATGCAGGCCCTTGATCTGGTCGAGCATTGTCTTGCTCCTTCCCTCGAGTGTTTGCGGCCCCTTGCCGCTGTCGACGCCTATATGAGGATACACCGGGCAATGGCAAAGGCAGCAAACTCAAGATGGACTGTGCATTAAAAGTGAACATCGAAAAATTGTCGTTCACCATCTCGGCGGTCCCGACAGGCTTGCGCCGCCGTCAGGATTCGGTTCATTGAACCTCTTCCAGACGTGACAGGATACATACATTGGCCGCGAAAAGCAGACGACCGAACATCCTTCTGATCTCTTGCGACCAGTGGCGCGGCGACTGCCTGTCGGCTGCCGGCCATCCGGTGGTGAAGACACCGAACGCCGATGCGCTGGCTGCCGAGGGCGTCCTTTTCAGGCAACACTACGGCGGCGCAGCGCCCTGCTCCCCAGCCCGCGCCTGCCTCTATACCGGCCTCTACCAAATGAACAATCGCGTCTGCCGCAACGGCACACCGCTCGACGCTCGCCACGGCAACATCGCGCTGTCGGCTCGCTCCCTCGGCTATGATCCGACTCTGTTCGGTTACACCGACGTCTCGTCCGATCCGCGCACGATGGCGCCGGACGATCCGCGGCTGAAAAGCTATGAGGGCGTCCTGCCGGGCTTCAGCGTACGCCAGTTCCTGCCCGAGCATCAGAAGCCGTGGCTGTCATGGCTGAAGGCGCGCGGTGTCGACACCAGCGCGGGCTCTCCTGGCATCCATCGCCCCGTCGGCGAGAAACCAGGCGACGCCGTGACCAACGCGCCGCCGATCTACTCAACAGACGAGACGCCGACGGCCTTTCTTGCCGGCGAATTCATCCGCTGGCTGGACGAACAGGATGCGTCCTGGTTTGCGCATGTGTCTTTTATCAGCCCGCATCCGCCCTTCATCGTGCCGGAGCCCTACAACACGCTTTACGATCCGGCCGACGGTCCGGCCTTCCGCCGCCAGAAAAGCTATCAGGCGGAAGCAGAAAGCCATCCCTATCTGGCTTACGACCTCGGCCGCCAGAAGCGGAGAAGTTTCCGCCCCGGCATGGACGGCAAGGTGTGCGACTGGGGCGATGACAATCTGCGCGCCATCCGCGCGATCTATTACGGCATGATTTCGGAAGTCGACGCGCAGCTCGGACACATCTGGCAGGGGCTCAAGGCCGCTGGCGCCTGGGACGACACGATCATCGTGCTGACATCGGACCACGCCGAGATGATGGGCGACCATTTCATGCTCGGCAAGGGCGGCTTCTTCGACGGCAGCTATCACATCCCGCTGATCGTCCGCGACCCGCGGCGCGGCAAAGCGGCGGGCTCGACCGTCGACCGCTTCACCGAGGCCGTCGACATCTTCCCGACCTTGCTCGATCTGCTGGATGCCGACGCCCAGCCGCATCTCGACGGCCATTCGCTGAAAGCGTTTCTGGAAAGTGAACCGCCCAAGGATTGGCGTGACGCGGCGCATTGGGAGTTCGATTTCCGCTCAATTGCCGAAGGGGAAGCCGAACGACATTTGGGCATCGCCTCGCGTCAGTGCAATCTGGCCGTCATCCGAACGGAATATTTCAAATACGTGCATTTCGGCGGCGGCCTGCCGCCGCTGCTGTTCGATCTGAAAAAGGATCCGGGCGAACTGACCAATGTTGCCGGCGATCCGAAGTATCTCAGCGTACGGGTCGAATTCGCGGAGCGGCTTCTTGCCTGGCGCGCCGAACATCTCGACCAGTCCGTGGCACTGGCGGAACTGACGGATGATGGTGTGGCAGGATATTTCGCCGGTCGTCACTCTCTCCATGAAAAAGCCCGCGCCAGCGCTGGCGCGGGCTCCCTTATGCCTCCCTAGTCGTCAATCGCTGAGGATCATCCGCTGCTCATCCCGCTTCTCGGCATAGCTGCCCTTGTCATAGGCGGCCTGCGCCTGAAGCTGCTCCTTGGTGAAGTTGGTGTAGAGATACTTCTTGCCGTCCTTGTCGGTCATGAATTTGAGCTTGTCCATGCCGACCGCGACCTCCTTGGCGCCGATGCCGAGGAAGCCGCCGACATCGATGATCACGGCATCCGGCTTGCTGTCAGGCGCCAGCACGACGTCGCCGATTTCGCCGACCCTGGCGTCGTTCGCGCCATAGACGGTCGTGCCTTTCAGATCGTCGCCCCTGATCTCACCGACCGGCATCTCGGTCAGCGTCGATTTGTCGATCGCCGCGGTCTGCGTCGGGTCTGTGGCCTTCACGTCAGGCGACTCGGCCGCCGGAGCTTCAGCTGTCTTGTCCATCGGCGCCGGAGCTGCTGTCTCAGCCGGAGCGGCCGCTGGGGCGGTCGCTGCTGGTGCAGCGGGCGTACCGGCGTCGGACATAGTGGTCACCGGCACCGGATCATAGACCTTGCGGTCAAAGTCCGGCTGCGCCTGCAATTCCTCCTTGGTCGTCTGGGCGACCAGCCAGCGATCGCCATTCTTCTCGGCCCACTGCGCCTTGGCGAAATCATAGGTGACGTTCTTCTCGCCCATGCCGAGGAAGCCGCCGACGCCGATCACCAGGGACTGCGCCATGCCATCCTTGGTCAGCACGATGTCGTTGACGTCACCGATCTTCTCGGCATCGTCGGCAGTGCCGTTGTAGACGGTCTCGCCGATGATGTTGGTGGCGAGATTGCCATCAGCGCGTTTAACCACCGGTTCCGACGGCGCCGCGTTGAGGTCGACGGGCTTCTGCGGATCGTTCTGCGCGCTGTCGGTGGATACAGGCGCTGGGGCCGGATCGTAAGGTTTGCGGTCGAAGTCCGGCAGCGCCGCCAGTGCTTCCTTCGTCGTTTCGGCAACCAGCCAGCGGTCGCCGTTCTTCTCGACCCATTCCAGCTTGCCGTAGTCGAAAGCAACGTTCTTGCTGCCTATGCCGAGGAAGCCGCCGACACCGATGATGGCGGATTTGGCCTTGCCGTTTCCATCGAAGACGACGTCACTGACATCGCCGATCTTCTGGGCATCTTCGCCGGTGCCGTTATAGACGGATTCACCGATAATATTGGTCATCAGGGCGCCGTCGGCCCGCTGCGGAGCCGGAGCAATGGTGGCGGGGGCTTCAGCCGGGGCCGGGGTCGTCGCCGGGGCCGTCGTTGACTGTGCGAAAGCACCGGTGGCGATCAGCGTTGCAAGCGCGGTTGTCGCGAACAGAGTGCGGATCATGATTAAGTCTCCTCTTGCGTGATCTCTTACGCGCCGCGACCGGCAATCCGTCGTCGGGAGACCGAAAGCGGCGCCTCCAATGTGTTCACAACGTCGTGACAAGGCGCTTGTTCCGAAAAAACGGGGAATCGGGATAGCTCGAGCAAGCCCAGCCAGCTGATGGAACCTTTGTAAGGCCTGCCCGTTTCAGCCTGTGGCTGACTAAACAATACGGAGCGGGGCATGCGATTTGCAGCGGTGCTGAACCGAGACGGCGGCACCTTGCGGACGACCGATCTTTCCACGTTTTCGGACAGGATGCGCCAGACGCTTGAGGCTGCTGGCCACACCATCGATATCGACATCGTCGAAGGCAAGGATATTGTCGCGGCGCTCGACAAGGTCGCCTCGCGGCGCGGCATCGAGGTGGTGCTGGCCGGTGGTGGCGACGGCACCATTTCGGCCGCCGCGGCGCGGCTGATGAACAGCAAGAAAGCCTTGGCTGTCCTGCCTGCAGGGACCATGAACCTGTTCGCTCGCGGCCTCGGCATTCCGCAGACCCTTGAAGGGGCCCTGACTTCCTTTGCCGACGGCGAGGTCATCGCCGTCGACATCGCCAGCGCCAACGGCCGACCCTTCGTGCATCAGTTCTCCATCGGCCTGCACGCCAGGATGGTGAGGCTGCGCGACACCATGGAGTTCGCCTCGCGCCTGGGAAAGATCCGTGCTTCGGCAAAGGCCGCCTGGAGGACGATCAACAATCCGCCCGCCATGAAGGTGGCATTGACGGTCGGCGACGCCGAGATCGTGACCCGCATCAGTGGCATCGGCATCTCAAACAATCTGTTCGGCGAGGGTCACCTGCCCTATGCCGATAACCCTGCCGGAGGCGTGCTCGGCATCTATGTCACCGTGGCGCGGCAGCGCGGCGAGCTGGCCAGGGCCCTCTTCGACATAGCGCGCGGCAGATGGCGCGACAGTGATCATGTCGAGATCCATCAGGCCGACAAGGCAGTTGTGAAAATCCACACGGGAAGCAAGAAGTTCGGTGCGGTCATCGACGGCGAACTGGTCAAGCTGGAGCGCGAAACAGCTGTTCAGATTCACCCCGGCGCGTTGAATGTCCTGGTGCCGGCGCGTGCTGCGCAGGCAAAGGCTGCCTGATGCGATCGCCGAAGACGACGAGCGCTCTAGCCGCCGGCCGGCTGGTCCTGACTGGCGGGCGCACTCTGGTTGGCGGGAGCGGCGTTGTTGATCTTTTCGCCATAAATCTCGGCGATACCCCAGGCGATGAAAGCCAGGAGCAGCGCGGCGATCAGGATGCGCAGCCCATGCCAACCCCAGCGCCCCTGACGGGCTTTGTTCTCAGGGATGATCTTGGTCATCGGCGGCGTTCCCGTGGGGCGACTGCTAGCGTGGTGGACAAAGCCATGGCTGGCGAAACATGGTCGGGTAACGATTGGTTGCTACAAAAGTTCCGGGTCCCAACCGCTGCGCACGACGCGCAGCACTGCGGATGGGACCTGCAAGCGAGGGGGCTTGGTGGATAAGAAGGTGGAGAGGGATCTGCCGGTCGAGGTCCGCGGCGCCGTGGCGGCGCCGGAACGGCTTGCCGTGCTGCACGGGCTTGACGCGATCGACACTTCTTCCGACCCCGACTTCGATCGCATCAGCGGGCTTGCCGGCGCCTTGATGCAGGCGCCAATCGCCATGGTCACGTTGCTCGATACCGAACGACAATGGTTCAAATCCTGTATTGGTCTGGACGAGACCGAGACCCCCACCGACATCTCGTTCTGCGCCCACGCCGTTGCCGCCGGGGACGAGCCTATGGGGGTGACCGATGCCAGCATCGATCCCCGCTTCGCCGCCAATCCGCTCGTGACCGGCGAGCATCATCTGCGCTTTTATGTCGGCGCGCCCATGGTGGTGGCCGGTGCTCGCATCGGCACCGTATGCGTGCTCGACCGAAAGCCGCACGATTTTCCCTCCACCACCGCACTCGATCAGTTGAAGGCGCTGGCCGGCCTCGCCGCCAGCCTGTTTACGCTCAAAGATGCGACCCGTAGCGGCGCCATTGCCGCCGCAGCTTTGGCACAGGAGGAAAAGCGCCGCGCCATTGCGCTCGATGCCGCCTCGCTCGCCAGTTGGGCCTGGGACATCCGCACCGACATGATCGAATGCGATGTGCGCCTGTCGGCACTGTTCAATCTGCCGCGCTCGAACCGGTTGCGGGCGCGCGACATATTGGGCGCCATCGACCCGCGCGACGTCTACCAGACCGAGACGCGCTTTCGCGACGCCTTGACCGGCAGCGACGACTATTTCGGCGAATACCGGGTCAAGGGCTTCGATCCGCCGCGCTGGATAGCCACGCGCGGCCGCGTCATCGAGCGCGACGACGAGGGCAAGCCGACGCTGATCTTTGGCGTCAACTACGACATATCGGAACGCAAGCTCGGTGAGGAGCGGCAAAGGTTGTTGCTGCGCGAGCTGAACCACCGGGTCAAGAACACGTTGGCGACGGTGCAGGCGCTGGCGACGCAGACCGTTCGCCACGCTCGCCGCCCAAGCGAATTCCTCGAAGCCTTCGGCGCCAGGCTGCAGGCGCTTGGGGCTGCCCACAATCTCTTGTCCGACCGCGAATGGCGCGGCATCGGCATCCGCGAACTGATGCAGATCGAGGTCAAGCCGTTCGATTCGGCCGAACGGCCGCGCATCGCGATTTCCGGCCCGGATCTCCTGCTTTCGCCCGACCAGGCGGTGGGACTCGGCCTGATCATGCACGAACTGGCCAGCAACGCGCTGCAATACGGATCGTTGTCAGTGGGCTCGGGAAAGGTCGACGTCGACTGGAAAGCGCTGGGCAAGAAAGGTGCACGCCGCCTCGTGCTGACCTGGCGCGAAAGCGGCGGGCCGCAGGTCCAGCCCCCGGAACGCCAGGGATTCGGCTCGATCCTGATCCGCCGCAGCCTCGCCAAGGTTTTATCCAGCGAGGTGGTCCACGAGTTCCGCAGCGAAGGTGTGTACGCCGAAATATCGTTGCCGCTGGAAGACCTGCCGGCCTGAGCGATTCTCATGAAAAGTGTGAACGTTTTCCCGGGAAAAGCGCGGAGCGCTCTCAGGGAATCGCGTAAAAGCTGGACTCTAGCTGGCCTCGTCGCTCGGGTCGTCGTCCCGTTCCGGCTTGACGTTCTCGCGGTAGATGGCATAGGCGGCGAGCGCGATCATCGGGCCGAGAATGAGGCCCTTGCCACCTTTTCCCTTGAGCAAAGCCGGCAGCACGGCAAGGGCCGCCGTGATGCCGAGTGCCTTGAGGTCGGCGTTGCGCCGCCGGGCGCGGCGGCGGGCGCGCCTGCCGGCCGCCAGTTGATGGATGAGCAGGATGAGCCCGGCGAGCACCAGGAAACCTGCAGCGAAGCCCAGGCATGCCGCCATCGGTCCAAAGCGGTCGGCGGCCCAGATATAGGCCGCCCCCAGCAGAAAACCGAGGCCGCACAGAACCGCAACCGCGGCGAGCCCATAGACGATTGCCGCCGTGCGCGCGCGGCGCATGGCGGCAATGGCTTCACCCGAGGCCAAGGCCGAAATCAGCGATGCCAACGTCGCCATCTCTAGCGAAAACTAGCGCCGGGCGAGAAGCGCGAACAGAAAGCCGACGCCGGCTGCGATAGCCAGCGAGGTCACCGGCTTTTCGCGCACATTGGCGGTGATCTGGGCTTCGAGGTCCTTGGCGTTGCCGCGCAGGCTGTCGAAGGCGGCTTCGCCCTGGGCGCGCAACTGTTCGACGCCTTCGGCGGCAGCGCGCCGGGCCGTCCCGTAACCATGTTCGCCGGTCTTGGCCAATTGCTTGGTCAGCTTTTCGATATCGGCCTTCAGCTGCCTGATATCGGCTTCGAGGTCGGCATTCGTCTGGCTTTCGCCAGCGGTTCTTCCTGCGGCAGTTACCATTCCCATAACTCCTTGCGTTTGCTTGGTTTCAAACGCCCCACACACGTCAAGGTTCCGCAATCGGAGACCATATCCATGAAAGGGTGTTTGCCAGCGCGAGTCCAGCCCCGGCTGGACTGGTTTCCCTGCTGGATCTGCGGCATCAGATCAGGGGCCGGCGGGCCTCGCTCAAGCCCTCCCAGCGTGCGAGGTCCTTCAACGCGTCCCTGTCGATCACTTCGCAACCGCCGTCGCGCCAGGCGATCAGCTTGCGGTCGATCAGCTTGCGGATCGTCTTGTTGGTGTGGACCAGAGACAGGCCGAGCGTATCGGCGATGTGCTGCTGCGTGATCGGGATCCGCACCGGCGCCTTGCCGTTGAGGCCAACTACAGCCGCGCGGCTGGCGATGAAAGCGATGAGATAGGCGGTGCGCTCGAGCGCCGTGCGCCTGCCGATGCTGAGCAAATTCTCGTCCAGCATGCGCTCCTCGCGCGATGCCATCCAGGTGATGTCGTAGGCAAGGCCAGGATGGTTGCGGTAGAGCTCGTGCAGGTTCTCGCGCTCGAAGACGCATAACAGCATTGGCGACAGCGCCTCGATCGAGTGCTGCATCTCACCAAGCAGGCTGCCCTGCAGGCCGATGAGATCGCCGGGCATCGAATAGTTCAGAATCTGGCGGCGGCCGTCCGACAGCAATTTGTAACGGAAAGCCCAGCCCGACAGCACCGTGTAGAGATGAGCGCTATGGCTGCCTTCTACGAGGACGGTCGCACCTTTGTCGACGGCAAGTTCGCCCTTCTTGAACCTGCTGACGAAGGCAAGCTCCTGCTTCTCGAAGTCCCGGAACACCTGCAACGGCCGGAGCGGGCACTTCTCGCACGGATATTGGCGACTGGAAAAGGAACGACCGTTCTGGCCAGACATTTCGACCCCTCTTCGAACGCCTCTTTGCCAGAGACTGACTGCAACGCCTTTGCAAGGGCCGCGGTTCCGCCACGGCGATGGGGCATGTCTTTTTTAAATGACAGGATGGCAAATAGCGATCATGACTCTCTGCACTCCAGTGAGGCGAATTCGAAGCTCGCCTGGCGTTGGAGCAGACCCGGTGAGCGAATTTTTCGGATTAAGGCCCTGGCCGATCCCCCACGGTCCGCGATGCGGTTGACTGGAGTCACTAAACCCGATGCCGCAAGAATTGAGGAGAGATTGCCAGGTGTCCCCATTGCTTGAGGGATTGCGAATTCTTGTCCTGGAGGATGAATTCCTGATCGCCATGGATGTCGAACAGCTTTGCCGCGACCATGGCGCCGGCGACGTGGTGATCGCCCGCGACCTGGCAGAGATCGACGAGCAGTCGGTCGCCGACAAGTTCGACGGCGTTATCGTCGACCTGATGCTGAGTGGAACGTCGACGCTCGACTTCGCCGCGCAACTGCGCCAGGCGGGCATGCCCTTCGTCTTTGCCTCCGGCTATTCGGATGCCGACGAGATCAAGGCGTCTTTCCCCGGCGTCCGGCTGGTGACCAAGCCATATTCGGGCGACGATCTCGTCGAGGCGCTGGCGGTGGCCTGCGGCCGCGCGCCAGTCTGAAGTGCCTTCAATCGATACTTAGAGAAATTCCAGGAAAAGTGTGTGCAGTTTTCCCCTGGGGATTGGGTAAAAAAACAAAGAGATCGAGCCCGTGCCCACAAACGGGGTCCACTGTCAGGCGGCGTTTGAGCCCGTGACCTGGGACGAGATGGCATCCGGCCCGTATTCGTCTTCGCCGGAGATTTTCAGGATCTCCTGCAACCGCGTGCGGGCCCGGCTGACCCGGCTCTTGATCGTTCCGACCGCGCAGCCGCAGATCTCGGCGGCCTCCTCGTAGGAAAAGCCGGAAGCGCCGATCAGGATGATGGCTTCGCGCTGGTCCTCGGGCAATTGCTCGAGCGCACCGCGAAAATCCTTGAGGTCGAGCTGGCCATGCTGTGCCGGATGAACGGCGAGCCTGGCAGTCATGATGCCGTCGCTGTCCTGCACCTCGCGGCCGCGCTTGCGCATCTGCGAATAGAACTCATTGCGCAGGATGGTGAACAGCCATGCCTTGAGATTGGTGCCGGGCTGGAAGCTCTCATGCTTGTCCCAGGCCTTGACCAGCGTCTCCTGCACCAGATCGTCGGCCTTGTCGGCATTCTGCGTCAGCGACACGGCAAAGGCCCTCAGGCTCGGGATCGAGCCGAGCAAATCGGTCTTGAACCCCTGTGAGACAGCTGCCATGCCTCAGTCCTTCTTCTGTGCGGGTTCGGCCTGTTCCAGTTGGCTGAGCAACTGGGCGAAGCGATCCGGCACATTGTCGGAGACCAGCTCGTCATAATATTGTTTGAGTTTGCGACCGATTTCCGAATTCGCCCCAAGCGGGTCACCGGAATTGGCCCGGCGCCTGTCAGCGGCGCCAGCCGGTGTTGCTTTGTCCATATCCTTCATTTCGCCCCTTAAAATCCAGCGCCCCAAGCCGCCCTATTACACAACGCAAAGCGGCCCCCTCGTCTGGTTGCCCATCGCCCCACAAACGTGGTCCATGGAGATTCGTTCCACAATCCTCGGAACTTTTTTGCAAAATCCGCGTTTGTTTGCCGGGGCTTGCAATCAGCTTGACCTTGAATCTATGCAATCACGTCATCTGAGGGAGACGTCTACTATGAGCCTTTCCGCAACCATTGCTCCGCACCTGCCGTTCCTGCGCCGCTTTTCGCGCGCCGTTTCGGGATCGCAGGAAAGTGGTGATGCGCTGGTCGCCGCGATGCTCGAAGCCATCATCGCCGATGTCGACATCTTCCCCGAAGCGTCGAACGACCGCATCGCAATCTACAAGGTTTTCGCCAAGCTGTTCACCTCCATTGCCATCCGCGTTCCGCAGGAAGAGGCGCAATCGGCATGGGAGCAGCGCGCGGCCGCCAATCTCAACGCCATTGCGCCACGGCCACGCCAAGCCTTCCTGCTGGTCGCGGTCGAAGGCTTCAGCGAGGACGAAGCGGCTGAAATTCTCGATGTCGACGCTGGGGAATTCTCCGAACTGCTTGCCCAGGCGAGCAACGAGATTTCCCGCCAGGTGGCGACCGACGTGCTCATCATCGAAGACGAGCCACTGATCGCCATGGACATCGAAGAAATGGTCGAGAGCCTCGGCCACCGTGTCGTCGGCACCGCCCGCACCCATGCCGAGGCGGTGGCGATGTTTGGCAAGACAAGGCCTAAGATGGTGCTGGCCGACATCCAGCTTGCCGACGGCAGTTCGGGCATCGATGCGGTCAACGAGATCCTGTCGTCAACCTCGGTGCCCGTGATCTTCATCACCGCCTTCCCCGAGCGCCTGTTGACCGGCGAGCGGCCCGAACCCGCTTTCCTCGTCACCAAGCCGTTCAACCCGGACATGGTCAAGGCGCTGATCAGCCAGGCGCTGTTCTTCGACCGGCAGGCCAAGGCCGCCGCCTGATATAGTGTCCAACGTTTCGTTCGCCGCCGCATCCCGCGGCGTTGCCAAGCACTGGCGATCGTCCACCCGGCGATCGCCAGTTGTCGTTTGCCATGCCGCTTGCATGCCGCTTGCATGGTCGGGCTCGCGTGCCTGAATCAATTCGCGTCGGGGGCCCTTCCAAAGGCTGTCTTTTTCGGCAAAGGGTGGAACAAACACCAACCACCTACGTTCTTATCCCAGCATCGGAAGGAGACAGATCATGCTTTACTGGGCGCTCGTATTTCTGGTCGTGGCGATCATCGCCGGCGCGCTTGGTTTCGGCGGCATCGCCGGCACCTCCGCCGGCATCGCGCAAATCCTGTTCTTCATCTTTCTCGCCTTCCTCGTCATCTCGCTTCTGGCCGGCCTGTTCAGAAGGGCGTCGTAAGACCCGTAGCGAGCCAACACTGGAAGCCGCACCCCTCAAACGGTTTCCAGCCACCGCCGGGCGGTGTCCTTTAACGGGACGCCGTCCGGCGGACCTGTTTTAGGGGCTTATTTCAGGAACTGATTTCAGAGTGAGCCGTTCAGCTTGGGCGGTTGGACAGGTGACTGATGCGTTCCAAAAGCGGCGAGACAGGCGAAAGCGGGCGGAGTGACGAAGTCATCGCCCTCCATCCCGCTGAAAGCGGCATGCAACTCGGTCGCGCCTTACTCCACGCGCTGCACAATGCCGGCATTTCCGTTCTCTACCAGGACCGCGAGATGAAGACCGTATGGGCGCGCAACATGCGTGAGCCATGGACTTCCGACACCGCGGACACCAACGGCATACTGCCGCCGGCGCAGGCCGAGGACATCGATGCCGCCAGACGCCATGTCATCGCGTCCGGCAGTCCCGAACGTCTCGAGCTCAGCGTTCCCACTGCCGAAGGCCTCCGCTGGTTCCAGGTGTGGATCGATGCCGATCACGGCGATGGCGGCGATGCTCAGGGCGTTGTCACGACAATGGTGGAGACAACCGAGCAGAAACGCCGCGAACAGACACTGACGACGCTGTTGCGCGAGGTCAGCCACCGCTCGAAAAACCTGTTGGCCATCATCCAGAGCATTGCCACCCAGACTGGCCGCTATTCCGAGACATCGGACGATTTCCTGACGCGCTTTCGTGGCCGGCTGCAGTCACTGGCCTCCTCTCAGGATCTGGTGACGTCGTCGAACTGGCGGGGTGCTGCACTACGCGAGCTTGTCCGTGGCCAGGTCGTGCGCTACGGCGCCGATCCCGCACAGAGCCTGCGCTTCAATGGCGTCAATCCATATCTCAATCCCAACGCCGCGCTTCATATCGGCCTGGCCATGCACGAGCTCGCCGTCAATTCATTCAGTTACGGCGCCCTCGCGCGGCGGGATGGCTTTGTCGAGGTAACCGCAAATCTGTCCAGCATTACTGAGGCTGCTGACAAGCCGGCTTTGTCGCTGACCTGGGTCGAGGCCATTGTCGCCAATGATAACAGGCGCACTGAGAAACGCTTCGGTAGCGTTGCCCTCGAACGTGTCGTGCCGGCATCGCTGAACGGCACGGCGACATTGGAGATCACCGGCGACCGTCTCGAGTACCGGCTTGTCGTACCGCACGGCAATTTCGAAACCGAGTGAGCGGCCGGACTTGCCCTGAAGCAATTCCAGGAAAGTGGGCGGTTTTTCCGGGAAAAGCGCGCAGCGCTCTCCTTGGGAATTGCGTCGAACCAGAGAACCAAAGCGCTGGATTCCTTAACCGGCTGTTCACCATAAAGTCCGATGCTGTGGTACCCAGAGATTGCTGGATCTTGACCGATTCAACCGACGTTTCGGCCGTAGCCTGCACGCACCTATGGGAGGATTGATCTTGACCGTTGCCGATATAAACAGGCTGGAGCAGGCCGCCCGCGTCTCGATGAGCGGCTTTCAGGATCCTGATGCCCCCACATCGCCTTTGCCGCACGCCTGGCATCCCTTGCTTCGCTTCGCCGCTGTCGCGTTCGTCGTCGCCATCGTGCTGATCGTGGCGTCGCAACTGGGCTGAGCCGGGGTCGCTCGGGTTCACGCTGCTCCCCAATCAGGCTGAGCTGAGATGCTTGTCTGGCTCCTGGCCAGCCAATATCAACGTCCCCACCTTTCATCACAGGAACTTTGACGGCTGTCGACCGTTCTTGTGGCGAGAGGATCTCTAGTCGTGGAACACATCGCCGCTTTGCTTTTGGTAATTGGCTGTTCGAACAGCATGACCGAATGCCGCGAACTGCCGGTGCCGGTCAGCGTGTTCGAGACCGCAGAGGCGTGCACTGCCGAGCGGCCTTTCGCCATGGGTGACGTGCAGGGTCAGGCCCAGCATGTCGTTGCCAAATGTCTTGCCGTCGATCCCGCCTTGGAGGACGACTACGACCAGATCGTCTGGAACGTGCGCCCGGATGGTTCGCTCGACGCATCCTTACAGATTTCAAACGTCGTGGTTGCGTCGAATGGGACGCGCCCCGAAAAAGACTATCTTCACCAACAATAAGTTCGAGCGGGCAAAAGCCGGTATTTCATGCTAAATGGCGGCTGGAGCTTACTAAAGTGAGGACGAAAGTGAGGAGAGACTCAATGCGGAAATTGATTATTGCCATGGTTGCAGTGGTCGCCGTCAGCGGCTGCAGCACGACCGAGCAGGACGTTGGTGTCGGAACGTTGGTTGGCGCCGGCGTCGGCGGCCTGGTTGGCGGCGGCAAGGGTGCGCTCATCGGCGCAGCCGTTGGTGCTGGTTCCGGTCTGCTGGTGCGCAACCTGCGCAATGGCTATTGCCAGTATCGCGACAATCGCGGCCGGCTCTACACCGCTCGCTGCTGATCCGCTTCAAAAGCGCCAAACAATCGAGACGGAGACCGGTCAGCCGGTCTCCGTTTGTTTGCCTGTATCAGGCGGCGGAATCCTGATTTCCACCGTAAGCCCGTCGGCGCGAAAATTCCGGCTGATCGTGCCGCGTAATTCGCGCGTGACATTGAGATCGATCAGCTTGGTGCCGAAGCCGGTCTTGGCCGGCGCTTCGAGTTGCTTCTGCCCGGCCTCGCGCCAATTCAGGACCAGCATTCTGTCGGGCCCACGCCCCTGGAACGACCAGTCGACCTTCAGCGCGCCAACCGAATTGCCGGCCTCGCCATATTTCAGCGCATTCGTCGCCAGTTCATGGAAGGTAAGGCCAAGCGCCTGCGTCGTCGTCTCGTCGAGCAGCACCTGAGGCCCTGACAATATTCCGTCGGGAAGCTCCTTGCCGAACACCTGGCCAAGCTCGATGCGCAAGAGGTCGCCAAGGTCGGCTTTCTGCCAGCGCGAGCGCGTCAGCATGTCCTGGGAAGCCGCCATTGCCTGCAGGCGGGCCGAGAACGAGGACGAGAACTCCTTTACGTCGGTGGCATGCGCTGCCGTCTGGCGCGCGATCGCCAGCACCCGCGTGATAGAATTCTTGATCCGATGCTTCATCTCCTGCAGCATCAGATCCTTTTCGAGCAGGCTCTTTTCCGTCGTCTCGTGCAACAGCGACTTGGCGTCATAGGCGCGCTCCTGGTAGCGGGCCACCAGTGCGATGGCGCCGGCCAGGAGCAGCCCGAACAGGCCGAGCATCACCGGAATGGCGCGCGAAGACGGCTGCGAGAAAGCGCTGGTCGGCCGAAACAGCACCGTCCACGGCCGGCCGGCGACGATGATCTTGCGCGTCACCAACAGCCTGTCGCCAAAGCTCGCAACCGGCGGCGTTTCCGACTGGAACAGAAGATTGCCGGCGTCGACCTTGCCGTCATAGACCTCGGTGTTGACCGGCAGCAGCGGTGTGCGGCTGAGCGCCGTCTGGAACAAGTCGCGAGCGCGGAAAGCGGCGTAGAGAAAGCCTGATGTCGACGACCTGGACGCGTTGATGCCATCCGGCGCGGTTTCGACATTGAGCCTGACGAAGACCAGGAAGCCGGTAAAGGTCTGCGCCGCGCCGGTGCCCTGGCCGAGTTGAACCAGACCGCTTGCATGCTGTGCGTCATCGGCCATCGCCTTTTCGATCGCTTCGCGCCGCACCGGTTCGGTGAACATGTCGTAGCCGATGGTCGACTCGTTGGCAGGATCGAGCGGCTCGAACAGCACGACGGGCGTGCGCCAGGACTGCGCCGTGTCTGGATAGACAGTGTGGGGCACGCCGCGGTCGCGCAACATGTCGCGCTCGACCGCCGCTTCATCGCCGGCTTTGGCCAGCCTGAGATAACCGATGCCGCGCATGCCGGCGAAATTGGTGTCGAGGTCGAGCGCGCCGAAGAAGGCCTTGAACTCACTTCGCGAAATCTCGCCATTGCGAGCGTCAAACAGGGCCTGGGTCGAGCGCAGCAGCGAAAGATGCAGGTCGATGCGGCTTTCGATACGGTTGAGCGCATCGTCGGCCGTCGCCTCGAATTTGATCCGCGCCGCCTCCTGGGTGGCGAAGTAGGCGAAGCCCGCCATCGTCAGGCTGATAAGCGCGACGGCAATGAAGGCGACGATCGGGAAAAACTTCTTCAAAGGATGCTGCGGCCCATGTATCTGGAACCTTTATGGCATGTCACCGCGCCAACACAATGGCGAGGCCAAACCATCGTGACAGCTGGCACATCATGGTCCAGATATTAGCCGGCTTATCGATCGCGCATCGCAGAACAGCCGAAGATGGCGCATGTCTCAGGCGGCGATCTTCAGCGCGCCCGGCCCGGGAATGGCGCCAGGCGGGCATTTGCCGAGGATGATCATGCCGAGCACCTCGTCCTGGGTGACATCGGTGGTGCGCGCGGTGCCTACGACCTGGCCGTTCTTCATCACGCAGACGCGGTCGGCAAGCTCGAACACGTCATGGATGTCGTGGCTGATCAGGAAGATGCCGATGCCGTCGGATTTGAGCTGCTTGACCAGCTCGCCGACCTGCGCCGTTTCCTGCGGCCCAAGTGCCGCCGTCGGTTCATCCATGATCAGGATGCGGGCGTTGAACAGGATGGCGCGCGCGATCGCCACCGACTGGCGCTGGCCGCCCGACAGCTTGACCACCGGCTCCTTGAAGCGCTGGAAACGCGGGTTGAGCCGGCCCATCACCTTGCGCGCCTCGGCTTCCATGGCGACATCGTCGAGCGTGCCCCAGCCGGTCATCAGCTCACGGCCGAGGAAGAGGTTGGCGGCGGCGTCGACATTGTCGGCCAGCGCCAGCGTCTGGTAGATGGTCTCGATACCGTATTTCTTGGCGTCGCGCGGGTTGGAGATCGAAGCCTCCTGGCCGTTGACGAAGATCTGCCCGGCATCGCGCTTGTAGGCGCCCGACAGGATCTTGATCAGCGTCGATTTGCCGGCGCCGTTGTGGCCGAGCAGCGCCACGACCTCGCCCGGGAAAAGATCGATGGATGCATCGTCGACGGCGCGGATGCCGCCGAAGGCGATCGAGATGTTGCGCATGTCGATCAGCGCTGTGCCGGTGTTTGCGGAGGCAGTCTTTTCCATGATCGTTCTCCTCCTAAACGCGCTTGCGGTAGACGGTGTCGAGAAACACCGCGACCACCAGCACTGCGCCGACGACGATACTCTGCAGCGGCGAGTCGACGCCGAGAAGCACCATGCCGGACTGCAGCGACTGCATCAAAAGCGCGCCCAGCATGGCGCCGATCACGGTTCCCGAACCGCCGGCCAGCGACGTGCCGCCGATGACGGCGGCGGCGATGACCAGCAACTCGTCCAGCGTGCCCAGTGCGTTGGTCGCGGAATTCAGCCTGGCCGACGAGATGGCAGCGGCGATCGTAGCCAGCACGCCCATGATCATGAACACCTTCATGGTGACCCAGCGTGTGTTGATGCCGGCGAGGTTGGCGGCTTCCGGGTTGCCGCCAATGGCAAAGACATAGCGGCCGAAACGCGTGCGTTTGGTGATGAAGGTCATGACGATGCCCACCATCACAGCCATCAGCACCGGAATGGCGATGCCATGGGCGATGAACAGCCCGCCTTCGGGAATGGCGATGTTGTTGGCCTCCGCATACCGCTTCACGATACCGACCGGCCATGGATAGGAATTGGCAACCCACACCGCGCCCAGGATGGCTGCGCAGGTCACAGTGCCTATCAGCGTCTCGGCCCAGATCGGTCGCAGCGGAAAGCGGAAACGCTTGCGCTGTCGGCGCCCGTTGAACAGCGCGAACACCACGGCAAGGCAGGCGACGATGCCGACGACCCAGCTCCAGGTCGCGCCGATCGATCCGGCGGGACCGCCACCCATCAGCTGGAAGGTGGCATCGAGCGGGGCCACGGTCTGGCCGCTGGTCACCCACCAGGCCGCACCGCGCCAGACCAGCAGGCCGCCGAGCGTGACGATGAAGGCCGGCACTTCGAGATAGGCGATGATAAAACCCTGGAAGGCGCCGATGAGAAGGCCGAGCGCCAGGCCGATCGCCAGCGCCAGCACCCAGATCCAGGGATTGCCAAGCTCAAGCCCGACAAAACGCACCAGGAAATGCACCTGCGCGAAGCCCATGACCATGCCGATCACCCCTTCGGCCGATCCAACCGACAGATCGATGTTGCGCATGACGATGACCAGCACCATGCCGGAGGCCATGATGGCGACCGCTGATGTCTGGACCGACAGGTTCCACAGATTTCGCGGTGTCAGAAAAAGACCGCCCGACAGGATGTGCAGGCCGACCCAGATGACCACCAGCGCGCCGACCATGCCGAGCATGCGGGTGTCGATCTCCGTCGCCTTCAGGAAGCGCGCGACCGCGCCGAGTTCCGACGCGCGCGCGGTGTCGGCCTGCGAAGTCGAGGTCGTGTCGGTCATGATGTCCTCCCAGCGGCTTGCCGTCTGACGCGGATGCCGGACCACAGCCTAGAAGTTAGCCGCCCGCGGCGGAAACACAAATTGCCTTGAAAAAACGCCGCGGCCTGTCAGCCGCGGCGTTACTCTACTTGAAGTCGGCAGATCAGTTGCAGGCAGCGACGCTGCCGGCGGCGACACCCGCGCAGACTTCGTCCTTCTTGATCCAGCCGGCGTCGATGACGACGTTGAGGTTGTCCTTGGTGATGGCAACCGGGGTCAGGAACAGCGACTTGACGGTGTTGCCGCCAGGCGTGGTGAAGTCCTTGGCTCCGGCAATGTCGCCGGTCTTCTTGCCGTCGGCGAGCTGCGAGGCGATCTCGGCGGCGTTCTTGCCGAGTTCGCGCGCATCCTTCCACACCGACACGGTCTGCGTGCCGAGCGCGATGCGGTTCAGCGCGGCATGGTCGCCGTCCTGGCCCGAGACCGGGACGGTTCCGGCCAGGCCCTGCGCCGTCAGCGCGGCGACGACGCCGCCGGCGGTACCGTCATTGGCCGCGACCACGGCATCGACCTTGTTGTCGTTGGCGGTCAGGAACTGTTCCATGTTCTTCTGGGCGTTGGCCGGCAGCCAGCCATCCGTGTAGGCCTCGCCGACATTCTTGACCTTGCCGGAATCGATGGCTTCCTTGAGCACTTCCATCGAGCCCGAGAACAGGAAATCGGCATTCGGGTCGGAACCCGACCCCTTGATGAAGACGTAGTTGCCTTCAGGCTTCGCCTTGAACACTTCGCGGGCCTGCATGCGGCCGACTTCCTTGTTGTCGAAGGTCAGGTAGAAGACGTCCTTGTTCTCGATCAGGCGATCATAGCCGACGACCGGGATGCCTTCATCCAGCGCCTTCTGCACCGCCGGGCCGATGGCCGAGGCGTCCTGCGCCAGGATGATCAGCGAGTTGGCGCCCTGCGAGATCAGGCTTTCGACGTCGGTCAACTGCTTGCCGGGATTGGACTGCGCGTCGGCGGAAATGTACTTGTCGCCGGCCGCCTCGATCGCCGCCTTCATCGCCGCTTCGTCGGTCTTCCAGCGCTCTTCCTGGAAGTTCGACCACGACACGCCGATGACCTTGTCCTTCGCCTGCGCGACCGACACCAGCGTCAGCGACATGGCGACACCCGCCAGCATGGCGGCTGCAAATCTGTTCATGATAATCCTCCCTGCGCCGCGCGCGGCGCGACAAAACTGGCCCGAAGGCCGGCACACAGAGGCTCTATTTTTTCGAGCCTCGAAAAAATACTGGTCCAACGGCGAGACCCTGTCAACATCGATTCTGATGGAATCTGATGGCCTCAGTGAATTTTTTCGGGACTCGCAATAAACAATGACAGCGCGGCCTGCTTCTGCCAATATTTGCTGGTGTCACCGACCGCCCTCACTATCATGAGGCGGGAGGAGGACCGGGAGGAAACAAAAAAGATGTCGGTTGGAATCCGCCACGACGATCTGCGCCGTCGCAACCGTGCGATGGTGATTTCGGCCGTGCGCCGGGCCGGCCAGCCGTCGCGCACCGAGATCGCGGCGACCACTGGCCTCAGCCATTCGACCATATCGGCAATCTCGTCCGACCTGATTGCGGAAGGCATCCTGGCCGAGAGCAAGCCAGGCGAGACCGGCGCGCTGAAACGCGGCCGGCCGCAAGTCGGCCTGGGCCTCAATCCGGAAGCGGCGGCGGTGATGACCGTGGTGCTGTCGCTTAATTTCCTTTCCGTCACTGTCATCGACTATGCCGGCCAGGTGGTCGCCGAGGAGCAGCGCCGGCTGGATACGTTGACCATGCCGCGCGACGAGCTGATCGGCGAATGCACGGCAATCGTGCGGCGGCGGCTCGAGGACCCCGACCTCGATGTCCAGAGCATCGCCCGCATCGCCATGGGCATCCAGGGCATCACCGATTCGCAGGCGCGCGCCATGCTGTGGTCGCCGATCACGCCGCTGACAGACATTGCATTCGCCGACATACTGGAAGCGGAATTCGGCATACAGGCCACCATGGAAAATGATTGCAACATGATGGCGGTGGCGCTGCAATGGCGCCAGCCTGAGCGCTATCGCGATGATTTCATCGCCATCCTGCTCTCGCACGGCATCGGCATGGGGCTGGTGCTGAAGGGCGAGCTGTTCACCGGCACCCATTCGTCGGGCGGCGAGTTCGGCCACATGATCCATCGGCCCGGCGGCGCGCTGTGCCGCTGCGGGCGGCGCGGCTGCGTCGAGGCTTATGCCGGCAACTACGCCATCTGGCGCAGCGCCAAAATGATGAGCGAGGATGCCGAACCGGTCGATGTCGGCGACGCCGACATGCGGGCGTTGGCTGCACGTGCCCGCGAGACCGATGGCCCCGAGCGCGAAGCCTACCGCAAGGCCGGCGAGGCGCTCGGCTTCGGCCTCGGCAGCCTGTTCGCGCTGATCGATCCGGCACCGGTCGCGATGGTCGGCGTCAGCGCCGCCGCCTTCGACCTGATCGAGCCGGCGCTGCGCGGGGCGATCGCCCAGACCGCCGGCGGCCAGCACTCGAAATCGATCTCTTTCGACACCGAGCCGAACGAATTGCCGCTGATCCGCGAAGGCTGCGCCATGCGCGCGCTGACCTTTGTCGACCAGGAGATTTTCGCGCCGGGCGTGCAGGCGCGAGCGGGCGCTGGAAAGAGCGTTGCCTGATCAGTCTTCCCTGATCGCATACCCCGCGCCACGGATGGTGCGGATCACATCCGGCATGCGGCCATTGTTGACAGCTTTGCGCAGGCGCCCGACATGCACGTCGACCGTGCGCTCGTCGATATAGATCGTCTCGCCCCAGACATTGTCGAGCAACTGGCTGCGCGAGAACACCCGGCCGGGGTGGCGCATCATGAATTCGAGCAGCCGGAACTCGGTCGGCCCCAGCCGTATCTCGCTCTTCTTGCGGTAGACGCGGTGCGACTCGCGGTCGAGCACGATGTCGCCGACCTTGAGCACGCTGGACAGAACTTCGGGCTTGGCGCGGCGCAGCAGCGCCTTCACCCGCGCCATGAACTCCGGCGTCGAGAACGGCTTGACCAGATAGTCGTCGGCGCCGGTGGACAGGCCGCGCACGCGGTCGCTCTCTTCGCCGCGCGCGGTCAGCATGATGATCGGCAGCCGCTCGGTCTCTGGCCGCATCCTGAGCCGGCGGCAGAGCTCGATGCCCGACACCGCCGGCACCATCCAGTCGAGCACCAAGAGATCCGGCACGTTTTCCTGCAGCCGGATTTCGGCCTCGTCGCCGCGTGTCACCACCTCGACCTGGTAGCCTTCGGATTCGAGGTTGTAGCGGAGCAGCACGCCCAGCGGCTCCTCATCCTCCACGACCATGATGCGTGGCGCAATCATCAGCAGTTCACCTTTATCAGGGCGATGTGGCCATCGCCGTTTCGTCCTGCTTCGGGCGATTGGCGGGCAATTGCTGGCCGGTCAGCACATAATACGCATTTTCGGCAATGTTGGTGACATGATCGCCGATGCGCTCCAGGTTCTTGGCGCAGAACAGGAGATGCGTGCAGGCCGTGATGTTGCGTGGGTCTTCCATCATGTAGGTCAAAAGCTCGCGGAACACCGAGGTGTATTTGACGTCGATGCGCTCGTCGTCATTCCTGAGCTTCGCCAGCGCTGCCGCGTCTGCCGCAGCATATTCCTCGACAACCCCCTGCACCTGGATCAGCACCAGCTGCGCCATCGCATCGATGGAATGCGACAGGTCGCGCGGCGTGACGCTCAAGCCGACGGTGCCGACACGCTTGGCGATGTTCTTGGCGAGATCGCCGATGCGTTCGAGGTCTCCGGCCATGCGGATCGAGCCGACCACGGCGCGCAGATCGTTGGCCATCGGCTGGCGTTTGGCGATCAGCGTGATGGCGCGGTCGTCGAGTTCGCGCTGGCGCGCGTCCATGATGGCGTCGTCGGAAACGACGCGCTGCGCCAGCGCATTGTCCGAAGTGAGCAGCGCCTTGGTCGAGCCGCTCACCATCGAGCCGGCCAGATCGCCCATGTCGCGGATCAGCTTGCTGATCTGCCCCAGTTCTTCATCGAAGGATGCGACGGTATGTTCACCCATGATCCTGGTCCTCGTGCCTGAAAATTCAACCGCTGGACGGCTCAGCCGAAGCGGCCGGTAATGTAGTCCTGGGTGCGCTTGTCGTCGGGGTTGGTGAACATCTTGTCGGTGGCGCCCTCCTCGACCAGGTAGCCGAGATGGAACATCGCCGTGCGCTGCGACACGCGCGCCGCCTGCTGCATCGAGTGCGTGACGATGACGATCGTGTAGTTCTGGCGCAGTTCGTCGATCAACTCCTCGACGCGGGCGGTGGCGATCGGGTCGAGCGCCGAGCAGGGCTCGTCCATCAGGATCACTTCCGGCGACACGGCGATGGCGCGCGCGATGCACAGACGCTGCTGCTGACCGCCGGACAGGCCGGTGCCGGGCTCCTGCAGGCGGTCCTTGACCTCGTTCCAGATCGCCGCCTTCTTCAGGCTGGATTCGACGATCTGGTCCATGTCGGACTTGCGCTTGGCCAGCCCATGGATGCGCGGACCGTAGGCGACGTTTTCGTAGATCGACTTCGGGAACGGATTGGGCTTCTGGAACACCATGCCGACACGGGCGCGCAGTTCGACGACGTCGATGCTCTTGTCGTAGATGTCGTCTTCGTCCAGCGTGATCTTGCCGGTCACCCGCGCCGAATCGATGGTGTCGTTCATGCGGTTGAGGCAGCGCAGGAAGGTCGACTTGCCGCAGCCGGACGGGCCGATCAGCGCCGTCACCTGGTTCTGTCGGACGTCGAGGTTGACGTCGAACAGCGCCTGCTTCTCGCCGTAGAACACGCCGACCTTGTCGCCGCGCATCTTGATGACTTCGTTCGACTTGGCGTTCATTTTGTCGCCCACTGCGTTTTCAAGGGACTGTTCGGTCATGATGTTCATACCAAATTGCCTTTTTTCTACCAGCGCCGCTCGAACCGGCGCCGAAGCACGATCGCGGTGATGTTCATGGCCATGAGGAAGACGAGCAGGATGATGATGGCGCCGGACATGCGCTCGACAAAGGCGCGTTCGGCCTCGTTTGCCCACATGTAGATCTGCACCGGCAGCGCGGTCGCCGGATCGAAAGGCGTCTTCGGATAGTCGGCGACGAAGGCGACCATGCCGATCAGAAGCAGCGGCGCTGTTTCGCCGAGCGCACGCGCCAGGCCGATGATGGTGCCGGTCAGGATGCCGGGGGCGGCAAGCGGCAGTATGTGCTGGAACACCATCTGCATCTTCGAGGCGCCAAGGCCAAGCGCTGCCGAGCGGATCGACGGCGGCACCGCTGCAAGGGCGGCGCGCGTCGCGATGATGATGGTCGGCAGCGTCATCAGGGTGAGCACCAGGCCGCCGACGAAGGCGGCCGAGCGCGGCATGCCGAGGAAGTTGATGAACACCGCGAGGCCAAGCAGGCCGAAGACGATCGATGGCACCGCCGCCAGATTGTTGATGTTGACTTCGATCAGGTCGGTAAAGCGGTTCTTCTTGGCAAATTCCTCGAGATAGATCGATGCGGCGACGCCGATCGGCAGCGCCAGGAGAAGCACGATCACCATCATGTAGAACGAGCCGATGATGGCCACGCCCATGCCCGACGTCTCAGGCCGGCTGGAGGCGCCATAGGTGAAAAGGCCGGTGTTGAAATGTTCGGCCATCGCGCCGTCGGTCTTGAGCTTGTTCATCCACTCGATCTGCTGGTCGGAGACCTTGCGGCGCGCCTCCTCGACGCCGAGATCGATCTGGCCCTTGAAGGCCGAGTCGAGATTGGCCGCCGCCAGTATATTGACGTCGCGCGTCGTGCCGATCACTGACGGATCGGCCATGACGATGTCGCGCAGCTGGACGCGGGCGCCTTCCGACAGGAAGCCCTTGAGCTTCAGCATCATCGGCTTGTTGGCCGGATCGATGCCGAGCTTGGCGACCAGCGCGCTGTCGGCAAGCTTGGGATAGTTCGCCTTGATCAGCACGCTCGGATCGGTGGCGCGCTTGTTCGACGGGTCAATGACCTTCTCGTCAAAAGTGATCGGCAGCGTCACCGTCGTCTGCCAGAAGGCCGTGTAGCCTTTCGAGACGATGGTGATCAGCATGATGGCCAGGAAGGCCAGGCCGACCGAGATCGCAATCATACCGTAGATGCGGAACCGGCGTTCGGCGGCATAGCGCGCCTTCAGCCCGATGTCGCGGCGCGGACGCGCAACCGCACCCGCCATCGTGTCCAGGGGAATGTCGGTCATTCGTACTGCTCCCGGTACTTGCGCACGATGTAGAGGGCGACGATGTTCATCACCAGCGTCAACGCGAACAGCGTCAGGCCGAGCGCGAAGGCGACCAGCGTCTGCGGCGAGTTGAACTCGAGGTCGCCGGTCAGCTGGTTGACGATCTTGACGGTGATGGTCGTCATCGCCTCGAATGGATTGGCGGTGAGATTGGCGGCAACGCCGGCCGCCAGCACGACAATCATCGTCTCGCCGATGGCGCGCGACGCCGTCAACAGGATGGCGCCGACGATGCCGGGAAGTGCGGCCGGCAGGATCACCCGCTTGATCGTCTCGGAGCGCGTCGCGCCGAGGCCGAGCGAGCCGTCACGCATGGCGCGCGGCACCGCGGTGATGATGTCGTCGGACAGCGAGGACACGACCGGGATCAGCATCACGCCCATCACCAGGCCGGCGGTGAAGATGCTCTGGCCCTGGATGAAGGGCGAACCGCCGGTGAGTGCCGCCGACAGGTCGCGCAGGAACGGTCCGAGCGTGACCACGGCGAAGATGCCGTAGACGATGGTCGGGATGCCGGCCAGCAGTTCCAGCGCCGGCTTGACCACCGAACGTACGCTGCGCGAGGCATATTCGGACATGTAGACCGCCGACATCAGCCCGACCGGCACGGCCACCACCAGGGCGACGGCGGCGATGTAGAGCGTGCCGGCGAGCAGCGGGATCAGGCCGAACTGGCCCTGGCTGCCGCCGGAGCCGGCGGCGGCGAAACGCGGATCCCACACGGTGCCGAAGAAGAAGCTCATCGGCGACACGCTTTCGAAGAAGGTGATGGTCTGGAACAGCATCGACAGCACGATGCCGACCGTGGTCAGGATGGCGATGGTCGACGCCGCGAGCAGCCCCCACAGCATCAGCCTCTCGACATTGTTGCGCGCCCTGGCGCGCGGCGCGATCTGCCGCAGCGCATAGAAGGCGCCTGCGACAGACAAGGCCAAGGTGACGACGGCGCCGAACAGGCCGAGCCTGTCCTGGACCGTGTTCGCATCGGCGGCGATCGGGATCATGTAATCCTGCGTATCGCTGGCCAGCGCCACGCCCTTGGCGATGAGCAGCGGCTGCAATTCAGTGAAGGTGGCGGGAAGCGGCGTGGCGGCATCGAGCCGGCGCAGGCCCTTGGCGAGGCTCTTCACCAAGCTGACGTCGAGCGCTTCGCTGGCGACCTTGGAGTCGACAGTGCGCTCGGGCAGGGCGGCGTGGATGTGCCGGTCAAGATAAAAGGACGAGCCGATGTCCCAGACGGCGAGCAGCAGGACGGCAGGCAGGACGGCGAGCAGAAAGGCCCACCAGCCGTGATAGTGGGCGCGCGAATGCGGCTTTACCTTGCCGGTATCGTGCGCCGCGGCGCGCTGGCGGCCGATCACGAAGGCGACCACGCCGATGACAACGACTATGGCGAGTACGAGCAAGGACGACATCACCCACCCCTGGGAAAGTTCAGATCGCCGCCGCCGTTGCGGCAAGCGGCGAAATCAGGGCGCGGATTTGGTCCGCGCCCCGATCCGGTCAGTCGATTACATGGTCTTTCCGGCGGCGAAGGCGTCGCGCTGGCTCTGACGCTCGGCGTCGGGAGCCGAAACCAGGCCGTACTGCGCGAGCGGGCTTTCCGGGCCGATCATCTGGTCGTCAAGGAAGAACTCGACATATTCCTTGAGGCCGGGGACGACGCCGAGATGCGCCTTCTTGACGTAGAAGAACAGCGGGCGCGACACCGGGTAGGTGCCGTCGGCGATCGTCTCGGTCGAAGGCACGATGCCTTTCACGGTGGCGACCTTCAGCTTGTCGGCATTGTTCTCGTAGAAGGCGAGGCCGAACACGCCGACGCCGGTCTTGTTGGAGTCGATGCGGGCGAGCGTCTCGGTGTAGTCGCCGTCGATGTCGACAGCCTTGCCGTCCTTGCGGATGGCGATACAGGTCTTGCCGATTTCCTTGTCGTCGGCGATGCCGGTGGCCTTCAGGGCGTCCTTGTCGCAGCCGGCGTCGAGCAGCTTGGTCTCGAACACTTCGCGGGTGCCGTGCTTTTCACCTGGGATGTAGGCGGCGATATCCCAGTCGGGCAGCTTCGGGTTGACCTGGCTCCACTTGGTGTTCGGATTGTCGACGAGCTTACCGTCAACGACCAGCTTGGCGGCGAGCGCCTTGTAGATGTCGGCCGGAACCAGCGCCCAATCCGGGCCCTTGATGTCGGTGGCGAAGACGATGCCGTCATAGCCGATGCGGACTTCCTGGACTTCCTTGACGCCGGCGTCGGCGCAGGACTTCAGTTCGTCCTTCTTGATCGGACGCGAGGAGTTGGCGATGTCGATGGTGTCTTCGCCGACGCCCTTGCAGAATTCCTTGATGCCGGCGCCGCTGCCGCCGGACTCGACCACCGGGGTCTTGAAGTTGGTGAAGGTTTCGCCGAACTGCTCGGCGACGATCTTGGCGTAGGGTAGCACGGTCGACGAACCGGCGACCTGGATCTGGTCGCGCGCGGCGGCGACACCCGACGATGCGGCGAGCGCAAGCGCCACGGCCGACGCCGTAACGAGGAATTTCTTCATGTGGCCTGCTCCTGTTCGGAATATGGTCTCTCGGCGCCCTCTTCAGCCGGCGCCCGCTGAGGCCAATAGCCTTCGATTATTACAGTCGCATGACAGTTTCGTGTCAGCCCGGTAACGCCGGATGGACGCACCGAAGGCTGCAGCCGGCCGGCCTCTTCCCGAGAGCCGCAGTTTGCCGCTGGAATCATAAGCTTGCGGGATTTTGCGCCGGCATTTGTCCCGGCAGATCGCAGGCTGCGATGCCGAGAAAGAAAAACCGGACGGGAGCGCGTTGCCCATGGCCAGAGCGTATCTTGGCCGAGCCATCGCCAAAAACAGGTCCGTTGGGGTAGATTTCGACGCTGTTTCTTTGTCGGCGGTCGCTTGCTCCCGCCCGTAACTGAATGAGCGGTTTCGTTGCCGCCATTTTCCCGACTGGGCGCAAGCTTTGATATGGTGCGATCGCACCATATCCCTGAACGTCGCGGCGCCGCCGAATCCCGGCGCCGATATCAGCTAGCCGGCGTCTCGTTGGGCTTCGCTCGCGATGCCGACCCAGCGTTCGACCTTTTCGAGCAACGCCTTCGGGCTGATCGGCTTGGGCAGATAGTCATCCATGCCGGCTTCCAGGCAGCGTTCGCGATCGCCCTTCAAGGCATGCGCGGTGACGCCGACGATCGGGATATGCGTGCCGCTCTCCTCCTCCAGCCGGCGAATCGCGGCGGTGGCTTCGAGCCCGTTCATCTCCGGCATCGAGACGTCCATCAGGATCATGCGCGGATTGAGGCGGCCAAACGCGTCGAGCGCCTTGCGGCCATTGCCGACGATCTCGAAGCTATAGCCGGTTTCACCGAGGATCTGGGTGAACACCATCTGGTTCACCTCATTGTCCTCGGCAACGAGGATGTCGAGCCCGCGCTCGTTGCCGACCGCCCGGGCGCGGGCGCGCACCGGCGGCGGATGCAACTGCGCCCGCTCGGATGCGGCCCGTGCCGGCGGCGTCGGCACCGGCTGCACCATCGCCTGGCCGGAGCTGCCGCTTGCTGCTTGTTCCTCACGGCCATCTGTCGTGCCGTGGCGATGGCGCTGAATGGTCGCGACCAGCGTCTCCAGCAGCACCGAGGAGCGCGCCGGCTTGATCAGCTGCGCGTCGATGCCGAGGTCGCGGTAACCGGTGTTGGCGAGCGACTGGTCGACCGAGGTCAGCATGATGATCGGCGTGTCGGCCAGCCCTGCGGTGTTGCGCACGATGCGCGCCATTTCGGCGCCGCTCATCCCCGGCATCTGGTAGTCGAGCACGACGCAGTCGACCGGCACGCCATAGGCAGCCGCGGCGACCAGCACCTTCAGCCCTTCGGCACCGCTTTCGGCGGCGCAGGAATCGAACGTCCACGACACCATCTGCTCGGTCAGGATCGAGCGGTTGACGGCATTGTCGTCGACAATCAGCACCCGCGCGCCGGTGACGTCCACGGGCATGATGCGCTGCCCCGTCTGCTGGCCGGCCCTGGGCAGCGTAACGGTGAACCAGAAGGTCGAGCCCTTGCCCTCAGAGCTCTCGACACCGATCTCGCCGCCCATCAGCTCGACAAGCCGCGAGGTGATGGCAAGGCCTAGGCCGGTGCCCTCATGGCGCCTAGTCGACGAGGTATCGACCTGATTGAACTTTTCGAAGACGGCCTTCAGCTTGTCCTCCGGAATGCCGATGCCGGTATCGGTGACCGAGATGGTGAACCTGGTTCCGGTCGCAACCCTTGTCCCCGTGACATCGACCAGCACATGGCCTTCGTCGGTGAACTTCACCGCATTGCCGAGCAGATTGGTGACGATCTGCCTGAAGCGGCCGACATCGCCGATGAACAGGCTTTCCAGGCCCGGCTCGACGCGCACGATCAGTTCGAGATCCTTCTCCTTGGCGCGTGTCGATACCAATGTCGCCACATCCTCGATCGCCTCGGGCAGGTTGAACGGCGCCGGGTCGAGTACGAGCTGGCCGGCATCGATCTTGGAGAAATCCAGGATGTCGTTGATGATGGTCAAAAGCGCGTTGCCCGACTTGACGATGATGTCGGTGAACGTCTTCTGCTTGGGGTCGAGGTCGGATTTAGCGAGCAGCTCGGCCATGCCCAGCACGCCGTTCATCGGCGTGCGGATCTCGTGGCTCATATTGGCCAGGAATTCCGACTTGGCGCGGTCGGCGAGCACGGCGCGCTGGCGTGCCTCGCGCAGCTCGGCCTCGCGCATCTTCAATTCGGTGATGTCGGTGGTCGATCCGATGAGATAGAGCGAACCGTCGGAGGCGATCATAGCGCCCTTGCGCGCGAACTGGTGGCGCACATTGCCGTCGGCAAGCGTCACCGTCTCCTCGATCTCCTGCGTCTCGCCGGTTCGCAGCACGGCCATATCGCCGGCGACGAAGGCCTCACCGTCGGCGCCGAAGATCTCGACGTCGGTCTTGCCGATCGCCTCCTCCTTGCTGAGGCCGGTCAGGTCGCACCAGCCCTTGTTGACGTAGAACTGGCGCAGGTCCGAGCGCTTGGCGTAGATCGAGACCGGCACGTTGTCGATGAGATTGCGGAACACCTCGTTCTCGCGCATGCTTTCTTCCAGCGCCTGCTCGCGCGCCTTGATCTCGGTGATGTCGGTGCTGGAGCCGACCAGATGCACCGACCCGTCGAGCGCCACCAGGCGGCTCTTGCGCGTCATCAATTGCCGCACCGTGCCGTCGCGGTGGGTGATGGGCTCCTCGATCTCCTTGACGCTGCCGGTGACAACGACCTCGGTGTCGTCATGGCTATAGCTTTCGGCATCGTCGGCTCCGAACAGCTGACGATCGGTGCGGCCGATGGCATCTTCCTTGGCCAGACCAGTAATCGCGCACCAGGCCTTGTTGACGAATTCGATGCTGAGGTCCTGCGCCTTGATGAAGGCCGCGACCGGCAATTCGTCCATGACGTGGCGGAACAGGTCGATCTGGCGCATCGAGTCCTGCAACGCCTTTTCGCGGCTCTTGATATCGGAAATGTCGACGCGCACGCCGATAAAGGTGCCGTCCTCGGTCCGCACGTCGTAGACCTGGTACCAGCGGCCGTCCGGATTTCGCCGTTCGTAGGATGAGGCGCGCAAATGGTAGCGGGCCAGGATGCCGTCGAGCCAGCGATCGGCATCGGTATCGTAGAGTGCGTCGAGTTCGCTGTCGCCGCTGGTGCGAAAATAGCCCGCCGAATGGCCGAGCTCAAGCGCTTCGCGGAAGCTGCAGCCCGGCCTCCATACCGGTTCGAGCGCCGGCAGGGTGTCCTGCATCTTGCGGTTGGCGAAAACGAACTTGTCGTCGCGATCGTAGATAATGACGGCAGCCGGCAACGATTCCAGCACGGTGGCAAGCTGCTTGCGCGCATCCTCCGCTTCCGTCTCGCGGCGCTTCATGTCGGAAATGTCGAACAGGAAACCGGCGACATAGTTGCGGCCGCTGGGCATGCCGACGCGGGTCTTGCGCACGATTCGCGACTGCCTGGCGCCCTCGACCTCGAAATTCTCCTCCACCTCGTAAGGTGTGCCGGTGACCAGCACGGCACGTTCGCTGTCCTCGAACAGCGCGGCGTCCTTCCCCGGCATGAAGTCGCCGCCAGGCCTGCCCAGCATCGCTTGCGGCGTCTGTCCAAACAGCGCGGAGAACGCCTCGTTGACGAAGACAAAGCGCAGATTGTCGTCCTTGACGAAGATCGGGTCTTCGACGGCGTTGATCACCGCTTCGGCCAGCCGCGATTTTTCCAGCGCCTCGGCAAGTTCGGCCTCGCGGTCTTTCATGTCGGTGACGTCGACATAGGAGATCAGCCGCTGGCCCCCGGCGAGCGGCGCCGTCGATGCAATGAGCGTGCGCCCGTCGTTGCGCGGCAATTGCCGGGAGCCTGCCACGCCGGCCATGATTTCGGCCTCGCGCTCTGCCATGTGGCGCTGCCATGTCGCGTCGTCGGTGCCGTAGGGGTCCGTGTCGCGGCTGGCCTGCATCAGCTCGCGGAAGCCGCAACCGATACCGGCGCGGTGCGGATCGATTTTCCAGAAATCATAGAAGGCGCGGTTGATCACCTCGGCGCGCATGTCCGCATCGAGGACAAGCACGCCGATCGGCATCTGGTCGACCATCGTGCGCAGATTGGCAAAGGTTTCGGCGGCCCTTGCGTTGGCGCTTTCGATTGCCGCATCGCGAAGCTTGAGCTCGGTGACGTCATAGTAGGTCAGCAACCGCTTGCCGCCGGACAGCGCCGTCACCGAGAACATCATCGTGCGGCCGTTGGCGTGGGTGAACTCGCGCGGCGCAACCGCGCCGGCGCGGATCTCCTCGATGCGGGTGGCGAGGTAATGCCGCCACTGCTGTTCATCGAGATCGCCATAGATGCCGTTGCGGCGGTTGAGCTCCATAAGGAGGCTGAACGGCGCGCCGATGGTGATGGCGCCGTCGGGAATCCTCGAGAGGTCGCGATAGGCCTTGTTGACGATGAGCGTGTCGAGCTTGGCGTCGAGCAGCACGACGCCCATATGCATGGCATCCATCGTCCGCTCGAGGTCGGCAAGATGCTGCGTGCTCTCACCCGCCGCCGGCGGCACCTGCCGAAGGTCGTCCAATGCACCGGCCAGCGCCGTGACGTTGCGGCCAATACCGCGATAGCCGGTGAATTCGCCCTTGCCGTCGAAACGTGGGGAGCCGGTGATCGAAACCCAGCGGCAGTCGGGACGGCCGCCCTTCAATTCATAGACGAAGTCGCGAAACGGCCGATGCGCCTGCAGATCCTCCAGATGCGCGGCGGCGTGTCTGTTGCCATGCACCATCTGCTTGAGGAAATCGAAGCGGAAGCGGCCAAGAATGCTGGCAGGGTCGATGCCGGTGGCGGCATGGTAATTCTCTGAAAGCCAGGAAAAGCGCAGTTCGGCGTCGGTCTCCCAGATCCAGTCGGCGTCGGCCTCGGCCAGTTCGCGCAGCGCTTCGGGAGCCCCGACGGACGTATCCTCGCCGTTCACAGCCCCTTTTCGGGAACCGCGTCCGCCGCGTGTTCCAACAGTCCCGTCAGCCATCCCGTTCCCACCCCGAAAGCCAAGGCCGAACCCTCTCGGTGGTTCGCCGGCGGAATGTGCCCGAGAAGCATTAATGATCCGCTAACCATAACGTATCCAGACTACGGACCAGATCCACATTGCCCTGCGGTATTCCGCCGGTTGTCGGCGCAACCCCGGCCGGGCTATAAGTCGGCAGGGGGTGTTGTAGATGACTGGTTGGATCGTGCCTTGTTTCCTGTGCTTGGCGCTGCTTGCGAGCGGCTGCGCGCGCAGCTATGACGGCACGGTTGTGATCCCGAAGCCGCTGGATATCAGGCGGGTCTGGGATCCCGATCCATCGCAGACCGAGGCCAGCAAGTTGCAGGCGGCAGCAGGCGTGTTTCCGACGCCGCCGCAAGAGCTGTACCGGCCGGCGGCACGCCGAAAGACGACAATTGTTGCGCCGAGACGGCATGTCAGGTCCAGCCCGCCCAGCATGGCTTCCGAACCGGCCAACCTGCTCACCTGCAAGAATGTCAGCCAACCCGGCAAACGCTACAAGATGGTCTGCGAATAGCCTGACGCATGTCGACCAAGCCGGGCATCGACAATGGCCGGGGCGGCGCCATGATCAGTCCCGCCTTATCTGCCCTTGCGGTTGAAACCTTTCTCCGCTGTCTCGCGTTGTGTCGGACAAAAGGAGACCGAAGATGTCTATTCACTTCACTGTCTCTGGCCTGACCAGGAACCTGTTCCACTCGCTGGGGCTGGACCATCAATGGGCGCCGAGACCCCTCGACCCCGAGCACAGCCTGCTGCTGGAATGCTACCTTGCGGGCCAGATTCCCGAATCCGCCTGGGCCGACTACGTTTTCGAGACACCGGACCTGCAGCGGCATGTCGACATAAGGCGCCGGCACAACTGAGTGACCTATTGCTTGGGCGAGGCGAACTGCATGGTGAAGACATTGCCCGCGACGCCTTGGACAAGCTTGGGCGAGAAGCTCAGCGGCAGACATTTCTGCAGAGCCGTGGTTGCGGCGTCGACAAACGCCTTCTTGGCATTGGCGTCGCCATCGACCTTGATCGCCGTCGGGCGCGACGGACCGATCGACGTGCCGTCGCGCTTGAAGCTAAAGCTCAAGGTAACGCTGGCATTTCCGGCATCGGTCGGTGGCGTCCAGCACGCCTGGATCGCATTGCCGACCTCCGTCATGGTGTCGAGCGACGCGGCATTGGACGGGTAGCCTCCAGCCAACACAACACCGGCAATCGCAAACAATGCCGCCACGCCTTTCATGGCAAAGCTCCTCGTACCCCGGCCGCCAAGCATGATGGTAGGGTCGACGCCGGCAATGGCAATATGCCTGATGTCAGACTTTATGGCGGAGCGCGGGGACGCGTCTTGTGGCGCATCGGCGAAAAGCAAAAGGCCGGCATTGCGCCGACCTTTCCTTCCACTTTGGCGCCAGTACATCCGTGGTCGCGGGGTGGATTGCCCTCAATAGACAGGGCTTTGGTTAACGAATCCTTAGCTTTGCGCGCTGGCCTGTGATTTCACATAGGCGATATAGCCTCTGACATCGCCTGCCGGCTCGGCATAGGCCTTGCCGAGTTTCTTCTCGATCGCCGCGACATACTCCTTCGCCCATTTGGGCAGCGGGTAGTCGATGACGGCCAGGAATTCGAGCGTCGATGCCAGGCGGATGTCGGCGATCGACGGGTGCTTGCCGCCGATGAACGGCTTGCCGTCCCGGAAGAAGGAGTGAAATACCTCCAGCGGCTCGGCAATCGCGGCCATGGCAGCCTTCTGCGCCTCGGATTTCTTCTCCGGATGCGCGTCGCTGTGGCCGACCTCGCCGGCATATTGCGGGAAGCCGAGCGCCGGATAGGTTGCGCGCGCCACATAGGGGTAGAGCGTGCCGATGAGATAGAACATGGCGCTGTCGACCATCGCCCGCTTGGCCGGCGCCTTGGGATAGAATTTCTCCAGCCCGTGCTTGTTGGCGAGATACTGCATGATGGCGCAGCTTTCCCACAGCACCCCTCTGGGCAGCCCCTTGTCCTCGATCATCGGCGTCAGATGCGCCGGATTGCGCGCCATATATTCGGGCGAGCGCGTATGACCCCAAGCATCGGTCTCGGCGGCGTCGAACCCGGCCGCGCGCGCAAACACACGGACCGTCATGTTGTTGACGCTCGGCTTCAGCATGCTGATCTTCAGCGCCGGTTTTTTCGCCGCCTTGGCCTTGGCGGCCTTTGGCGCGGCCTTTTTGGCTACCGCCTTGGTCGCTGCTTTTGCAGCCGGCTTCGCCGCAGGCTTGGCGGCGGCTTTCGTCGTTGCCTTGGCTGCTGATTTCCCAGCGCTCTTCGCTGTCTTTGCCATTGTGGTTCTCCCCTTTTGTTGGCCGTCAGTATGGATTCTTCGGCATCCGGTCGTCCGACAAGGTCGCGCGTGACCATTCGACCAGCGTCTGGATCGCATCGGCAAGATGCACTTCGGCGATGTTGTAGTCGCCGCGCGCGACGCGCAGCTTGTGCGCCTGCATCAACACGTCGGCATGGGTGAAGCCGGTCGGCGGTTCGAAGCGGTAGGACGCCAACTCGATCAAAAGGCCGAGCGGATCCTCGAAATAGATCGAATCCATGAAGCCGCGATCCTTGACGCCGCTGTGCTTGATGGCGCGCTCGTCCAGCCGGGCGACCGCCTGCACGAAGGTGACGCGCGACACGGCAAAGGCGATGTGGTGGACGCAGCCCGGCTCGGTCGGCGTGCGCCGCGCCACCGCCGTGCGGCTCTCGTCGGTGAAGATGGTGATCAGCCTTCCGTCGCCCGGATCGAAATAGAGGTGGCTTTCCTTGGGCTTGTCGAGATTGGGCTGCTCGAAGATGAACGGCATGCCAAGCACGCCCTCCCAGAAATCGATGGAGGTCTGGCGCCCGGCGCCGACCAGCGTGATGTGATGGACGCCCTGCGATTGCAGTTTCTGCATCGGTCTCCTCCTCGCCGGCCCTCGCCTTCCGGGGCGAGGTTAGATCCTGCCACGTAGCGCTATCGCCGAACGCCATGCGTGCGGCGGATGTGCATGCCTGGCGGCTTTTCCCAATCTGTTCCCCGGCGTTCTGCGCGCCGCAACGAGCCCTTTGGCAAGGGCCTCGAACAATGATGCTAGTGCAATTGGCAGCGACGCGCCAGAAGCGACGATGTCGACCAGCGCATGGTAGTGAAGATGAAAAGAGCCAAGCCTTCAAGGCTGCTGGATATTCCCTAGGCGACAGCTCTGAACTCGGCTTCCGCCAATGTGCCCAGGCCCCCGCATTCAGCGCATGCCATGGTCTGCCCCGGGCAGCCGGCCCGATGCGTCCCTTGCGGGCAGCAATACCCTTTTGACGCGTACCATCTGGAGCAATCGAAAATCTTCCCGCTGCCGTGGCAATGCGGGCATGTCATTTTCACCGAGGTCATTACCACTCTACCCGACCCAAATCCGCGTTGCCGCAGATGCTATCCCCGCACCGCAAGTAACAGAGATTCCTGCGCTTTCAAGCCTCGAGACCTGACTTAAATTGGGTGTATCCGGGTGCACGGACTGGCCGGGTTTCGCTGATGCCGCCGACCCTCGCGATCAAACGCGATCCGCACGACGGCTTGCCTGAAAATTGTCGAGGGAAGAAACGGCGGAGCCGTTGCTTGGTACGTCCAAGGGGAATCGAACCCTGTTCCCGCCGTGAGAGGGCGTATGCCTTGGCGGCACCTCTTCGCCATTGCCCGCCTTTGTCTTTTATCTGTTCCCAGTGCCATGGCGTCCGCGTTCGACCCGCGCTTCGGGCGACCATTTACGGCGGGGCTCATACCGACGGGTCGCGGTAGCTATGTGCCAGCAGGCTCAATTTCTCTGACCGATCTGCTACGCCGCTATGACGCTGCGCAGGACCACACGATGAGCCGGGAGGAAGTTATCGCCGGCTACGCCGCGTAACTTTTGATGGACAATGGCCCGCTGCCTCATGGTGGCGGGCTTTTCATTTGGCGGTGGGGACTAGCGGGCAAAACGCCGTCGCTTTCGAGTGTCAGCAGATGTGGTAAGGTTGATTGTCGGCAAGTAGCAGAGGTCCAGCAACAATGACTTTGAGACGAACCAGAGCTTACGGCGCGTCCAGCTTGGTTCTGGCGGTTTGCATTGTATTTGCTTGGCAGAACGCTGCTGCCGCTCAAAATTGCGACGCAGCCGCGACGCCTGGCGTCAATTGGCAGGACTGTGACAAAAAGCTTCTCATCCTAAAGGGACAGGACTTGAGCGGGGCGAACCTGATCGGTGTTGATTTCACTTCGACCGACCTCAGGAACAGCAATCTCCTTGCGGCAAATTTTGAGAAGGCAACGCTTGTGCGTGCTTCCCTGGCCGACTCGACCGCCAAAGGCGCCCGGTTCGACAAAATCGAGGCCTACAGGACCGACTTCAGCCATATGGACGCGCAGGGCGCTGTGTTTACGGGCGCAGAAGTGCAGCGCTCGAATTTCCAGGACGCCAATCTGACCAATGTTGATTTCACAAAGGCGGAATTGGGGCGAGCGCAGTTCCATGACGCCGATATCAGCGGCAGCCGCTTTTCGTTTGCCAATCTCGCGCGGGCGGACTTCCGAGGAGCGACGTTCACCGCGCCGATAGACTTTGACCGAGCTTTTTTCTTTCTGACCCGTATCGAGGGCCTCGATCTTTCCAATTCGGCGGGTCTGTCCCAGTGGCAGCTCAACATGGCTTGCGGAGACGCCCGGACCGAGTTGCCTTCTGGCTTGACGAGGCCTGAAGATTGGCCCTGTAGCGAGCCATAGGCTCGGCGCCGAGTCCATTGACGGTGGCGGACTCTTTTGTTCTCCCGTCCCACTCCAGCCGTTCTTCTATTGCCCGAATTGCCGAGCCGCCGGCCGCGATGACAAGCGCATCGGCCTGATACACCACACGCTGTCCGCGCCCTATTCCGAATGGCCGCGCAAGCGGGAAGAATGGCGCGAGAGCGTCGGGCGGGCGCGCGCATAGGCGAGCACCGCCACAGCGAAGCGCCAATGCGCGGGAGGCGCGTCGGCGGTGCAGGATGGTGGGGGCGGGGGACCACGTACTGGGTGGAGCTTCTGCACCACACTGTCGAAACGGTCCACTTTCAAATACGACGAGAAGGCGCAATAATCACATTGATCGGCCATGTGTAGATTGACCCTTGCTCTTGCCTTCGTGCTCACCTGTAGCCCCGTGTCCGCAGGAGAGCATTGGTTTGCTCATGACGGCGACACGCTATGGCATGACAAGAACCGAGTTCAGCTGCTCGGTATCGATGCCCCCGAACTTTCGCAGACGTGTTTCGATGCCGCTGACAAGATCTGGCCCTGCGGCAGGTATGCGCGCGACCACATTCGCAATCTCATTGCTATAGGGGATGTATCTTGCACCATCGAAGGCAAGGACCGCAATGACGACGATGTCGGTGTCTGCTTCGCGGGGAGCATCGATCTCGGGCGAGACCTGGTGAAACACGGATTGGCGGTCACTGACAAACAAGCGCCGCGATACCTTGCCGAAGAGCGCGAAGCCCGCGTTGCCAAACGTAACTTGTGGGCAGGGACCTTTATCGATCCCGGCGAATATAGACGGGGTGGACGCTGAGAGCTGCTATCGCCGCCGTGCGTTCACTCATGTCTTCGGAGTCTCACACGGGCACCACAGCCATTCTCGGGGATGAACTCGACGCCGGCCGCGCCGCCCGGAAATCTGCAATTCACGCATCACGCGGTGACGCCGGAGCTCGGAAGCCGGTAGGGCCAGACCTTTATGATGTCAGCCGGCAGCGCCAAAATGCGGCCCACGGGACTCATATTCGACCGTTATTTGACGGTTTTGGCTGAGCCGCAGCTAGATGATTGAAATCCTTGGTACGCCCAAGGGGAATCGAACCCCTGTTCCCGCCGTGAGAGGGCGGTGTCCTGACCGCTAGACGATGGGCGCGTTCAAGAACCGGCGATATAGGCTGACGGTTTGGAAAAAGCAACTGGGCTTCGAGCAGCCGGACCGCTTCTGTGGAATGTCGGTTTGCAGACCTAGTGTTTCGGCTCGATCAGGTCCCAGAGATTGCCATAGAGATCGGCGAAAACCGCCACCGTGCCATAGGGCTCATGGCGCGGCGTCTCGCGAAAGTCGACGCCGTTTTCGAGCATCGCCGCATGGTCTTTGGCAAAATCATCGGTTTCGAGGAAGAAAGCCACCCGGCCGCCGGTCTGGTCGCCGATGCGGCTTTTCTGCAAATCGTCCGACGCTTCCGCCAGAAGCAGCCGCGGAGCTTGCCCGGCCGTCGGCGTTACCGTCACCCAGCGCTTGCCGTCACCGAGATTGATGTCGTCGCAGAGCGCAAAGCCAAGCTTGCCGACATACCAGGCAATCGCCTCGTCATAGTCGGCGACGACGAGGGTGACGGTGGCAATGCGGCGGCTTTCAGCAAACCCGGTCATATCAGCGGCAAACTTGTTTGTCCGCGCGGCAAACTTGTTTGTCCGCACGGCAAACGTTTTTGCTGCGTCAGCCGCCTCATTTGTTGCGGATGGCGAAGCGGCCGATGATGCGGCGTTCGGCGATGTCGTAGATGAAAATGGCGCGGCTGCCGTCGCTGAGTTCGGCGTCGATCGAGATGCGATTGCCCGACAGCGCCTGGCTGATCACCTTGGCTCCCACCGGCAGCACGATGTCGGCCGCGAGCGGCTCGCCGGGCGGTACTGGAATGTCGTTGGCGAGCGGCGGGTTCGTGGGCGGCGCTTTGCGCGATTTGTAGACAATGGCCGCGATCACCACCATAAGGGCCAGCAATAGCAGGCCGAGGTTGATGGCCATGAAGCGGATGAGCCTGCCGCGCACCTTTTCGATCTCGGGGTCGAGCGGCTTTTCCTGATCTTCGTCGTCGGCGGGCCGGGCCATGGCAGAACATTCCGGAACGGTTTCGATGAGCGCTCATAACGAAGAGACCAGACAATTCATAGAGGCGGAGCCAACCGTGCTCGAAGCCGGCGCGGAAGCGGCCGGCCAGCGCCTCGACCAGTGGCTGGCGACCGCCCTTGGCCCCGATATGTCGCGCAGCCGGGTGCAGATGCTGATCCGGCAGGGCGCTGTCACGATCGACGGCAAGCCTGTCGATGAGACCAAACGCAAGATGGCAGCCGGCGAGCGCGTATCGGTCGTCATGCCCGAGCCGGAGCCGGCGGAGCCGCAAGGCGAGAACATCGCGCTCAACGTGCTCTATGAAGACGATGAGCTGATCGTCATCAACAAGCCGGCCGGCCTCGTCGTCCATCCAGGCGCCGGCAACTGGACCGGCACGCTGGTCAACGCCCTGATCCACCATTGCGGCGACAGTCTTTCCGGCATTGGCGGCGTCCGGCGCCCGGGCATCGTCCACCGCCTCGACAAGGAGACCAGCGGCGTCATGGTGGTAGCCAAGACCGACCGCGCCCATAAGGCGCTGTCGGAAGCCTTTGCTGACCACGGCCGCACCGGCGATCTCGAACGCGCCTATCTGGCGCTGGTCTGGGACATCCCGCCGCGGCCGACGGGAACGGTAGACGCGCCGCTCGGCCGCGCCGCCGACCGCGTGCGCCGCGCCGTGGTGCCGGAAGGCCGCGACGACGCCCGCCACGCCGTCACCCATTTCACCGTCAAGGAGCGTTTCGGCGAGGACCAGCAGGAGTTCGCCACCGCCAGCCTGGTCGAATGCCGGCTCGAGACCGGCCGCACCCACCAGATCCGCGTCCACATGGCCCATATCGGCCATCCCGTCATCGGCGACCCCGATTACGGCCAGGCCTTCCGCACCAAGGCCAACCGGCTGCCCGAACCGCTGAAAAGCCAGGTCAAGGCCTTTTCTCGCCAGGCTTTGCATGCCTGGCTCCTTGCATTTCGTCACCCGGCTACCCATCTATCGATGAGGTTCGAGGCGCCGATACCGGGGGACATGGAGGAACTCGTCGGCGGCTTTCGCAAGGTCTGAACCGGTCATCTAAAACCTGAGCGGCATTGTTCACTTTGGCGTGACACACTGTTTCGTGTTGAACAAATGCCTGTCTTTTCTGGTTTTGTTCCTGTATAAAACACCTGTCGCGGGCGAGCCTTTTGGTGCTCGCGTCACATGCCCGCCGCGTTTCGGGGGCATCACTCCAATAGAGAGGGGGCGCTATCATGGCCCAGTCACTACCCAGTATCGTTTCCGGCGAAGGCGGCCTCAGCCGCTACCTGGAAGAAATCCGTCGCTTTCCCATGCTTCAGCCGCAGGAAGAGTACATGCTCGCCAAGCGTTACGCCGAGCATGAAGACACGTCCGCCGCACACAAGCTCGTCACCAGCCACCTTCGGCTCGTCGCCAAGATCGCCATGGGCTATCGCGGCTACGGCCTGCCGATCGGCGAAGTGATCTCGGAAGGCAATGTCGGCCTGATGCAGGCCGTCAAGAAATTCGAACCCGAGCGTGGCTTCCGCCTCGCGACCTACGCCATGTGGTGGATCAAGGCCTCGATCCAGGAATACATCCTGCGCTCGTGGAGCCTGGTCAAGATGGGCACGACCGCCAACCAGAAGCGCCTGTTCTTCAACCTGCGCAAGGTGAAGGGCAAGATCCAGGCGCTCGACGATGGCGATTTGAAGCCCGATCAGATCACCGAGATCGCCACCCGGTTGAACGTCTCCGAAGCCGAAGTCGTGTCGATGAACCGCCGCCTGTCGGGCGACGCTTCGCTCAACGCGCCGATCCGCGCCAGCGAAGGTGAATCCGGCGAATGGCAGGACTGGCTGGTCGACGACCACGAAAGCCAGGAAGATATGCTGATCGAGCAGGACGAGCTGGAAAACCGGCGCGGCATGCTGTCGGGCGCGCTTGCCGTGCTCAACGATCGCGAGCGGCGCATCTTCGAGGCTCGTCGCCTCGCCGAAGAGCCGCTGACCCTGGAAGAGCTGTCGGCCGAGTTCGACATCAGCCGCGAGCGCGTGCGCCAGATCGAGGTGCGCGCCTTCGAGAAGGTGCAGGACGCCGTCAAGGCCGCCGCCAAGCGCCAGATGCAGGCCCTGCGCACGATCGAGGCGCAGCCCGCGGCATAAGGCCAGGTTCGGTTACGAAACAACAGGCGGCGTCGGGAAACTGGCGCCGCTTTTTGTTTGGCGAAGCCGGCGACAGAGCCCCTTTCTCCCCGTCACTCCACGGGGAGAAATGTCCGGCAGGACAATGAGGGGCGGCGCTGGCGCTGCGAGATTTTCAGAGCATCACAGCCGGGCGCGATTGTCGCGAACACTGGCGCTGCCCCTCATCCGGCTGCCGCCACCTTCTCCCGTATAGTGACGGGGAGAAGGGAACTAAACTAATCTCAAAACCCATCCAGCGGAAACTTCAGGTAGCGCCTGCCATTGGCTTCCGGCTCGGGCAGCCGCCCGCCATTCATGTTGACCTGCAGCGCATGCAGGATGAGCCGCGGCATCGGCAGGGTCCGGTCGCGCGCTTCGCGCAAGGCGACGAACTCGGCCTCGGTACGCGCCGCAACCAGGTGGATATTCTTCGCCCTCTGCTCCGCCACCGTACTCTCCCAACGCGGCTCGCGGCCACCCTCCTGGTAATCGTGGCCAACGAAGACGCGCGTGTCGTCCGGTAATGCCAGGATGCCCTGGATCGAGCGCCACAGCCGCGCAGCACTACCGCCGGGAAAATCTGCCCTTGCCGTGCCGCTATCGGGTATGAACAGCGTATCGTGGATGAAGGCGGCATCACCTATGACATAGGTGATCGAAGCCAGCGTGTGGCCGGGCGAAAACAGCACCGTGACCGGAAGGCTGCCGATCCGAAAGGTATCGCCTTCGCCAAACAGCCGGTCCCACTGCGAGCCGTCGGCGGGAAAATCCGGCCAGTTGTAGATCGCCTTCCACAGGTTCTGGACCTCGACCACCCTGTCGCCGATCGCCGTCGGCACGCCGGTCTTCTCATGAAGATGATGTGCCGCCGAGAAATGATCGGCATGCGGATGGGTATCGAGGATCCACTCGAGTTCCAGTCCGTTTGCCTGGATGAAGTCCAGCAAGGCATCGGCGCTTTTCGTCGCCGTCGCGCCGGACCTCTCGTCGAAATCGAGGATCGGGTCGATGATGGCGCAGCGCTTCGTCGCCGGATCGGCGACGACATACTGTATGGCTCCGGTCGGCTTGTCGTAAAAGCCGCTGACCAGCGGCTTGGCCAAAGCTGCGTCCAATTTCCGACCCCCTGCCCCTGGCTCCGGCAGGAATGATTTTTTCTGCCGGAGTGAACAACCAGCATGGTCATCTGGCAAGGCGCACCCGTCAAGCACGCCTTGCCCGGAAACAGGAAAAAATCGAAACGACCCGGGCCGAGAAAACCTAGGCGGACGGCTGCTTGGTCTTCCTGAGATAGGGCAGGATCGTGTCAAAAGCGCCGAAGCGCTTGATCGCATCCTCGTTGGAGACGGCGGCGGTGATGATCACGTCCTCGCCCTGCTTCCAGTTCGCCGGCGTCGCCACCTGGTGTTTGGCGGTGAGCTGCATGGAATCGACGGCGCGCAGGATCTCGTCGAAGTTGCGGCCGGTGGTCATCGGATAGGTCAGCACCAGCTTGATCTTCTTGTCCGGCCCGATGACATAGACCGAGCGCACCGTGGCGTTGTCGGCCGGCGTGCGGCCTTCCGACGTCTCGCCGGCGCCCGCCGGCAGCATGTCATAGAGCTTGGCCACCTTGAGGTCCTTGTCGCCGATCAGCGGGTAGTTCACCGTCTGGCCGGTCGCCGTCTTGATGTCGGCCTGCCACTTGTCGTGGCTCGCAACGGGATCGACGGAAATGCCGATGACCTTGACGTTGCGCTTCTTGAACTCGCCCTCGAGCCCGGCCATCGTGCCAAGCTCGGTCGTGCAGACCGGGGTAAAATTCTTCGGATGGCTGAAAAGGATCGCCCAGCCGTCGCCGACCCAGTCATGGAAATTGATCGTCCCTTGCGTCGTCTCGGCGGTGAAGTCCGGCGCGATGTCGTTGATACGAAGGCTCATAGCACATTTCCCCTGCAACAGATTTCGTGAGGAGCGGCACCAAGGCGGCAGCCACGCTCCGGCATTGCCGCATCTTAACGCATAAATCGCGGCTGCGAGACAATAGGAAACTCTTGCCGGCGACGGAACGGGCACTTTCGTTCTACGGACCCGGCATCGGCCCCGACAAATCTTTCGTTTCTATTGGAAAAGGCTGCGCTCAGGCCTTGTTGACCGCGAGCGACGTGGCCAGGTCTTCCATGCGCTGGGCGAGCGCGCCGAGCGCGCTGGTCAACACCGTGTCGTTCTTGTCTGCCTTGGTCAACGCTTCGTCGCGCGTCTTGCGCAGCGTCTGCACCTCGGTCTCCATGCCCTTGACGCGCTTCTGCAGCTCGGAAAGCTCGTCCATCACCATGATGCCGGCCATCACCGTCAGCCGCTGGTCGCCGATCTCGCCGAATGAATCCTTCAGATGCGAGACATAACGATCGAAGCGTTCGGCCAGATCGATCAGATGCTCTTCCTGGCCTTCGTCGCAGGCCATGCGGTACTGCTTGCCGTCGATGGAAACCGTGACCTGTGCCATGGCCTGCAGCTCCTATCTGTCCAGCACCGCGCGGATGGTTTCCATGGCGGTCACCAGGCGGCGCGACACTTCCTTGTTGGCATCTTCCAGCCGTTCGGCGCGGGCTTCGGAATTGTCGAGTTCCTGCGCCAGCCGGGAACGGTCGGCGTTCATCCGCTGCACTTCGGCCTCGGCTTCGGAGTAGTCGCGCTCATGCTCAAGCTTGGCCGCGACGGCATTTTCCAAGCCCTCGATGGCCTTGCCCAGCCTGTGGATGACTTCCTTGAGTGTGGTTTCCCCGGTCATGGCCTTCGTCCTGCCCTGCCCATCACCGAATCGCTCGCGTTCAGAACGCGTTATCCCGGAAACATTAGGCACCGGGTGAAGGCAACGTCAACAAAGCTCTCGCGACTGTCCCCCGCTAACGCTAATGCAGGCCTCCCCCCGCCATCACAAGACCGGCAAATGTGCAGCCGATTTGTTGACTAAAAGCCCGCGCCTGCTATGTGTCGCGCACCCTTTCCAGGGCTCTGCCAAGCCCGCAAATCCCCACCCCGGAGGTACCATGACGTCGCGTGAACAACATGACCGGATGGCCAATGCGATCCGTTTTCTCGCCATGGACGCTGTCGAAAAGGCCCAGTCCGGCCACCCCGGCCTGCCCATGGGCTGCGCCGACATCGCCACCGTGCTGTTCACGAAGTTCCTGAAATACGATCCGAAGAACCCCCATTGGCCGGACCGCGACCGTTTCATCCTGTCGGCCGGCCACGGCTCGATGCTGCTCTATTCGCTGCTGCATCTGACCGGCTACGAGGACATGACGATCGACCAGATCAAGCATTTCCGCCAGCTCGGTTCCAAGACCGCGGGCCATCCAGAATACGGCCATGCCACCGGCATCGAGACGACGACCGGCCCGCTCGGCCAGGGTCTCGCCAATTCAGTCGGCTTCGCGCTCGGCGAGCGCATCATGAACGCCGCCTTCGGCAACGACCTCGTCGACCACTACACCTATGTACTGGCCGGCGACGGCTGCCTGATGGAAGGCGTGTCGCAGGAAGCCATCGCGCTGGCTGGCCACCTCAAACTGAACAAGCTGATCGTCTTCTGGGACAACAACAACATCTCGATCGACGGGCCGGTCTCGCTCGCCGACAACACCGACCAGGTCGCCCGCTTCCAGGCCTCCGGCTGGAATGCCAGCCACATTGACGGCACCGATCCCGAAGCCATCGCCTATGCCATCGAGGCCGCCCGTCATTCCGACAAGCCGACTATGATCGCCTGCAAGACGACCATCGGCTTCGGCGCACCGACCAAGGCCGGCACCAACAAGGCGCACGGCTCTCCGCTCGGCGCCGACGAGATCGCCGGCGCGCGCAAGTTCTTCAACTGGGACTCGCCGCCTTTCGAGATTCCGGCCGACATCCTCGACGCCTGGCGCACCGCGGGCAAGGCCGGCGCCAAGCCGCGCACCGACTGGGAAGGGCGCCTGGCCAAGGCCGACGCCAAGCTCAAGGCAGAGTTCGAGCGCCGCCTCGCCGGCAAGCTGCCCTCCAACTTCGATGCCGTCATCGCCGACTACAAGAAGAAGCTGTCGGCCGACAAGCCGAAGGTCGCCACCCGCAAGTCCTCGGAAATGGCGCTGGAAATCATCAACGGCGCCGTGCCCGAGACCATCGGCGGCTCGGCCGACCTGACCGGCTCCAACAACACCAAGACCAGCCAGACCAAGAACATCACGCCCGACGATTACGGCCAGCGTTATGTCCATTACGGCATCCGCGAGCATGGCATGGCCGCCGCGCTCAACGGCCTGACGCTGCATGGCGGCCTGATCGCCTATGGCGGCACCTTCATGTGCTTCTCCGACTATGCCCGCCCGTCGATGCGCCTGGCTTCGCTGATGGGCATCCGCTCGATCTTCGTCATGACCCATGATTCCATTGGTCTGGGCGAAGACGGCCCGACCCACCAGCCGGTCGAGCATCTGGCGGCCCTGCGCGCCATCCCAAACCACAATGTCTTCCGTCCGGCCGACGCGGTGGAAACCGCGGAATGCTGGCAGATCGCCATTGAGACGGAAAAGACGCCGTCGACGCTGGCTCTGACCCGCCAGAACCTGCCGACGGTGCGCACCGAATTCTCGGCCAAGAACCTGAGCAGCCAGGGCGCCTATGAACTGGCCGCGGCCAGCGGCGAGGCGGCGGTGACGATCTTCGCCACCGGCTCCGAGGTCGAGATCGCGCTCGCCGCCCGTGACCTGCTTGAAAAGCACGGCCACCCGACCCGCGTCGTGTCGGTGCCTTGCTTCGAGCTGTTCGACCAGCAGAGCGACGCCTATCGCAAGAAGACCATCGGCAGCGCGCCGATCAAGATGGCGATCGAAGCCGGCATCCGCCAGGGCTGGGATCACCTGATCGGCTCCGACGGCATCTTCATCGGCATGCACGGCTTCGGCGCCTCCGGCACCATCGAACAGCTTTACCCGCATTTCGGCATCACCGCCGAAGCCGCGGCCAAGGCAGCGGAAGCCCGCCTGCACAGCAAGTAATACCAAAGTCGGCCCCGCGAACCGCTTAAGGCTATTTTGCGGGACTGGACCAACCTAATCGATTTAAATTCGGCCTTCTGCGGCTGGATTCTTGTGCCGTCCGCCGCTATGAAGCTGCGGACCCATCTGCCGCCTTCAGCTCCCAGGGAGAGTAAAATGACCGTCAGAGTTGCCATCAACGGATTTGGCCGCATCGGCCGCAACATCCTGCGCGCCATCCACGAATCCGGCCGCAAGGATATCGACGTCGTCGCCGTCAACGATCTCGGCCCGGTCGAGACCAACGCGCATCTGCTGCGCTATGACAGCGTGCACGGCCGCTTCCCGCACGAAGTCTCGGTGTCCGGCGACCAGATCACGGTCGGCAAGGAGACTTTCAAGGTCACCGCGATCAAGGACCCGGCGCAGCTGCCGTGGAAGGAACTGGGCGTCGACATCGCGCTCGAATGCACCGGCATCTTCACCGCCCGCGACAAGGCCGCCGCGCACCTGACCGCCGGCGCCAAGCGCGTGCTGGTCTCGGCGCCTGCCGAAGGCGCCGACCTCACCGTCGTCTACGGCATCAACCACGACAAGCTGAACAAGGACCACATCGTCATCTCGAATGCGTCCTGCACCACCAACTGCCTTGCGCCGCTGGCTGCCGTGCTGCACGAGACCGTCGGCATCGAAAAGGGCATGATGACGACGATCCACTCTTACACGGGCGACCAGCCGACGCTGGACACCATGCACAAGGATCTCTACCGCGCCCGCGCCGCAGCACTCTCGCAGATCCCGACCTCGACCGGCGCCGCCAAGGCGATCGGCCTCGTCCTGCCCGATCTCAAGGGCAAGCTCGACGGCATCTCGATCCGCGTGCCGACGCCGAATGTCTCGGTCGTCGACTTCAAGTTCATCGCCAAGCGCGCCACGACCGTGCAGGAGATCAACGAAGCGGTGATCGCCGCCTCCAACGGCAAGCTCAAGGGCATTCTCGGCGTCACCCATCACCCGAACGTCTCGATCGACTTCAACCACGATCCGCGCTCCTCGATCATGGCGCTCGACCAGACCAAGGTCATGGACGGCAACTTCGTTTCGGTGCTGTCCTGGTACGACAATGAGTGGGGCTTCTCGAACCGCATGGGCGACACCGCGGTCGCCTTCGGCAAGACCATCGCCTGATTGCAGGCTCTAGATTTAGTCTCATAGCTTCAAACGCCCGGCTTTGTCCGGGCGTTTTCGTTTGCAGCGCTCATCCTTTTGTCCTCCACGGGCGGAGCAAGGAGCGTAGCGACGCAGCGCAGACCCGAGGATGCATGCCGCGACCTCCAGAGCGTTGCTTCGATCTGGAATTCTCCTCCGATGCACTCGACGACCAATGGATCCCGGGGTCTCCACGACGGAGCTTCGCACCTGCTACGCCCCGGGATGACGAAGTTGCAAGCCTCGGCCAAAAAACCACGCTCCCGCCTTGCGCTGGCCATGCCTTCGCCCCACTCTCCCGTAAATCGGAAGAAGAGGAATTCGAGGGGGCAAATCACGGATGGAGCATGCGATCTATCTCGTCACGCTGGTCGGCACAGCGCTTGTTGTCGCCGCAGCGTTCTCGAGCCTGATCGCCTTCCGCTTCGGCGCTCCGCTGCTCCTCCTGTTCCTCTGCATCGGCCTCGCCGCCGGCGCCGACGGTCTCGGCATCGAATTCGACAATGCGCGCCTGGCTTATTTTGCCGGCTCATTGGCGCTGGCGGTCATCCTGTTCGATTCCGGTTTCGGCACACCCCTCAACGCGCTGCGCCAGGCGGCCGGGCCGGCGCTGTCATTGGCGACTTTCGGCGTGCTTCTGACCACCGGCCTGTTCGGCGCCGCCGCCTACTATCTGCTCGATCTCAGCTGGCTGGAATCCTTTCTGCTTGGTGCTGCCGTCGCCTCGACCGACGCGGCCGCGGTGTTCTTCCTGCTGCGCGCCGGCGAGATCAATCTGCGCGAGCGCGTGCGGGCGACACTCGAAGTCGAATCCGGCACCAACGACCCGATCGCCATCTTCCTGACCATCACGCTGGTCGAGATCATCGCCGCCCACGCCAATCCCGAGACCCATATGCTGGTCACCGACCTGATCCTCGGCTTCCTGCTCAATATGGGCCTCGGCGCCATTGTCGGCGTGCTTGGCGGCCTCGGCATAGTGCGCCTCGTCGACCGGCTCAATCTCGACCACGGCCTGCTGCCGATCTTCGTGCTGACCTTGTCCTTGATGGTGTTCGCCGCCGCCGGCGCCATCGGCGGGTCGGGTTTTCTGGCGGTCTATCTCGCTGGTCTGATTGCCGGCAACTCCGACATCCGCGCCGTCACAATCCTGAAGCGCTTCCAGGACGGCATGTCGTGGCTGGCGCAGATCATCATGTTCCTGATCTTGGGGCTGTTCGCGACGCCCTCGCAATTCCCGGCGATCCTGGTGCCGGCAGTGCTGCTTGGCCTGTTCCTGATGTTTGTCGCGCGGCCGGTCGCCGTCTGGCTCTGCCTGATCCCGTTCCGTCTGCCGCGCCCCGAGGTCGCGTTCGTGTCTTGGGTCGGGCTGCGCGGCGCTGTGTCGATCCTGCTTGCGATCACGCCGCTGCTCGGCGGACTGGAGAACGGCCGCGTCATCTTCAACACCGCCTTCATCATCGTGCTGGTGTCGCTGGTGGTGCAGGGTTGGACGGTCGGGCCGCTGGCGCGCCGGCTCGGCCTGATCGTGCCCGCGAGGCTCGGGCCGCTGGACAAGGTCGAGCTCGAACTGCCGGGCTCGGCCCATCACGAGTTGCTCGCCTACCGTGTCGCCCCCGGCAGCCCGGTGGCGCGCGGCGAGCGCATCCCGCGCTGGGCACGGCCCTCGCTGGTGCTGCGCGACGGCCGCTCGATGCGCTTCCAGGACATGGGCCGGCTCGCCGCCGGCGACCAGGTCTACATCTTCGTCCCCGACCGCTATCCGCGCCTGCTCGACAAGCTGTTCGCCAGCCGTGCGGTGGTCGACCCCGAGGATGCCGATTTCTTCGGCGCCTTCGCCGTCGATCCTGCCCGTTCGGCCGAGGAACTGGAGGCCGCCTATGGGCCGGGCCTGAGCGAAGCCGAGCGCAGGCTGACTGTCGGCGCCTTGGTCACGGCGCGTCTCGGCGGCCATGCCGAATATGCCGACCGTGTGCTGATCGGCCCGATCGAGCTGATCGTCCGCGACGTCGACGACAAGGGCAAGATTACGGGCCTCGGCCTGTCCTTCGAGCCGACCGCCCCGGTGGCACGGGTGCCGGTCTTCCTCAGTGCCGGCGAGATCGGCGACCGTGTCGTTGCCTTCATCCGCAACTGGCGCAGGCCGACGGGGACGCATGTCGCGGAGGCTCCGGCTGAGGAGAAGCCGTCCTCGGAGCCTGCCGCGGAAAAGGCAGGGACCGAGAGCTGACCACGATCCGTCTGGCCGCCAACCAAAGCAAGTTCGTCGCCAGCATCACCGCTACCTTCGCCCTGACTTCAAAATTTAACGCGCGCCGCGGCTCAAGCCTTGCATCGTCATTGATGCGAGGTATGGTCCCGGCGATTTTCACGGAAAGGAACCAGCATGGCCGCCTTCAAGACACTCGACGATATCGGCAATATCAGCGGCAAGCGCGTGCTGGTGCGGGTCGACCTCAACGTGCCGGTCGCTGACGGCAAGGTCACCGACGCCACCCGCATCGAGCGCATCGCGCCGACCATCGCCGAGCTGTCCGGCAAGGGCGCCAAGGTCATCCTGCTCGCCCATTTCGGCCGGCCGAAGGATGGCCCCTCGCCGGAATTCTCGCTGGAGCCGATCGCGAAAGCCACCGCCGAGGTGCTTGGCCGTCCCGTCGGCTTTGCCTCGGATTGCGTCGGCGATACGGCCGGAAGCGCCGTCGCCGCCATGAACAAGGGCGACGTGCTGCTGCTGGAGAACACCCGCTTTTACAAGACCGAGGAAAAGAACGATCCGGCCTTCACCGAAAGGCTCGCCGCCAATGGCGACATTTTCGTCAACGACGCCTTTTCCGCCGCCCACCGCGCCCACTCCTCGACCGAAGGCCTGGCGCGGCTGTTGCCGTCCTATGCCGGCCGCACCATGCAGGCTGAGCTCGAGGCGCTGGAGAAGGGGCTCGGCAATCCGGTCCGTCCTGTGGTTGCCATTGTCGGCGGCGCCAAGGTCTCGACCAAGATCGACCTTCTGATGAACCTGGTGAAGAAGGTCGACGCGCTGGTGATCGGCGGCGGCATGGCCAACACCTTCCTCGCCGCGCGCGGCACCGCTGTCGGAAAGTCTCTGTGCGAGCATGACCTTGCCCCGACCGCCAAGCAGATCATGATAGAGGCGGCCGAGGCCGGCTGCGCCATCATCCTGCCGGTCGACGGCGTCGTCGCAAAAGAGTTCAAAGCTGGCGCCGCCTCCGAGACCGTCGCCATCTCGGACGTGCCGGCCGACGGCATGATCCTCGATGTCGGCGAAGAGACCGTGAAGGCCATCGGCGAGTGGATCGACCGCGCCGCGACGTTGGTCTGGAACGGCCCGCTCGGCGCCTTCGAGATCGAGCCTTTCGACCATGCAACCGTGGCCGCGGCCAGGCACGCGGCGGCCCGCACCACCGCCGGCAAGCTGGTTTCGGTCGCCGGTGGCGGCGATACGGTGGCCGCACTTAATCATGCCGGCGTCGCCGACGACTTCACCTATGTCTCGACCGCCGGCGGCGCTTTCCTGGAATGGATGGAAGGCAAGCCGCTGCCCGGCGTCGACGTGCTGAAAAAGCAGGCCTGACCGGAACACCGGCGCCAAATGACGCGCCGGGAAGTTTCAATCGATTCGAGCTTTCCGATGCCATTCCTTTGGCGGTAGACTTCCGTTAGAGCAATTCCAGGAAAAGTGTGAGCGGGTTTTCCGTCCGGAATTGCGTAAAAACAAAAGACATAGAGCGGCTCGCCGTTTCCGTGAAACGGTGAACCGCTCTGTGTGCGGAACAGACCCCTCAGGAGAAGCAAGAATGAGCGAACGTCTCGAAGACATTGCCGCCGCGATCGTGGCCGGCGGCAAGGGCCTGCTGGCAGCCGATGAAAGCTCCGGCACCATCAAGAAACGCTTCGACGTCATCGGCGTCGAATCGACCGCCGACAGTCGCCGCGACTACCGCGAGATGATGTTCCGCGCCAAGGACGCGATGACGAAGTACATTTCCGGCGTCATTCTCTATGACGAGACGATCCGCCAGAAGGCCGCCGACGGCACCCCTCTGGTCGACATCATCAAGGCAGCGGGCGCCATTCCCGGCATCAAGGTCGATGCCGGCGCCAAGCCGCTGGCCGGCTTTCCCGGCGACACCATTACCGAGGGCCTCGACGGCCTGCGCGAGCGGCTTGCCGACTACTACAAGCTCGGCGCCCGCTTCGCCAAATGGCGCGCGGTGATCGACATCGATACCGGCAAGGGCGTGCCTTCGGCCAATTCGATCGCCTCCAACACCCATGCGCTCGCCCGCTATGCCGCGCTTTGCCAGGAAGCCGGCATCGTGCCGATCGTCGAACCGGAAGTGCTGATGGACGGCGCCCACGACATCGACACCTGCTACGCGGTCTCCAAGGCGACGCTGGTGAAGCTGTATGACGAGCTCTACGCGGCCGGCGTGGTGCTGGAAGGCTCGATCCTGAAGCCCAACATGGTCATTGCAGGCAAGAAATCCGGGAAGACCAACAGCCCCGAGGAAATCGCCGAGAAGACGATCAAACTGTTCCGCGAAGTGGTGCCGGCGGCGGTGCCGGGCATCGCCTTCCTCTCCGGTGGACAGTCGGACGAGGAAGCGACCGCCAACCTCAATGCCATCAATGCCATCGGCCCGCATCCGTGGAAGCTGACCTTCTCCTACGGCCGAGCCCTACAGGCCGCCCCACAGAAGGCCTGGAGCGGCAAGGCATCGAACGTCGTCGCAGGCCAGGCCGCCTTCACCCACCGCGCCCATATGAACCATCTGGCGGCGCTTGGAAAATGGAAGGCGAGCCTCGAACAGGCTGCCTAAGCGCAGTCCTCCCGTTGTCATACAAACCCGGGCCGATGCGCCCGGGTTTTTTGTTTGCGGCGTGCGGGCTTGGGATGGAGCCTGTCCATCCTTATCTCCCCTTCGGCAAAAGCTGACGGCGATGTCGGGTCCTGCCCATCCCGAACGTCCTTGGGATGACAGACAGGGAGAGGTTCATGCCTAGCAACAAGGTGGTTTCGCGCGAAGACTGGTTCCAGGCGCACAAGACGCATCTGGCGCGCGAGAAGGAACTGACGCGGTTTCGCGAGCGCATCGCCGCCGAGCGGCGTGAACTGCCCTGGCTGAAGATCCGGAAGGATTACGTGTTCGAGACCGAGCAAGGGCCGAAGAACCTGGCGGAGCTGTTCGCCAACCGCAGCCAGCTCATCGTCTATCACTTCATGATGACGCCAGGGTCCGATCACCGCTGCGAAGGTTGTTCGTTCCTTGCCGACCACATAGACGGCGCCAACCAGCATCTCAGGCATCACGACGTATCTTTGGTCGTGGTTGCGCGCGCGCCCCTGGCGGAGCTGTTGCCCTACAAGCAGCGCATGGGCTGGAAATTCGACTGGGTGTCGTCCTACGCCTCGGATTTCAACTTCGACATGCAGGTTTCGTTCACCGACAAGCAGATCGCGGCCGGCGACACCACCTACAATTTCGAGACGCGTCCGCGCACGTCAAAGGATCTTCCCGGCACCAGCGTTTTCTACAAGGACCAGAATGGCGACATCTTCCTCACCTTCACGTCGCGCGCCCGCGGCGGCGAGGCGCAGATCGGCACCTATGATTATCTCGACATGACACCGAAGGGCCGTGACGAAACCGGCCCTTATCAAAGCCTGATGGATTGGGTGCGGCTGCACGACGAATATTAGGACAGGCAGGCGGACAAGCCGAACTGCTGCGACGACTGAGGCCGTTCACGGCGACGCGGACATGCGCTAAGCCTATCGCATGCCGTTCCCAACTGCTCTCACCTGGCTCGCCTACCCCGTCTATGTCTGGCAGGGGCTCGGCGTGCGCCGCCGCACCACCCGCATGCTGCCGGCGCAAGGGCCGGTAATGCACGAAAAATCGGGCAAGGCGCCGGCGATCTCGCTGCTGGTGCTTGGCGATTCCTCGGCCGCCTCGGTCGGCATCGGCAATTCCGAGGACGGGCTGGCCGCGCAGCTTGCCGTCATGATCGCAAAGCGCACCGGCAGCGCTGTGCGGTGGCGCGCCGCCGGCTTCAACTCGGCCACCTCGGGCCAGATCCGTGACCATGTGCTGCCCAATCTGTCGGCCGATCCATGGACGCATATCGTGCTCGCCATCGGCACCAACGACACCAAGAATTTCCACTCGGTGCCGCGCTTCAAGAAAGAGTTCGGCGGCCTGCTTTACGCGCTGCGCGCCAAATGGCCGGAAGCCCGCGTGGTCTGGTCGCCGGTGCTGGAGTTCACCCGTGCGCCGGCCATGCCGCCACTGCTCGGCAAGATCCTGGAGATCCGCGCCACCGCTATGAACCGGATGGGCGAGCGCCTTTGCTTCGAGCGCGGCGCGGTGCCGGCGCCGCGCCTGCCGATCACCAACCCCGAACAGGGTTTTGCCTCCGACGGCTTTCATGCCTCGGAAGCCGGCTACCGCGCCTGGGCCGAACATCTGGTCGGCCATATCCTCGCCGGTTGACCAGCGCGGGCACCGGCTCAGCGCAATTCGCATGATCGCCATGGGAACGGTCGATCCGACCTGAAGCAAGCTTGCCTGCTCCGGCAAGGGCGCGACAGCCGCCATGCTATGTCCAGTGCCCCAGCACGCCGGCCAGCGAGATGGCAGCCATGGCGAGCAGCGCCAGTTTCCAGAAATCGCCGCGCCGCCTCAAGCCAGGCCAGCCGAGCGGCTTGATGATCTGGATGAGCATGATGCCGATGAAGACAAGGGCGAGAAGCTTCGACATGCCGCCTTTGAGCAGCATCGCGACCGACTGTCAAAGCGCTTCGTGAGCGCTCTCGCCCAGTCCGGCCATTCCTGACAAAAGCCCGCTTCCGAACGGCCCGCAGATTATCGCGCGACTTTCTTCAGCGACCTGACATCCTCCTGACAGACTGCTGTCAGGAGGGGTGTGCGATAGTGTCTCCATCAGCAAGAGGAGACTGGTCATGAACGGCTTTGGTATTTTGAACAACGTACAGCACTATGTCGGTAAGATCCGCACGATGCGCAACGAAGTCCGCACCCAGCGCTTCTTGAACTCCTTGCCGGCGGACATCCGCAAGGACATTGGCTGGCCCGATATGTATGAGGGCCGCGGCCGCATTCGTGAGGTCTGAGGCGATTTTTCATGGCAATGCTTGGATTTGGCCACTGCCACGCCCAGATCAATCACATGACGCGCGGGCAGCGATGTCTGCGGGCCGGCGCAAAACATTTCGGCGCTCGCCACGGACAATGCTGAAGGCTCCTGACAGAATGCTGTCAGGAGCACCATGCCATAAGCGTGTCAGGAGACATGAATGGTGAAGAGCTGGAACGACAGGTTGAACACGCCAGGCATCAATGGCGTCAAGCCAACGCCGCGCACGATGGGCGATGTCGTCGAGGGCCAGCCGATGCTGGTGCCGACGGCCCGCCAGGTCGATGATTTCATCCGCTCCATACCCAAAGGCGTCGAGATGGACGTCCGCGCCTTGCGCACCGCGCTCGCCATCGAGCACGGGGCGCAAGTGACATGTCCGGTCACCATCGGCTATCATCTGCGCACCGTCGCGGAAGCCGCCAATGAGGATCTCGAGCGCGGCATGGAGCCGAGCGCAATTGCGCCATTCTGGCGTGTGCTCGACACCAACGCGCCGACGACGAAGAAACTGTCCTTCGGCGCGGAATTCGTCGCCGCGCAGCGCAAGCGCGAAGGATTGAAGCCATAATGCCTGCCGCCCAAAAGTGTTTAGCGGTTTTTGGGGCAAGGGCAGGCATGAAACAGGAAATGGATGTCGCCCGGAACCGGTTTGGGGACCACGACATTCATGGAAACGCAGCCGAGGGACCATACGATGCGCCGTGCCGACAGGCTCTTCCAGATCGTGCAGCATCTGCGCGGTGGCCGGCTGGTCACCGCTCAGAAGCTCGGCACCTGGCTCGAGGTTTCCGAACGAACCATCTACCGCGACATTGCCGACCTGCAGTCGACCGGGGTGCCGATCGACGGCGAGGCGGGGGTTGGCTACATGATGAGGGAGGGTTTCGACCTTCCGCCGCTGATGTTCACGCGTGACGAGATCGTGGCGCTGGTTGCCGGCGCGCGCATGGTGCGCGCCTTTGGTGGTGCCGCCATGGCGCGTGCCGCCGACGAGGCGCTGGTCAAGATCGGCGCCGTGCTGCCCGACGCCGAAAAAGACCGCATTGCCCGCACCGAGATCCACACGCCGATGTGGGTGGTGAGCGACGCAGCGCGCGAGGCTATCGACCTGATCGAGCGCGCGGTCGAGAAGCGCCAGGTGCTGACCATCGACTATCGCGACGAGGCCGGCCGCGGCACCGGTCGCGACATCCGTCCGCTCGGCCTGTGGTTCTGGGGCAAGGTATGGACGCTGGTCGCCTGGTGCGAGATGCGCGACGATTTCCGCGCCTTCCGCATCGACCGCATCGCCTCGGTGGTCATCGCCGGCCGCATCTTCAAGCCGGAACGCGGCAAGCAGCTCGCCGACTTCTACCGCGCGGTCGAACGCTCGGAGGATTACGGCATGACGCCGGACCGCGCGGCGAGAAGCTGAGATCGCAATAAAAAAGCCCGCTCGAAGCGGGCTTTTTTGTCGGTCTGCGGCAGACCTTATTCCTCGTCGTCGGAATCTTCTTTCTTCGACTTGAGCGCCGAGAGCTTGGCGAACACGGCGTTGGCGTCGAGCTCGGCATCCTCGTCCTTCGGCTTCTCCGGCGCTGGCACCAGGCGCTCGGTCAGCGCCGCCGGTAGCAGCGTGTCACCGACAGGCTGCGCCTGCTCGCGGCCGCGCGAGGCGCGGTTGACTTCCATGTCGAGGTCGATCTGCGAGGCGAGACCCAGCGTCACCGGGTCCATCGGCTGCAGATTGGCCGAGTTCCAGTGCTTGCGCTCACGGATCTGTTCGATCGTCGACTTGGTCGTGCCTACCAGGCGCGAAATCTGCGCGTCCTTCAATTCCGGATGGTTACGCACCAGCCACAGTATGGCATTGGGCCGGTCCTGACGCTTCGACAGCGGCGTGTAGCGCGGGCCCTTGCGCTTGGATTCCGGCACCCGCACCTTGGGGTCGGACAGTTTCAGGCGCTGGTTCGGATCCTTCTCGGCGCGCGCAATCTCGTCGCGGGTCAGCTGGCCGGTCATGATCGGGTCCATGCCCTTGATGCCTTGCGCCGACTCGCCGTCGGCAATCGCCTTGACCTCGAGCGGATGCAGCCCGCAGAACTGCGCGATCTGCTCGAAGGAGAGCGCGGTGTTGTCGACCAGCCAGACGGCGGTCGCCTTGGGCATCAGCAGCGTATTGGCCATTTCAAAAATCCTTCTCGTTCGCCCGCGTTCCCGCGCGGGCGGTGGTTTAGAGCCACCAAAATGGGAAATTCGCGGCCTGTATAACCGCTCCGCTGCCGTTTCGCAATGTTTTTGGCGCAGGGCCAGCCGTTGGGCGCCAGAGTGCGTGGAGGCCAGCAGGGGCCTTGGCCTCGGCGATCGTCGATGCCAAGACGTAAAAGGCCCTAAAACGACAAAACCCGCCGGACAGGGTCCAGCGGGCTCGGAACCGGCGACGGAAAACGTCTGCTGCGGCTCTTGCTTCTAGCACACGGCCAGGCCTTACGGCCGGCCATGCTTCGATTAGATGGCCTTGCGGGCAATCCGCTCGATGTCGCCGCGGTTGATGCCGAGGTCGCTGAGCTGACGGGCGTTGAGCTTGTTCAGCTCGCGCACGGTTTCGTTGTACATACGCCAGTTACGGAAAGCGCGGATCGGGTTCATGGTAGTCCTCCAGTTGTTGGATCAAATCGTTTCGATGACGCTTAGATAGGCAGCGCTGCCCACGAATTGAACAGACGTCTTTGCATAGCCGCAATGCAAATGCTGCATTGCACCATTAAGGTTCTGTTCAGCTGCCAGCAGGGGCGAGCGCGGAGGATGTGTCGAGATTCAGGTCAGGCCGAGTCGAGAATGGCTGAGCCCGATAACCGGAGCGGAGCGTACTTAAAGTACGTGAGCACCGGAAGCGCAGGGATCGGCCATTCGCAGGCCGGCCTCACATGAATATCGGCGCATCCTAGCCGACGTCGAGCACGATCTTGCCTATATGCTCGCCCTCTTCCATGCGCTCATGCGCGCGCCAGGCATCGGCCAGTGGGAAGATCATGTCCATCACCGGTGACACCTTGCGGGTGCCGAGCAGCGGCCACACCTGCGCTTCCAGCGCCGCGGCGATCGCTGCCTTGAACTCGACCGTGCGTGGCCGCAGTGTCGAGCCGGTATGGGTCAGCCGCTTGACCATGATCTTGGAAAAATCGGCACTCGCCACCGCCCCGGCCTGGACGGCGATCTGGACGATTCGGCCCTCGACCGCCGCCGCCTCGTAGTTGCGCTGGACGTAGTCGCCGCCGACCATGTCGAGGATGACGTCGGCGCCCTCGCCGCCGGTGGCGTCCTTGACCGCGGTGACAAAATCCTCCTCGCGGTAGTTGATCGCCTTGTCGGCGCCAAGCTTCAGGCAGGCGTCGCACTTCTCCTTGCTGCCGGCGGTGGTCACGACATAGGCGCCAAAGGCCGACGCCAGTTGGATCGCCGTGGTGCCGATGCCCGACGAGCCGCCATGGACAAGCAGCGTCTCGCCCTTCTTCAGGCCGCCGCGCTCGAACACATTGTGCCAGACGGTGAAATAGTTTTCCGGCACCGCGGCCGCTTCAGTATGGGTGAAGCCGGCAGGCAGCGGCAGCACGCTGCCGGCATGAACCTTGACATATTCGGCATAGCCGCCGCCCGGTGTCAGCGCGCAGACCCGGTCGCCGATGCGCCAGCGCGATATCTCGTCGCCGAGCGCTGCCACTTCGCCCGATGCCTCGAGGCCGGGTAGGTCGGAAGCGCCGGGCGGCGGCGGATAGGCGCCCTTGCGCTGCTGCACGTCGGGCCGGTTGACGCCGGCAGCGCGCACCCGGATCAGGATTTCGCCGGGGCCGGGCACCGGCACATCGCGCGTTTCCGGCTTCAGCACCCGCGGCCCGCCGGGTTGCGAGATTGCAATGGCCGTCATCGTCGCCGGAATTTTATGTCCGCTTCCCATGAAAATTTCCCGTCTCGATCAGCCCGGTCTGTCGCCGGCTGTTTGCATCAGCACCCCTGCCCTATGTATGCTGATTGCCGGATCAGGCAAATGCTCAAATCAGGCCAATACCGGATCGGCCCAAATGCTGAATCAGGGAGGAGCGACGATGGCGATCTTCGACGACGAACCAAAAAAGAAATCCAGGCCGCATGAGATCGGACAGGATCTGTCGCTGCTTTCGGTCGGTGACCTGACCGAGCGGATCGGCATATTGCGCGACGAGATTACCCGGCTGGAAGCTGAGCTCCAGGTCAAGGGCAGCACCAAATCGGCGGCCGAAGCCCTGTTTCGCCGCGGCTAGTTTTTCGCGCTAGTTTCGGCGTGGGAGCATCCGCCGCCGAAAAGCCCGAATGCGCCTATCTTCAGAGCTGCCACACCTTCAGAGCTGCTCCCGTCCTCAGAACCGACAAGCCCCTCCAGCCGGATCAAACAATGTTTGCAAGCTACAGACCGATCCTCTCGCTGCTTCGCGGCACTGCTTTCCTGCTTGCGGCATCGGGACTGCATGGCCTGCTGCTGCCGCTGCGCGGTCAGATCGAAGGGTTTTCGACCGCATCGCTTGGCCTGATGGGCACTGCCTGGGCAGGCGGCTTCGTCACCGGCTGCTTCTTCGCACCGCGCCTCGTGCGCCGCGCCGGCCATGTCAGGGCGTTCGGCGCCTTTGCCGCATCGGGTGCCATCGTCGCCCTGCTCACCGGCCTCATCATCGACGAATATGTCTGGATCCTGCTGCGCGCCTTCACCGGCTTCACCATGGCCGGCGCCTTCATGGTCACCGAAAGCTGGCTGAACGAAAAGGCCACCAATGAGAACCGCGGCACCGTCTTCGGCCTCTACATGATGGTCACCTATGCCTCGATCATGGGCGGCCAGATGATCGTTGCCGGCGGCGACGTCAAATCGGCGTCGCTGTTCATGATCACCGGCATATTGTTTTGCCTGTCGCTGATCCCGACCGCCGTCTCGTCGGCTTCGTCGCCCAAGCCGTTGCAGGACGTCAAGCTCGACGTCAAAGGGCTCTATGTCAATTCGCCGGTGTCGGCGATCGCCTGCCTGTTGATCGGCATCGCCAATGGCGCCTGGGGTACCCTGGGTGCGGTCTATGGTGCCCGTATCGGCATTTCCACCGCCGAGATCGCGCTGATGATGAGCCTTGTTGTCGTTGCCGGCGCAGCCATGCAGCTTCCGGCCGGGCGCCTCTCCGACAAGACCGACCGCCGTTTCGTGCTGGCGGGCGCGGCTTTCGGCGCGGCGCTGTTCGCCATCCTGATCTTCCTCTTCGAACCGCGTTCTTCCATCTTCGTCATCGTCTTCACCGCCGCCTACGGCGCCTTCGCCTACACGCTTTATTCAATCGCCGTGGCGCACGCCAACGACCACGCGCGCGCCGAGGATTTCGTCAAGGTCTCGGGCGGCCTGCTGCTTCTGTACGGGTTCGGCACCATGATCGGGCCCTTGCTGGCCGCCGCCCTGATGGGCTGGTTCCGCCCCGAAGGCCTGTTCCTGGCCACCGCTCTGGCGCATCTGTGCCTTGCCGCCTACACGCTGCTGCGCATCAGCCGCCGCGCGCCGGTGCCGATCGAAAACCGCGACGCCTTCAAGACCCAGCCCGCCGATCGCTCGGTCACCCCCGAAGCATTGCGGCTCAGAAAAGCGGAAACTGACGGTTGAGATTTGAAAAACTTTGCCCCACAAGTATAGGCATGATCTTTTCTGACGCCTTCATGGCGATTGCCGATCCCAACCGGCGCTATCTCCTGGAAGAGCTCCGGCGCGGCCCGAAAACCGTCAACGAGCTGGCTTCGGGCCTGCCAGTCTCTCGCCCGGCCGTGTCCCAGCATTTGAAAGTGTTGCTGGACGCCGGTCTGGTTCAGGCCAAGGCCGAAGGCACGAGGCGGGTCTATACGGTCAGCACCGCCGGATTCCTCCAGCTCAATATTTGGCTAGACCAGTTCTGGGAAGCATAGGCCAAAATCCAGGAAATTGAAGCCAGGCGGAAACTACGCTTTCCAAGCTTCAAGTGCCCGTCGCCAGTGCCTTGCCCAGCGCATCGAGCAGAAACCCGGTTCCATGCTCGCGCGTCGAGGGCGTGTCGTGGCCATCGAGAAACGCGCCCTGCTCGGTCAGCACCAGCCGCGTTCCGGTGCCTTCCGGCCGCAATTCGATCGTCGCCAGCGATACCGAAATGCGGGTCTCGCCGAACAGCATGTCATAACTGTAGACGATGCGCTCGTTGGGCACGATGTCCAGATAGGTGGCGGTGTAGGTGTGGATCGGCCCGTCCTTTGGCCCGCCGGCATTGACCTCCTGGCCGAGCCGGAAGTCCATCTCGTGCCTGTGGGCCATCGGATTGTCGGGGTCGGCGAACCAGCGCCCTTTGGCGGTCGGATCGCTGAGTGCGAAGTAGACTTTCGCTGGCGTCGCCGGATAGACGCGTTCAAGCACGAAGGTGGAGTGGACGACGGATCGGTCGGTCAAAATGGCCTCCTTCAGTTTTCTCTAGTCTTCGGTCTCGGCGAGAAAACCGCCCAGCCGGTCGAGCCGGCGTTCCCATGTCAGCCGCCGCTCATTGATCCAGTGTTCGGCGCTGCGCAGCGCCTGCGGCGCGATCTGGCAAGTGCGCACGCGGCCGAGCTTTTCCGAGCGCACCAGCCCGCTCGCCTCGAGCACGTTGAGATGCTGGACGACGGCCGACAGCGACATTGCCAGCGGTTCGGCCAACTGGCTGACCGAGGCCGGCCCGCGCGACAGCCGTTCGACCATGCTGCGGCGGGCCGGGTCGGCAAGCGCCTGGAACATCAGGTCGAGCTGGGCGGGATCGTGCAGCATCGCGATCAGCCGTTGTTGTAGGGGAAGAACTTGAAGTAGGGCTCCGCCTCCTCGATCACCCGGGCAAAGGACGGTCGCTCGAGCAGGCGGTCGTGGTAGCGTTTCACGGCCGGATAGCTGTCGCCGAACGGCTCGACCTTGTTGGCATAGAACAGCGCCGGCGAGGCCGCACAGTCGGCCATGGTGAAGCTATGGCCGGCCGCCCAGATTTTCGAACGCATCTCCTCCTCGACGATCGCATAGGCGTTCCGCAGTTGCGCCCGCGCCTCCTCGACCCCGAACGGATCGGTCTTGTCCTGCGGCCGCAACCTGTCGCCGACGATCTTCTGCATCGGCGCCTGCATGTAGAAATCGTAGAAACGGTCGGCCTGACGGACCTGGAGAGCGAGGTCGGCCTCGGTCGGGATTAGCTCGACCGGTCCCGGATAGTGGGTAGCCAGATATTCGATGACGATGGTCGATTCCAGCACCGTGCGGTTGCGCGCGTCGTCACGCAGCGCTGGCATCTTGCCGGTCGGCGAAACCTTCAGGAACGCCGCCCGCGACTGCTCGTCGCCGAGATCGACGATGACCGGCGTGAAGGGCGTCTCGTTCTCATAAAACGCAATCAGCGGTTTCCAGCAGAACGATGCCAGCGGATGGAAATGGAACGTCAGGGACATTTTTTGCTCGTCTGTTTCGAGTTCGTCGTTGCTGGAGTTGCCTCGCCACCAAACACTGAAGCAATTACTTAACTATTGCCACAGGTGGAGTGTGTCAAGGTTCCAACTCCACCGGCCGTCAGGGCTTGGTATGCGCGACGATGGCGGCAACAATTATCGGCCAATCGACGGGATGCAGTTCGTGGCCACCGCCTTCGATGCGGACAAGCCGTCCGCCAGCGACAGCATCGGCAAGGGCTGCGCCGTGCTCGACCGGAAAGATCGGATCCGATGTCCCGTGGATGACGAGCAGCGGAACCTTGATCTCGCGCAGGCGCCCTTTCAGATCCTCGCCGCCTTTCAGCATGAAATGGTTGGTCGCGCTCAAAAAGCCGCCGGATCGGTCATAGTCCTGTTCGATGAACGCCCGCATCGCCTTCTCGTCGAACGGATGCGCGGTGCTTGCGATGGCGTGAGCGTCCTTGACGACGAAGTCGATCACCTGCTCGCGGTCCGACCAGTCGACCTTTGTGCCAGCGGTCGAGTGCTCCATATAGGCCTCGGTCGTCCCTGGCAGATGCAATGTATCGATCCCCACCGGCGAACTGCTGATCACCGTCAGTGTGATGACACGTGAGGGGTGTTTCAACGCCAGTCGTTGCGCGATCATGCCGCCCATCGACATCCCCACCACATGCGCTTTTGCGATGCCACAACTGTCGAGGACACTGACGGCATCGTCCGCCATGTCGTCGAACGTATACGGCGGCTCGCCCGGCGCATATCTGGTCGACAGGCCGGTGTCGCGGTTGTCGTAGCGGATCACGAAACGACCTTCGCCGGCGAGTTTTTTGCAAAGCGCCTCCGGCCACCACAGCATCGAGGCCATGGCGCCCATGATCAGCAGCATGGCTGGATCGTCGGGATCGCCAAACGTCTGGGAGACGATTTCGGGTGCTGCGGCCTTTGTCATGGGAATCTCCTCGCCTATGCTCAAACTGATTGTATTTTGCAATCGGTTGCACGATAATAAAACTGATACGATAATGCAACTGGTTTTTACGGGGAGAGTCGGATGAAAACCGAACACCGCTCGGGATGCCCTATCAATCTGTCGCTGGAGGTGTTCGGCGACCGCTGGAGCCTGATCATCCTGCGCGATATGATTTTTGGCGGCAAACGCCACTTTCGCGAGCTGCTCAACGGCTCGATCGAGGGCATCGCTTCCAACATCCTGGCCGACCGGCTGAAGCGGCTGATGGAACTTGGTATGCTGACCAAGGCCGACGATCCCTCGCACAAGCAGAAGGCGATCTACAGCCTGACCGAGATGGCAATCACGCTGGTGCCGATCATGGCCCATCTCGGTGCCTGGGGCCGCGTCTGGCTGCCGGTCAGCGAGGAGCTGTCGATCCGCGCCGAACTGCTGGAGAAGGGCGGTCCGCCAATGTGGGAGCAGTTCATGGACGAGTTGCGCCACGACCATCTGGGCACGCCAGTCGCAGCGCCGGGGCGGCCTTCTGTCCGCGCCACATTGCAGGCCGGATACGAGGCGGTGGTGGCGCGCAAGGCGTCGAGCGCCGCATAGGCCGCCGCCTGCTGACCAACTTATTTTCCCATTTATGGGGCGGCTCTGCTATCAAGGGGCTGAAAAACATAATTTATGGGATTGGATGACGCTCTTGGTTGAGAACTCTAAGGATACCGCCCGCGCGCGGGCAGATATGCGTTTCAAGAAGCAGGAAGAGGCAGCCACGGTGCGGCAAAAGGCGATGGCGGAGTATGTCGCCGAGGCAGACGCCCGCCAGGCCAAGACCAACAAGCTCCGGGCATTGCGCCTTGCCAAGGAAGCGGAAGATCTGGCCAATGCGCCCGCCGCCCCGGTCAAGAAGCCGGCGCGGGCCAAGAAAAAAATCGCCTGACGATAGCCATAGTTGATGGCAGATTGGGACGGCTGAGCATATCGGCCGGAATGCCGGTCAACGGCACGCCGCTATAACCTCCGCCATTCCGCTTTCCCGCGCGAAGCAATTTCAACCGCAACCGGGATTTCGCATCTCGCGTGTCAGGCCGATGATCGACGCGCGTTTGAACAGGAGACTGCCATGACCGCTTTGACCCTCGAAAAGGCTAAGCAAATCATCGACGCCGCTTTCGCGAGGGGCGCCGAGTTGAAGCTCAAGCCGCTCGGCGTCTCGGTGCTCGATGCCGGCGCCCATCTCGTTGCCTTCCAGCGTCAGGACGGCGCCTCGTTCCTGCGCCCACAAATGTCGGCCGGCAAGGCCTATGGCGCGCTCGCCATCGGCATGGGCTCGCGCCGTGTCGAGGCCTTCGCCAAGGAACGGCCGCATCTCGTCGCCGGCATCTCCGACGTCTCGGGTGGTCGCGTCCTGCCGGTCGTGGGCGGCGTGCTGATCCGCAATCATACAGGCGCCGTCATCGGCGCTGTCGGCATTTCGGGCGATACGTCGGACAATGACGAGGCCGCCGCCATCGCCGGCATCGAAGCGGCTGGGTTCACCGCCGATCCAGGCTGAGGCTGAGCTCTAATTCAGATTGATATCCCTGCTGGCCGATCGCATCGACACCGAGAAGCCGGCCAGCACGTCGAACAGCGCGATCACCATAAGCGTGAAGAAGACGGAGTGCGCCGCGCCCTTCACGAGCAGGAACTCGACCAGGAACGCCACGAAGACCAATGTCGACAACAGATGGTCCATGATCGAGGCGTTCGTGGTGCGCACCGACTTCACCATTTCGAGGAACAGGAAGATCAGTCCGATGACCACCATCAGGTCGCCGAGCGTCATCGAAAACACCCCGCCAGACATCATGCGGAACGAGAAGATTTCGGTCGCCCACGGATCGTCGCCGCTGCCGAATATTCCGAGGAGTCCGAGATTGTAGGCCACGAAGGGCACGATCAGCAGCGGGATGGCACCGAACATCAGGCGTCTCCTCTAGCAATTCCAGGAAAGTGTGAGCGGTCCGGAATTGCGTAAACAATGGGGGCACCTACTGTAGAATGCCCCGCAAGCACGCCGTCAAGATTTTTAGCTAACAGCCGTGAACACGGTCGAAGACCGGGTGCAACAACCGTGTCACCCGGCTCAGCGCCTGAACTGCCCGCTGCGCACGGCAGCGCCTATGGCGTTGAGGATGATGCTGCCGGCGGTCATCGATGTGATTTCATTTACGTCTCGCGCCGGCGCGATCTCGACGATGTCCATTCCGACGACGCGCCCCTTGGCGAACAGCCCTTTGATCAGCTCGATCGTCTGCCGGTAGCTGACGCCACCAGGCGACGGTCCCTCGACCGCCGGCATGACAGCCGGATCGAGGCCATCGGCGTCGATGGTCAGGTAGTAGCGGCCGCCGTCCGGAATGCGCTTCAGCAGCGCCGCCGTGCCGATGTCCTGCCATTCATTGGCGGTGACGATGTTGGAACCATAGGCACGCGCCGCCTCCACCTCCTCTAGCCGGGCGCTGCCCTGGCCCCGGATGCCGAGCTGGAAAATCTTGTCGATATGCGCCATCTCCGAGGCGCGGCGGATGGGGCTGGAGTAGCCTTCCCTTACCCCGTTGACGTTGTCGCGCCAGTCGAGATGGGCATCGATCTGCACCAGGGTGATCGGCCCTTCGCCGTCAAGCGCCCGGAAGATCGGGATCGGAATGCCGTGATCGCCGCCGATGGTGATCGGCAAGGCGCCGGCGGCGCGGATCTTGCGGATCGCCGCTTCGGCCCGCCCGTAGTGGCCGCCGGCGGCATCGCCGGGGACATCGCCGACATCGACCACCTTGACGTCCTGTCCGTCGTACAGGGTCCCGCCAATGTCGAAATCATAGCGGTCGAGTCCGAGGCTGATGCGTTGCGAGGCGCGCCGCACCGCGGTCGGCGCGTTGGTCTGGTCGTTGATCGTCTCGTCCATCGTGTAGGGACTGCCGTAAGGCATGCCGATGATGGCGACATCGGCCTTCAGCGCATCGATATCCTCGACCAGCGGGAAGTTCAGGAAGGTCTGGAAGACGTCGCGCGGCGCTGTGGTGAGCCTGGTCATGCGGTTTCCTCTGTCGCCCTACCATGGTGCAGGCACGTGCTTCAGCCGCAATCGCGGCGACGCAACGCAATACAGCACCGCGATGGCGGCGTGTATCGCCAGCGACGGTCCGACCTTTGGCATAGAGATCGGCCCGAAGCTGCCGGGCGGCCACCAAACGCAAAAAAACCGGCCAATGGCCGGTCCTTTTGGTATTCAAACACTTCGAAAAGCTGGTCTCAGCTTTCCTTCGGCGTCAAAACCTGGCGGCCGCGATACATGCCGGTCTTCAGGTCGATGTGGTGCGGGCGGCGCATTTCGCCGGAGTTCTTGTCCTCGACATAGGTCGGGGCCTTGAGAGCGTCGGCCGAGCGGCGCATGCCGCGCTTGGACGGAGAGGTTTTTCGTTTCGGAACGGCCATGGATATGCTCCACTACATGGTCAAAATGCCCCGATAGCCCTCGTGAAAGGGCCGCGTCAGGGGCCATAATCTGAGAAAGTCGGGTGCCTATACACGCCCTGCGCCGTTTTGGCCAGCGCCGGCACGAATTTTTTTGAGCCGGCGGCGTTCGTCCTAATCAAGACACCCGACATATGCGCCGGAACGGCCGGCACGGCGCTCGATCAGCGACGCCAGACGCCGCAAGCCCGGACCGGGCTTGGCCGGATTGCGGGCAATTGGATTGGGCAGCGACACCGCGAGAAGGGCGGCCTGCCGCCGCGACAGCTGTTTGGCTGAAACGCCGAAATGATGCTGCGCCGCCGCCTCGATGCCGTAAATGCCCGGACCCCACTCGGCGATGTTGAGATAGATCTCCATGATCCGGCGTTTCGACATCACCGCGTCGAAATAGACGGCCAGCGGCAGTTCCACCACCTTGCGCACCGAGCCCAGCGGCCGCGACCACAGGAAGAGGTTCTTCACCGTCTGCATGGTGATGGTCGAGGCGCCGCGCGTTGCCTCGCCGGCCAGCGCATCGTCGACGACGCCGCGCAATTCGCCGAGGTCGACGCCGCGATGAAAACAGAACTGCCCGTCCTCCGACATGATGACCGAATTCGCCAGCACCGGCGACACGTCGTCGATCGAAACCCAGCGTCGGTCGTAGCCGGAAAACGTCGCCAGGTCTTTGACCATCAAGGTCGATATCGGATGCACGAAGGACGGCAGGTAAAGGAAGGTCAGCACAATGGGTATCGCCGCCAGCACGGCGGCGGCGACCAGGCAGCGTCGTGCCAGGCGCTTCAGACCGGCGCGGTTCACGCGCCTCGGTCGCGCCATGTCCAGCCCTTCGATTTCATGATCGACGATCGGTTCAGTCAAGCCGCCCCACCCGCGCCAGTCTCCCGCCTCCGGCATAATGGCGCGAGGCTTCTTGCGCAACGTCTGAGTGTCGGCTACCGCTCCCGGCCATGACGAATGACGAGCAAATGGCTTTTGAAGCCGCACTTTTGGTGCGGGCGGCCGCGATCGAGACCGAGCTCAGGCTGCTGCTCGACGGCAGCACACTGGCCGGCGAGATCGTCCGGCCGCAGCGCCTGATGGCGGCCATGCGCCATGGCGTGCTGAACGGCGGCAAGCGGCTGCGCCCGTTCCTGGTCATGGAAAGCGCCGCGCTTTTCGGTGCCGATGGCGAGGCGGCGGCGTCGCGCGTGGCGGCGGCGCTGGAATGCGTGCATTGCTATTCGCTGATCCATGACGATCTGCCTTCCATGGACGACGACGATCTGCGCCGCGGCCAGCCGACGGTGCACAAGGCTTTCGACGAGGCCACCGCCATCCTGGCTGGCGACGCGCTTTTGACGCTGGCCTTCGATATCCTCGCCGATGAGGCGACAGGCTTGCCGGCGGAGCGGCGCGCAGCGCTGGTGCTGGCGCTGGCGCGCGCGGCCGGCGCCGGCGGTATGGTCGGCGGCCAGACGCTCGACCTCGATGCCGAGCGCAACAGGCCCGACGAGGCCGGCATCATCCGGCTGCAGGCGATGAAGACCGGCGCACTGATCCGCTTCGCCTGCGAAGCCGGCGCGATCATTGCCGGCGCCGCACCGCAGGACCGCGACAGGCTGGCCGAATTCGGCTCGGCGGTCGGCCTTGCCTTCCAGCTCGCCGACGACCTGCTCGACCTGACCGCCGATGTCAGCCAAATGGGCAAGGCGACCGGCAAGGACGCCGCCGCCGGCAAGGCGACGCTGGTGGCGCTGCACGGCACGAATTGGGCGCGCAGCCAGCTCCATGGGCTGGTCAAGCAGGCGCATGAATTGCTTGAGCCTTACGGTGAACAGGCAACCTTGCTGAAGGCTGCGGCAAGTTTCGTCGCAATCCGCAACAACTGACGTCGCGGCCAATTGGATAGCTGAACCCGTTCTCGAAATTTGTCCGTTTTCACTGGCTTAATCAGGGTCACGCGATCGCCCCGAACCAAGTGGGTGCGCTATCTGACCTTGACGACCACCTTGCCCTTGGCACGTCCTGTTTCGACGTAAGCCAGAGCCTCCTTGGTTGCTTCAAAGGGGAAGACCCTGTCGACAACCGGGCGGATCGCCCCATCTTCGATGAGGGACGTGATTTTGCTCAGCTGCTCACCTTGCGCCCACATGAACAGGAACGAAAATTCCACGCCCCGGCGCCTGGCTTTGGTCCGGATACCGCGACTCAGCAGGCGCAGCAGCAGCCTTAGCATCAGGTTCAGTCCCTGCTTCCTGGCAAATTCGGGATCCGGCGGACCGGAGATGGAGATGAGCTTGCCGCCCGGCTTCAGTACATTCAGGGACTTTTCAAGCGTCTTGGCATCCTGGCTGTTCACCACGACGTCGTAGCCCGACAGTATCTTCTCGAAGTCATCTTTCCTGTAGTCGACGACGACATCGGCGCCGAGACCCTTGACCAGTTCGGCACTCGCCGCGCTCGCCGTTGTCGCAACGGTCGCGCCGAGGTGCTTTGCCAGTTGGATGGCGAATGTCCCTACGCCGCCGGAACCAGCCTGGATGAAGACTTTTTGGCCTTTGTTCAGGCCAGCCCTCTCGATGAGAGCCTGCCAGGCGGTCAGACCCACCAGAGGGATTGAAGCCGCTTCTTCCATGCTGAGGTTCGCGGGCTTCAGGGCCGTATCGGCTTCATCGATTGCGATGAATTCGGCGAATGTCCCGATCCGGCCGTCGCGCGGCCGCGCATAGACATCGTCCCCCGGTTTGAACTTGCGGACTTTCGAGCCCACCCTGACAATCCGCCCAGCCACGTCGTGGCCGAGGATGAAGGGCCGGCGATAGGGCAGGATGAGCTTGAATTCGCCGGTCCTGATCTTGGAATCCAGCAGGTTCACCCCTGCGGCATGGACCTCGACCAGGACATCATTGTCCCGCAGCTCCGGCTCCGGCATCTCGGCCAGCCGCAGAATGCCTTTCTTGTTATACTTATCGACGACGAATGCCTTCATGGCAGTGACTTTCTGAAAGTGTCGGTTGGCGTGCCGTTTAGGCGTGAAATTCTCCGTCTCACCGTTGTTCAGACCGGCAAGCGGAACTGCTTGCGCAAGGTCTTGTCGAACATCGCCGCGGGGGCAAAGCGGCGCAGCAGGCTGACCTGGCGCGCTGCTTTTCCTGCGGTATAGCGCCGTCGCGGACGGGCATCGGTCGCCGCCTTGACGACCACATCCGCCACCACTTCCGGCCGATCGGCTTTGGGCATCACATCGGCAAGCAGCGCTTTGAGCCCGGCTCGCGCCTGATCGTATTCCTTCAGGAGAGAATCCGGCTCGATACCGTTCTGGTCGAAGACGGTACGTACGAATGCCGGCTCGATCACCGAAACGCGAATATTGAAGGCACGCACCTCGTGATCGAGCGATTCCGAATAGCCCTCGAGCGCGTGCTTGACCGCCGAGTAATGTGCTGAATATGGCGCGGGTGCCAATCCCAGAATCGAGCCGATGTTGATGATGCGCCCTTCGCCTTGCTGCCGCATCCACGGCAACACCGCATTGGTCATGCGGATGACGCCGAACAGATTGACGTCGAACAGGGCCTGCACCTGTGCCACCGAGAATTCCTCGGCGCCGCCAAGCAGGCCAATGCCGGCATTGTTGACCAGCAGGTCGATCCGGCCGGTCTGCTCCAGCACGGTTGAAACGAGGGCGCTGACGGAGTCACCATCGGTCACGTCGCACGTCAGCATGGGCACCTGCGCCGGACCGTTGCGGGACTTGCCGCGACTTGTCCCGAAAACGGTATATCCTGCCCGCGCCAAGGCCTCGGCGCTGGCGCGGCCGATGCCCGAGGAGGCTCCGGTCACGATCGCGGTTCTTCCCGAAAATGCACCCATTTGATACTCCATAGACATGAGGGCTGGCTTTTTGCCGTTGATTGAATTACAATCGTAATATCACATTACACTCATAATGCAATAGCAGAAAGGAAAGGCCGCCATGCGCTACGAAAAGGGCCGAAAGGATGCATCACGCGATCGGATCGTGGAGGTCGCAGCCCGGCGTTTTCGCGGTGACGGCATAGCTGCGTCCGGACTGGCAACCATCATGGGCGACGCCGGCCTGACGAACGGAGCCTTCTATCCGCACTTTCGATCCAAGGCGGAGCTTGTGCGTGAAAGCCTGGTGGCGGCTATGGAGCTCCAGTCGCGGCAACTGCAGGAAGCATTGGCCGCCGGTGGCCCGGAGATGGGCATAGCAGCGTATCTGTCAGCCGAGCATCGGGATAATCCGGGAACGGGCTGCGCGTCGGCCGCGCTGTTGCCGGAACTCGCGCGTCAGCCACCCGAAACGCGCGATGCCTATACCGAACACCTGCTGGTTCTGGTGCGCCAGTTGTCTGCTGCGCTCCCGCGGACCGAGGATCCGGAAAGCGCCGCCATGGGTGTCTTCGCGACCCTCATCGGCGCCCTTCAGTTGGCTCGTGCGGTGGCTGGGACGGAATTGTCGGATCGCATCCTTGCCGCAGGAGCAGATGCTGCGCGCAGGCTGATCCAGACACCTGAGGGTGGGAAGGCATCCTAGTGGTCGGCGGCGGCAACGGCGACAGCCCGTGACATCGTCATGACGGGTCGCACACAGGAAGGGTCTGCTTTGGAGGCTTGCCGAACCGCTATTCGCGCCGTGATTTGAAGCACGGGTCTAATGCAGATGCCTGAGCTTGTCGGGATTGCGCATGACGTAGACTGCCGCGATCTTGCCCTCCTCGATTTCAAGGGCGGTCGTCTGCAATTCGCCATCGGCTTCCCGCGTAACGAACCCCGGCAATCCGTTGACGAAGCCGACGCGCACCAGCGTCGAGCGATTGTCGCGCAGCCAGGCCGCGACCTGCCTGTACTGTTTCATGACGGCGTCGAAGCCAAGCACCGGGGCCAAAGCCGCCGGACGCTTGCCGCCGCCATCGGCGTGCGAACTGACATCTTCCGTCAGCAGTGCGCCTAGCGCCTGCATGTCGCCGCTGCGTGACGCCGCGAAGAAGGCTTCGGCGATTTCAAGGCCGCGTTGCTTCTCCACCTTGAAGCGGGGCCGCTCCTGGCGGACATGGCCTCGTGCGCGGGCGGCAAGCTGCCGACAAGCTGCGGAGTCGCGCTCGATAGCGATGGCGACCTCCTCGAATTCCAGCCCGAACACATCGTGCAGCAGAAAGGCCGCCCGCTCAAGCGGCGAAAGCCGCTCCAGCGCCAGCATCAGCGGCAAGGTGACGTCCTCCAGATCGTCCTCTTCCACGACCGGCTCGGGCAGCCAGGGGCCGATATAGGTCTCGCGCTGGCGCCGCGCGGATTTGAGCTGGTCGAGGCAAAGCCGCGTCACCGTGCGGCGCAGGAACGCTTCGGGCTCGCGCACCTGCGACCGGTCGGTCCTCATCCAGCGGATGAAGGCCTCCTGCACGACATCCTCGGCGTCGGCCACCGAGCCGAGCATGCGATAGGCGACCCGCATCAGCTTCGGCCGCAGCGGGCCGAAGCCCGCTGCCGCATCCTCGGTTTCAGCCTGAGTCATCAGGCGGCCGCCGCCTTGGCGCTGGAGCGGATTGCCGCAGCGTCAGAGTAGAGCCCGAAGCCGACAGCGATGCGGTTCCAGCCATTGATGATGTTGATCAACACGGTGAGCTTGACCTGCTCCTCGTCGGTGAAATGCGCCTTCAGATCGGCATAGGCGCGTTCGCGGTCCTGTCCTTCGCTAAGCCTCGTCAGCGCTTCGGTCCAGCCGAGCGCGGCGCGCTCGCGATCGCTGTAGCAGGGCGCCTCGCGCCAGGCCGGCAACAGATAGATGCGCTGCTCGGTCTCGCCATTCTCGCGCGCTTCGGTCGCATGCAGATTGATGCAATTGGCGCAGCCATTGATCTGCGACGCACGAAGCTTCACCAACTCGTTCAAGCTGTGCTCAAGGCTGGCGGCGACGGCGAGTTCGGTCGAGCTGCGCTGCCATTGCTTCATCAGCGCAGGGGCAGCGGCGAACAGATTGATCTTGGCGGTCATGATTGGGCTTCCTTCTGTTAGAGTACGACATCATGACGAGACGGGATCGGCTGGTGTGACATGCGGACGAATTTTTCGCCCAACAGCTGATGGGCGCAGGGATGACGCCGATCTCGAGCTTCATAGCCTCGCCTCGGCGAAGATGCGGGACGCCCATTCAAGGAAAGCGCGTAGCCGGGGAGCAAGCTGCCGGTTCTGCGGATAGAGCGCCGATAATGGTGTCGGCGTCGGCGGAAAATCCTGCAGCACCTCGACCAGCGTCCCGTCCGCCAGATCCTTTTCCAGCCGATAGCGTGGTGCTTGCAAAAGCCCAAAACCCAGGCGCGCCAGATCGGCCGCGGTGTCCGAATTGTTGACCCGCACCCTGCCCGGCAGTGCAACCCGACGCACCGTCGCGCCGGTGGTGAACTCCAGCGGCAGCACGTCGCCGGTGCGCGAGGAGATGAAGCCGACGGCCTGATGGCCCTCCAGCACCTCGGGTGATGCCGGCACCCCGTGGCGCTTCAGATAGGTCGGGCTGGCGCAGGTGATTTCGCCGATTATCGCCAGCCGTCGCATGATCATGCCGCTATCCTGCAGGTCGCCGGCGCGAATGACGCAATCGACGCCTTCGCGCACCAGGTCGACCAGACGGTCGCCCTGGCCGATCTGGAGATCGATCTCAGGGTAGCGTTCAAGGAAGGCTGGCAGCTCGGGCAGCAGGAATCTCTGCGTCAGCAGCGGGTGCGCGTCGATGCGCAACAGGCCGCGCGGTTCGGTACTGCGAAATCCGGCCTCGGCGTCTTCGACTTCGCCCAGGATCGAAAGGCAGCGTTCGTAATAAGCCCTCCCATCGAGCGTCGTGGCGACGTGGCGCGTGGTTCGGTCCAGGAGCCTCGTGCCCAGATGATCTTCCAGCTGCTTGATCGCTTCGGTCGCGGTCGAACGCGGCAGGCCAAGATCGGCCGCTGCAGCGGTGAAACTGCGCCGCTCCACCACGCGCACGAACAGCTGCATCCTGTCGAGTCGATCCATACCGTATTGTTCGCCCAATCCGAATACTGCTGTCAACGCCAGGCTGATTATCCGGCGAAGACGACAATCTATATCGGCTCCAGCACAACGATTGGAGATCAACCATGGACAAGTTTCAGGCAAGAACGGCGATAGTGACCGGTGCTTCCAGGGGCATCGGCGCGGCGATCGCCAGACGGCTCGCCAAGGACGGCATTGCGGTCGTCGTCAACTATGCGCGCGGCAAGGACGAGGCCGAGACGGTCGTCTCGGCCATCGAAGCCGCCGGCGGCAAGGCGCTGGCGGTCCAGGCCGATATCGGCGAACCCGGCGGTATGGGTGTTTTGTTCGATGCTGCCGAAAAGGCTTTCGGCGGAACCGACATTCTCGTCAACAACGCCGGCTTGATGAAGCTCTCGCAGATTGCGCAGACGGACGACGCGGCGTTCGAACGCCAGGTCGCCATTAATCTCGGCGGGCCGTTCCGCGGCATGCGCGAAGGCGCGCGGCGCCTGAAGGATGGCGGCCGCATCGTCAATTTTTCCTCGAGCGTGGTAGGCTTCTACCAGCCCACTTATGGCGTCTATGCCGCAACCAAGGCCGGCGTCGAAGCCATGACGCATATTCTGGCCAAGGAGCTTGGCCCGCGCCGTATCACGGTCAACGCCGTCGCGCCCGGGCCGGTCGAAACCGATCTCTTCACCGACGGCAAGAGTGCCGCGCAGATCGAGGCGATCGCGAAACTCATCCCGCTCGGCCGCCTTGGCCAGCCCGATGACATAGCCGGGCTCGTCGCCTTCCTCGCCGGCCCGGACAGCCACTGGGTCAACGGCCAGATCATCCGCGCCAATGGCGGCGCGATCTAAGGATGCCGCACGGCCGCCGGCCGTTCCGCGTCCATATCGATCCCTCAGACGACGGCGCGGCCATCGTCAACGGCGTCGCCGACCGCGTCAGGGCGCAGCTTCTGGAGCGCATCTGCCTTGCCGACCTTCTCCACCCGTCGCCATGACACCCAACCCGAAAGGAACCTTAAAATGCCCTTTGCCAACTTCAAGACGCCGCAGGCCGCCCTCACCAAGGCGCAGAAGGAAGACCTCATCCACAAGACCACGCAGATGTTCGTCGATTATTTCGGCGAAGGCGTTCGCCCCTACACAATGGTGCTGATCGAGGAAGTCGCCGACGGAGGCTACGGCCGCGCCGACGAAGTCTTCGTCATTCCTGATGCCTACCGGGCCAAGGGCGCCTGAGTTCGGGATATCGCATCCCGTCCATGCTTGGCACCCAGGAATGCAATGGATCCGGCGCGAACGAAATTTTAATGTAAATCAAGCGTAATCCCGACCATTAAAATGATGCGTATGTGTTGGGGTTGCGCGTGCCGGAATACTCTTCCTTCATCCGTTCGATCCGGATCCGCTATATCTCGGGATTGCTGATCTTCGCGCTGGCCTCGGCCGCCGTGATGTTTGCGCTCAATCGCGTCAACTCCTTTCGTCACGACGTCGACGCACTGAGCAGCAATCTCGTCGTCTTCACCCGTGATCTGCGCAATGCTTCCAGTTTTGCCGAAACCGCCAGCACCGCCTGGCGCACGGAAACCCGCGACGGCCTTGCCGCCGCCGCGCGCGGCCATTCGCAACGCCTGACCGGTGAGATCGAAACGCTCTCGGCCCAGCTTGCCGCGATCAAGCCGAGCCTGTCGGCCAGGACCCTCAACGAACTCTCCTCCGCTTCCGTCAACGGCGACTTGTTCTGGTCGTCGCGCGACATGGTGCGCAACTTCAACCTGATGTCGGCGGCGCAAAAGACCGACGAATGGAGTTCGCGCGAAATCCTCAACCAGAACGATCTGTTCGTCCAGCCGATGCTGGTACGGGTGCGCACCGCCCTGGACAGTGAACGCCATCTGGCCGACGCCTCCAGCGACCGGCTGCTTTTGTGGGCAAGCGGCCTGTTGTTTGCGGTCCTTGCCATTGTCGCCTTGTGGATCTTCCGGCCGATGGAAAAGGCGATCCGCCGCGCCTTCACCGAATCCGCCACATCCTTGTTCAAGGCCGAAGCCGCCGATCGCGCCAAATCGGAATTCCTGGCCAATATGAGCCACGAGATCCGCACGCCGATGAACGGAGTGCTGGGCATGGCCGAGCTGCTCGCCAAGACCGACCTCACCGCGCGCCAGAAAACCTTCACCGACGTCATCGTCAAATCCGGCAATGCGCTGCTTACCATCATCAACGACATCCTCGATTTCTCCAAGATCAACGCCGGCCGGCTCACGCTCGATCCGGCGCCCTTCCGCCTTGCCGAAGCGGTCGAGGACGTCGCCACGCTGGTGTCGGCGCGCGTCGCTGAAAAGAACCTCGAGCTGATCGTGCGTGTCGACCCGCGCCTGCCGGCCCACGTCGTCGGCGATGCCGGACGGTTCCGCCAGATCGTCACCAATCTGCTCGGCAACGCGGTTAAGTTCACCGAAAAGGGCCATGTGCTGATCGATGTCGGCGGCGAGGTGGTCAACGGTCTGGTCCAGCTCAAGGTCCGCGTCGAAGACACCGGCATCGGCATTCCGGCCGAGAAGCTGGAGAACGTGTTCGAGAAATTCGCCCAGGTCGACGGCTCGTCGACGCGCCGCCATGAAGGCACCGGGCTCGGCCTTGCGATTGCCGCCCGCCTCGTCGACCTGATGGGCGGCAAGATCGGCGTCGAAAGCGAAATCGGCCGCGGCTCGGTGTTCTGGTTCGCCGTGCCGCTGCCGGCGCATCAGCAGGATACCCGCGACGAGATCGTGCCGGTCGACGTGACCGGCGCCCGCGTGCTGGTCATCGACGACAACCCGGTCAACCGCGAGATCCTGCTGGAGCAGCTCAGAAGCTGGAGCTTCGACTGCGCGGCTGCTGAAAGAGGCGCTGTCGGCCTCGCCTTCCTCGACCGGGCCAGCCAGCTCGGTGCTGCCGTCGATTGCATTATCCTCGACTACCAGATGCCCGGCATGAACGGCGCCGACGTCGCCAAGGCGATTGCCGCAGACAGCCGTCTCTCCGCCATCCCGATGGTGCTGCTGACTTCGGTCGACCAGATCGATTTCGGCAAGATGGTCATCGATTTCGGCATTGCCGCGCATCTCACCAAGCCGGCGCGCTCGGCTATCCTGCTCGGCACCGTCATCTCGGTCATCCAGAAGGCCCGCGCCCAGATCGGCAAAGCCCAATTCGTTCGCGAGCCGGTTGTCGCGCAGGCGGCTTCCGTGGCGCCGCCGGCCTTTACCGTCATTCGTGGTCCGGTGATGCCCGCGGCCACGGTGCCCGAATCGGTGACCACGCCGAACGGCCCGATCGATATCCTGATTGCCGAGGACAATGATGTGAACCAGCTGGTCTTCGGCCAGATCCTCAATGGCCTTGGCCTCAGTTACCGCATCGCCGGCAATGGCCGCACCGCCGTCGAGATGTACCGGGCGCTGCGGCCGAAGCTGATCCTGATGGACGTCTCCATGCCGGAGATGAACGGCTACGAGGCGACCCGCGCCATCAGGGCGGCGGAGGCGGCGACAGGCAACCATACGCCGATCATCGGCGTCACCGCGCACGCGCTGAAGGGCGACCGCGACAAATGCATCGAGGCCGGCATGGACGACTATCTGCCCAAGCCCGTTTCGCCCGACCGCCTCGGCAGCAAGATCGGCACCTGGCTCAGCGAGACTGTGGCGGCGAAGACGGCTTGATCAAATCGCCGCGTCCAGACGATAGCGGCGCATCCAGTTGAGACTGGTTTCGTTCGAGAGCCTCGCGACACCAGGCTTCACATCCTCCGCGTTCGGCGCCTGAACGCCGAGCGCTACGCAGATGGCTATCAACGTAGCCGCCGGATCGCTTGAAAGCCGCTCATAGCCAATCCGCAGCGGTATTATCCCCTGCTCCGCAAACCATGTGTTCCAAGCCTTGTCATAGGCTTCGAGTTTGGCGAGCTCATGCCGTATCCGCTCGAAATCGTAGCGGGGTTCCTGCGGCGGCGCGACCCGTTCGATCTCGGTTCCGTCAGGCGCGATATGCCAAAGCCCGGTCTGCTCCGCCTTGATCAGGGAGACCGCCTGCGCCAGTTTGTCCTCGCGCGAAAGGTGGATGTAGAGGACACGGCCGAAAGCCTTTTCAAAACGCGCTTTGTCCGATGGCAGGGCGGGGAAAATCCCGTCGAGGATCGCCGAAAGCTCATCCAGATTTTCCCGCATCAGACGCAGGCCGAAGACATCTGTCCGGCCCTTCCCGGCCCTGATCGCCGCCCGGAGATAGGCGACATCGAAGTCATGCGCGCTCATCGTCTCGGGATGCGGCAAATGCCACTCTTCGGCCCACTCCGCTATGTTCTGCCGCCGGTAGAACGAGTGTGGATCGCCCGCCGTCTTGGTCGATGCCAGCAGGCCGCACAGCAAGGTGCTCCCGGTTCTGGGCGTGCCGCAGATTATGTAGCCGTCTAACATTCACTGCCCTTGTCGCTCACCAGAGCCAAGGCAAGCCCGGCCACTTCAGCGCCGGCCTATAACTGAAATTCCTCCTTGATGCGACGGGCGCATTCGAGCGGCGTGAGTTGGCTGCTGTCGACTTCGAGATCGTAGTCGATGCCCTTGTGGACGCGAGGAAATTGCCAGCGTGCCAGTCCGGGCAGCCTGTCGGCGCGCGCCGCCTCGCGTGCCTCCAGCACCTCCAACGGCGCCATAACGCCGACCAGATGCAGATCGAAGCCCGTCAGCAGCTCGACATAGTCCGCTATCTCGTCAATGAAGATCACGTCGTCGACGATGAGATCGTTGCCTTGCCCGGCCATGGCGGCGATGGCATGGCGCATGCCGCGCATGGTGCGCGTGCCGACCGGTCCGCTTCTGATCACCACCGATGGCTTGCCGTCTTCCAGCACCGTCTCGAAGGAAAATCCTTCGGCATGATCCTGAAGCGCCTCCGGCAGCATATCGATGAAGGCGTCCATCTGGACATGCAGGAAGGGCGCGGAGGTGATTGTCTGCAGCGCCTTGGCGATCGAGCTCTTGCCGGCGCTGCCGACACCATTGAGCAGGACAATCCTGGCTGTCATCTCTCAAACCTTCCAAAGAGCCGCCGCGTCTCCAAGCATGCCTACCGGTTGCGTACCACAATGCACGCGCCGCCGACGCTCTGCAGCTTCTGGCAGATGACATTGGCCGCAGCGCGGTCGTCGACACCGATCCTGACCGCATAGATGCCCCGCCGGCCGATCGGCGTGCGCACCCGGCTGACAACCGGATCACGCCCGGAAAGCAGCGCTGGAAACCGGCTCCGCACCCGCAGCCATTGATTGATCGCCGCACCACGGCGGAAATTGCCGGCCACCTGCACGCCCCATGGCTTCACATTGATCGAGGCCATGGCGACGGTCCTCGACATGATCACCGGCAGCTTGCGGCAAGCCACGGCAAAGCTCATTTTCGCATCGAGCGGCTCGACCTTTCCGGCGTAGGCGCTGTCGGAGAATTTGTCGACCGGCTCGCCCATGACGTCGAAGACGTAAGCTTCGGTCTCCATCGGCAGGAAACCGCCGGACCCAAGCCAGCGCGACACCCGGTTCTCGCCGGCATTGTAGGCGGCTGCCGCCAAGCCGAGATTGCCGTAGCTGGTCTTCATTTCGGCGAGATATTTCGCCGAGGCCGGGATCGCCTGGTCGATGTCGAAGGGATCGGCCAGCCCGCGCATCTTGGCTGTGCCCGGCATGAACTGGGCGATGCCTTCGGCGCCCACCGGGCTCACCGCGTTGGGGTCGAACCGGCTTTCCTTCCAAATCAGCCGGGCGAAGTAATCCTTGGGCAGGCCGTTTTGTTCGGCATGCGTCTCGATGAGATCGCAGACGCGGCCGATCAACCGTTTCGCAGCAGAGCGCGATTGTGGTGGATCGGCGAGTGCCTGTCCGGCGCAACCCAGCCCACAGAGCAGGACCACACCGGCTTTGAGCAGCTTGCGCATCGGCCTATTCGGCCGCGGCCTTGCCGTGCTGTCCAAACCGCTGCTCGATATAGTCGGCGACCATCTTCTCGAAATCGGCGGCGATCGACGGCCCGCGCAGCGTCGCCGCCTTCTTGCCGTCGACGAAGACCGGCGCCGTCGGCGTCTCGCCAGTGCCGGGCAGCGAAATGCCGATATCGGCATGCTTGGATTCGCCGGGGCCGTTGACGATGCAGCCCATCACGGCGACCTTGAGGTTCTCGACGCCGGGATATTTTTCGCGCCACACCGGCATGTTCTTGCGCAAATCGGCCTGGATGTTTTGCGCCAGTTCCTGGAACACGGTCGATGTGGTGCGGCCGCAGCCGGGACAGGCGGCGACGATCGGCACGAACAGGCGAAAGCCCATGGTCTGCAAGAGCTCCTGCGACACCTGCACCTCGCGGGTGCGGTCGCCATTCGGCTCCGGCGTCAGCGAAATGCGGATGGTGTCGCCAATGCCTTGCTGCAACAGAATGCCCATGGCGGCCGACGAGGCGACGATGCCCTTGGAGCCCATGCCGGCTTCGGTCAGGCCGAGATGCAGCGCATGGTTGGAGCGCGAGGCAAGCTCGGTGTAGACGGCGATCAAATCCTGCACGCCGCTGACTTTGGCCGACAGGATGATCTTTTCGCGGGCGAGGCCTATCTCTTCGGCCATTTCGGCCGACAGGATCGCCGACTGCACGATCGCCTCGCGGGTAACCTCCTCCGCCGTCAGCGGAAAGCCGTTCGCCTGGTTTTCGTCCATCAGCCGGGTCAAAAGCTCCTGGTCGAGCGATCCCCAATTGACGCCGATGCGCACCGGCTTGTCGTATCTGATCGCCATTTCGACGATCGCCGCAAACTGACGGTCCTTCTTGTCCTTGAAGCCGACATTGCCGGGATTGATGCGGTATTTGGCCAGCGCTTCGGCGCAGGCCGGATGATCGGCGAGCAGCTTGTGGCCGATATAATGGAAATCGCCGACCAGCGGCACATTGATGCCGAGCCGTTCGAGCCGTTCGCGGATGCGCGGCACGGCGGCGGCGCTCTCGTCGCGGTCGACGGTGATGCGCACGATCTCGGAGCCGGCCCGGTGCAGGGCCGCGACCTGCGACACGGTCTGGTCGATATCAGCGGTGTCGGTGTTGGTCATCGACTGCACGACGACCGGCGCGCCGCCGCCGACGATCACGCCGCCGACATCGACGCCGACCGAGGTGCGGCGCGGAAAGGGGGAGGAAAAATATCCGGTCATGGCCGGCCGCCTCTTGATCACCCGAGCGACGCGTCCATGTCGACGCAGCCGCTCAAACAGTTATCAGCGCATTGCGCTGAGGTTCGGGCATGAGGTGGAGGAGCAAAGATGGCTTGTCAATGGCGAGCAGCCGGTAGCCTCGCCAAATCGAAGTAGCGCGGCGACCCGTCACAGACGGTGTCGACCGGCCAACAGTGTCAGAAATAGTAACAAGAACAGACCTCCGGCGGCGTGTCGCCACCGGAGCGATGGATACGCGCCTGGACGGCGCGTCTAATCCAGGAAGGGCGTCAGTGTGTTGTCGGTTTCGCCTTCAGTTTTTCAATCTCGTCCTTGAGTGCCAGCTTGCGTCGCTTGAGATTCACGATTTCAAGGTCGTCGACCGATGGATGATTCATCGCATCGTCGATCTCGCGTTCGATATCACCGTGTTTCCGCTGCAACTCATCAAGATGGGATGCAAGAGACATGATTGGTTCTCCCTTTCATGGTTTCCTCGATTGCAGCCGTCAAAGGCACGTCCACCGCAGTCAGTCGCATCTGTGACGGCACCATGACACTCTGCCACCATCGGGCGGCGATGTCGAATGCTGCGTGGTAGCATTCCACGACAATGTGAAATGTGGTATGGGCTGCGCGCCGGCTATAAAACCCCGCCGGTCCCGCCCAATCAGGCCCATCATTGGGCGCCGCAGACGTGCAGACGGTAGATAATGTCCGAACAGGAACAGGCTGATATCCGCCTCGAATTTTCTCGGCTGAAACAAGAGCATGCCGATTTCGACGCGGCCATCAATGCGATGATCGCCATGGGTTGTGATCCCTTGCAGATCCAACGCATGAAGAAGAAAAAACTGTTCCTCAAGGACCGGCTGATGGCGCTGGAAGACAAGATCATTCCGGACATCATCGCCTGAGCGGTAGCCTCGGAGCCTGGCCCTTTATCCCGGCATCGAAAGCCTTGCGGAGCGTTCACGCAATAGTGCAATGAGCTCGTCGGTCTTTTCCTTCGCGGTGTCGATCGGAACCACCAGGCACATCGTTGCCTCAACCTTGCCTGTGACGGAAAACACCGGAGCGGCCAGGCATTTGGTATAGGCGTCGACCAGCCCCGAAGTGATGCAGTAGCCGGTCGTCCTGGCCGTCGCGATATCGGCGATGAAATCGTCGAGCTGCAGCCTGCGGCCATCCGGCAGCAAAAGGTCGTCGTCCGATACCATCTCCTGGATAGCAGTCCTCTCAAGCCCGGCCAGAAGCAGCCGCCCTGATGCCGTCCATGGCAGCGGGATCTGCAGGCCGGTGGCGGAGCTGATGCGGAACGGCCTGGTGCCCGGGCTGGAATGGACGATGGTGTAGCGGCCGCTTTGCAGCATGCACAATTCGGAGGTCTCGCCGGTCTCGCGTGACAGATTGTCGACCTCCTGCCGGCCTCGGCGGAGCAGGTCGTTGCCGCGGACATAGTCCATTCCGTAGAGGTAGAGCTTCTTGCCGAAATAGACCCGGTTGCCGTCGCCCTCCATTTCCAGGAGACCCGCATCGACCAGCGAGCGCACCAGCGTGTAGGTGGTGGAGCGCGGCGCATTCACCCCCTTGGCGAGGTCGCCGATGCCGATGGCGCGCTGCGTGACATGCAGGAACTCCAGTATCTCCAGCACCCGGTTGAGACCCTTTTCGCGCGAACCTGACGTCCGGTCCGCGGCTGGGCCAAGAACTGGCTGATCGGTGATCCCATTGCTGTCTTGCATAACTGATTCCTGATGTTAGTATCTGTCTTGTATAGGATACATGTGTCTTTTGTAAGAGACAATTCACTCGCGTGAGCGGCACATGTGCCTGTAAGGGGAACTCAAACGAACAGGAGGTCGCAGTGAACGACGCATCCAAGCGAGATTTTCTGAAACTGGGCATGGCCGGACTGGCAACGGCAGGCGTGCTGACCGCAGTCAGCGCCGAGAAGGCGGCAGCACAGGCCGCATCCGACAGCGTGCTGCGCACCGCGCTCGACCGCGGCAAGCTGATCGTCGGCACCGGCAGCACCAACGCGCCGTGGCATTTCGAGAACGATGCCGGCGAACTGGTCGGCATGGACATCACCATGGGCCGCATCCTGGCCAAGGGCCTGTTCGACGATCCGAGCAAGGTCGAGTTCGTCATGCAGGACCCGGCGCAGCGCATCCCCAATGTCACCACCAACAAGGTCGACATCACCATCCAGTTCATGACCATGACCGCGCAACGCTCGCAGCTGGTCCACTTCTCGCGGCCATACTATGTCGAGGGTGTCGCCCTGCTGACGCTGCCGACAGCTGAAAACAAGACCTTCGACAAGCTGCTCGCCGGCGGTTCGGCGACGCGCATCTCGATCCTGCAGAATGTCGACGCAGAAAGCTCGGTGCATTTCGCGTTGCCGGAGGCGCAGGTGTTGCAGATCGACACCCAGGCCAACGTGCTGCAGGCGCTGGAATCCAAGCGCGCCGACGCCGCCGCCGTCGATCTGTCGACCGTGCGCTGGCTGGCCTCGCGCAACCCCGACAAATATTTCGATGCCGGCAAGAGCTGGTACTCGATGCTGTACGGCGCGGCGGTCAGGCAGGGCGATCTCGACTGGCTGACCTATGTCAACCAGACCTTCACCATCGCCATGTTCGGCCACGAGACGGCGCTCTATGACGCCGCCTTCAAGGACTATTTCGGTCAGGAACCGCCGGCCCGCCACCCCGGTTTCCCGGTCATCTGACAAGTAAAAAACCTAGCCAGCGGAAGGAGGCATTCCTTCCGCCTGTTTTTCCTCGACACAGGTCTGCGCGTGACGGATTCTTTCTTCCGTCACCGCAGCCATTGAGACGCACGCATGGGCTATACGCTCAATTTCAACCTGATCTGGCGGCATTTCGACAAGCTCTGGGGTGGGCTGCTGCTCAGCCTCGAGCTTGCCGTGATCTCGATCGCCATTGGCGTCGTCATCGGCCTGGTGCTGGCGGTCTGGTATGTTTCGGCCGGGCGCGTGGTGCGCGCCATCATCGCGGCTTACGTCGAGTTCATCCGCAACGTGCCGCTGATCCTGCTGGTCTATCTCGTCTTCTACGGCGTGCCGACCGTGGTCGATCTCGCCTACGACGCGCCGACCTCGTTCGTGCTGACGCTGTCGGTCTATAGCGGCGCCTATCTGGTCGAAGTCTTCCGTTCCGGCCTCGAGGCCGTGCCGCGCGGCCAGCTCGATGCCGGCAAGGCGATCGGCCTGCCACCCTGGCAGCGGCTGGTTCACGTGCGCCTGCCGACCATGCTGCGCATCACCTTGCCGGCGCTCTCCAACACCTTCATCTCGCTGTTCAAAGACACGTCCATCGCCTCGGTCATCTCCGTGCCCGAACTGACCTATGGCGCCCAGTGGATCAACTTCAACACTTTCCGCATCGTCGAGGTCTACCTGGTGACGACGGCGATGTATCTGGTGACCGGCTACGCGCTGCTCTTCGGGCTACGGCTCGTCGAGCGCCGGTTCAGGGCGGCGCGCTGACATGCTTGGCCAGATCCTCTACGCATTGCCGTTCCTCGCCCAGGGTTTCGCCGTGACCCTGTGGGTGTCGCTGCTGGTCGTGGTGTTGTCGCTGATTGCCGGCGTCGCACTCGGCGTCGGCCTCGTCTATGGCCCGGCGCCGCTGCGCTGGGCGGTGCGCATATTCTCGGACACCATCCGCGGCATCCCGATCCTGGTGCTGATGTTCTTCGTCTATTACGGCCTGCCCGCGGCCGGTCTGCATCTGCAATCCTTCTGGGCAGCGGTGCTGGCGCTCACCTTGTTCAAGACGGCGCAGGTCGTCGAATATGTACGCGGCGCGGTCGGCTCCATTCCCAAAGGCCAGTCCGAGGCGGCGATGGCGATCGGCCTGACCTTTAGCCAGCGGCTCACCTCCGTCATCTTTCCGCAGGCCTTCCGGCGCTTCCTGCCGCCCTGGATCAATGGCGTCACCGATGCGGTCAAGGGCAGCGCGCTGGTCTCCTTGCTTGGCATCACCGACCTGATGCAGGCCATCAACCAGGTGATCGGCCGCACCTATGAGGCGATGCCGCTCTATATCCTCGGCGCCTTGATCTATTTCGCCGTCAATTATTCGCTTTCCTACGCCAGCCGGCGGCTGGAACGTCGCTTCGCCTTCATCCGGGACTAGCACGATGGCCACAAGCTCGAACGACACTCCAGCGCTTCTCGATATTGCCGAGGTCTCGAAAGCCTTCGGTTCGGTCCCGGTGCTGCGCTCGGTCAGCCTCAAGGTGGATAAGGGCGAGGTGGTCACCGTCATCGGGCCTTCCGGCAGCGGCAAGACGACACTTTTGCGCTGCGTCAACTTCCTCGAAAGCTATGACTCAGGCTCGATCCGTATCGACGGCAAGGAGGTCGGTTTTCGCGAGCCGGGAACCCGACAGCGCCGCAGCGAGCGCGATCTGGCCAGCATGCGCGCCGAGACCGGCATGGTGTTCCAGAGCTTCAACCTGTTTCCACACCTCACCGCCGCCGGCAACATCATGCTTGGCCTCATCAAGGTGCGCGGCAAGAGCAAGGCCGAGGCGCGCCAGATTGCCGAGCATTGGCTCGGCCGCGTCGGCCTCGCGCACAAGGCCGACAGCCTGCCGGCGGAACTCTCCGGCGGCCAGCAGCAGCGCGTCGGCATTGCCCGCGCCGTCGCCATGGAACCGAAGATCCTGCTGCTCGACGAGATCACCTCCGCGCTCGATCCCGAACTGGTCGGCGAGGTGCTGGCGGTCGTACGCAGCCTTGCCGAGGACGGCATGACCATGGTGATGGTCACCCACGAGATGGCCTTTGCGCGCGACGCTTCAAGCCGCATCGTGTTTATGGCCGATGGCGGTGTCAGCGCTGTCGGCCCGCCGAAGGAGATCCTCGCCCAAGAGACCACCAATGAGCGCCTGCGCTCTTTCCTGGCGCGGTTCCGCGCCTCGCATTTCTGACATGGGCGGCCCAAAGCAATTCCAGGAAAAGTGTAAGCGGTTTTCCCGGGAAAAGCGCGAAACGCTTTCCCTTGGGAATTGCGTAAAACAACGAGCCGCCCCAGGGAGAATTCTTCCATGACGCCTTACATCCGGCTCGCCGAACTCGGCCTGACGCTGCCCGAGCCACCGACACCGATCGCCAATTTCGTCACCCATGCCGAAAGCGGCCGGCTGATCTTTCTCTCGGGTCAGGGACCGCTGCGCGCGGACGGCACGCTGTGCACCGGCAAGGTAGGCGACGACGTCACCGTCGAGCAGGCCTATGAGCATGCCCGCCTCACCGGGCTCAATCTGCTGGCCGTCATGCATGCCGCTGCCGGCGATCTCGGCCGCATCGTGCGCGTCGTCAAATTGCTCGGCTTCGTCAATGCGACGCCGACCTTCAGCGACCACCCGAAAGTCGTCAATGGCTGCTCCGACCTGTTCGCCAACGTCTTCGACAGGATCGGCGGCCATGCCCGCTCGGCAATCGGCGTCGGTTCGCTGCCTGGAAACATCACCGTCGAAATCGAAGCGGTTGTCGAGATCGCCGCCTGACAGTCAAGGGATCTGCTCAAATGAAAACCTATTCCGACACCGGCTCCAACACCACGATCCGCGAACGGCTGGGACTGAGGCCGATCATCAACGTCTCCGGCACGATGACGACGCTGGGCGCCTCGATCATCGTTCCCGAGGCGATCAGCGCCATGGCCGAAATCGCCTCGCAATGGGTGGAGATGGACGACCTACAGCGCGCCGCAAGCGTGATCACCGCTCGCCTGACCGGCGGCGAGGCCGGCTTCATCACCGCCTGCTGCGCCTCAGGCATCACCATGGCAATCGCCGGGGCGATGACCGGCACCAATCTGCTGGCGATCGAGCGGCTGCCCGATGACACCGAAGGGCTGAAGTCCGAAGTCGTCATCCAGCTTGGACATATCGTCAATTACGGCGCGCCGATCGACCAATCGATCCGCGTGGCCGGCGCCAAGGTTATTCCGGCGGGCACCGTCAGCGTCACCCAGGACTACCATGTGCGCGAAGCGATCAACGAGCGCACCGCGGCGGCGCTCTACGTCGTGGCGCACCACACCGTGCAATACGGCATGCTTTCCCTGGAGGAATTCTGCGACATCTGCCACGCCATGGGCGTACCGGTGATCGTCGACGCGGCTTCCGAATATGATCTGCGCAGCTTCCTGGCGCGCGGCGCCGACATCGTCGTCTACAGCGGCCACAAATTCCTCTCGGGGCCGACCAGCGGCATTGTGACGGGACGCAAGGACCTGGTGCGGGCCGCCTATCTGCAGAACCGCGGTGTCGGCCGCGCCATGAAGGTCGGCAAGGAAAGCATCGCCGGCACCATGGCAGCGCTCGACGCCTGGGAAAAGCGCGACCATGCCGGCATCCGCCGGCGCGAGGAAGCGGCGCTCAATCTGTGGAAGGACGCCTTGCAAGGCATTCCGGGCATCGCCGCCCACATCATTCCCGACCCGACCGCCAACCCGCTCGACCGGCTGCAGGTCTTTGTCTCGGCCGAAAGCCGTTTCACCGCCGCCGGCCTTGCCTCGGCACTTGCGGCCGGCTCGCCGCCGATCATCGTGCGCAACCACGAGGTCGAGCGCGGCCATTTCTTCCTCGACCCGTGCAATCTGCACCCCGGCGAGGCCGAGATCGTCGCCGAGCGCATGCGGACTATTTTGACCGCGAAGGACCGCCCGGCCGATGCGATGAAAGCCGCACGCAAGGATTCGTCAGGCGTCTTGCGCTGGCCCGACTAGGCTCGCGGCGTCCAACAATTACTTCATTGGGGATTTAATCGATGGAGGATTCTCGCCTATATGCACGCTGGGAGGATCGCAAAAATGAAAATTCCAAGGCTTGGCGAATGTAAATTTGATGAACGCGAAGGCTGCTACGTTAGCGAGCCTATCTCGTTGGCGGTCCTGAATGGGGAAAAATGCAAGATACTCGTTCAGGAGTACGGCGAAGATCCTCCTGTTGAGGACTTTGACGAAGCAATTTCCAACTTCTTGGAAGCGCCCAATACTGTCCTTACGGCAGCAGAACCGCATATCTTCAGGTATTATCTAGACGTCAAAAACACCATTGAACCAGAAGACGATTTCCCATCCATCGGTTCACCTTCTGAGATATGGCCATTCATTCAGCTTGGCGCAGAGGCCTTGATTAGCCGCCGGCCCGACGGTGACAAAGGCATATACGTCTGGGTCGAGTGTAATTGTGATTGGGAGCCTGAGCACGGCCTTCTAATCGTTTTTAAGAATGGCGCCGTGGTTAATAAAGTAGGCCCTTTTGACGGGCATCACACAAACTCGGATGCGTACGCGGATAGCACTCTTGAAAATGTTATCTATCGCTGAGCGCTTGCCGAGCGGCCGGCGGATGCGATGAGACAGCCGCGAAAGGATTCGTCCGGCGCCTTGCGCCGGCCGGATTAGACGCCAGCCGACCATCGATTTCGGATGCCGGGCTGATCACGTGACCGTGAACAGCCGAATGTGCAGGCGGCGGGAATAAATCGCCGCCGCAACAGGTCTCCTCCACATACGCCTTTGCAGGCGTTGAGGAGAACGGCATGCCGCATCATTTCGAGGACAGCCAACAGGGCCACGGCATCAGCCGTCGTCATGGGTTGGACCGTATGATCGTCATCAGCGTCTCCGGCCTGGCGCTTGACACCGGTGACGCAGATGACTTCACTTTCGCTACTGCAGGCGGCCTTGCCTGTTCCTGCGGGGTTCGCCCGAAGGGCGAAATCGCCGTCGCTGCCTGACTGCGCACGGCCTGTCCGCCCCGGAGTATCGGATCATGGTGCTGCTTTGAGCGAGAGGGCCTTGGCCGAACGCTTCAACGAGGTGGTGCTGCCGCATCTCGGCGACGCGCTTGCGCTGGCGCGCTGGCTGACCGGCAACGCCGCCGATGCCGAAGATGTCGTGCAGGATGCCTGTATCAAGGCGCATGCCGGCATCGCTGGCTATGCCGGCGGCAACCCGCGCGCGTGGCTGCTGACCATCGTGCGCAACACCGCCTACACCTGGATGGTGCGCAACCGGCAGCGCGGCATGATGGCCGTCGGTGATCTCGGCGATCTCGACGAGATGGCGGCGGCGCACGGCACCAGCTTGCCGGATGAAGACGGCCCGGAGGCGAACCTGATCGCCAGGGCCGATACGGCGGCGCTGGAAGCCGCGATCGCGGCGCTGCCGCAGCCGTTCCGCGAAACGCTGGTGCTGCGCGACATTAACGGCCTCAGCTACCGCGACATATCGGCGATGCTCGGCGTGCCGATCGGCACGGTGATGTCACGGCTGGCGCGGGCCCGTGGCCTGCTTGCGTCTGAACTGGGGAGAGCGCCATGACCGTGCATGACGACGGACTGCCCAACGATCCCGAAGGCATCAGGCTGATGATCCACGCCCTGGTTGACGGTGAACTCGATGCGGCTGCCGCACTCGCCGTGGAACGCCGCATAGTCGCCGATCCCGCGCTTGCCGCCGAACACGCCCGCATCCTTGCCCTGCAAGGCGCGGTCAGCCGCTTGCCGCGCTCCAACGTCAGCGACGCCTTTCGGGCGCGTATCGCGGCGATCGGCACGGCATCAACCGAACAGAAGGCTCAGGACAAGGAGCCGCAGCAGGGCGCGCCTTCGGCACTGCCGGGATTGATTGCAGGCGCTGGCGCAGGCCAGAACCGGCGCGCGACCGACACGCGATCGTCCCGGGCGCGGCCGACGGCGCGCCGCTTCGGCTCGTTCGACTGGCGCGCCATGGCGGCGTCGATCGTGATGTCAGCGGTGCTGGCCAGCGGGGCGACGCAATGGGTGATGTTCAACAGCGCCTCCGACGGCATCGCCGCCGAGATCGCCGGCGACCATCGCCGCAGCCTGCTCGCCGCCAGCCCGATCGACATCGTCTCGTCCGACCGGCACACGGTAAAACCGTGGCTCGACGCCCGCATCGGCGTGTCGCCGCCGGCGCCCGATCTTGCCACGGATGGCTTCGCGCTGATCGGCGGCCGGGTCGAGGTGGTCTCCGGCCGTCCCGTGCCGGCACTGGTCTACCGCCACCGCGAGCACCTGATCACGCTGGTCGCCGAACCGCAGCAAGGTGGCCGTGTCACCGAGCCGAAGGACGTTTCCTCGGGCGGCTTCTCGATGGTGCACTGGAGCGACGGCGCCTTCTCCTATTGGGCGATCTCCGACATGGAGCGCCCCGAGCTCGACGACTTCGTTGCCCGCTTCCGCAAGGCGGCCGTATAGAGTGACTTGTGGCTGCCGAGCTCGGCGGCGGCCGCCTATCCTTGCGGCTTTGCGCGAATTCCGCTAAGGCGCGCCTTTGCCGCCGGGAGCATGCGCTTGACCGACCACCGCGCCGACGTCGCCATCATCATGGGCAGCCAGTCCGACTGGGCGACGATGCGCCACGCCGCCGAAACGCTTGAGGCGCTGGGCATCCCGCACAAGCGGCTGATCGTCTCCGCCCATCGCACCCCCGATCGGCTCTATGATTTTGCCAAGGGCGCCAAGGCGGCCGGCTACAAGGTGATCATCGCCGGCGCCGGCGGTGCCGCCCACCTGCCGGGCATGACCGCGGCGATGACACCGCTGCCGGTGTTCGGCGTGCCGGTCGAATCGAAGGCGCTGTCCGGCCAGGATTCGCTGCTCTCCATCGTCCAGATGCCGGCCGGCATTCCTGTCGGCACACTCGCCATCGGCAAGGCGGGCGCGGCCAATGCGGCCCTTCTGGCGGCTGCGGTGCTGGCGCTCCACGACGAGCGGCTCGCCACCCGGCTGGATGCCTGGCGCGCCGCCCAGACCGCCAAGGTCGCCGCCGAGCCGACGGACGCACCATGAGCCTGCCGGCGGGATCGACCATCGGCATTATCGGCGGCGGCCAGCTCGGCCGCATGCTGGCTGTTGCGGCGGCCCGCCTTGGCTACCGCACCGTGATCCTCGAACCGCAGGCTGACTGTCCGGCAGCGCAGCTCGCCAACCGGCAGATCACCGCTGCCTATGACGATGCGGCCGCCCTTGCCGAACTGGCAGCAGCCAGCGCCGTCGTCACCTACGAATTCGAGAACGTGCCGGTGGCGGCTGCCAGTGCGCTTGCTGCCAAGGTCCCGGTCTATCCGCCGCCCAGGGCGCTGGAGGCTGCCCAGGATAGAGTCGCGGAGAAGCAGTTCCTCAACAGCATCGGCATCAAGACCGCGGATTTCCGCGCCGTCGACAATGACGACGAACTGACGGCGGCGCTGGGAGAGTTCTCGGGTAGCGGCATCTTGAAGACCCGGCGCATGGGCTATGACGGCAAGGGTCAGCGCGTCTTCCGCAACATGGAGACGGGCGGCTTTGCCGGCACCTGCGAGGCGATGGGCAATGTGCCGCTGATCCTGGAATCCTTCGTCGCTTTCGAGCGCGAGATTTCGGTGATCGCCGCGCGCGGGCTGGACGGCGCTGTCGCCGCCTACGATCCGGCCGAAAACGTCCACCGCGACGGGATCCTGCATACCTCGACCCTGCCGGCCCAGATCAGGCTGGACACGGCGGCTGCGGCGCAACAGGCGGCGGCAAAGATCCTGTCGGCCCTCGATTATGTCGGCGTCATCGGTGTCGAGTTCTTCGTTCTTGCTGATGGCTCCCTGCTGGCCAACGAGATGGCGCCGCGCGTGCACAATTCCGGCCATTGGACGGAAGCCGCCTGCATCGTTTCACAGTTCGAGCAGCATATCCGCGCCATTGCCGGCCTGCCGCTTGGCAACCCTGGCCGACATTCCAACTGCGTCATGGAAAACCTGATCGGCGACGATGTCCTGCGCGTGCCCGCTTTGCTCGCCGAGCCCGATCTGATGCTGCATCTCTATGGCAAGGCGGAAGCGCGCCCGGGCCGCAAGATGGGCCATTTCACCCGCATCAGCCGCCGGAGCTAAGCAATTCCAGGAAAGCGCGTAGCGCTTTGCCTGAAGGAGGCGTGGCTGGCCCCTATTGCAGCTCGTTGTTCAGGTCTTCCTCGTCGGGGCTGGCGCAGCTCGCATCGCCTTCCTGGCAGTTGGCGCCCGAGGTGAGCTGTTTGATGCGCTGGTCCGTCAGTTCGGTCAGGCATTGCGAAACCTCCATTGGATGGATGGAGCCGCCTTCGCTATCTGTTGTGTTATAGGCGCATTCGGCGTCGCGGAAGGCGATCCAGGCGCGCTGCGCGACCTGCAGCAGCTTCCTGCTCTTGTCGTCGTTGCGGCCGACCAGATCCTTGTAGGCTTGGTTGAGCTTGGCATCAGCAGCCTGGTAGTCCTCGCCGGCACAGATATTCATCATCTGCTGGCTGTCGTCGTTACGGTCGCATTCCTGCGCCTGTGCGGGGGCGGCGGCGGCGGCCAGAACGGCAAGGCAGGCGGACACAAACAACAGGCGCATGGACGTCTCCAAATCGGCTTGCAGGCGCCGCACCATTCCAGCCCGTCTTCGGCGGCGCAATGGCGTCGAGCGGCGATGGCGGATATTTGATGGCCAAAGCCGTTCCCAGCCTTTATGCAACACGCTTGCGGTTGACACGGGCAAGGCTCCTCGTTTATGAGCCACGCAAGTTCAAAGGCGCGTCTCCTGGCGCGCCTTAATAATTCGGCCCCGACAGGGCCCAGATCACGGGCAAGACCATGAAGATCAAGAATTCGCTCAAGGCGCTGAAGGCGCGTCACCGCGACAACCAGCTGGTTCGCCGCAAGGGCCGCATCTACATCATCAACAAGACCGCTCCGCGCTACAAGGCGCGCCAGGGTTGAGTTTTCGGCCGGAGGCACGCTGCCTCCGTTCATATGATGGTAATTGCCGGATATCCGGCACTTTCACGCTAATTTCAGTTTGACGATCCGCTCTCCGGGGTTAGATTCCGGCGATGCGGATTCTTTTTGCATTTTTGGCCGCCGGTTTCCTGTTCAGCGCTGCTGCGGCACGCGCGGACGACCTGCCGCCGCCCGCCGCCGCGACACCTCCCGTCGCCCTGACGAAAGAAGCGCGGCTCGACCAGCTGTTTGCCGATCTGAAGCGCGAACGCAATGAAAAGGCGGCCGAGCGCATCGCCGGACGCATCTGGGGCGAATGGTTCCAGTCCGGCAGCGCCTCGATCGACCTGATGATGCAGTGGTCGCAAAAGGCGATGGATGACCAGAAGTTCGACGTCGCCCTCGATTTCCTCGACCAGGTCGTCACCTTGCAGCCCAAATATGCCGAGGGCTGGAACCGGCGCGCCACCGTGCATTACATGATGAGGAATTTCGGGAAGTCGATGTCCGACATCGACCAGACGCTGCAGTTGGAACCACGCCATTTTGGCGCGCTTTCCGGCCTGGCGCAGATCATGGCCGCCACCGAGCACAAGCAATCGGCGCTCGAAGCCTGGCAGAAGGTGCTGGCCATCTATCCGATGATGCGCAGCGCCCAGGACCAGGTCGCGACGCTGTCGGAAGAGCTGGCGGGCGAAGGAATTTAGGAAGGGAATAAGGCAGTAGGGCAGTAAGGCAGTATGTGAAGGGCCTGGATAGCTCCTCCTACTGCCCTACTGCCCTACTGCCCTACTGCCCTACTGCCCTACTGCCCTACTGCCCTAGAACTATTCCCCCTGCACCCCCGTATCTCCGCGCATGAACCTCATTTACGCTGCCTTTGCCTTCCTCCTCGCGCTGGTCTTTGCTCTCGTCGGTGTCACCCGCGCCGGCGCGTGGCTGATCGAGTGGCGCAATCCGCCTGCCGGCGAATTTGCCGACATTGACGGCGCCCGCATCCATTATGTCCACGTGCCGGCGCCGCAGAATGCCGAGCTTCCGGCGATCGTCTTCATTCACGGCGCCAGCGCCAACCTAAGAGATCAGATGCTGCCGATCAGGCCTTTGCTCGAAGGTCGCGCCGAAATGGTCTTCCTCGACCGGCCGGGCTTCGGCTGGTCGGCACGCGGCCCCGGCAACAATGAAAGCCCGTCGGCGCAGGCCGACACCATTGCCAGGCTGATGGACCGTCTCGGCATCCACAAGGCGGTCATCGTCGGCCATTCCTTCGGCGGCGCGATAACGGCAGCCTTTGGCCGCCAGTACCCGGACAAAACATCGGGCCTGGTCTTCCTGTCGCCCGTCAGCCATCCCTGGCCGGGCGGCGCGACCGCCTGGTACTACAAGCTGACCGCTACCCCCATCATTGGCCGGCTGTTCTCGGAGACTTTGACCTATCCGGCCGGCACGCTGCAGATGAACAGCGCCACGGCCTGCGTGTTTTCGCCCAACAAGGTGCCGGACAGCTATGTCGGCAACGCCTCGATCACGCTGGTGCTGCGTCCCGGCGCCTTCCGTGCCAACGCCATCGATGTCGCCGGCCTCTACGACTTCGCGCTCAAGGCCGCGCCGCATTACCGCGACATCAAGGCGCCGACGATCGTCATCTCAGGCGATCGCGACAAGGTGGTCTATGCCTCGATCCATTCGGTCGGCCTTGTCAGGGATATCCCCGGCGCCGAACTGATCTGGGTCCACAATCTCGGCCACAAGCCGGACTGGATCGCGCCAGACCTCGTCGTCGGCGCCATCGAAAAGGTTGCCGGAAAGGACGTCGACCTTCAGGCGCTGGCGAAAACCGTGGAAGCGCGGATCGCCGGCGATGCCCATAATGAGGGGCAATGCCCCGACATCACGGTGCCCGACGTGCAGCTCGCTCCGACCTGATCGCCATGTATGTCCTGAAGCACGGCATCAAGAAGAACCCGGAGAAGCGATGGGCATTGCCGGACCGCATCTTCTTCGGTTACGGCGCGTGCGCCATTCTCGCCGGCACCTTTCTCGATCACCCCCCGCTGGAGGGATTTTACGGCGAACGGATCCTTCCAGGCGACAGCTTTTCCGGAAACCACATCTATGTGACGAATGGCGTGATCGCGTTCGATTACCACGGTTACTCCGCCCGCGAGCGGCTGCTGAAGCACCACGAAAGAGGTTGGGCTTCACGCAGCCCCGGATGGCACTGCGCGATCACCAAAGTCGATTTCGATCTGCTCGACACAGCCGAACTCAACCGGCGAAAGATACTGGGTCCGGACCAGTACCTGCACGACCCCGTTCCCCGGGCTCGCCGGTTCCTTCGGCGCATAGATCACGCCGAAGCCGCGGCAAGAGCGCTGCGAACTGTGGCGAGTGGAAGCCTCTCTCAGCCTATGTTGCGGCTGGCCTGTACGTCCGATCCGACATAGGCGATGCGCAGCATGTTGGTCGAGCCCGGCGTCCTCAGCGGCACGCCCGCCGTGATGATGACGCGGTCGCCCGGCTTGCCGAAGCCTTCGTCGAAAGCGATACGGCAGGCGCGGTCGACCATGTCGTCGAGGTCGATGGCGTCAGGCGACACGACGCAATGCGTGCCCCACAGTAACGACAGCCGCCGCGCCGTGTTGAGGATGGGCGACAGAGCGATGATCGGCACCTGCGGGCGCTCGCGCGCCGCGCGCAGGCCGGTGGTACCCGACGCCGTATAGGTGATGATCGCCGACAGTTTCAGTGTTTCGGCGATCTCGCGGGCAGCGAGCGAAATGGCGTCGGCGCCGGTCGCTTCCGGTTCCGAACGCTGTGCGTTGATGATGCCGGCATAGGTCGGGTCGGTTTCGACCTTGGTGGCGATGCGGTTCATCATCGCCACCGCCTCGACCGGATAGGCGCCGGCGGCCGATTCCGCCGACAGCATGATGGCGTCAGCGCCTTCGAACACGGCGATCGAGACGTCGGAGACTTCGGCGCGGGTCGGCACTGGTGCTGTGATCATCGATTCCAGCATCTGCGTGGCGACAACCACCGGCTTGCCGGCGCGGCGCGCCGCGCGCGTGATCTGCTTCTGGATGCCGGGCACGGCTTCCAGCGGCATTTCCACACCAAGATCGCCGCGCGCGACCATCAGCGCGTCGGACAATTCGATGATCTCGGCCAGCCGGGCAACGGCCTGCGGCTTTTCGATCTTGGCCATGATCAGCGCCCGGCCACGCGCGATCTTGCGGGCTTCGGCGAGATCTTCCGGCCGCTGCACGAAGGACAGCGCCACCCAGTCGACGTTTGCCGCCAGCACTGCATCGAGGTCCTTGCGGTCCTTCTCGGTCAGAGCGCCGACCGGCAGGTCGGTGTCGGGCAGGCTGACGCCCTTCTTGTCGGAGATCGTGGTGCCGGCGACGACCGTGCAGGTGATCGACTTGCCGTCGCTCTTCACCGCCTTGAGCTCCAGCTTGCCGTCGTCGATCAATAGACGGTGGCCGGCCTCGACCGAACTCAGGATTTCGGGATGTGGCAAGTAGACCCTGGTCGAATTGCCGGGCTCGGGATTGTTGTCGAGCGTGAAGGTCTGGCCAGCCGTCAGCACTTCCTTGCCGTTGGCGAACTTGCCGACGCGCAGCTTCGGCCCCTGCAAATCGGCCAGGATGCCGATCGGACGGCCGACCTTTTCCTCGACCGCACGGATTCGGCCGACCAGCGTGCGCATCAGCTCGTGGTCGGTGTGGCTCATATTGATGCGGAAGACATCGGCGCCGGCTTCGAACAGCTTCTGCAGCATCTCCTCGGATGAGGAGGCCGGACCGATGGTGGCGAGGATCTTGACCTTGCGGCTACGTCTCATTGACTGTTTGTTCCCGGGGCGGCTGGAGCGCCTCCCGTTGTGGACTCATCGGTCAGCTGGACCATCCAGCTTGCCTGCTCGCCCGTGTCATATTCCTGGAATCCGGCGCGCTGGAAGCCCCGGGCGACGCAATCGGTAACGCCGGCGATCTTGAACTCTTTTTCGGCCACACACATGTTGATCGGGCCATCCCAGCGCCCGCCTCGCTCGGCGTCTTCTGCATAAAGATAGTAAAACCTTGATGACAGCGGCCCTTCGATCAGCGTCTTGCAGCTCGATCCTTCGATGTGCCACCACCCCTCGGTGATCCAGCCGGCCTTGGCGCGGTAGCCGATGCCGACGCCGACCAGGTTCTGCGTTGCGTTGCAGACGCGGAAATCGGCGCGGGCGGGCGAGGCCGCGACCAGCGCGGCGAGCCCCACGGTCAAGGTCAGGAGCGGCACGGCAAAGGCGGTGCGCGCACGCGGCCTGCCGGCGGAACCCATCCCGAAACCCCTCAACAACGTCATCTGCATCTCTCAACGCCCCTTTTCGGAAAAGTCCGGGCGCATGTCAACGCGCCGTTCTGTCCAATTCCAATCGATTTAGAAAGGCCCCAGGCGCGCGATTTGCCGCGCATGACCGGATTTTCGCAGAAACCGTGGCCAAACAACGGCATTGCGCCATCGTCCTCTTCGTGGGTAATGACGATAGCACCCTCCCCGGAAGCCAGCGAACAGACCATTTCCAGCCAATGACCCGATCCACAGTTTTCGCGCCTTTCGATCTTGTCGAAGGCGACCGCAAGCGAGGCATCGTGCTTGTCGCCGACCATGCCCGCCGCGACCTGCCGGAGGAGTATGGCAGCCTCGGCCTGCCGGCGGTGGAACTCGAGCGCCACATCGCCTACGACATCGGTGTCGAGGCGGTGACGCGCGAACTGGCGGCAGCGCTCGACGTACCGGCGGTGATCGCCAATTTCTCGCGCCTGCTGATCGACCCCAATCGCGGCGAGGACGATCCGACGCTGATCCGCCAGCTCTATGACGGCACTGTCGTGCCGGGAAACTACCCGATTGCGACGGAAGAACGCGAAAGGCGGCTCGAGGGGTTCTACCGGCCCTATCACGACGCCGTCGGCGCCATGATCGCCTCGGTGGCGCGGGCCTCCGGCAAAGCGCCTTTCGTCTTCTCCGTGCACTCCTTCACCCCGGTCATGCAAGGCGTTGTGCGCCCGTGGCATGTCGGCATCCTTTGGGACCTCGACGACCGCGTTGCGCGGCCGCTGATCGACATGCTCGCGCAGGATAAAGACCTCGTCGTCGGCGACAACGAACCCTATGACGGCGCGCTGCGCGGCGACACCATGTTCAAGCACGCCATCGTCAACGGCTTTGCCCATGCGCTGCTCGAGATCCGCCAGGACCTGATCGCTGACAGCAAGGGCGCGCTGGCCTGGGCCGAACGGCTGGCGCCGATCGTTGACGCCATCGATCGGCGTCCCGATATACATCAGGTGAAGATGTTCGGCTCGCGCACCGGGCCGTTGTGAGGATCGATAAAATGACCGAACTCAGCGACGAACAGAGACGCGATTTCGAAGCCGCCGCCTTCCGGCGGCTGGTCGGGCACCTGCGCGAACGCAGCGACGTGCAGAACATCGACCTGATGAACCTCGCCGGCTTCTGCCGCAACTGCCTGTCGAACTGGTATCGCGAAGCCGCTGAGGCCGAGGGTGTCGATCTATCCAAGGATCAGTCGCGCGAGATCGTCTACGGCATGCCCTACGCCGACTGGCAGGCCCTGAACCAGACCGAGGCTTCGGACGCCAAGAAGGCGGAATTCGAGGCGAGACGGCCGAGGGATCATTAGGGCCCGCTCGGCAAACCCGTGACTTCGTCATTCTAGGGCGGAGCAAGGGAGAGGCGTTTCCGCCAATCTCCAACCTCGATCATCCGCCACGAACGGTCCGGGTCATGGTTCAGCCTTTGGTCCAAGCATTTCCCCACGCGAGCGCTTGACTGCAAATTGAATCGATCTAATTTGCCGTTCAAAGCCATTTTTTGACCGGATTCGGGACATGGACGCGCAAAACGCGATGCAGAGCGCCATTCGCGGGCGATGGGCCGTTGCAGCCATCTTCCTCGCCAACGGTTTCCTGACCGGCAGCTGGGCGCCGCAGATTCCGGTGTTCCTGACCCGGCTCGACATCACAAAATTCACGCTCGGCCTGCTGATCCTGTTGTTCGGCGTCGGCGCGGTGGCGGCCATGAGCTGGTGCGGCCATTTGATCTCCAGGCACGGCTCGCGCACGGTGCTGCGCTGGTTCGGCCTGTGCGGCAGCCTCGGCCTGCTGGTCGTGGCGCTGGCGCCCAACGTGCCGCTGGCGGCCATCGCCATGGTCATCTTCGGCGGCTCGATCGGCGGCATGGATGTCGCCATGAATGCCAATGCCGTGGTGGTGGAAAGAAGGCTCTCCCGCGCCATCATGTCGTCGTCGCACGGTTTCTGGAGCCTCGGCGGTTTCGCCGGTGGCGGTTTGGGCGGTTACGCCATCCAGACTTACGGCCACCTCGCCCATGCGGCTGTCGTCACAATCATCGCCTTTGCCGTCATAGCCGTGGCGGTCCGCTACCTCGTCGCCGAGGACAAGCCGCAGGCCGCCGAACATCACAAATTTACCCTGCCTGCCAATCCGCTGGTCTATCTGGTCGGGCTGATGGCGCTGCTGACCATGATCTCGGAAGGCGCCGTGCTCGACTGGGCGGCGCTCTATCTCAGGCAGGAGCTCGGCGCCGACCTCGCCGTTGCCGGCCTCGCCTACGCCGCCTTCTCCGGCGTCATGGCGGTCATGCGCTTCTTCGGCGATGGCGTTCGCAACCGCTTCGGCGCGGTGGCGACGCTGCGCGGCTCGGCCATCGCCGCTGCCGCCGGCATGCTGGTCGCCGGCCTGGCGCCCTCGCCCTGGATCGCCATCGCGGCCTTTGCTCTGTGCGGCTTCGGCATCGCCAACATGGTGCCGATCATCTTCTCCGCCGGCGGCAACCAGGAAGGCATGTCGTCGGGCACCGGCATGAGCGTCGTCACCACCATGGGCTATTCCGGCATATTGGTGGCGCCGTCGGCGATCGGCTTCGTCGCCGAGCATTCGAGCTTCGGCCCGATCTTCGTCGCCATGTCGGGGCTGCTGATCGTCGTGCTGTTGATGGCCGGGCTCGCTTACCGCGCCGAGTTCGCGGCCGCACCCGCCGAATAGCGCTTTAGCTCCTCATAGAGGAAATCGGCGACGCGGCGGATGCGCACACTGGTGCGCACGTCGCGATGCATCGCCAGCCACACCGGCAGGCTGGGCAATGGCATTCCGGGCAGCAATTTTTCCAGCAATGGATCGCTGTCGGCCAACGGTTCCTGGCCGAGACCGATGCCGTTTCCCGCCCGCAGCGCTTCCCACAGAACAATCTGGTTGTCGGTCCTGAAGCGGAAGTTGCCGCGGGTGACCGGGATGCCAACTTGCGTAAAGCCGCGGATCATCTCGTCGCTGCGGTCAAAGCCGATCAACGGGTGATCTACCAGGTCGGCCGGCTTGAGCGGACGGCCGTGCCTGTCGAGATAGGATTTGGCCGCGCAGCAGCAGAGCGGAATATCGCAGACCTTGCGCGCGGTCAGTTCGTTCTGCGCCGGCTTGACCATGCGGATGGCGATGTCGGCGTCCCTGCGCAGCAGGTTTTCGACCTGATTAGAGGCAACGATCTCGACCTCGATGCCAGGCTCCTCGATGCCGAGCCGCGCCGTCATCTTCGGCAGCACATAGGCGGCAACCACTTCGCTGGCGGCAATGCGCACCGTGCCTTCAATGGCTTCGACCGAGCCCAGCGCCAGCAACGAAAAGGCACTCGCCTGCTCGCTCACCGCCTTGCCGCGTTCGAACAGCGTGGCGCCGGCTTCGGTCAGCGCATAGCCGCGCCGTCCGCGCCGGAACAGCGTGACGCCGAGCGCCTGTTCAAGCTCGCCAATGTGACGCCCAAGCGTCGGCTGGCTGGCCGACAGCTTGCGCGCCGCCGCCGACAGGCTGCCGGTTTCCGCCACGGTGACGAAGCTCTTGATCAGGTTCCAGTCAATGTCAGTCATTCATTTATGAATATCAGAACGCCGATATCAGTCAATTTTCATTCGCATGTGAAGGCATCATATTCCACCTGCAAACACGAAACACGGAGACGAAAAATGACCAAGATCGCAATACTCGGCGCCAATGGCCGGCTTGGCCGCATGGTTGGCAAGGCCTTCATCGACGCCGGCTTCGACGTCCGCGCCGTCACCCGCACCGGCAAGGTCCCGGCCGAACTCAACGGCGCCACGTCCGTCGCCGGCGACGCCATGGACCGCCAGTCTTTGATCCGCGCCACCGAGGGCGTCGGCATCGTCTTCAATGGCCTCAACCCGATCTACACCGACTGGGGCAAATGCCTGCCGATGGCCGAAAACGTCATGGCCGCCTGCCATGCCAATGGCGCGCTGCATCTCTTTCCCGGCACGGTCTACAATTACGGCTCGCCGATGCCGCATTTGGTCACCGAGGACACGCCGTTCCGCCCGACCACCGAAAAGGGCCGCATCCGCTGCGCCATGGAAGCGCTGTTTCGCGCAGAGGCCGATGCCGGCCATGTCCGCACCATCATTTTGCGGGCCGGCGATTTCTTCGGCGGCACCGGCAGCGGGTCATGGTTCGACCTCGTCGTCGCCGCCAAGATGAACAAGGGCGTCTATACCGCGCCCGGCCCGGCCAACCTCGTGCATGAATGGGCCTATCTGCCGGACTTCGCCGTCGGCTTTGTCGGGCTGGCGCGCAACCTCGACAAGCTCGGCTTCTACGAAGCGCTCAATTTCCCCAGCCACGCCGTCACCGACATGGATATCAAGGCCGCGGCCGAGAAGGCACTGGGCCATCCGCTGAAGCTGACCTTCATGCCCTGGTGGGTGCTGCGCGCCGGCAGCCCGTTCGTGGCGATGTGGCGCGAGATCGTCTCGATGTCCTACCTGCGCTTCGAACCGCACCGGCTCGTGTCCGACCGGCTGGAAGACATCATCGGCGAGGTCCCGCACACGCCGCTGGACGAGGCCGTGGCCGAGGCCTTGAAGGACATCGGCATCAACCCCGATCGTGAAAAAGACGCGGCGTAGACAGACCCCATCAGCCCTGGACCAATCGCTGGAAACGAGGAACCGGATGGTCTTTATAAGGTGATTGTTTATAACGGTCGGCGAGATCACAATCACCAAGGGGAGACGATGCGTTACATACGTCCGCTTTCAATCGAAGATGCCGTTGGCGTGCTGGCCGGCGCTTCCGGCCCATCAGCCATTCTTGCCGGAGGCAGCGACCTTCTGGTGAGGATGAAGGGTGGGTTTGTCGAACCCGACCTGATCGTCGACATCAAGGCAATCGAGGGCTTGAGCGATATCAGGGAAACAGCCGATGGCTTCAGCATCGGCGCCGCCGTCCCCTGCGCGGTGCTGGGAGAAAGCTCAGGGCTGAAGAAGGCCTGGCCTGGCGTCGTCGAAGCGGCGAAGCTGATCGGTTCGAAGCAGGTGCAGGGACGCTGCACCATCGTTGGCAATCTGTGCAACGCCTCGCCGGCCGCCGACAGCGTCCCGGCTTTGGTGGCCGCCGGCGCCAAGGCAGTGGTTGCCGGCCCCTCCGGTAAGCGTACCATTGCCGTGGAGGCCGTGCCGATCGGGCCTGGAAAGACATCGCTCACCAAGGGCGAGATCATCGAGGCTATCCTGCTCGACAAGCGGGCGCCGCGTTCGGGCGACGCCTATCTGCGCTTCATTCCGCGCACCGAGATGGACATCGCGGTGGTCAGCGCCGGCGTGAACCTGACGCTCGACGAACATGGCGTCATCACAGCGGCCCGCGTCGCGCTGGGCGCTGCGGCGCCCACCGTGCTTCTGGTGGAAGAGGCAGCCGAGGCTCTCATCGGCAGGAAGCTGGATGAGGCAGCCTTTGAGCGGCTCGCCAAGGTCTGTTCGGGGGCCTGCCGGCCCATCGACGACAAGCGGGGCACCATCGAGTTCAGACGAAAAGTTGCGGGCGTGCTGGCCAGACGGGCCGCCACGACCGCCTACGCACGTGCAGGAGGCAAATGATGGCCGGTGTAGCAGTTTCAACGACAATCAACGGCGATCACGTCGAGTACCTTTGCCAACCCGACGAGACGTTGCTCGACGTCCTGCGCGACCGGCTCGGGCTGACCGGCGCCAAGGAAGGTTGCGGCACCGGCGACTGCGGCGCCTGCAGCATCATCCTCGACGACCGGCTGGTCTGCTCGTGCCTGGTGCTCGGCGCGGAAGCCGAGGGCCGAATTGTCGAGACCGTCGAGGGCATGGCGCATGGCGACAAGCTGCATACGTTGCAGGAGAAATTCCTTGAACACGCGGCGCTGCAATGCGGCATCTGCACGCCGGGCTTCCTGATCGCGGCCAAGGACCTTCTGGCCAAGAATCCAGATCCGACGGAAGAAGAAATCCGCTTCGGCCTCGCCGGCAACCTCTGCCGCTGCACCGGCTACGACAAGATCGTGCGCGCGGTCCAGGACGCGGCCAACGTGATGAAGGGAGCGTAAGCCATGAATTTCGATCCACGCTTTTCGGGCCGCAAATTCTCATCCGTCGGCACGCGGCCCATCCGCCCCGACGGCGTCGACAAGGTGACGGGCCGTGCGCGCTATGGCGCCGACTTCAACATGGCGGGACAACTGGTCGGGCGCGTGCTGCGCAGCCCGCACGCCCATGCGAAGATCCTGAAGATCGACACCTCCAAGGCTGAAAAGCTGGCCGGCGTGAAGGCGGTGATCACCGCCGCCGATCTGCCCGACCTCACCGATGGCGATGCCGCCATGTACGACGTCCTCGACAACTGCATGGCGCGCACCAAGGCGCTCTATGACGGCCATGCCGTGGCCGCGGTCGCCGCCGTCGATGCCCGCACGGCGCGGCAGGCGCTGAAGCTGATCGTGGTCGACTACGAGCTTTTGCCGCATGTCACCGATGTCGACGAGGCGATGAAGCACACCGCCCCCTTGATCAACGACACGGTCTTCACCGAGGGCCTCGAGGAAAAGCCGGTAAAGCCTTCGAACGTCACCAAGCGCAGCCAGTTCGGCCATGGCGATGTCCATCAGGGATTCGGCCACGCCGATGTCATCGTCGAGCGTTCGTTCAAGACCGAGCAGACCCATCAGGGCTATATCGAGCCGCATGCCTGCGTGGCGAGCGTCTCGTCCGACGGCACCGCGGACCTCTGGGTCTGCACGCAAGGCCATTTCGTCTATCGCCAGCACTGCGCGCAACTGCTCGGGCTGGAGGCCTCGAAACTGCGCGTCACCTCGTCGGAGATCGGCGGCGGCTTTGGCGGCAAGACCCATGTCTGGGCCGAGCCGGTGGCGCTGGCCCTGTCGCGCAAGGCCGGCCGCCCGGTAAAGCTGGTCATGACCCGCGACGAGGTGTTCCGCGCCTCGGGCCCGACCAGCGCCACCTCGATCGACGTGAAGATCGGCGCCCGCAAGGATGGCACCATCACTGCCGCCGAGGCGACGCTGCGCTACACCAGCGGTCCCTATGCCGGCACCTGGGCCGAGATCGGCGCCATGACGGCGTTTGCCTGCTACAAGCTCGATAACGTCAAGACCGTCGGCTACGAAGTGCTGGTCAACCGGCCGAAGACCGCCGCCTATCGCGCGCCCTCCGCACCGATGGCGGCGTTTGCCGTGGAAAGCGCTGTCGACGAACTGGCCAAGGAACTCGGCATGGATCCTGTCGAGTTCCGCATCAAAAACGCCGCGCAGGAAGGCACAAGGTCGTCCTATGGCCCCGTCTACGGCCCGATCGGCATCGGCCCGACGCTGGAAGCGGCCAAGCACCATCCGCACATGAAAGCGCCCTTGGCCAAGAACCAGGGCCGCGGCATGGCCTGTGGCTTCTGGTTCAATTTCGGCGGCCAGACCTGCGTTGACTTGAACATCGGTATGGATGGCTCGGTGTCGCTCGCCGTTGGCACCGTCGATGTCGGCGGTTCTCGCGCCTCGCTGTCGCTGGTGGCGGCGGAGGAGCTCGGCATCGATTATGCCCAGCTCAAGGCTGTCGTCGCCGACACGTCTTCCCTCGGTTACAACGACATGACGGACGGCAGCCGCGGCACCTTCTCCTCGTCGATGGCGACGATCTCGGCCGCCCGCAACGCGATAAAAATCCTGCGCGACCGCGCCGCACAGATGTGGGACATCCCCGTCGACGACGTGGTCTGGGAAAACGGCCATGCCATCGCCAAGGGCGAGAAGTACGGCAACCTGGCAGCCCTGTCGTTGAAGGAGATTGCAGCTGCTTCCGGCAAGACCGGCGGGCCGATCGCCGGCCACAGCGAACTCGTCGCCGACGGCGCCGGCGTCTCCTTCGCCACCCACATCTGCGATATCGAGGTCGATCCCGAGACGGGTGCCGCGCGCGTCGTGCGCTACACGGTGATCCAGGATGCCGGCAAGGCGGTGCACCCGACCTATGTCGAGGGTCAGTACCAGGGCGGTGCCGCGCAAGGCATCGGCTGGGCGCTCAACGAGGAGTATATCTACGGCAAGGACGGACGTCTGCAGAACGCCGGCTTCCTCGACTACCGCATCCCGGTCTGCTCGGACCTGCCGATGATCGACACGCAGATCCTCGAGATCCCCAACCCCAACCACCCCTATGGCGTGCGCGGCGTCGGCGAAACCTCGATCGTCCCGCCGCTGGCGGCAATCGGCAATGCGATGTCGAACGCTGCCGGCGTGCGCATGACGCATATTCCGATGTCACCGCCGAGGGTGCTTGCGGCGATCGAGGCGGAACGGGAAGGTTAGAGGGCCGAAAGGTGCAAAGCAGCTTTCGGCTCACGCTGCGATCGTATGGGGTCATCCCTGATGGTTGAAGTCACCCTCTGGGGTGCGCTGGGCCAGCTCGCCGGCGGCCAGAGCAAGGTCGAGGTCGAGGCCAAGGACATAAGGGAGCTGTTCAGGAAACTGGCTGAACAGTATCCCGGCATAGAGCCCTGGATCGAGAAGGGCATCGCGGTGGCGATCGATGGGACGATCTATCGCGATACGTGGAGCAAAGAGCTGCCGCAGGGGGCGGAGATTTTTCTGCTGCCGAGGCTGGCTGGGGGCTGAGGGGGGCAAGCGGCCGCTGCCACTGCTTAGCATTGAGGTCTCGGATGTCGTGAATTGAGCCGGTAGCGGACCGGCAGCTTAGACTGCGTATCAGTCATTCGGAGAAGCATGGGATCAGTCCGGCTGGCGGATGGATTTCGGCCTGCGGCGCGACCAGAAGCGCATGGGCCACTAGAGTTACTGCGATGCGACCTCGACCGGACAGTCGGCGCTTTCCCACGCTGGAACGCCACCGTTCAGCAGGTAGACGCGCCTGTAACCCCATCGGACCGCCTTCGCGGCGGCGATGGCCGAGATTTCGCAGTACCCGCTGTTGCAATAAAAGACGATCTCGTCGTCCGGGCGCGCAACCTTCAAGAGCTCTTCCCTCGACAGCTGGGTAACGACCGAGAGATTGACCGCCCGCGGGACATGCCCGCTGGCATAGCCGGCCTCCGGTCGCACATCGATGAAGCGAACCCCGCGGTCGAAGAGCGCGCCGGCTGTCAGCACGTTGATTCTGTCCGCGCCCCTGACCGTGAATTGACCGACCTCCCCTCTCGTTACCAAGTCCATATAGTTGCCGAGACGCAGGTCCGTCCCGGCGCCCTCCGGTACGCCTGCCCGCCGCAATCCGTCAGCCAGCCTGTCGATGGCCGAACGGTCATAGCCGAACAGGTTGCCTTGCCAGTTCCACTGTGCCTCCTGCACAGTCATCGGATCCCTCCCGGCCGCAATTGCCAGGCCGTTGTAGCGGGTCACGGCACGGCTCACGCCCTCGTCGACGCCGAGTTGGCCGAGGCTCGCTACCAGCGTGATGTAGTCGCCCGTCGTCGCCGCGCCTTGCGCGGCAATGCGATCGACCGTACCGACCGCCTCCTGATATTTGCCCTGCTGGAACAGGGCGGCCGACAAGAGTCGTAGCGCGGCCGGCGCGAACTTTGGGTCGAGCGCAATGGCCCGGCGCAGCACCAGTTCCGCTTCGGCAGGCCGCCCGCCCGCATTGAGAATCGATGCTTCGCCCATGAGCACGTCAGGGTCGTAGGGCGCTTGCTCCCTCGCCTTCGAGATGAGACCGAAGGCGGCATCAGGATGTCCCGCAACAAGCGCCTGCTCGGCCGCCACCGCGTAAGCGAGCGGGGTTGGCTGTCTGAGCGCCTTGGCAAGGTTCAGTCGCATGCTGAAGTGGGCGCGGTCGAGCTCTATGCCGTCGACAGTGCTCCAGTTGGACAGGATGATCTTCTGCTGCGCGGCGGCCACCGCCGCATAGGCGCGGCTGTATCCGGGATCGTATCTAGCCGCCTGTTCGAAGTAGGCGATCGCCTTGAGCGTGTCTTCCTGAGTTTCGAGGTGGAGGCGCTCCAGCCCGAGCAGAAGCGCGTCATGCGCCTGTGGGTTCGCGGTCTCGACGAGCCCACCGCCATCACCGTCCGCCCGGCCGACGATGGCGGCGGGCCTGGAGCTCAGCGGCCAAACGACGGTTGCGGCGAGAAGGAAAGCGAACGCGCCAGCAGCGACAGCGGCCAGGGTCGGCCTGGGTAACGCACGAGGGGCGCGACTCTCGCTGCTGTCGGACGGCAAGTTTTCGTTTGGCTTGAGCACGAGCCGATAGCCGCGTTTGCGGACCGTCTTAAGCACGGTGTGCCCCTCGTCACGGATGGCATACCGGATCTCATGGATGCATTGCACGAGGCTGTCGTCGGTGACGGCGATGCCGGGCCAGATCGCCGCTGCGAGTTCCTCTTTCGTGACGAGTTTGTCGGCGTTGCGGCTCAGATGGCGCAACACCGCGAAACACTGCCTGCGCAGTCCGACAGTCGTGCCCGACGCGTCGGTCAGCAATTCGTTGTCGAGATCGACGGTGACCCCGTTGATGGCGAATGCGATGCTGTTCTCCATCCGGCGCGCCCCTGCGCAGATGCCGTTTCCGCGCTCTTCGCCAGCAGAAGTTAGCACACGCGCGCTGCCTTGGGGATCGGCATTCAGTGCCGTTTGGGCCTGTTGCCGGCTGATTTCGGCAAAATTTCGGGAAGCCTTCGTGACCGAATGGGCCTTGGGCGCCAACATCGGCAAAGGCTGGCGCCGTTCCGCTGTCGTGAAAAAGAGAAAGGATAGGTCATGTTCGCAACCCGTTGCTACTTGCCATCCGTTGCCGGTATCGCGCTGGGCACCGCAGTCGCGATGCTTTCTGTTGCCGCGGCGCTGGCCGATCCGCTGCCGTCCTGGAACGAGGGGCCGGCCAAGGCGGCGATCGTCGCCTTCGTCGAGCGGGTTGCGACCGAAGGCTCCTCCGATTTCGTGCCGGTCGAAGAGCGTATTGCTGTATTTGACAATGACGGCACCCTTTGGGTGGAGCAGCCGGTGCCTGCCCAGGTAGCGTTCGAACTCGCTTGTGTCTCGGCCAACCTGTGGAAGCATCCAGATTGGGATACGACGCAGCCGTTCAAAGCGGCCATGGAAGGAGATACAAGGTATCTCGCGGGTATCGGCGAGCGCGGCTTTGCCGAGATTCTAGTCGCGTCCCATGAAGGGTGGGCCACCGACGACTACCAGACCGCTCTCATGAGCTGGATGGCCGACACGCGCGATGCCCGCTTTCGTCGACGATCGACCGACCTCGTCTACCAGCCGATGCTGGAGGTCATCGACTACTTCAGAAGGAACCGGTTCGAGATCTACATCGTCTCCGGAAACAGCGCCGATTTCATGCGCCCTTGGGTGGCATCCGTTTATGGCATTCAGCCTGATCATGTCATCGGCTCCACGATCAGGACGAAATACGAGCTCATCAGCGGCAGACCTCAGCTGACGCGGCTACCCGAGATGAGCAGGATCGGCGACGGTGCTGGTCGTCCGGCTGGCATCTACGAGAGCGTTGGTCGCCGCCCCATCGCCGCCTTCGCCAACGCCGACATCGATTTCGAGATGCTGCAGTGGACGACGACGACGCCGGGTCCTCGGCTCGGCGTCGTCATCCACCATACCGATGCGCAACGCGAATACGCCTATGACCGCGAGACCGGTTTCGGCCTTCTCGACGCCGTGCTCGAAGCCGCGGGGCCGAATGGCTGGCTGGTTGTCGACATGAGGAAAGACTGGAAGTCAATCTTTCCATTCGAGACGCAGTAAGCTTGAGTGCCTGGCATATTAAAAGAACTCTCGGAACCCGCTCACTGCCAAGGAGAGCCATATGCGTATTTATCAGACAATGTTGTGGGCATTTCTCACGGCAACCTCGATTGGACCGGCGGCCGCCGGGAGCGCAACGCCTCTGGAGGTGATGGTAAACGGTGAGATCATTGCCGTCATGCCCGACGGTCGCATGGCAAAATCAACCATTATCGACGCTGCGAAGATGGATGAGCTAGAGAAGATCGCCAAGCCTATCCCCTGGTGCATGATGTTCATGCTGGGGTCCGACGGAAATGTCTATATGATTAACACCTCGGGACATGCGCCAATGGTCGAGTGCGAGAACATGGTGCAGTAGTTTGCCGCTTTCATGGCAGCTAGGCTCACCTTGGCTGCAGCTTAGGACATTAGCGGCCACTGCAGGAGTGGTAGGAGTCAGTACGACGGGCTCCGCCTACTCCGGCACGGCGGACCTCGCGATGGCGCGGCGGTGGCGTTGAGCTTGAATAAGCCGCCGTTCAGGAAACTTCGCGGCCATTTCGATCAACTAATCAATGTCCGTTTTGAGACCGTACCTCTACATGCGGAGCGGCTTCAGCCTACCAGGCATAGGCCCCCGGCGCTTCGCCTGGGCTTGGCCAAATCTTGTCCAGCCTCGTCAGCGTTTCATTCGAGAGGTTCAGTGAGGTTGCCTTCAAGTTCTCGCGGAGCTGCACCACCGCGCGGGGGCCGCTGATCACCGCGCTGACAATCGGATTGTGGAGCAACCACGCGAGGGCCACGAGGGCCGGCGCTTCGCCCAGTTCATTGCAGAGCGCTTCATAGGCTTCCAGTTGCGGGCGCAGTCCGGCAACCCGCGTTTGAAGCGGCGTCGACGAGCCGTGCCCCTGGGCTGCCCCGCGGAGCACTCCGCCGAGCAACCCAGAGCCGATCGGTCCGTAGGGGATGAGGCCCACCCCGTAGTGACGCAGCGCCGGAATCACCTCTAGCTCAATGGTGCGCTGCGCAAGGTTGTAGAGGCTCTGCTCGGAAGCCAGTCCAGCAGATTGCGCGACGCGGCCGTCCACTGGGCGGTGGCGATGTCCCAGCCGGCGAAGTTGCTGCTGCCCACGTAGGTGATCTTGCCCTCGCGTATCAGCTGCTCCATCGCCTGCCAGATTTCCTCCCACGGTGTGGCCCGGTCGACGTGATGCATCTGGTAGAGATCGATGTGATCGGTCTTCAGCCGTCGCAGGCTGGCTTCGCAGGCGCGTCGGATGTGATAGGCAGACAAGCGGCGATCGTTGGGACCGGGATCCATCGGCTGGTAGACCTTCGTCGCCAACACAATCCTGTTGCGCCGGCCGCCCTGCGCGAGCCAACGGCCGATGATCTCTTCGGAAGTGCCGTAGCCCTTCTCCATTTCCGGCGATTGCGGGCCGCCATAAACATCCGCCGTGTCGAAAAGATTGATACCGGCGTCGAGAGCTTCGTCCATGATGGTGACACTGTCCGACTCATCAATCTGCCAGCCGAATTCCATCGTGCCGAGGGCTATTCGGCTGACCTTGATGCCGGTCCGGCCTAGATGGGCGTAATCCATGGCGAACACCTTTGGTTTGTTTCAGGATAGCGACTTCTGCCCCGTGACTTTCGATGCATCCATGCCATGCGCAACCTGGCTGAATACTCCAGCTAGAACCGCCCATCTTGGCGCAAAGCCGCTGCAGCGTCTGCAGCAGCGATGTCCGCTTTTGGTGATGGACCGAACCGTATGAAGGACTGCCATGCAGGCGCCGCCGGCTACTTGCGCAAAGGAGTATCCCTTCAGCGAAGACGCTGGGAAATGGTGGCGACCCTCTTCGTAACAACCGCCGCGTGCAACCTCCGCCGTTATGGCACCGGCGGAACCAATCCCGGCTTTAAGTCGCCACCGAAAGGCTCGGCGACACGCCGGGGAACGGCCCGATCCTGGCCGGGCGATGCCCGGACTGGAAGAGGTTGCTGTGGAGGTTGGCGACCCACTGCTTGCCTTCGGTCGTCAGCTCCAGATAGCGGATCGCGTCGCCGATATAGGGCTCGACCTTCAGCGTGAAGAAATCGGTGAAGATGGCGCCGAGATCGGCTGCGGTCTTGCAGCCGAGCTTTTCCACCATCCCGGTCTCGGTAAACTCGGCAAACAGCGCCGGCAGCTTGCGGTGGTAGAAGGGATCAGCGAGCTGGCCGATAAGATCCGCGGCCCTGACCAGAGCCGGCTCGGTGTTGGTGGCCTGGTAGGCCGGATCGTCCGGTACAGGAAACCGCGTCATCTCGATCGCCGCGATAATGCGCTCCTCATTGACGAACTTCGAGGAACCAAAACGTTGGCGCGCATAGATCTTGGCGCGCTCGATATGATAGGGCGCAAGCACCGCGTCGGAGGCGCCGCGCGGTGGCGTATGGCGGTCGCCGGCCTCGTTGATGACGAAGCTGTCGTCGGTGTCGCCCGGGCATATGCCGTGCACCATGCCAATGTCGTGGACAAGCAGCGCGCAGGTATAATGCAGCCAGTCATCCGGGGTCAGGGATTCCGAAAGCAGCCGGCCGCGGATGATCTGCTGGCCGGCGAGCGTGACCATCAGCGTGTGCTCGATGTTGTGATAAAGCGCGTTCGAATTGCCAATGCGCTCCAGCACAAGGCGGGCCGCCCCGCCTATGTAGCTCGCATACTCCGAATTGCGATGCGAGAAATACTGGAGATAGAGTTCCGACAGATGGTCGCCGAGCCGGTCGGCCATGATGGAAATCGGATTGAGCATGACAATCGTTCCTGGCCAATTTAAGCACGACACGTCGCGTGCGGCAGCCATCCTAGCACGGTTCCGGCGTGGATTTTATCACAGCGTCGGTGATGCACATCGCGGCGACGGCAAGCATTTTTGCGCTTGCCTTGAAGCCATCCTATTCTGCAGGGTAGTCGCGGTTGTGGGCATAGAATGTCGGTACTGCCTTTCCTGAGAATTTACGCGCCGCTCAACGCGGTGCTGGCTGCGCCCGGGCTCCTGGCGGTGGCTGCGCTGACGACACCCAACATTTCCGGACGAAGCAGGCTGGCTCTGGTTGCCCTGCTCGCCGTCATTTGGGGCGCCTATCTTGTGCAGATGGTCGCGACGCTGCTCAGGCGCCGGGCGGGAGACCTTCACGACAGGACGCCGGCAATCGCCATCGATGTGCTCGCGGCCCTGGTTCCACTCGCGGCATTTCTGCTCGTCCGCACGCCCGACTGGAGCCTCTACTGTGCCGTCTGGCTGCTGAAACCGCTGCGCGACTCGACCTTCTTCCCGGTGCTGGGCAGGGTGCTGGCCAACGAGGCGCGCAACCTGATCGGTGTCACCACGCTGTTCGGCGTCGTTCTGTTCGGTGTCGCGCTGGCGGGTTATGTCATCGAGCGCGGCATCCAGCCGGAAAAGTTCGGCAGCATCCCCCAGGCCATGTGGTGGGCGGTGGTCACGCTGTCCACCACCGGCTATGGCGACGAAATTCCGCAAAGCTTCGCCGGCCGCGTCCTTGCCGGGGCGGTCATGATGAGTGGCATCGGCATCTTCGCGCTCTGGGCCGGCATTCTTGCCACGGGCTTCTATCAGGAAGTCCGTCGCGGCGAATTCGTCCGCAATTGGCAATTGGTCGCCGCCGTGCCGTTGTTTCAGAAGCTAGGCCCGGCCGTGCTGGTCGACATCGTGGCCGCGTTAAGAACGCGCACGGTGCCGGCGGGCGCCGTGATCTGCCGCGTTGGCGAGCCCGGTGACCGGATGTTCTTCGTCGTGGAGGGGCGCGTCACCGTCGCGACGCCGAACCCGGTGGAGCTCGGGCCTGGCGCCTTCTTCGGCGAGATGGCGCTGATCAGCGGCGAACCGCGTATGGCGACCGTCAGTGCAGCAACGGCGGTCTCGCTCCTGTCGCTGCACGCTGTGGATTTCCAGATGCTGTGCTCCAGCAGCCCGGAGATCGCGGACATCATCCGCAAGACCGCGCTCGAACGGCGCGGCGCGGCGCCGACGGCTTGACCTTCGGCTATTACCCCTAAGCCCCTAGCGTCGGCTCCGTATTCACCTCCAGCGCCTCTTCCGCCTCGTCCTCCTCACCCAGCACCTCGCCATGCACTCCCAGCGGCCTGCCGATCCAGATCGGGTCTACCAGGTGGTCGCGCTTGGGGTTGGTTGTGTTGGGGTGGATGAGGATGCTGAGACCGCCATGGTTCAGCATCAGCCACGGAACCAGCGAGGCGAAAATCTCGGTGGCGAAAGACACCTGATACATGGCCTGCTCGTGCGGGCCGACCGGCTCGTCGCGCCAGTTGCCCAGCCGCACGCGGAAACGTTCGCCGATGCGCAGGCGCAGCCATTCGGCGTGCTGCCGCTCGGCCTGCCCGTCATAGTAGATGTGGGCGTGGTAGCTGGCGATCTCGGCGAGAGGCCTTGGCGAGCTTGGGCTGGCGTTGTCTGCGTTCACCCTGGCGGCTCCCTCGATGATTGTCGTGTGGGCAGCGTATACGCAAGGACGCTGCCCGTCATCTGCGCTTGATTGCAGGGCAATCGTTTAAGGCGGCGCCGAGACGGAGCGGGGGAGCGCCATCCGCTACTGCGATAGCCCTAATCAAATTCTGCCCATCAGCACCAATATCAGCAGCACCACCAGCACGACGCCGGCTATGCCCGAAGGGCCGTAGCCCCAGGAGCGCGAGTGCGGCCAGGCCGGTACGGCGCCTATCAGGATCAGGATCAAAACAACGATGAGGATGGTGCTGACGGTCATGAAGAATCCCTCGCTTTTCTATTCGTATACGAGGGGACAATGCAAAAGGCCGCCCGGTTGTTCCGGGCGGCCTTTTGTCTGGTCGATGAAAACTGGCCTATTCGGCGGCTTTCGGGAAGGCGATTGCCGGCTCGTCCAGCGGGCCTGGCTTCGGCCCCGAGGACGCGCCCGGCTTCCTGTCGCGGCCGGATATCCGGCGGAAGAACGCATAGAAGCGGCTGTTCTTGCTGCGCGTGAAGATCATCAGCATGGACGGCGTCACCACCAGCGTCAGCAGAGTGGCGAAGGACAGACCGAAGACGATAGCCGAGGACAGCGAAATCCACCATTGCGTCGACGGCGCGTTGATCGTCGTCTCGTGATGGAAGATTTCCAGCCCAAGACCGAACGCGATCGGCAGCACGCCGAGGATGGCCGACACCGCCGTCAGAACGACCGGGCGGGCACGCTCGCGGCAGGTCTGCAGCACAGCCTCCATCTTGTCCCAGCCCTCTTCGCGCAGCCGGTCATAGGTGTCGATCAGCACGATGTTGTTGTTCACCACCACGCCGGCCAGCGCGATGACGCCGATGCCCGACATGACGATGCCGAACGCCTCGCCTGTCAGGAGCAGTCCGAGGAACACGCCGATCGTCGCCATGACCACGCAGGACAGCACCAGAAGCACGCTGGTGAACTTGTTGAACTGCATCAAAAGCACCAGGAAGATCAGGAAGATCGCGGCCCCGAAGGCCTTGCCGAGGAAGGCGCTGGCTTCGGCGCTGTCCTCGTTGGAGCCGGCGAGCTTCCAGCGTATGCCGCTGTCGAGCTTCATGTCGGTAACCGCCTTGGTCACCTCCGCCTGCACCGCCGCAACCTGCGTGCCGGCGGCGACGTTGGCCTGCACCACCACGGTACGGGCGCCGTCGATGCGGTTGAGGATGCCGACGGTCGGCTCGGGCTTGCGCACGACGAAGTTCGAGATCGGCACCGAGCCTTGCGAGGTCTGCACCCTGAGCTCATCGAGCGTCGACAGCGTGCGCCGATCTTCGGGCAGGCGCAGCCTGATGTCGACGGCATCGTCGGCGCCGGCCGGCCGGTATTCCGAAAGCTTCAGGCCGTTGGTCACCAATTGCACCACGGTGCCGACCGAAGTCGGACTGATGCCGTACTGCGCCGCCTTGGCCCGGTCGACCTCGAGCGCCCAGTCGACGCCGGGCGGCGGCAGACCGTCGGAGACATCGATGACGCCGGGCACCTTGGAAATGCGTGCCGCAACGGCGCGGGCCTGGTCGTCGAGCCCCTTGGGATCGATGGCCGAAAGCCTGAGCTGGATCGCCTTGCCTGTGGGCGGACCCGCTTCCGGCACGCGCACCTCGACGTCGACGCCGGGAATACCGGCCATGACGGTGCGCAACTCGTCCAGGATCTGGTTCGCCGATTTGCGCTCGCGCCAGTCGATGAACTCATACTGGATGACGCCGACGACGTCTTCCGGCACATCCTGGCCGCCGCCTTGAGTCTTGCCGACGCGGGTGTAGACCGATTTGACGCCGGGCCAGCCGAGCAGCCGGTTTTCAGCGATCCTGGTTGCCGTATCCATTTCGGCCAGTGAGAGATTGCCGCGGGCATGCACGTAGAGCAGGCCGTAATCGGGCTCGACGCTGGGGAAGAACTCGACGCCGGCGCCATACTTCGAATAGGCGACGCCGACGCCGGTCAAAAGCACAGTGGTCAGCACCAGCACGGTGATCGGGAAGCGGACCGCCTGCTTGACCAGCGCCATGTACCAGCCGTCGCGACCTTCCTCGTGATGCTCGGGCGGTTTGGCGAAGATAGCACCCAGCGTCGGCGCGAACACCAAGGCATAGAGCATCGAGGCCGACAGCGTCACGATCAGCGTGATCGGCATGTATTTCATAAAGTCGCCGATGATGCCGGGCCAGAACAGCAACGGCGAAAACGCGGCGATGCGCGTCATCGTCGCGGCGATCACCGGGCCGGCCATGCGCTTGGCGGCAAGGGTGAAGGCTTCGGCCTTGGGCATGCCTTCGCCCATGCGCCGCTCTGCGAATTCGGTGACGATGATGGCGTCGTCGACCAGCATGCCGACCGCCAGGATAAGGCTGAACAGCACGATCATGTTGATCGTGTAGCCCATCATGGCGAGCAGCAGGATGCCGATCAGGAAGGATGACGGAATGGCAAGCCCGATCAGAAGCGAGGCACGGCCGGACAGCGCATAGAGGATGACGATGAACACCAGGATGACGGCGATCATCACATGGTTCTGCAGGTCGCCCAAGAGCTGGTTGACGAAGACCGACTTATCCTGCGTATAGGTGATGTTCATGCCTTCCGGCATGGACTTGACGTAGGCGTCGGACACTTCCCTGACCTTCGCCAGCGTGTCGATCAGATTGGCGCCGATGCGCTTCTTGACTTCGATGGCGATGGCCGGCTTGCCGTTGAGACGGGTGATCGTCTCGGCGTCCTTGAAGGTCGAGCGGACCGTGGCAATGTCCTTTGCCTGCACGACGGCATTGGGGCCGGCGACGACAGGCAGGGCAGCCACATCCTCGGGCGTCTCGATCAGCGACGGCACCTTGACCGCGTATTTGCCTTCCGAGCCCTCAAGATTGCCGGCGGCGACCAGGCTGTTGGAGGCTCCCACGGCGCCGATCAGCTGGTCGAGCTGCAGGCCGTAGGAAGACAGCTTCATCGGATCGATGACGACCTCGACGAGATCGTCGCGCGAACCCTGCAACGAGCCTTCGAGAACGCCGGGCACCTCTTCGATGCGGTCGCGCAATTCGCGTGCGGCAGCCGTCAGCACGCGCTCGGGCAGTTCGCCCGACAGCGTCACCACCAGCACCGGGAATTCGGAAATGTTGACCTCGGTGACGACAGGCTCTTCGGCGGCCTGCGGCAGGTCGGCCTTGCCGTCCTGCACCTTGGAGCGCGTGTCCTGCAGCGCTGTCGCCAGATTGGTCTGCGGCTGGAACTCGACCAGCACATAGCCGCCGCCCTGGAAGGCGGCCGAGCGCATTTCCTTGAGGCCTTTCAGGCTCTTCAGCTTGCTTTCCATCGGCCGCAGCAGAAGCCGCTCGGAATCCTCCGGCGAAATGCCCTGATAGATCAGGCTGACATACATCATCGGAATCGGAACGTCGGGTTCCGCTTCCTTCGGCGTCGACGAATAGGCGACCCAGCCCGCCAGCAGCAGGAATCCCAGCACCGAGATGGTCAGCCGGGCATTGTTGATCGCGAGTTTGACGATATCCATGGCTAACGCCTGTTCTCAAAGATTATCAGGATCCGCATTGCAGTCGGTTGTCCCCGCCCGGGGGCATCCCGGCGCTACTGCGTTGTCGCTTCGCCCAACAGTTTCTGGATGGTCGCCTGGTCGGCCTCGACCGGCTTGACGACGTCGCCTTCCTTGACCAGTTCCTGGCCGGCGACGATGACGCGGGCATCGGCGGGTATGCCGCCAAGCACGAGGCCGTTCGGCGAGTCGTCGACCAGGTCGATCGGGAAGAACACCACCTTGTTGTCCTTGTCGACGGCGCGAATGCCAAGGTCGCCCTTGTCGCCGAGCGTCACCACCGAGCGCGGCAACATGACGGCGTCGGTCGGCTGCGCGCTGAGCGAAATCTCGGCCGTCATGCCGGCCGGCACCGAACCATCGGCATTCGGGACGGCAATTTCGACGCGGAAGGTGCGCGTTGCCGACGAGGCGTCGCGGCTGATGTAGCGCACCCTGCCTTCGACGGTCTGGCCGCTGACCAGCCGCACCGCGGCCTTGTCGCCGAGCTTGAGATAGCCAAGGTCGCGCTCGCTGACTTCACCGCGCGCAATCACCGGATCGAGCTTGAGGATGGTCGCCACCTCGCCGCCCTGCATGACGGAACTGCCGAGTTCCACCGGCACCCGGTCGATAACGCCGTCGAAGGGCGCCTTGACCAGATTGCGGTCGAGCTCGGCCTGTGCCGTTTCCAGCTGCGACTGCGCCGCGGTCAGGTTCGAGCGCGCCGTGTCGAGCTGCAGCGTGGGCAGGTTGCCGGTCTTCATCAGCCGCAGCGAGGCGTCGAGTTCAGCCTGGCGCTGCACCACAAGCTGCTTGGCGCTGTCGACCATCGAGATCTTTTCTTCAGCCGCCAGCATCAGCACCAGATCGCCTGTCTTGACGTGATCGCCCTGCTTGACCGGCAGCCTTTCGATGACGCCGGCGACGCGCGTGGCGAGCACGGCGCGCTTGTCGGCCTCGGTCAGCCCGGAAATGCGGATGGCGCGGGCATAGGTCTTGCGCGGCGGCGTCACCACCGCGACGGTGCGCAGCGCCTTGGGCTCCGCTTCGGCGGCCTTCGGCCCGGTTGTCGGTGGCTTGGCTGCATCCGGCGCCTTGGCCTGATCGCCCGGCTTGGCCTGATCGCCTGCCTTGGCTGCGCCTTCGACAGCGGCGCTGCCGACCGACGAGAACGCGCCTGTTCCCATCCAGGCGGCGAAGCCAATGAGCACAACTATAGCGGCAAGCTTGTGAAACCTGATTTTCGGCATCATTGTTTTTCCACTGCGGGTTCGGCCAGATCGTTTTCCAACAAGGCCCGTCTTCTAACAGCTACCGTGTCTTCAACTCGGGCGCGTCGCCGATATGGGTGCTCGTCAGGCCGTGTTCAATTTGCCGTGAACGGCGAAGCCGCGCTTCTACATCAAAGTTGCAGCGCAATATAGTCACAAAAGTTGCGCGATCATTGCGTCACGGGACACGGCGCGCCTGCCCCCATCCAGTTTTCGATTGCTTGATAGGTCGCTTCGGCCGAGCCAGGCGCCGCCTCACGATCGGCACCCGGGGCCCAGCCCCAGGCGACCAGTTTGTCGTCGCGTACATGCAGCGCAACATCCTCCAGACTGCGGTCGCCATTGCGACTGCGATCCTTGATCTGGGCGCAGATTTCCGCCGAGGATTTGCCAAACCAGACCATCTCGACCGGCGCCAGATGCCAGTTCTCGGCGCCGGGCGGCCCGTGCAATGCACTGGAATTGCTCGCGAAATGACACGTCGTGCAGCGCAGGCCCGGATTGCCGAAACCGGATCCGTCTGCGCCACGCTGGACGTTGAAGGCATGGACGCGCGTCCCGCCATAGTGAGCGCCGGACCAGCGCGGCCGGTCGTCGGCGACATGGCAGTCGGCGCAGCGCGGGTGCGAGAACACGGCGTAGATCTTGTCCCATTCGGGCAAGCCTTTCGCAGCGTCGACTGCAACCGGCGCCGGTGCCTGCCCTTCTTGTGCGATTGCGAAGGCCGCTGCCGAAAACAGGGTGGCAAGAGACGTCAGCATGATGAGGAGCTTTGTCATGCGAAAGCCACCGCCTTCGAAAGCGGCAGCGTCCGGATGCGCTTGCCGGTGAGCGCGAAGATGGCGTTGGCAAGTGCGGGAGCCGCAGGCGGCGTGCCGATCTCGCCGACGCCGCCCATCTTGTGGAAGTTCTCCAATATCGCGACTTCGAAAGCGGGACACTGGAAGATGCGCATGGCATCGTAGTCGTGGAAATTCGATTGCTCGACCATGCCATCGGCGAAGGTGATTTCCTGACCCATAGCCGCCGACAGGCCGTAAATGGCGGCCGAGATGAGCTGCGCCTCGATGATGCCTGGATCGAGTGCTGTGCCGACATCGGCGGCGATCCACACCTTCTCGATGCGGATGCCGGCGGGCGTGTCGGCAATCTGGATGATCTCGCCGACCCAGCTGCCGAAAGACAGGCTGAAGGCAATGCCTTTCGCCTTGCCTGCCGGCAGCGCCTCGCCCCATTTCGCCATCGCGGCGACCTTCTCGATCACCTTCACCGCCGCCGGATAGTTCGCCATGAGTTGCTTGCGCATCTCGACCGGATCGGTTTTTCCGGCGACCGCGATCTCGTCCATGAAGCCTTCATGGAAGAAGCCGTTGATCGAACTGCCGACCGAGCGCCAGAAGCCGACCGGGACAGTGACCGGAGCGGCGACGCCGCTCACCCGGTAGTTCGGGATGGTGTAGGGCTGGTCGTAGGCGCCGTCGACGATGGCCTTGTCAGGCCCGAGCGGCGATATCGAGGGGAACAGCCGGCGCAAGGTGCCGGCGATCACCGATGGCGAGGCGATTGTCATGTCGACGGCGACCGGCAGGCCATCGTCGCCCAGCCGCGCCCGGAATTTGCCGACGGCCGCCGGCCGATAGGCGTCGTGACGCATGTCCTCCTCGCGCGTCCACGTCACCTTGACGGGACGCCCGCCCGTTTCCTTCGCCATCAGCGCCGCACACAGCGCATAATCCATCTCGACGCGGCGGCCGAAGCCGCCACCCATGAAGGTGGTGTGGACCGTCACTCTGTCCTGTTCGATGCCGAGCAGATTGGCGCAAAGCTGGCGCACAAGGGTCGGCGCCTGGTTGCCGCACCAGATATCGAGCACGCCGTCCCTCAGCCGCGCCGTGGCATTCATCGGCTCCATCGTGGCATGCGCCAGATAGGGCACAGCATAGTCGGCCTCGATTGTCCTTTCGCGCGGCGCATCGGCGAAGGCCTTGGCGACATCGCCATCGTCGCGCAGTGCCGAGCCCTCGGTGCCAAGCGCCTGCTTCAGCACCCCGGCGATCGCCGCGCTGTCCGGCGGATATTCGGGATCGGCCCATTTGGCGTCGATGGCGTCCGCCGCCTTGAACGCCGCCCAGGTGTTTTCGGCGATGATACCGAAACCGTGGCCATAGTTCGTTTCGAGCGGCACGATCCTGATCACGCCGGGCATTTTTTCGGCCTTGGCAAGGTCCGCGCCGACCGGCCTAGACCAGAAGCGTGGGCTCATCTTCACCGTGCCGTAGAGCATGTCCGGCAGCCTGACATCGATGCCGAAGATCGGCGCGCCGGTGACCTTGGCCAGCATGTCGATGCGCTTCTGCGGCTTGCCCAACAGTTTCCAATCGGCTTTGTCCTTGAGCCGGACTTCCGCCGGCGGCGCAATCGCGGCAGCGTTTGCCGCCACTTCGCCGTAGGTCAGCGACTTGCCCGACGCCTTGTGCAGGATCGAACCGTTGGCCGTTTCAAGATCGGCAGCTTCCATGCCAAACTTCTGCGCCGCCGCAGCAATCAGCATCTGCCGCGCGGCTGCGCCCGCCTGCCGCATCTTGTTGAAACCGTCGCGCGTCGAGGCCGAGCCGCCGGTGCCTTGCAAAGCGAGGAATTTGCCGACCACACCCAGGCCTGAACGCACAGCCTGCGCGGTCATGCTCTCGTCGAAGAAGGCAAACGGGCCGCCCTCTTCCAGGATCGCTGCATTGTAATAGGCGTAGGAGGCCGGGCCGTGTTCGACCTTGACCTGGTCGAGGCTGACGTCGAGCTCCTCGGCGACCATGACGGCAAGCGTTGTCGAGATGCCTTGCCCCATCTCGGCGCGCGGCGCGACGATGGTGATGGTGTTGTCGGCGCCGATTTTCACATAGGGATTGAACGTCGCCTCACCGGCGGCGAGATCGCCATCCAGCGGGTTCGGGTAGGGCTTGCGGTAATAGTAATAGCCGACGGCGACGCCACCGGCGATGGCAGCCGCGCCGATGAGAAAGCTGCGCCGTGCGATCTTTGCGACACGGGCCATGATCAAAGCCCCGCCGTCTTGAGTGCCGCAGCTTTTTTGATAGCCGCGCGTATCTTCGGATAGGTGCCGCAACGGCAGAGATTGCCACCCATGGCGTTGTCGATGTCGGCATCGGTCGGATCGGCGACCTCGTCGAGCAGTGCCACGGCGCTCATGATCTGGCCAGCCTGGCAGTAGCCGCATTGCGCGACCTGCTCTTCCAGCCAGGCCTGCTGCACCGGATGCAGTTTGCCGGGCGCACCGATGCCCTCGATCGTAGTAATGGCGCCGGTGGCCTGGCCGACCGGCAACGAGCAGGAGCGGACGGGCTGGCCATCGACATGCACCGTGCACGCGCCGCAGGCGGCGATGCCGCAACCGAATTTCGGCCCGGTCTTTCCGATGAGATCGCGCAGCGCCCATAGCAGCGGCATTTCGGGATCGGCATCGATGTCGAACGACTGACCGTCTACGGTGAGGCGCATGGGGGATACCCTTCGTTGTCGTCCACAGTCCGAAGCGGAATGGGTACGCCATCTCGCTTCATACAAGTTGACAAAATTCGTAATTTTGTCAATAGAGGTTACGCAGATAGTGTCGCAGCCGTGAATCAGATCGAAGACATCACCACCACAGACCCGAGGCGCGTCCGCATTCTGGACGGCGCCATGAAGGTGTTTCTGGCCTATGGTTTTTCGCGCACCACCATGGACGATATTGCGCGCGCCGCCGACATGTCGCGGCCGGCGCTCTATCTGCTCTTCAAGAACAAGACCGACATTTTTCGCGCCATAGCCATGATGCTCCTGTCGCGCTCAGTCGAGGCGGCAAAGGTGGCGCTGGCCGGCGATGGCACCTTCACGGAGCGCATGACGCGGGCCATCGACGAGGGGCTGATCTCGATGATGCGAGGTGTCATCTCATCGCCGCACGGCGCCGAGCTGCTCGACATGAAGTCGAGCCTTGCTGATCTCGTCGTCTGCTGGCGCGACGGCCTTGGCGAACATATCGCTGCGGCGATCGAGAAAGAGGCCGGGCGCAACGGCGCCGACCTGGCGGCCGAGGGCCTGTCGGCGCGCCTGCTCGCCGACATGCTGCTTGACGGGCTGGAAGGCATGAAGGCGCGCATCAGCGATGCGGACGAACAGCGCAAGGCCGCGGGCGCGCTGGTCAAGGTGATCGACCTCGCCCTTCAGGCCTGACGCCGCTCCGCCTCCGGCTTCTTGCGCGCCGCGAGGAACTCCTTGACCCGCCGGCCCGGCGCGGGGCCGCGCACCGGCTTGAAGCCATCGTCGAGCTCGCCCGAGAGATCAAGCGTTGGCCGCTTGCCGACGGCGTCGTAGTTCTCCTCCAGCCAGTCGCTCGCCGCCGTGCGGCCGAGGTCGCGCAGATAGGTCAGGAACGCCCATTCCGCATTGACCTTGGACGACGCCGAGAGGTCCTTGAACGCCTCGTCGGCGTCGATGCGGTGCATGCGGATGTCGCGATACTCGCCATGCGGCAGGCGGCCGGCGGCGATCAGTTCCTTGACGAAGGCGATCGAGCGGAATTCGTTCAGCAGCCCGGCATTGAAGGTGATCTCGTCAATGCGGTTCTGGATTTCGTTGGCGCTTTTCGGCGTGCCTTCGCGCACCACCGGGTTGATCTGCACCAGAAGCACGTCCTCGGTCGCCGCCGTCTTGAAGAACGGGAACAACGCCGGATTGCCGCCATATCCACCATCCCAGTAGGGCACGCCCTTGATCTCGACGGCGCGGAACAATTGCGGCAGGCAGGCCGAGGCCATCACCGTGTCGAGGTCGATTTCGCCATCGGAAAAGACGCGCAGCTGGCCGGTCTCGACATTGGTTGCCGAGATGAACAGCTCCGTCGACTTGCAGGCGCGCACATTGGCGAAATCGATCTCCTGCTCGACCACGTCGCGCAGCGGGTTGAGCCCGAGCGGATTGGCGACATAGGGCGAAAACACCCGCGACATGGTGTCGAAGAAGAAATAGCCGGGCGTATTTTCGATCGACCAATTGCCCCAGGCGACGTCCCATGGCATGCGCTGCACCGGGCTGAACCGGCCTTTCGCCGCCACCGCACGCCAGAAATCATCGAGCTTCTTGCGTGCGCCATCAACGCCGCCGCGCACAAAACCGTCGGCCAGCGCCACCGCGTTCATGGCGCCGGCGCTGGTGCCGGACACAGCCGCGATCTCCAGCCTGCCATCCTCCAGCAGCCGGTCGAGCACGCCCCAGGAGAAAGCCCCGTGCGAGCCGCCGCCCTGCAGGGCAATGTTGATCTTCTTGGTTTCCTCCGCCTTGCCGTTTTTCGTCATGGCGTTCCTGTATCGGTTTGGGCGCTGCAGCCTTGTCCCGCCCGGGAATCGGGCGGGGTTCGACCGCAGCGGACTTATGTTGCAGTGCAGCATATAAGTGATGACCGAGGCAAGAACACGAACACGGTCGCGTGATCACATGAAATTTCGGTCATGAAAGAACGGCCTCTCCACCTGAAATGGAGAGGCCGTTTTCCTTCGAAACGGTGTTGCGATCTCAGGCGACGAGCTTCGGCACCGGCCCGACATAGCGCGATTGCGGTCTGATCAGCCGCCCTGTCGTCTGCTGTTCACGCGCATGCGCGATCCAGCCGGCGACGCGCCCGGCGGCAAAGACATTGCTGAAGGCCTGTGGCGGAAAGCCCGCCGCTTCCAGCACCAGCGCGGTGAAGAATTCGACATTGGTCTGCAACGAGCGCTGCGGCTTGGCGATCCGCAGCACCTCCAGCGCCGTCTGCTCCACCTTCTCGGCGAAAGCCAGCCTGCGGCCGGTCTCGCCTTCGCTGCCGAGCTGCCGCACCACCGCTTTCAGCACGTCGGCGCGCGGATCGCGGACACGGTAGATGCGATGGCCGAAGCCCATGATGCGTTCGCCATGCGCGACCTCGTCGCGCAGCCAGTCGGCGGCATCGCCATGCGCCTGGATTGCGTCCAGCATCTCGATCACCAGACCGGGCGCGCCGCCATGCAACGGCCCCTTGAGCGCGCCGAGCCCAGCCAGCACCGACGATGTCAGGCCGGCGAGCGTCGAAGCGACGACGCGGGTGGCGAAGGTCGAGGCGTTGAGGCCATGGTCGCAGACGGTGACAAGATAAGTGTCGAGCGCTTTTGCCAATGCCGGCGACGGGATTGCTCCGTTAAGCATCCGCAACATGTCGGCGGCATGATCGGCATTGCCATCCGGCGCGATCGGCTGATCGCCGCGCTTGAAGCGCAGCAGGGCCGGCGTCAGCACCGCAGGCGCCCCGATCAGACGCAAGGCGTCCGCCAGGTTTTCGCCGTCAGGCAAAAGTGCGATGCCGGCGCGCATCGCGTCGTAGACATCAAGCGGCGCCAGCATCGGCAGCGATGGCTGGAGGCGCTCAAACACTTCGACGCGCGCCTCGCCCAGTCTCGCCGCCAATTCGGCATCGCCTGGAAGTTCGTCGAAGAAGCCGTCCAGCAGCAGGCGGACCACTTGCGCGTAGCGCCAGTGGCCGGCCAGTTCCGGCAGCGAATAACCGCGGATCGTCAGACGGCCGCCAAGACCATCGACATCGGAGAGCACGGTCTCCGCCGCCACCACATCATCGAGCCCGTTTGCCATGTTTCGTCTCCTTGCAGCTTTTCTCCACTAGACATAGGGGTTAAGCAGCGCATAAATCAATCTTGATCAATATAATCAATATCAGAGCTGATCATGTCCGAATGGTTGTCGCGGGAAGAGGCGCTGGGAAGGCTGAAGGTCCGGCCGCAAACCCTTTATGCCTATGTCAGCCGTGGGCGCATCGGCATGCGGCCGGATGAGACCGACCCGCGCCGCAGCCAGTACCGCGCCGACGACATCGCAGCCCTGGCAACCCGCCGGGCGCGCGGCCGCAGTCCCTCGGCCATCGCCGAAAGCGCGATCGCCTGGGGTGAACCATCAATCGTAACGGCTATCTCGACTGTCCTGCACGGCCGACTGATCTATCGGGGACGGGATGCGGTAACGCTTTCCAGATCGGCCACGCTGGAAGAAACTGCCGCTTTGCTTTGGGCCTTGCCTGAACCGGTGGCTTTCAAGGCACGCTCATCGGATGTCCCTTCTCAAATCGGCCGCGCCTCGGCCTTTGCGCAGCTTGCCATGCTTGCCAGCCAAGGGCGGCCTTCGCTTGGACGCAGCGCTGCCTCGCTGTGCACCGAGGCTGCGCACACAGTTGGAGCGCTGGCGCAGTCGCTGGGCGCTGTAGCCGGCACAGACCCTGTCCATCGGCGTCTGGCGCGGGGCTGGTCGATGGGTGATGACGGCGCGGAAGCGATCCGCTGCGCACTCGTCCTGCTTGCCGATCACGAACTCAACGCATCGACCTTCACTGCCCGCGTCGCCGCCTCGACCGGGGCTTCGCCTGCCGCTTGCCTGCTGGCGGGCCTGGCAACCTTGTCCGGCCCACGCCACGGTGGCGCCGGCGAAGCGGTAATGCAATTGGCGGAAGATGCGGCGGTGCACGGCGCCGAGGCGGCGGTCCGACGCTGGCTCGGCCACGACCGGCCATTGCCGGCGTTCGGCCACCCGCTCTATCCTGAAGGCGATCCCCGTGCCACCGCACTTCTGGCCGTCATCCCAGTCGACGAGATACTGCAACAGTTGCAAAAAGCCGCCATTGCCGCGACCGGCGCGCATCCGAACATCGACTTTGCCCTGGCTGCGTTGACACGTGGCCTGGGCCTACCGCGCGATGCGCCGTTCCATTTGTTTGCGTTGGGACGCAGCGTCGGCTGGGCCGCTCATATGGTCGAACAGATCATGAGCGGCAGCATCATCAGACCGCGCGGCCGCTATGAGGGATTGTCGCCGTCGGCGAAGCAAAGCGAACATCCGAAAGGCGCGTAATTCGCCGCCTCACTATCCCGAATCGCAAGGACCCGGCGATTCTTAGTCTCGAACGCCCTCAGCAAAAATATCGGAAAAATCGGTCACGCAGAATTCGCAGATAAAGGCAGAGGGACCGGCCCCTATCCTCGCGTCAGCCTGCGTTCTGCCGCAGAACGAGCACGACACAGTCGAGGCTTCGGCGGCACCTTCGATGGCGCTATCATCGGAGCTTGTCGACAAGAGATGCTGGACGGTTACCGATATGACACCCAAACACGCAGTGGCCTCTTCTGTGCTCCCAGCCTGGGTGAGAGTCTCATAATACTCGCAAGCCGTGCGAAGTATTGCGGCGTAATCACCTTCTCGAGATAATTTGACCCAAGTTTCGGTAATGCTCTCGTCATGCATGACCTGCACCTCTTGCTCGTCTCACAACAGCACCAGGTACAGATATGGTCGGGGTCTCCTCGAAGCGCCAGTGACGTGGATTGACCATGCAGCGGCTGGCAGTCAGCCGTCAGGCCGGCTTGGCCCCGAACCGTGCGCGGTAGGCGGCCGGCGTCGTGGCGAACTGCTGGCGGAAATGATGCCGCAATGTGCCGGCCGCGCCGAAGCCGGCGGTCTCGGCAATCCGCTCGATCGGCATGGCCGTGTCTTCCAGCAGAGTGCGCGCCCGCGAAAGCCGTTCCGAGAGCAGCCAGCGCGCCGGCGTGACGCCGGTTGCGGCCGCGAACCGGCGCAGAAATGTCCGCTCGCTCATCCCGGCAAGTTGGGCCAAAGTGGCGACGGGATAGTCGGCGGAAATATCGGCGCGCATCCTGTCGATCAACGGTCCAAGCCGGCTGCGCTCGTGCGGCTCGGGCACCGAGCTCTCGACATATTGCGCCTGGCCGCCGTCGCGGTGCGGCGGCACGACCAGGCGGCGCGCCACCATGTTTGCCGTCTTGGTGCCGAAGTCGCGCCGCACCAGATGCAGGCAAAGATCGATGCCCGCAGCACTGCCGGCCGATGTCAGGACATTGCCCTCATCGATGTAGAGCACATCGGGAACCACTGTGATGTCGGGATAGAGTTCCGTCAGCTTCTCGCTATAGCGCCAATGCGTCGTCGCCCTTTTGCCTGCCAGCAGGCCTGCGGCGGCAAGCACGAACACGCCCGAACAGATCGAAAGAATTCGGGCGCCGCGCTCGTGTGCCTTTTGAAGCGCCTCGATCAGCGACGGCGGCACCGGCGACTCCGATCCGCGCCACCCAGGCACGATCACTGTGTCGGCTTGGCCGATCAGATCGGCTCCGCCATCGGCAACGATGCGCACGCCGCCCAAAGCGCGCATTTCACCGCCATCGATCCCGGCGACCGCAAAACGGTACCAATCCTCACCCATTTCCGGCCTGGGCAAGGCGAAGATCTCAACCACCACGCCGAACTCGAATGTGCACAGCCCGTCATAGGCAATGGCAACGACAAGCGGATTGACAGGATGGGAAGATGCATTTGGCATGATCTTGACGATATATGGCAAAGCTGCCAGCTGCAATCGCCCTGCCCGGTGCTTTATCTCTCCGTCGCATCAGCAACGGAGATTAGAGATGAGCTACGTGACAGAGACTCCCGCAGCATCGCCGGAAATTGCCCGCGACCACTTCCTGCGCCGGCTTTCCGTCGAGACCGACTGTTCCGACGTCGCCGCTGCGCTGCGCGCCGGAGAGCAGGACTTTGTCCTTCTGCATGTGGTCGGTTCGCCGGAAGCCTATGAGCTCCGCCATGTACCGGGCGCTCTGCATTTGCCGCACCGCGAGATAGCGGCCGAGCGGATGGCGGAGTGGCCCGAACAGACGCTGTTCGTCGTCTATTGCGCGGGACCCCATTGCAATGGCGCGGATCGGGCGGCCTTCAAGCTGGCCAGCCTCGGCCGTCCGGTGAAGATCATGATCGGCGGCATCACCGGCTGGGAGGACGAGGATCTTCCATTCGCCTCAGGCAAGGAGCCGGGTACCCTGCGAGCATGATCCCGAGGCCAAGCTCGGCGCGTAAAGCAGCACTTGCCGTCCGCCCCTTCGAGCAACGGGATGGCGACTGGCGCTCTACGACATCGTGTCGAGTTTGCGCTGCATGGCGGCGATCTGGTCCTTCAATTCCTGAAGGTCGTCGCCACTCTTTTCCGGCGCTTCCTTGCGGGCCGGTTCGGGCGCAGCCCCCGCAGCGCCATTTGAGGTGGCTGACGGGAACGGCGTGAACAGGCGCATGGCGTTCTGGAACATTTCCATGTTGCGCCGCGTCTGCTCTTCCAGCGCTTTGATCGGCGTGGCGATCTTCATCACGTCGAGCGGCGACTTGCCGATCGCGCCTTTCATCTGCTCGCGGAAACGCTCCTGTTCCTTGGAGAAGGCGATCATCGACTGCTCGAGGAAGCTCGGCACGATCATCTGCATCTGGTCACCGTAGAAGGCGATCAGCTGGCGCAGGAACGGGATCGGCAGCATGTTCTGCCCATCCTTGTTCTCCAGTTCGAAGATGATCTGGGTCAGCACCGGATGGGTGATGTCGTCACCGGTCTTGGCGTCCTGGACCGTGAACTCTTCGCCCTTCTTGACCATCTCGGCCAGATCCTCGAGCGTCACATAGGTGCTGGTGCCGGTGTTGTAGAGACGGCGGTTGGCATATTTCTTGATAATGATTGGGTCGTCTTTCGCGGCCATCAGCATCCTCCCGGGGACACCGGCGCGCCTGAGTAAGCCGCCGGTAACGATTGCGCCATTTTTAAGGATATGCGCAAAAGCTTCATAATTCCAAGCGCTTTGTGCAGTGCGGCATCATTTATTGCTGCATGGCGGGCTAAATATGCTGCGCAGCAATGGCCAGGCGATCCCGCCGGCCGCTCGCGCCCTGCTTGCGGCGCATGGCCGGCATGCCCATTTCCGGTTTGACTTGGGGTGTGGAACGGGCAAGAAAAGTCCCAACAACACCCAAGAACACGACACCTCGAAGTCTGGAGAGAAAAATGTCCGCTTCCAATTCAATCGTCGTCGCCAGCGCCGCACGCACCGCTGTCGGCTCCTTCAACGGCGCCTTCGCCGCCACACCGGCGCATGAGCTTGGCGCCGTCGTCATCAAGGAGCTTTTGTCGCGTGCCGGTGTCGAGCCGGGCGAAGTCGATGAGGTCATTCTCGGCCAGGTGCTGACGGCGGCACAGGGCCAGAACCCTGCCCGCCAGGCGTCGATCAATGCCGGCCTGCCCAAGGAGACCACCGCCTGGGGCCTCAACCAGGTTTGCGGCTCGGGCCTGCGCGCCATCGCGCTCGGCATGCAGCAGATCGCCACCGGCGACGCCAAGGTGATAATCGCCGGCGGCCAGGAATCGATGTCGCTGTCGCCGCACGCCGAGCACCTGCGCGCCGGCGTGAAGATGGGCGACTACAAGATGATCGACACCATGATCAAGGACGGCCTGTGGGACGCTTTCAACGGCTACCACATGGGCAACACCGCCGAGAACGTCGCCCGCCAGTTCCAGATCACCCGCGACGACCAGGACCAGTTTGCGCTCGCTTCGCAGAACAAGGCCGAGGCCGCGCAGAAGGCCGGCAAGTTCAACGACGAGATCGTCGCCGTCACCATCAAGGGCAGGAAAGGTGACACCATTGTCGATCAGGACGAATACATCCGTCACGGCGCCACTATCGACGCCATGACCAAGCTTAAGCCAGCCTTCGACAAGGACGGCACGGTGACCGCCGCCAACGCTTCCGGCATCAATGACGGCGCTGCCGGCGCCCTGCTGATGACCGAGGCCGAGGCATCGCGGCGCGGCATCACCCCGCTGGTGCGCATCGCGTCCTGGGCGACCGCCGGCGTCGATCCGGCGATCATGGGTACCGGACCTATTCCCGCTTCGAAGCGGGCACTGGAGAAGGCCGGCTGGTCGGTCAAGGATCTCGACCTCGTCGAGGCCAATGAGGCCTTCGCCGCACAGGCCTGCGCCGTCAACAAGGGCATGGGCTGGGATACGTCCATCGTCAACGTCAATGGCGGGGCGATCGCCATCGGCCATCCGATCGGCGCGTCGGGCGCGCGCGTCTTCAACACGCTGGTTTTCGAGATGCGCCGCCGCGGCGCCAAGAAAGGCCTCGCCACGCTCTGCATCGGCGGCGGCATGGGCGTGGCGCTGTGTGTGGAAGCGATTTGAGAAAAATAGAGTGAATGGTGAATGGCAAATGGTGAATGACGGATAGCCACCCGTCTTCGACCATTCACCATTCACTATTGACCATTCACCAGGGAGGAGGAACTCAATGTCCAAAACAGCAATCGTCACCGGCGGATCGCGCGGCATAGGTGCGGCGATCTCGATCGCTTTGAAGAACGCCGGCTATTCCGTTGCCGCCAACTATGCCGGCAATGACGAGGCGGCGAAGAAATTCACCGCCGAAACCGGCATCAAGACCTATAAATGGTCGGTCGCCGACTACGATTCCTGCGCCGCGGGGATCAAGCAGGTCGAGGCCGATCTCGGCCCGGTCTCGGTGCTGGTCAACAATGCCGGCATCACCCGCGACGCCATGTTCCACAAGCTGACGCGCGAGCAGTGGAAGGAAGTCATCGACACCAACCTCTCCGGCGTCTTCAACATGACGCATCCGCTGTGGGGCGGCATGCGCGACCGCAAGTTCGGCCGCGTCGTAACCATCTCCTCGATCAATGGGCAGAAGGGCCAGGCCGGGCAGGTCAACTATTCCGCCGCCAAGGCCGGCGACATCGGCTTCTCCAAGGCGCTGGCCCAGGAAGGCGCCCGCGCCGGCATCACCGTCAACGTCATCTGCCCCGGCTACATCGCAACCGAGATGGTCAAGGCCATCGATGAAAAAGTGCTCAACGAGCGCATCATCCCGCAGATCCCTGTCGGCCGCCTCGGCGAACCGGAAGAGATCGCGCGTTGCGTCGTCTTCCTCGCCTCCGAGGACGCCGGTTTCATCACCGGCTCGACAATCACCGCCAATGGCGGCCAGTACTTCGTCTGACCGAAATCGCACGGCTCAAATGCAAAGGTACCGGCGTCTTCGCCGGTACTTTTGTTTTGAGCGTGATGTGTATCGGTTCAGGCGACCAGCTTGAACTCGCGCTTCGCCGACGGCTTGCGCATGCCGGGCTGCTTCGGCGTCGGCAGCCTCGCCATATCGGCCCGGCTGAGACCTGACAGCTTCAGCGAAATCCTGCGCTTGGCGATCGGGTTGATGTTGACGAAGCCAAGCACGAGGTTACGCAGGAAGCGCCTCAACGGGGTGCGCGTCAGCGCCATGCCGGTGAGCCTGCCCGCCAGTTCAATCACCTCCTTGGCCGCCGGCCGGCGAAGCGTCTCATAGAGGTCGAGCTCGCTCTCCGGACGAATTCCGTTGATCACGTCGCCGAGCAGTTCTCCCAGCACGACGGCGTCGATCAGGCCCGTGTTCATGCCTTGGCCGCCGGCCGGGCTGTGCACATGGGCGGCATCGCCCATCACGAACAGGTTCCCCTTGCGATAGGATTTGGCGATGCGGTGATGGACGCGGAAGCGCGTGCTCCAGCTTAGATCGAGAACCCGCGCCTTGCTGGCGGAAGGGCCACGGCTGTCCAGCAGCGCCTGGACGTCGGCGATGCCAGGCCGCTCCGGCGCCTCATCCATGGTCGCGACGATGCGGTAGGACCCATCCGGCAGTGGCGCCACGACAACCAGCCCGGCCGGCGAGAACAGCAGCGAGACTTCCGTCGGCCCGAGCGGCCAGTCGAGGCGGACGTCTGCGAGAACAAAGGAGCCGTCATAGGCCTCACCGTCGAAGCCGATGCCCGCTGCGTCGCGGACCACGCTGTGCATACCGTCTCCACCGACGACGTAGCGTGCCGCGATCGTGCTTTCGCGGCCGTTCTGGACAAGGGTAACGCGTACACCGTCCTGGTCCTGCGTCAGCCCCTTCGCTTCGACGCCGCGATGGATGGCGCCGCCCAGTGCGGCGATTCGTTCGGCCAACACCTTCTCGGTCAGGTTCTGCGGGATCATCAGCACATAAGGGTATGCTGTGGGCAGACCGGCGAAGTTGAGATTGACCAGCGTCCGGTCGCGGTCGCGGATGGCAAAATTGTCGAGCTTCAGCCCGAGTTCGACCAGGCGCCCGGTGACGCCGAGCGGCTTCAGTGTTTCCAGCGTCTGCGCATGGATCACGCCGGCGCGTGAGGTGTTGAGGCCTTCGGCGAGACGGTCTACCAGCACATGGTCGACGCCTGCCTGATGCAAAGCAATTGACAGCGCAAGGCCAGTTGGGCCGGCGCCAATGATCAGGACTTCGGTGGTATCGGGCAACATTTTCTGGCTCCATTTGTCAACGATTGGTGACTTTTAGTTTGAGCGCTTGAATTTGTCAACAGTCGTTGGCATATGAATTTTCATGATTACGAATCAGCCTAAGAAACCCAGCAAATCCGACCGTACCCGCGCACAAATCCTGGACGCCGCCAGACAGCTTTTCGCCGAGCATGGCTATGATGGTGCCTCGATCCGTGACATCGCCGCACGCGCGTCGATCGATCCGGCAATGGTGATCCGCTACTTCCACAGCAAGGATGAACTGTTCGCCAGGGCAGCGCTGTTCGACCTGCAACTGCCGGCAACCCAAGTGACCGACGAAAGCTCGATCGGTGATGCAATTATCCGACGCTTCCTTCGAACATGGGAAGGTTCGGTCAACGCCACCGGCATGGTCATCCTGCTGCGTTCAGCAGCATCGAACGAATTCGCCGCCGACAAAGTTAGGGAGATCTTCGCTACGCAAGTGAGACCGGTCGTTGCGGCGTTCGGCGACCCTGCCGACGCCGGCCGCCGCGCCGGACTTGTCGCCAGCCAATTGCTTGGCCTGGCGACCTGCCGCTATCTGCTGCAGCTTCCACCGGTCGTTGCCCTGTCGCATGATGAAATCATCGCCAGCATCGGCCCGACCTTGCAGCGCTACGTCACCGGAGCGGCGGCGACCTGAAAGGTCGCCAGCCGACGGCTATAGCTGATCACTTGTGCTGTTCCGGCACGCAAAGATTAACAGCTCCGGTCCCCCTCTGTGCGAAACCCTCCTCACAAGCGGTGAATTCTCGGTGGACAAGCTGTGGATAACACAACATGTTGGGGTGAACAAAACGGGAAAGTTCCCCACATCGCTAATTTGTCGCCGATTCGTTCCGGCTTTGACCGGAACGTTAACGACGAAGACCCAAACCGCCAGCCAAATGGTTAAGTTCGGTTAGGAAAAGTCAATAATTTCATAACCTTGACGGCGGTCTATCGGAGCGTGGCCAGGCTTCGCCGGCAAAGGTCAACGGGAACGCTCGCCCTGCATGAATCGGGCCAGTTTCAGAGATTCAGCATGTGGTGAGAATCCCAGTGCCAAAATCCACATGTAGCCGTGAACAAAAGCTGAACCAGCTGGAGTCACCGATTCGTCGCCGATTCGTTCCAGACTCGTTCCAACTTTTTAATCGGAAGAGAATCCTGACCTCGAAGGAGACGCCAAAACTGCCGGCCGGAACATTCCGCTTTCGCTTCGCGCTCGAAATCCCTATGTGTCGGCTGTCATACGCGCCATGCGAGGCGCGCTCCCGACAACACGATGCAGAAAGCCTCATTTCCGGGCCGATGAACATCCAGCCGAAACACACCGAGCCGCTGATCCTGTCGGGCCGCGACGTGACCGCCGTGCTGGGGCCGACCAATACCGGCAAGACCCATCTCGCCATCGAGCGCATGGTGGCGCATGAGAGCGGCATCATCGGCCTGCCGCTCCGCCTTCTGGCGCGAGAGGTCTACGCCCGCGTCTGCGAAAAGGTCGGCGCCCACAAAGTGGCGCTGATCACCGGCGAGGAAAAGATCCAGCCGCCCGGCGCGAAATATTCGGTCTGTACCGTCGAGGCCATGCCGCGCGAGACCGACGCTGCCTTCGTCGCCATCGACGAGGTGCAGCTTGCCGGTGACCTCGAACGCGGCCACATCTTCACCGACCGCATCCTGCACCTGCGTGGCCGCCAGGAGACGCTGTTGCTTGGCGCGGCCACCATGCACGGCATCCTGCAACGGCTGTTGAAGGGCGTCTCTGTTGTAACGCGTCCCAGGCTGTCACACCTGGCCTATGCCGGCTCGAAGAAGCTGACCCGGCTGCCCCGGCGCACGGCGATCGTCGCCTTCTCCGCCGACGAGGTCTATGCCATCGGCGAACTGATCCGCCGCCAGCAGGGCGGCGCCGCCGTCGTGCTGGGCGCCCTCAGTCCACGCACCCGCAACGCCCAGGTGGCAATGTTCCAGGCGGGCGATGTCGACTATCTCGTTGCCACCGACGCCATCGGCATGGGTCTCAATCTCGATCTCGACCATGTCGCCTTTGCCCAGAACCGCAAATTCGACGGCTACCAGTACCGCAATCTGACGGCGGCCGAGCTCGGCCAGATTGCCGGCCGGGCCGGCCGGCATCTGCGCGATGGCACCTTCGGCGTCACCGGCCAGGTCGATCCGCTGGACGAGGACCTGGTCAAGCGCATCGAAGGCCATGAATTCGATCCGGTGAAGGTGCTGCAATGGCGCACCGCGCATTTCGATTTCGCCAGCCTCGATGCGCTGAAGCGCTCGATCGAGACCAACGCACCGGTCGAAGGCCTGACACGGGCGCTGCCGGCGGTCGATGCGCAGGCGCTCGAACATCTCTCCCGCGACGAGGACATCCGCGCGCTCGCCACCAATGCCAAGCGCGTGGCGCTGCTGTGGGAGGCCTGTGCTCTCCCTGACTACCGCAAGATCGCGCCGGCCCAGCATTCCGACCTCATCGCCTCGATCTATACGGACCTCGCCAAACACGGCCATGTCGACGAGAACTATATGGCCGAGCAGGTGCGCAGGGCCGACACGACCGAAGGCGATATCGATACGCTGTCGCACCGCATTGCCCAGATCCGCACCTGGACATTCGTGTCCAACCGGCCGGGCTGGCTGGCCGATCAGGCACACTGGCAGGAAAAGACGCGCGAAATCGAAGACAGATTGTCGGATGCGCTGCATGAGCGGTTGACGAAACGGTTTGTAGACCGCAGGACTTCCGTCCTCATGCGGCGCCTTAGAGAAAATACAATGCCTGAAGCCGAAATCAGTCCTACCGGAACCGTCCTTGTCGAAGGCCATCATGTCGGCGAGTTGCAGGGGTTCCGCTTCACCGCCGACCAGAGCGCTGGCGGCGAAGACGCCAAGGCCGTGCGTACGGCGGCGCAAAAAGCGCTGGCCGCCGAGTTCGAGGCGCGCGCCGAACGCTTCGGCGCCTGCGCCAATGGCGATCTCGCGCTCGGCTCCGACGGCACGCTGCGCTGGATCGGCGCACCGATCGGCACGCTGGTTGCGGGCGAAGACGCGCTGAAGCCGCGCCTTGTGCTTTTGGCCGACGAGCAGCTGACCGGCCCCGCTCGCGACAAGGTCGCCGCGCGCGCAGAGCGTTTCGTCAATTTCCAGATCGAGTCCCTGCTGAAGCCGTTGGTCGACTTGAAGAATGCCGAGCAGATCACCGGCATCGGCCGCGGCATCGCCTTCCAGCTCGTCGAACATTTCGGCCTTATCAACCGCCGCGACATCGCCGAGGAGATGAAGTCCCTCGATCAGGAGGGACGCGCCGCCTTGCGCCGGCTCGGCGTGCGCTTCGGTGCCTATCACGTCTTCGTGCCGGCGCTGATCAAGCCCGCGCCCGCCGGACTGATCACGCTTTTGTGGGCGCTGAAGAACGACGGCAAGGACAAGCCCGGCTTCGGCGACGTCGTGCACGCGCTGGCCTCCGGCCGCACCTCGGTGGTCATCGACCCGGCTTTCGACAAGACTTTCTACAAGCTCGCCGGCTACCGTAATCTCGGCCGCCGCGCCGTGCGCATCGACATTCTGGAACGGCTGGCCGATCTGATCCGCCCGGCGACCAACTGGAAGCCCGGCCTCGGACAGCGCCCGGACGGCGCCTATGACGGACAGTCCTTCATGGTGACGCCGCCGATGATGTCGATCCTGGGCGCAACCGCCGACGACATGGAAGAGATCCTGAAAGGTCTCGGCTACCGCGCCGAGCCAAAGCCGGCAGCGGATGTGAAGGCGCGGCTGGAAGCGCAGGACAATGCCGCGCGGGAAGCCGCGGCGGCCAAGCTGGCAGCGGACGCAGCTGCAAAAGCCGAACAGGCCAAGGCGGCGGAAGCCGCCGCAACTGACACTGTCGCCGAAACGCCAGCCGACGGTTCTGAACCGGACGCGACTGCCGTCACTAAGGTTACAGCTGAGGAGCCCGTTGCCGAAGTGGCAGCGGAGGCTGTTGCAGACGCTCAGCCGGAAACTCCAGCTGAGGTTAAGGACGACGTGCCGGCGCCAGCAGCCGAAGCCGTTGCAGAAGAGGCACCAGAAGCTCCGGCCGAAGCTGGAGAAGAGACTAGGCTTGCGGCGGAGGCTCTCACTGAGGAACCTGCCGGCGAAAGCGCCGGAGCCCCTACCTCCCCCTCGATGGGGGAGGTCGCGTCGCGAAGCGACGCGGGTGGGGGTGACAACGCCGACGGTGCAGATACTGCCGAAGCCGGCGCTCCCCCCGCCCCGGCGCTGCGCGCCGACCCTCCCCACGAGGGGGAGGGTGGAAACGCTGCGCCTGCCCCAGAGGCTGAAGAACCAAAGCCGATATTGCTGTGGCGGCAGGGCCGTTTTGAGCAGCGCCCACGCCATCGGCACGAAAACCGCCGGGACAATCGTCCGCGCAACGGCCAGGCTGCCCGCACCGATGCGCCTGCCGACGCTGCCGGCGGACAGCCCGCAACCGGCGAACGGCCGGCCTATCAGGGCCGGCGCGACCAGCGCGACGGCGCTGCCAAGCCGCGCTTCGACCGTTCGAAGTTCAAGCCCAAGCCGCAGGCCGAAGGCGAACAGCGCCGCGACGGCAAGCCGCAAGGCGAGCGTCGCGAAGGCCGCCCCGATTGGAAAGGCAGCAGGCCGGAAGGCAAGGGCGGGCCGCAAGGGGGCAAGCCGGCCTTCCAGCCCAAGCCGCGCGAGGAGCGTCCCATGCGCTTCGATCCGGATTCGCCCTTCGCCAAGCTCGCCGCCTTGCGCGACCAGCTGAAGAAGTAGGGTCGGCGCGCTGCGATGGTTGCTGAAGGTCGTCAGCGCATCGACAAATGGCTGTTCTTTTCGCGCGCGGTAAAATCGCGCTCGCTGGCGGCCAAGCTGGTGATCGCCGGACGCGTGCGCGTTAACAGCGACAAAGCAGCGCAGGCATCGGATCTGGTCAAACCAGGCGACGTTTTGACCATCACGCTCGAGCGCCGCATCTCCGTCTGGAAGGTGCTCGGCACCGGTGTGCGACGCGGCCCCGCCGAGGAAGCGCGCACGCTCTATGAGGATCTGTCACCGCCGCCTGCGCCCAAAGGCGAGGCTGTCGCCGATGCCATTCCCGCGTTGCGCGAGGCCGGCAGCGGCCGGCCGACCAAGAAAGAGCGCAGGCAAACCGACCGGCTGTTTGGGGACGACTGAGAGGATCTGCGGTCTCCGCCGTGCCGGTGATCTGGAATTCCATTCCGGAAGCGCCGGTCCCACCGGCAATGGCCGCCCTTGCAAGCGGCAGGCAAAGGCGTTACCTCACCAAAAAAGCCTGATAAAATCGGGACGTCCCGGAGCCGACCAATGACCTATGTCGTGACCGACAACTGCATCAAATGCAAGTACATGGACTGCATCGAGGTCTGTCCGGTCGACTGTTTCTATGAAGGCGAAAACATGCTCGTCATACATCCCGACGAGTGCATCGACTGCGGCGTCTGCGAACCGGAATGCCCGGCCGATGCGATCAAGCCCGACACCGAGCCGGGTCTCGATAAATGGTTGCAGGTCAACACCGAATACGCCGAGAAATGGCCCAACATCACCGCCAAGAAGGAGCCTCCGGCAGACGCCAAGACCTTCGACGGCGAGGCCGGCAAGTTCGAGAAATATTTCTCCGCTGAGCCAGGCGAAGGCGACTGATGCTACGGCCGACTTGGCCGTCATAACGCCGCGTAACGCGCATCACAGATTACCTGCCTTGACAGGCGGCGATGTTGCTCGGCCTTCGCGTTTGCAGCAAAACCTTGATTCTCCCTACTTTTTGTGCTACATCAGCTGAAACATGCCGGTGACACAACGTCGATTTATGGCGCAAGCGCCCAAAATCACTGAAAGGTGAAATCCCCAATCGGACCAGAGCAATCTGGGCCAGGCAGTCGCTATGTATGCGGTTTGCCGGTCCCGGCTTTTTCCGATGGGTTCATCTGTTGTGCGGCTAACGATCGGCTTCCCCGGTCGCACGCGTTCGGACCGGCAGGCCGCCGGTGCCACAACAAGGAGTTCAGGGCGTAATGGCAACGATCACCCCGCAGAAGAAGTCCACCGCGGCACGTCACGGTTTCAAGACCGGCGAGTACATCGTCTATCCGGCGCACGGCGTCGGCCAGATCGTCTCGATCGACGAGCAGGAAGTTGCGGGCCACAAGCTGGAACTGTTCGTCATCGACTTCCAGAAGGACAAGATGCGCCTGAAGGTGCCGGTCGCCAAGGCGACCTCCATCGGCATGCGCAAGCTGTCCGAAGAGGATTATGTCGAGCGCGCGCTGAAGGTCGTGCAGGGCCGCGCCCGCGTCAAGCGCACCATGTGGTCGCGCCGCGCCCAGGAATATGATGCCAAGATCAATTCGGGCGACCTGATCTCGATCTCGGAAGTCGTGCGCGACCTCTACCGCGCCGACAACCAGCCGGAGCAGTCCTATTCCGAGCGTCAACTCTATGAGGCCGCGCTCGACCGCATGGCCCGCGAGATCGCCGCGGTCAACCGCATGTCGGAAACCGAAGCTGTGCGCCTGATCGAGGTCAACCTCAACAAGGGCCCTAAGCGCGGCGCCAAGGCCGACAATGAGGAAGCCGAGCAGGAAGAAGCTGCCTGATCGCTTTTGCAGTCGAATTCATGAAAAACCCGGCCTCGGCCGGGTTTTTTGTTTTGAACCCTACCCTCCCCCTTGTGGGAAGGGTCGCTGCGAAGCAGCGGGGTGGGGGTGCGTGGCACCTGCCCCCACCCGGACCTTCGGTCCTACCTCCCCACAAGGGGGAGGTAGGGAGCTCTGCCTAAGCTTCCTTCTCGGCTTCCTGCTTCAGCGTGGCGATAAAACGCTTCGTCCGCTCCCGCTCGGGGGTGGAGAACACCTTTGCCGCAGAGCCTTTCTCCACAACCACGCCGGCGTCGAGGAACACCACCTCCTGCGCGATCTTGGAGGCAAGCCTGAGATCGTGCGTTGCCATCACCATGGTCGTGCCTTCGCTGGCGAGTTTTCCCAGCACGTCGACCACTTCCTGCGCCAGTTCGGGATCGAGCGCCGAGGTCGGCTCGTCGCACAGCAGCACCTTTGGCGACGGAGCAAGCGCGCGGGCAATCGCCACACGCTGCTGCTGGCCGCCCGACAGCGTCGCCGGCCATGCATCGGCCTTGTGCACCATCCCCACCTTTTCCAGCAGCGCCAGCGCTCGCTCGCGCGCCTTGGCCGTTGGCCATTTCAGCACCGTCACCAGCCCTCCATGACGTTCTCGATTGCGGTGCGATGCGGGAACAGCTGGAAATTCTGGAACACCATGCCGGTCTGCAGCCGCAGCCGCTGGATGTCCCGGCTGAGGATCTTGATACCCGGTCGGAATTCCAGCGTCTCGTCGCCGATGCGCACCGTGCCGGAGGTCGGGATCTCCAGGAGGTTGATACAGCGCAGCAACGTGCTTTTTCCCCCGCCGGACGGGCCGACCAGCGCGGTGACGCCGCCTTCGGCAATGGTGACCGTCACGCCTTTCAGCACCAGATTGTCGCCGAAGCGCTTTTCGATGTCGGTGAGGCCGATCATGAGCGCGCCTCCAGAAAGCCGCCATAGCGGTTCAGCCGCTCCTCCAGCCGCGTCTGCAAGGCCGATAGCACCGAGCTCATTGCCAGATAAAGGATCGCCGCTTCGACATAGAGGATCAGCGGTTCATAGGTGGTGGCGACGATGCGCTGCGCCGCCTGGAACATCTCCGGCACGGTGATGGCGGCGGCCAGCGAGGTATCCTTGACCAGAGAGATGAAGGTGTTGGACAGCGGCGGCACCGCGACCCGGCCGGCTTGCGGCAGGATGGTGCGCCGCATCGCCTGGCTCCAGGTCATGCCGATCGAATAGGCCGCCTCCCACTGCCCTTTCGGCACCGAGCCGATCACGGCGCGGATGATTTCGGAACTGTAAGCGCCAATATTGAGGGTGAAGCCGATCAGCGCCGCCGGAAACGCATCGAGCAATATGCCGACCGAGGGCAGGCCGTAAAAGATCAGGAACAGCTGCACCAGAAGCGGCGTGCCGCGAAAGATCCAGACATAGAAGCGAACCACGGCGACCAGAGGCTTCGGACCGAACAGTCGCACCAGGGCGACAACCAGCCCGACGAACAGGCCGAGCGCAAACGACAGCAGCGTTAGCGGTACGGTGAAGATCAACGCCGCCCACAGCAGCGTCGGCAACGAGTCCAGCATCAGGCACAGCCAGTGCGGCACGAACGGCTCCTTCCCTCACAGACTGCCGGCCATGACCGGGAGTGCGATTGTGCTTCTCATATCATGCGAAAAGCGGCGAGCCGTCAAAGACGGCCCGCCGCTGTTGTGTCATTGCCGCCGGCGACCGCCGGGAGACCTTCGTTACTGCGAAACGTCCTGGCCGAAATAGGTGTCGGCGATCTTCTTGTAGGTGCCGTCGGCCTTGATGTCGGCCAGCGCCTTGTTGATCGCAGCCACCAGTTCCGGATCGCCCTTGCGCACGATGACGCCGGAATAGTCGGCGTTTTCTTCCTGCGCGGCGATCTTCACATTGGCGTCAGGCTTGTGCTTCTTGAAGTCGAGGAACGACAGGCTGTCGTTGATGGTTGCGTCGGCACGACCGGTGAGCAGCAGCTGGATCGACTGGTCGAAGCCGTCGGTGCCGACGAGCTCGGCGCCGTTGGTCTCGGCGAGCTTGCCGAAATTCGAGGTCAGCGACTGTGCCGACTTCTTGCCCTTGAGGTCGGCAAAGGTCTTGATGTCGGTGTTGTCACCGCGCACGATCAGCACCGCCTTGGAGGCGATGTAGGGATCGGAGAAGTCGTACTTCGCCTTGCGCGCGTCGGTAATGCCGACCTCATTGATGACAGCGTCGTAGCGGTTGGCGTCGAGGCCGGCGATCAACCCGTCCCATTTGCCTTCGAGGAACTCGACCTTCACGCCAAGCTTGTCGCCGATCGCCTTGGCGACCTCGACGTCGAAGCCGACCAATGCTCCGGATTCGTCATGATAGGTGAAGGGCGCGTAGGTGCCTTCGGTGCCGACCTTGATGGTGCCGGCCTGCTTGATCTGGTCGAGATTGGCGCCGGCATGGCCTGATGTGACGGCCAGAACCTGCAGCGTTCCGGCGACGATGAGCGAATTGAGCCATTTCATTTTTCTGTGAACCCGTCCTTGGCCGGTGTCCGGCGTGTTGTGAGAGCCGGAAACTGACAGATAGAGCACCGCAAAATAAGGAACCAAATTTCAAAAAAATGCCGATCCAGAAATCAGATTCTCAAAGCAGATCTGATCCATGCCAATCGGCCCGCTTTGCAGTGTCGGCTCACTCTCCCGAACAGCACAAAACAACCGCCATCGGCGGCGGAACCAATCCCCGGTGTGGCACGTTCATGCCGTGTTGTAGGGCGCTGCGTTTCCATTTCAAGAACCCCAGCTGCGCCAGACCCAAAGCAATTCCAGGAAAAGTGGGAAACCGGTTTTCCGTCCGGAATTACGTCAGATCAGGATAGCGGCCTCCAGGCCGTCCGAAAATGTCCGGGAGCAGGAGCGCGGCATGATCGAAGACACGGCAGGACGGACCATGGTCCGCGCGGCGATGAAGGCGCCTTACCTCGAGCGCGACGAGGAGCATGTTCTCGCCTTGCGCTGGAAGGAAGACCAGGACCAGCAGGCGCTGCACCAGATCACCGTCGCGCATATGCGGCTGGTCATCTCGATGGCTTCGAAATTCCGTCATTACGGCCTGCCGCTCGGCGATCTGGTCCAGGAAGGGCATGTCGGGCTGCTGGAAGCGGCGGCGCGCTTTGAGCCGGAGCGCCAGGTGCGCTTCTCGACCTATGCGACCTGGTGGATCCGCGCCTCGATGCAGGACTACATCCTGCGCAACTGGTCCATCGTGCGTGGCGGCACCTCTTCGGCACAAAAGGCGCTGTTCTTCAACCTGCGGCGTCTGCGCGCCCGGCTGGCCAATGGCGCCGAGCCGATCTCCAACGCCACGCTCTATCGCGAAGTCTCGGTAGCGCTCGGCGTCTCCGAGGCCGATGTGGCGATGATGGATTCCAGGCTTTCCGCACCTGACTCCTCGCTCAACGCGCCGCTCGCCGACGATACCGGCACCACCGAGCGCATGGATTTCCTTGTCTCGGACGATCCGCTGCCGGACGAAGTCGCCAGCGACACCATCGATTTCGAACGCCGCCTGCTCTGGTTGAAGGCAGCGCTCGGCGCGCTCAATGCTCGTGAACTCAGGATCATCGAGGAACGCCGGCTGAGCGACGACGGCGCGACACTGGAGGCGCTTGGCGAAACGCTCGGCATTTCCAAGGAGCGTGTGCGCCAGATTGAGGCCCGCGCCATGGAAAAGCTGAAGGTCGCGCTGGTGAAGCAGAACCCGGAGTTTCAGACGCAGGCCGCCTGAAGTTCCTGGTCGGCAGCAGTATTAAGATATTTGCCAATCAGCACATAAGATCAGCGCACAGATTTCCTTCCCCTCATTCCCGGATTGTGAATTCTTTAACAGACCTCCTGAGCTGAAGGGGGTCTGTTGGGGTTTACCAGATCATAGCGGATGAGGATTTTCCATGTCGCGATTCTGTGTGTTTCTTGCAGCTTTGATCCTTGTGACCCTGACGACTTTCGAGGCTAGCGCCGATCGAAGGGTTGCTCTTGTGATCGGCAATTCCGGATATCGGGAACTTCCGGCGCTCAAGAACCCGGACAGGGACGCCGGAGACATCGCAAGCACGTTCCGGACGGCCGGCTTCGACGTTTTCGTCGCCAAGGATTTGACCAAGCTTCAATTCGAGGAGCGTTTCCGCACCTATCTCGCGGCGGCCGACGGTGCTGATCTCGCCGTGGTCTATTATTCGGGCCACGGCTTCCAGATCGGCGGCGAGAACTTTCTCATCCCGGTCGACGCCACGCTCAAGGATGCCGCCGACGTGGAAGTTCAGGCAATCAAGCTCGATGACATGTTGCAGCAGTTGCGCTCGAAATCGAAAATCCAGGTGATCATCCTCGACGCCTGCCGCAACAATCCTTTTCCGCGCAAGAACTACTGGCTTCGCGACCAGTTGATCGTCGCGAGCGGTAGCGGATTGGCGCAGGTGAAGGGGTCTGAGAACGCGCTGATCGCCTTTGCCACCGAGCCGGGAGCCTTTGCCTATGACGGGAGCGGCAATCTCAGCCCATTTTCCTCCGCCTTCTCTCGTCGTGCGCTGGCGCCGAACCAGGAGATCCGGGCTGTCATGGCCGCCGTGCGCCGCGACGTGGTCAAGGCAACCGATGGCAAGCAGGTTCCATGGGAAAATTCCTCTCTTCTCGACGATGTCTTTCTGATGCCCCGCGCCAACCGCCCGGCGCTGCCGCCGGTGCTGGAGAAAATCGTGCCGTCTGGCATCGGGCCAGTGGTGCTGGATCTGCCGGCACCGGTTGACATCGACGGGGGCGCTGTCAGCGTCAGCATCGAAAGCCTGCCGGCACTCGGACGGCTGACGCTTGATGGCAAGCCCTTGGCCATGGGCGAAAGGATCGAGGGCAAGGACCTGCCCCGTCTGCGCATGGACGCTCCCGAATTGACGGGTTGGCAGGAACAGGTGGATACGCTGGCCTACACCACGCACAACGAGTGGGGCGGCGAATCCCAAGGCGTTCTGCTGTTGCGGATCAGAAACGGCGCGGGCGCAGCGGGCAAGCAGCTCGTGGCCTCACTCGCGGCCGAGCAGAAGCAGCAGGTGGTTGAGCGCGGCATTCGTATCGCCGACGCCGCCGAAGCGATCGAAAACCGCGACATCGAAATTCCCGTCGGCGTCGGCCCAATTCCGCTCAAGCTGGATTTCCCGGCCAAGGATCCGTCGATCAGCTTGAAGGTTGCAACCTATCCGGCAACCGGGACGCTTTCCCTGCCGGACCGCATTCTGTGGCCTCAATCGAGCCTGATCGCCGACGACGTCGACAAATTGCGCTACGAGGCGCAGATCGGCTCCGCGACGCCAGTCGAGATAGGCTTTCAGATCCGTGCCGACAACGCATCGAAGCAGGCGACGCTGAAGCTGTCGCCAAGGGTCGATCCCTGCGATCGGGCGGCGGGCGAACCTCTCGACCTGCAAGGCGTTGTCCCGGGCCGGCTGGCGAACGAGATTGGCGACGGCGCGGTTGAACTCTGCCAGGCCGCGGTGAAGGCGTATCCGGAGATTGCCCGCTTCCGCTACGAACTCGGACGGGCGTTGCTGGCCTCGGGCAAGGTCGATGAGGCCAGGCAGGCAATCCAGCAGGCCGCTGACAGGGGATATGTCCGCGCGGTTTTCGCACTCGGCTCCATCGTCTCGTCTGGAATAGGGACGGCCGCGGATCCCGAACAGGGCAACCGCTTCTATTTGGAAGCATCCTACAAGGGTGACCCCTACGCCATGACTGCGTGGGGACGCACCCTGTTCAATGGGCGCGGCGTCCAGCGCGATGCCGCCAAGGGATTGGACTTGCTGCTCAAATCGGCGGCGATGGGGCATATCGATGCCATGAACGATCTTGCATCCATCTTCATGGAAGGCCGCAATGATGTGCCAGCTGATCCGGACCGGGCGCTCGCCTTCTTCAGAGCCGGAATCGAGCGGCAGGAGATGCATTCCCTGGGTGTTCTCAGCACGCCGAAGCGGGTCGCCTTGGCGGTTCCGGCGTGTAAGGTCCAGCCCCCGAAAATCATCACGAAAATAAAGGTCGTTCCCATACCTGCGCCAAGGCCGAAGACCCCCAAGGCAGGCAAGCGGACAGCCGCAGCAATCCCGGACAAACCCGTCGGCCGGACGGCCTGGAGCGGCAATAACGGTGATCGTTCCGGGCGCGGTTCTGCAAATTTTGGTGGTGGTGAGACCACGACCAGCAGCACCAGCGAAGGCACCGTTGGCGAAAGTAGTACCGATACAGCCACCGACAGCAACCTCTGAGGAGTGGCGGTGACCGCAGCCGCACATCGCACGGTCAGGCCCCATCGAACCTAACCGCGCTGCTACTTGTCCGTAACGATCTTGACCTTGTCCCCGGCCGAAACGGAGGCGCCCGGCGACATCGCATTGAGCACCCTGAACAGATCGAGCTTGCGGTCGACACCGACCATCTGCGCCGAGAGCGAGCCCATGGTCTGCCCCGCCTGCACCGTGACGACACGGATATGCAGCGGCTTCAGCACCGCCTTCTCGGCCGCACTCAGGATGCGGAACGAACCGCTGACCGAGCGCGCCACGGGATCGAGCGTGGTGCTGGCCGAGGGGGCCGCCGTCAAAAGCCGGTAGACCTGGCCGCCGGCGCGGATCACCGCAATGTCGAACTGCCAGCCATCGGCGCCGGCATGCGCGGTCGCCGCCTCATTGCCGTTGATCGTCTCCTGGCGCACGCTGGTCTCGTCAAGACCGGCCACCCAGCCACTCCTGATATAGTCGGTCAGCGCGCGGTTCTTGTCGATCGATACGCCGTCGAAGCGGATCGCCATGTCGCCGGGGCCCGTTGCCGTCACTGCCGCCGCCGTGTTGTCGATGATGAAACCGTCCGGCACGGTGAACGACACGCCGAGGCCCGGATGCAGGAAGGTCTGGCCGCGCACATAGCCTTCTTCCGGCGTGTCGCCGTAGAGCAGGCCGTCGATGCCGGCCAGGAAGGAATCGCGGTCGCGCGTGCCGACGCCGGGCGCACCGAACTGGCGGGCGTGGCGTTGCGCCAGATCGATACGCTGCGGCGTGTTGGGGTGCGTCGCCAGGAAGTCGAGGCTGGCATCGGTGGCGCCCGATATCGAACGGAAATCGGTATAGGCCGACATCGACTGCAGGAAGCGGCCGGCGGCGTAGGGATCGTAGCCGGCCTCGCCGATCGACTTGATGCCGATGGCGTCGGCCTCCAGCTCCTGGTTGCGCGAGAACTGCGCCAGCCTCAACTTGCCGCGGATCAATGCCGCCTTGGCGGTCGGGCTGTCGCCGAGCACATCGGAAACAACCTTGGTCGCCAGGCCTTCCTCGGCCTCGAGCTGCTGGCGCTGCAGGCCATGGTTGGCGGTGACGTGGCCCATCTCATGCGCGATCACGGCGGCGAGTTCGGCCGAATCATTGGCCAACGCCAACAGGCCGCGGGTGACGTAGAGATAGCCGCCCGGCAACGCGAAGGCGTTGACGTTGGGCGAATTGAGGATGGTGATGCGATAGGTCTGGGTCGGATTGGCCGACACCACCGTCAGGCTGCCGACGACCTTGGCCACCATCCGCTCGAGCTTGGGATCGGAATATTCGCCGCCATAGGTGGCGAGGATGCGCGGGTGCTGCGCCTTCGCAAGCTCCGCGAGCTTGCTGTTGGCGGCGACATTGTCGACCGTGATCGGCTTGTCGGAAGGCTGAAAGCCGGATTCCTGCACCTCGGGCGGCGTGAACATCTGGCAACTGGCCAGCGCCACAGCAAGGCCGGCCAGCGCGAGGAAGCGCACCAGCGGTCTGCGTCTCAAAGTGTCAGTGCCGGTCGACAGCACGGCGTCCCTTCAGCTCTCGGCGCACGACCTGGACCCAAGGGTCCGCGCCAGCGAAAAATCGAATTCTCGGTGGCACATCCTGCACAAATCAAAAAACCTACAGCGTTTTACACATCCAGACGGATGTGGCGCTGTAGGGGGCAAATCACGGCTCGTGCCGGACCAGTACTGGGCGGACCTAGCCACATCAACCGGACCATGGCAAGCAAGCGCCACATCACCTGTAGCCGGTTTGGTCGTAAATTATGTCCGCTTCCGGGCAACATCGCGTGAACCGCCCGAACTCGCGCCGATATAGCGTCGAAACGCTTCAGGGCCAGTGCCATCGAAAAAATCGGCGGCAAGTCCCGTTGCGGCAACCCTGCCATTGTCCAGAAAAACCATCTCCCCCCCGATGCGGCGCGCGTCTTCCGGCTGATGCGTGACGAACAGCATGGTCATCGCGCGCTCGGCATGGAGGCCGGCCACCAGGTCGAGCATGTCGTCGCGCAGTGCGGGTCCGAGCGAAGCGAACGGCTCGTCGAGCAGCAGCACCGGCCGGTCGCGCACCAGCACGCGGGCGAGCGCCACGCGCTGCCGTTCGCCGCCGGAGAGCTCGCGCGGCAGGCGCTTTTCCTTGCCGGCAAGGCCGACACGCTCAAGCGCCTCGGCGATTGCGGCGCGGTCGGCTTGCGTCAGATTAAGCGACGGCGAGCGACCGAGCCCGACATTCTTCTCGACAGAGAGATGGGCAAAAAGGTTGTTTTCCTGGAACACCATCGACACCGGCCGTGCCGACGGCGCGGAAGCGCCGACATCGGCGCCGCCGATCAGCACGCGGCCGGATTGCGGCGTCTCGAAGCCGGCGACCAGATTGAGCAGGGTCGACTTTCCCGAACCGCTGGCCCCCATGATGGCGGTGATCTTTGACGCGGCGAATTCGACATCGAACAGGAACGGCGTCTCGCCATAGCTGAACGCGACCTGGTCCAGCCGCACGGCCGCGCCTTTTTCCATGGCGGAAGTCACGATCTTTCTCCTCGTCCCAACCAGTCCGCGGCGACCACCAGAGCCAGGCAGACCGACCCGAGCAGCAAAGCCAGTCCGGCGGCGTCGGCCGTGCGGTAGCTGCCCATGCGCGCCAGCAGGAGATAGGGCAAGGTCTGCACCGAATCGCTGCCGAACAGCGCGATGACGCCAAGGTCCCCGAGCGACAGCGCCATGGCGAAGGCAAAGCCGGTGGCCAGCGGCCGCCGTAGCGACGGCCAATCGACCAAGCGTAGCCGGTTCCAGCCGGAAATGCCGAGCTGTGCGCACAGCTTTTCGTGGCGTTCACTCGCTGCATCATAGGCCGGACGCATCGCACGGATGGCAAAAGGCATTGCCATCACCGCATTGACGACGATGACCATGACGGGCGCGATGGCAAAGACGTCGCTGAACGTGCGCAGCAAGAGGAACCAGCCGGCGCCGATGACGATGGGCGGCACGACGAGGACAAAACCGGCGCCGGTGTCCGCCGCGTGCTCGAGCAACGAACGCGCGCCGGAGCGACGGCTTAGCGACAGCGCCCGGCGCGCCATGATCAGCGACAGCGACAGCGCCACCGAAAGCAATGCCGCCAGCAGGCCGAGACCGGCGCTGGTCAACGTCGCCTGGCGCACCGCGCTCTCGCCGGCCAGCCGGCTGAGATCGGCGCCAAGGCCTGATGCCACGGTTGCCGCCATCGGCCCGGCGACGAACAGCAAGGCAAGCACGATCAACGCCGTGTTGAGCGCCGTTTCGATCGGGCCGGCCGAGAGATAGCGGCGTGGCGCCACCGGCAGGTTGGCGTCGCCGGTCACATTGGCCCCAAGCCGCGTCAGTGCCAGCACGACGGCAAAGGTCAGCGCAATCTGCAGCACTGTCAGCGTCACAGCCCGCGCCGGATCGAAGTCGAAACGCAGCGCCTGGTAGATGGCGACCTCCAGCGTCGTCGCCGCCGGCCCGCCGCCGAGGATGAGGACGATGGTGAAGGAGGTGATGCAAAGCATGAAGACAAGCCCGGCGACAGCAGGCAGAGCCGACCGCAGCACCGGCCATTCGATCAGCCGAAAGGCTGGCCTCGCCCCCATGCCGAGTTGGCTTGCCAGCCGCCATTGATCGGCAGGCACCGTGCCCAGAGCTTCGAGGAACAGCCGCGTTGCCAGCGGCAGATTGAAGAAGACATGCGCGACGAGGATGCCGGACAGGCCATAGATATCGGGCCAGCTTTGGCCGGCGATCGCGGCGAAACAGCCGGCTCGGCCATAGAGCGCCAGTATGCCCAGCGCCGCGACGATGGCCGGCAGTGCCAGCGGCACGGTGAACAGCTGCAGCATGAAGCCGCGGCCAAGGAAGCGCGGGTGCCGCGATAGAGCGCGCGCGACGAACAGCGCCGGCGCGACGGAAAGCAGCGTCGAGAGGACTGCCTGCCAGAGCGTGAAGCGGACGACCCGCAAGAGATAGAGATCGAAGGCGGACGCAGCGCCTGCGAGGTCATGTGCGCCTTCGCGGATGAGCCCGGCGAAGGCGCCGCCGATCAGCAACGCGATTGCCGCAAGCGCGACGATGCCGGCTGCGTTGCGGGGGTCGGCGGAGTGTTGCGTTCGCATGTCGCGCTAGCCAACATTGCGGTAGGCTGGCGGAAACATTTCGCGAAAGCCGAGTTCCCGCCCACCCCCCTCTGGCCTCCCGGCCATCTCCCCCGCAAGGGGGGAGATTAGCAGCTTCGCTCCTCTCGCCGCCTTTGCAGTGCTGGAGATTGGCGAAAGCGATTGAGCGCTTGATCTCCCCCCTTGCGGGGGAGATGGCCGGCAGGCCAGAGGGGGGTGCTCAAGCGCCATCCCGAAGCCCTATTTGCTCATCACCGCCAGCCATTCATCGACCCAGGCCTTGCGGTTGGCCGCGACCTCTTCCGGGCTGAACAGCAAAGTCTTGGTCGGTTTGACCAGCCTGTCGAACGCCGGGTTGAGCGGCTTGTCGGTCTTCCCCGCCGGGAACATCCAGTTGGTCTCCGGAATGACATCCTGGAATTTCGGCCCGGTCATAAAGGCGAGAAACCTTGCCGCCAGCGGGTTCTTCTCACCCGTGGTGGTGATGCCGGCGACCTCGATCTGCAGATACTCGCCTTCCTCGAAAGACGCCGCCTGATAGCGCTCGGTGTTCTCGGCCACCATGTGGTAGGCCGGCGACGTCGTGTAGGACAGCACCATCGGCGCCTCGCCCTTGGTGAACAGGCCGTAGGCCTCGCTCCAGCCCGGCGTCACCGTCAGCACTTTCGGCTTGAGCTTCGCCCATGCCTCCGGCGCCTTGTCGCCATAGACCGATTTGACCCACAGCAGCAGGCCGAGGCCCGGCGTCGAAGTCCGCGGATCCTGGATGACGATCTTGTCGGCAGCGGCGCCCTCGACCAATTCCTTCAGGCTCTTCGGCGGGTTCTTCAGCTTTTCGGTGTCGTAGACGACGGCGAAATAGCCATAGTCGTAGGGAACGAAAGTATCGTCGCTCCAGCCGCCCGGCACGTTGTTTTCGGCCACTGGCCCATGCGGGACAAACAACCCGGAGGCCTTGGCTTCGGCGGTCAGGTTGGTGTCGAGGCCGAGCACGATATCGGCCTTGGTCGAGGCGCCTTCGAGCTTGACGCGGTTGAGCAGCGCGACGCCGTCGGCGACCGAGACGAAGTCGAGGGTGCAGCCGCATTCGGCCTCGAACTCCTTCTTGACCGCAGGGCCCGGCCCCCAGTCGGCGGTGAAACTCTCATAGGTGTAGACGGTGAGTTTTTCCTGCGCGGAAGCTGGCGCAGCCAGAAGCGAAACAGCAAGGCCCAGGGCTGGGACAAGACGGGACAAGAACATGCGCATCGGCGCCTCCTTCGTTCGTGTTGAAAGGAATTGAGGCGTCGGGCTGTCCGAAGCGTCTAATCCCTCCGCCGGTACAAACCGGATCAGGTTCAGCGGGTTGGCGAGACTGCCTCTCAGCCGGTCCGCGAAGATCGCGTCCGGCACCCCGTTAGAGCGTTTCGACACATAGGCCCGGCCAAGGTGCCACGCAAGCGGAAGTTTGCTCGAGCATGATCCCGAACCGAAGGTCAGCGACCGCAAAGAGTGGGAACCGGTTTTCTCAAAAAAGATCATGCTCCAAAAAAGGATCTGGATCAGGATGACGATTCAACCAAACGTCATCCTGATCTGGCGGCGGAAGGGCTCGGCCTTCCGTTTCACCGGCGGGGCTGGTAAGGGCCACCGGATATGAGCACATTCACCATCCTGCTTGGCGGCGATCTCATCCGCACGCCGCGGCTCGACCGCCAGGTCGAAGGCACGCGCATCATCGCCGCGGACGCCGGCATCGGCCATGCCCGCCTGCTCGGCCTGATGCCGGAGCTTTGGGTCGGCGACTTCGATTCCGTGCCGGCGGACCTGCCGGCCGATCTCGCCGCAGTGCCACGGCAGGTATTTCCGCCCGAAAAGGACAAGACCGACGGCGAACTGGCCATCGCCGCCGCATTGGAACGCGGCGCCACCAGCCTGGTGCTGGCCGGCGCTTTCGGCGGCAAGCGCGCCGACCATGCATACCTGCACCTTGCGCTCAGCCTGCGGCTGGCCGAGGCAGGCACAAAAGTGCTGTTGACCAGTGGCGCGCAAGAAGGCGTCCCCCTTTTGCCGGGCAAGGCCGGCTTCGACTATGACGACGGCACGCTGTTTTCCGTGCTTGGCTTTTCCGATCTCTCGGGCCTCACCGTTTCCGGTGCCAAATGGCCGCTCGACCATGTCGAGGTCGCCTTCGGCTCGTCGCTGACCATCTCCAATGAGGTCAAAGGCAACCTCGAAATCGCGCTTGGCCATGGCCGCGCGCTGCTGCTCGCCCATCCCTATCCCTTGCCTGAAAGCTGACATGGCCCCGCCCCTTCTCAACCTCGACGGGATAAGACTGACCTTCGGCGGCACGCCGCTGCTCGACGGCGCCGAACTCACCGCGTCCGCCGGCGACAAGATCGCGCTCGTCGGCCGCAACGGCTCCGGCAAATCTACGCTCTTGAAGATCGCCGCCGGGATGATCGAGCCGCAGGACGGCGAGGTGTTCCGCCAGCCTTCGGCGACCGTGCGTTATCTCCCGCAGATGCCCGACATGGATGGCTTTGCCAATGTCCGTGCCTATGTCGAGGCCGGGCTCGGTCCCGCCGACGATCCCTACCGAGCCACCTATCTGATGGAGCATCTCGGCCTCACCGGCACCGAAAATCCCAACGATCTTTCCGGCGGCGAGGCCCGCCGTGCCGCGCTTGCCCGCGTCATGGCGCCGGAGCCCGACATTCTGCTGCTTGATGAGCCGACCAACCATCTCGATCTGTCTGTCATCGAGTGGCTGGAAGCGGAGCTTGTCCGCACCTCGTCGGCGCTGATCGTCATTTCGCACGACCGTCGCTTCCTCGAACGCGTCTCGCGCGCCACCGTCTGGCTCGACCGTGGCCAGACCCGCCGTCTGGACAAGGGCTTTGGCCATTTCGAGGAATGGCGTGACCAGGTGCTGGAAGAGGAAGAGCGCGAGCAGCACAAGCTCGGTCGGCAGATCGTGCGCGAGGAGCACTGGCTGCGCTACGGCGTGACGGCGCGGCGCAAGCGCAACATGCGCCGCCTCGGCGAGCTCCAGACCATGCGCCAGCGTTTTCGCGGCCATCGCGGCGCAGAAGGCTCGGCCACCATGGTGGCGAGCGACGCCGCGGAATCCGGCAAGCTGGTGATCGAGGCCAAGAACATCGAAAAGAGTTTTGGCGACCTCACCGTGGTCAAAGGCTTTTCGACCCGCATCCAGCGCGGCGACCGGGTCGGCCTGGTCGGACCGAACGGTGCCGGCAAGACGACGCTGTTGAAGATGCTGACCGGTGAGTTGAAGCCGGATGCCGGCTCGGTGCGGCTTGGCACCAATCTGGAAATCGCCACGCTCGATCAAAAGCGCGAGTCGGTCGACCCGGCCGAGACGCTGGCGCAATATCTCACCGACGGGCGCGGCGAAAACCTCGTCATCAATGGCGAACAACGCCATGTCGTCTCCTACATGAAGGATTTCCTGTTCAAGCCGGAACAGGCGCGCACGCCGGTGCGCGAGCTTTCCGGCGGCGAACGGGCGCGGCTGCTTTTGGCCCGCGTCCTGGCCCGGCCGGCCAACCTTCTGGTGCTTGATGAGCCGACCAACGATCTCGACATGGAGACGCTGGAGCTTCTGCAGGAACTGGTCGCCGGCTTTGCCGGTACGGTCATCCTGGTCAGCCATGATCGCGACTTCCTCGACCGCACCGTGACCAGCATCATCGCGCCGGACGGTGGCGGCCGCTGGATCGAATATGCCGGCGGCTATTCCGACATGCTGGCGCAGCGCGGCGGCACCCGGCTCGACGACCGCAAGGTGCGGACCAAGACTGAGGCCGGCGACACGCCCGCAGCAGGCAGAAGCGAGGCGGCGGCGCCGAAAGGGCCCGCCAAGAAACTGTCGTTCAAGCAGAAATTCGCGCTGGAATCGCTGCCCAAGAAGATCGAGGCGGTGACGGCCTCGATTTCACGGCTGGAGAACAACATCGCCGATCCCGCCTATTACGAGCGCGACCCCGCCTCGTTCCAGAAGACCATTGCCGCCCTCGACAAGGAACGAGCGACGCTGGCTGCGCTGGAGGAAGAGTGGCTGGAGCTAGAAATGCTGCGCGAGGAGATGGAGGGCTAAGCTTGCAGCTTTGCAGGCGTGCTGCCATGCTCTTGTCCATAGATATCGTAGGGCCGTTGAAATGGCTGATGCTCAGTCTTCGCTCAAGCTCTCCATCGAGCTTCCATTGATCGAAGAGGCTGAAGCCTTGGGGATCAACATCGCTCACGCCGCAGAGGCGGGCATCGTCAAAGCGATCGCTGCGGAAAAGACACGTCGATGGCACGAAGAAAACAAGGATGCCATCGACAGCTATAACGACTACGTCAGGCGTAACGGCCTGCCGCTGGCCAAATATCGCCCGTTTTGAACTGGCCTCGATTTCTCTCTGCAACCGAAAGAGCAGCGAACGGATTGAACGTCGCTTCTCAGCCCGCTGTCTTCGCCTGCCAGGCCTTCAGCGCCTCGTCGAAGACCTTCTCGCCGGGGATGCCTTTTTCCATAGTCAGCAGGGCCCGGCGTCCGGTCTTGTAGACCACCGGCACGTCGATCCAGTCCTGTCCCCTGAGCAAGGTCAGATTGGCGTCCTCGTCGGCCTTGGTGTCGTTGAGCGCCACCAGGAAGAAGCCGTCGGCGATCTTGGCCGGAATGCCGATAAGCGGGCTGCCCGCATCCTGCTCCGAGCTCTTCATGGCCACGCGCAGGATGTTGTCAACGCCACCGCCGTCAAAGCCCTGCGGCGTCAGGAAGATCATCTCGATGATGTGGCTGGCCGGCAGCGTCTGGTCGGTGTTGCGGCGGATGGTCATGCGCAGCTGGATGTCCTTGCCGGGAATGGTCGCCTCGGCGCGGATCGCCGGCTCGGGCGGCGCGTCGCCACCGGGCGATTCCTGCACCAGCGACCAGACGATGCTGCCGGGTTCGGCCGAGCCTTGCGAAGTCGAAGTGCGTTCCTCATAGAAGATCGCCTTCTGGCCAACCGCAACGGCCGGCTCGGGAGCGGCGGCCGTCGGCGCCGCGGGCTGCGTGCCGGCTGCGGGCGCCGGCGGAGTGGCCGCGGCATCAGCCGGTGCTGCCCCATTGGCCGGCGGAGCGGCGCCATCGGCTGGCGGCGTTGCCGGCGGCGTGGCGGAAGCGTCAGGCGCCGGTGTGGCGGGCGCGGGCGTGGCGGGCACTGCAGTGGCTGCGGCATCGCTGGGGGGTGGGGTCGCAGGCGCTGGCGTCGCCGCTGGGGCCGGAGCCGGAGGCGGCGGCGTGGTCAGCGCGGCGACGGATTCGCCCTCGCCAATGCCGCTTTGACCGGCCGCGGGACCAGGGTCGGTCTCACCGCCTTCGGGCGTCAGGCGCTGCGTGAATTTGGTTCCCTCGCCGGCAGCAGCCGGTGCGGGCGCCTCGGCCGCGGGCTTGGCCGGCATCGGCTTGACCAGCGGTTCGGTCGAGACCGTCTTGGTGTCGCCAAGACCGAACATCGAGCTGAACGCATCCTTGTTCAGCCAGATGCCGTAGCCGCCGCCGGCGACCACAAGCAGCGCGGCGACAGCGGCGATCAGCCCGCCATAGCTGCGCTTGCGTTCGGCCGGGCGCAGGCGTTGGAATGTATCCCCGGCCGGCTGCTCGTCATTGGCAAACACATCGACGCTGTCGTCGTCGGCGTCCAGCTCCGCGGCCTGCTCGTTGACGGTTTCGGCGCGCGCAGCAGGCGGCGGTGGTGTCGGTGCGGGCCTCTGCCAGCTCGGCTCCGTCCGGGCGACCGGCGCCGGCTGCACGGGTTTCGCCGGCTGCCAGGCCGGTGCAGGTGCCGATGCAGGCGTGGTGGACGGCTTTACATGACTGGGCTGGTTCTTGTTGCGGTCGATGGAGGAGAAGATGTGTTCGAGCTCGGCCAGCGGATCGGATGCCGGTGCCGGTTTGGCATAGTCCCGCTCGACACTCGAAATGGCGTCTTCCAGCGAGCGTTTCTGCTTGGCGATGACATCGGCGGACAGCGGCGGCGAAAAATCGGCGAGCTTCTTGACCAGCGCGGCACGGGCGCCGTCATAGGTCCGCGTGCGCACGTCCAGAGCCGGCTCGCCATACTTGTCGAGCGCCTTTTTCAGAACAGCAACGAAATCTGCCATGCTTCAGTCGACCTGTATTTTTGTTTCCGCGCCGGCCCCCGCAAATCAGCCGCGATGCCCGGAAAGGCTTCAGAAAACTAGTCTTGAAACGGATCGGTCACAAGTATTGTGTCGTCCCGCTCCGGGCTGGTGGAAAGGAGCGCGACGGGTGCGCCGATGAGCTCCTCGATGTAACGGACATATTTGACGGCCTGCGCCGGAAGGTCGTTCCAGCTGCGTGCGCCGGCAGTGGTGCCTTTCCAGCCTTCCAGCGTCTCGTAGACCGGTTCGACACGCGCCTGCGCGCCCTGGCTCGCCGGCAGATAGTCGATCATTTCGCCGTCGAGCCGGTAACCCGTGCAGACCTTGATCTCGTCCAGCCCGTCGAGCACGTCGAGCTTGGTCAGCGCGATGCCCTTGATGCCGTTGACAGCGACGGCCTGGCGCACCAGCACGGCGTCGAACCAGCCGCAGCGGCGCTTGCGCCCGGTGACGACGCCGAATTCGTGGCCGCGCGTGCCGAGGAATTCGCCGATCTCGTTCTTCTGCTCGGTCGGGAACGGGCCTTCGCCCACACGCGTCGTATAGGCCTTGGTGATGCCCAGCACATAGCCGATGGCGCCGGGGCCGACGCCCGAACCGGCAGCGGCCTGGCCGGCGACAGTGTTGGACGAGGTGACGAACGGATAGGTGCCGTGGTCGATGTCGAGCAGCGTGCCTTGCGCGCCCTCGAACAGGATGCGCTCACCGGCGCGGCGCTTGTCGTCGAGGATTTTCCAGACGCGGTCCATATAGGGCAGGATCTCATCGGCGACCGAGGTCAGTTCGGTCATGATCGCCTCATGGGTGACCTCCCCATGGCCAAGCCCGCGACGTAGCGCGTTGTGATGCGTCAGCAGCCGATCGACCTTGAGGGGAAGCGTTTCCAAATCCGCCAGATCCATCACCCTGACCGCGCGCCGGCCCACCTTGTCCTCATAGGCGGGGCCGATGCCACGACGGGTCGTGCCAATTTTCGTCCCGGAATTGGAGGCGGCGTCCTCGCGGAATCCGTCCAGTTCCCGGTGCAGCGACAGGATAAGCGCGGTGTTTTCGGCTATTTTCAGGCGGTCCGGCGTCACCTCGACGCCTTGCGCCTTGAGTTTTGCCACTTCGGCGACAAAGGCGTGCGGGTCGAAGACGACGCCATTGCCGATGATCGACAGCTTGCCTTGCCGCACCACGCCCGACGGCAGCAGCGACAGTTTGTAGACCTTGCCGTCGACCACCAGCGTATGGCCGGCATTGTGGCCGCCCTGGAAGCGCACGACCACGTCGGCGCGCTCCGACAACCAGTCGACGATCTTGCCCTTGCCTTCGTCGCCCCATTGCGAGCCGACGACCACCACATTGGCCATATTTCTTTTCCCTTGAGATGCCGCCCTGGCGGCCTGGATATGGTTCGAAACGACAGGCCTCTATAGCGTCAAGACCTCGCAAGTGCGACCTTTCTTTGCCGCCGAAAATGCCCTGAGGCACAACAATTTTCGGCTTTGACATCATTTACTTGGGCCGGCGGGGGCAATAGGCCGCCAAACACCGCACCTCCGGCGGCCGGAATCCTGCAATGCATCGACACGCCTACCTGTTCTTGGCCGTCACCACCTTGCTGTGGGGCGGCAATTCCGTCGCCGGCAAGCTGGCGGTCGATCATGTCTCGCCGATGATGCTGGTCTTCCTGCGCTGGGTGCTGGCGGTCGCGGTCCTGCTGCCGATCGGCTGGCGGACGATCAAGGAGGACTGGCCCGTGGTGCGCAAACACTGGCTCGTCCTGGCTGCACTGGGGGCCAGCGGCTTCACTTTGTTCAACACCATTTTCTACACGGCGCTCAACTATACGACCGCGATCAACGTCTCGATCGAACAGGCGGCGATGCCGATCCTGATCATCGTTGCCAACTTTATCTTCTTCCGCCTACGCGTGAACTGGGCGCAGATTGCCGGCGTCGTGCTGACCATAGCCGGCGTGGTGCTGACCGCCTGCCATGGCGACCCGCGCCGGTTGCTGACGCTGGAGCTCAATTTCGGCGATGCCATCATGCTGATCGCAGTTATCCTCTACAGCGGCTATTCGGTCGGGCTGCGGCTGAAGCCGGAGATGCGCTGGCAAAGCCTGATGCTGTCGCTGTCGATCGCAGCGCTGATTACGTCGCTGCCTTTCGTCCTGTGGGAAGCCGCCGCCGGTAAGGTCATCGTCCCCGACATCAGCGGCTGGGCGATCATCGCCTACACTGCGGTCGGCGCCTCGGTCATCTCGCAGATATTCTACATCAGGGGCAACGAACTGATCGGCGCCAACCGTGCCGGGCTGTTCATCAACCTGGTGCCGATCTTCGGCACGCTGCTGTCGGTGCTGATCGTCGGCGAGACGTTCCAGCTCTACCAGGCGCTGGCGCTCGTCCTGGTGCTGGGCGGCATCGGTCTGGCCGAACACAGCGGACGCAAGATGGCGAGCGCTCCGTCGACGCGAACACCCTGAACAAAAAAGGCGCGGGCAAGGCCGCGCCTTTCGAACCTCATTGGACGGTCCGGATCACATCGTGTTGACGTCGAACTGCAAGCGCTTGGCCGAGTCGATCGACTTGTGAGCCTTGACCTGCTCCAGCACATCTTCCGGGAATGGCTTGTCGAGATAGAGTAGCGCAATCGCGTCGCCGCCCGGCCGGTTGCGGCCGAGCTGGAAGTTGGCGATGTTGACACCGTTTTCGCCGCACACCGTGCCGAGCAGGCCGATGATGCCGGGCGCGTCGGCATTGGTGGTGTAGAGCATGTGCTGGCCGACCTCGGCGTCGAGATTGATGCCCTTGATCTGGATGAAGCGTGGCTTGCCGTCGGAAAAGCAGGTGCCGGCGATCGAGCGCGTCTTGTGCTCGGTCTTGACCGTCAGCTTGATGTAGCCGTCGAACACGCCCGACTTGTCGCGCTTGACCTCCGCGACGATGATGCCGCGCTCCTTCACCATGATCGGCGCCGACACCATGTTGACGTCGGAGACCTGCGGCCGGATCAAGCCGGCAAGCGTGGCGCTGATCAGCGCCCGCGTGTTCATCGTCGCGGTCGAGCCGTCGAACAGGATCTCGACCTCAGTGATCGGGTCCTCGGTGACCTGGCCGACAAAGGCGCCGAGCACTTCGGCGAGCTTGACGAAGGGTTTTAGCCGCGGCGCTTCTTCCGCCGTGATCGAGGGCATGTTGATGGCGTTGGAAACCGCGCCTTTGATCAGGTAATCGGCCATCTGCTCGGCCACCTGCAGCGCGACATTTTCCTGCGCTTCCGCCGTCGAGGCGCCGAGATGCGGCGTCGCCACCACATTCTCCATGCCGAACAGTTCATTGTTCTCGGCCGGCTCCACCTCGAACACGTCGACGCCTGCGCCGGCCACCTTGCCGCTCTTCAGCGCCGCGACCAGATCGGCCTCGACGACCAGCCCGCCACGGGCGCAGTTGATGATGCGCACGCCGTTCTTCATCTTGGCGATCGCCGCCGCATCGATGATGTTGCACGTCTTGTCGGTCAGCGGCGTGTGCAGCGTGATGAAGTCGGCGCGGGCGAAAAGCTCGTCGAGTTCGACCTTGTCGACGCCAAGCTCCTCGGCACGCTTGTCCGACAGGAACGGGTCGAAGGCAACGACATGCATCTTCAAGCCGACGCCGCGCGTGGCGACGATCGAGCCGATATTGCCGCAGCCGATGACACCCAGCGTCTTGCCGGTGATCTCGACGCCCATGAAGCGGTTCTTTTCCCATTTGCCGGCATGGGTCGAGGCGTTGGCTTCGGGAATCTGGCGGGCAAGCGCGAAGATCATCGCGACAGCATGCTCGGCCGTGGTGATCGAATTGCCGAAAGGCGTGTTCATCACGATGATGCCCTTGCGGCTTGCCGCCGGGATGTCGACATTGTCGACACCGATGCCGGCGCGGCCGACGACTTTGAGCTTTGTCGCGGCATTGATCAGCTTTTCCGTGACCTTGGTCGCCGAACGGATGGCAAGGCCATCATACTGGTCGATCACTTCGAGCAGCTTTTCCTTGTCTTTGCCGAGATCGGGCAAATAGTCGACCTCGATGCCGCGATCCTTGAATATCTGCACGGCGGTGGTGGAGAGTTTATCCGAGACGAGAACGCGGGGCGCCATTGCGGCCTCCTTGAAATGGATTGTCGGGGAACTGGCGGCCCGCAGGCCGCCATGCAATCTCAGGCCGCGGCCTTCAGCGACGCCTTCTGCGTGGCGAAGGCCCAGTCGAGCCAGGGCAGCAGCGCTTCGAGATCGGATGTCTCGACAGTCGCGCCGCACCAGATGCGCAGGCCGGGCGGTGCGTCGCGATAAGAGCCGATATCGTAGGCGACGCCTTCCTTGTCGAGCACAGAGACGATCGCCTTCGCAAAAGCCGCCTGTCCGTCGGCATCGAGCGCCGCAACATCCGGGTCGGTGAAGGACAGACACACGGACGTGTTGGACCGCGTCGCCACATCGATTGCGAGATGGCCGAGCCATGAGGACTTGTCGACAAAACCGTCGAGGACAGCGGCATTGGCGTCCGCTCTGGCGATCAACGCGTCGAGACCGCCGATCGACTTCGCCCAGTCGAGCGCATCAAGATAGTCCTCGACGCACAACATCGACGGCGTGTTGATCGTCTCGCCCTTGAAGATGCCCTGGATCAGCTTGCCCCCCGACGTCAGCCGGAAGATTTTCGGCAACGGCCAGGCCGGCTTGTAGGTTTCAAGCCGCTCGACGGCGCGCGGGCTGAGGATCAGCATGCCGTGTGCGCCCTCGCCGCCCAGCACTTTCTGCCAGGAGAAGGTGACGACGTCCAGCTTCTGGAAATCGAGCCTTTGAGCGAAGGCGGCCGATGTCGCGTCGCAAATGGTCAACCCCTTGCGATCGGCTGGAATGAAATCGCCATTCGGCACGCGCACACCTGAGGTCGTGCCGTTCCAGGTGAAGACCACGTCGCGGTCAAAATCGATCTGGGTGAGATCCGGCAGCTCGCCATAGCCAGCTTCGATCTTTCTGATATCGGCGAGCTTCAGCTGCTTGACGACATCGGTCACCCAGCCGGAGCCAAAGCTTTCCCAGGCGACCATGTCGACGCCGCGCTCGCCGAGCAGAGACCACAGCGCCATCTCGACGGCGCCGGTGTCCGACGCCGGCACGATACCAATGCGGTAATCCGCTGGAACCTGTAGAATTTCCCGCGTCAGCTCGATCGCCTGTTCGAGCTTGGTCTTGCCGATCTTGGCGCGGTGCGAACGGCCGAGCGCAGCATTCTTCAGCGCCTCGACCGACCAGCCGGGACGTTTTGCGCAGGGACCAGAGGAGAAATTGGGATTTGCCGGACGGAGTCCGGGCTTCGTATGCGTCGTCATCGTGGTCTATCCTTCCAGATAGTGGCCCCTCGTTGGGGAGGGGTGGCCCACGGACGGCGATATGCGTTCAGCCCTCAGGCGTCAAGAGGAAAGTTTTTGTCGCTGACAAGATACAAGCAATCCGCGATCAGGATGTCGTGACTTCAAACGCAAACGGCGGATCGAAGAGATCCGCCGTTTGGCTTGGTGTCGACAACAGCTTACCAGAGGTCATAACGCAGCCCGAGCTTGACCTGATGATTGCTGATGCCCTTGCGGATCGGATAGGAGGTCAGGCTCTCGGCCGTGACATATTCAGCATCCGGCGCCGAAAAATACTGATAGCCGAGATCGACGGAGACATTCTTGGTGATCTGATACGCCAAGCCCGCATCCAGCGTATAGGCGAAGGCATACTGGGTCTTGTTGTCGCTCCGGACGAAATCATCGGTAGCGTCGAGATTGTCGGTGAAGTAACTCGCCGACAGCTTGTATTTGCTCCGGACCAACCCGATGCCGGCGCCCAGATAGGGCGTGATCCCGACATAAGTGCCAAGATCGACATAGCCATTGACCATCCCCGACAGGGAATAATTCTCCAGGGATGCCGACGCCACCGTTGCCGTGGCCGGCGGTATCACGATCGCGGTATCGTCGTAGTGGATGCCAACCTTGTTGCCCGGCAGATAGCCGAGATTGATATCGGCGCGCAGATAGTCGTTGAAATGATAGCCGAAGCCGATGCTGGCAAAGGCCGGATCCTGCTTTTCGCTGAAGCTTGCCGGCGCGAAGGTGAAATCCTGATCCTGGTAGCTCTTCTGCGCCAGATAGGAGACGTCGCCACGCAGATACCAGCCCGAGCCGACCTCGACCGGTTGATAGTCCGGCGCCTGATCGACATAGATCGGCGGATCGTAGTCTGCGGCCTGCGCCGGCGTCAGCGGAGCAAGCACGAATGCGGCAAGCGCCAGCGCTGTCAGCGGTTTGAAATTCATGGTCCCCGGCTCCTGAAATTGTCGCCCGTCGTTAATCGCGCGCACCGTTTCAGGAAGCATTGTTAACCATAGTGGTTAAGTGCGGGTTAAGGATAACGAGGGGTTACCGAATTGAATTCGAGGGGCTGTATTCAGCGCACGCAGCCGATGGAAATGCACCGCAATCGCCAAACGAAAACCGCCCGGCATAACCGGGCGGTTCGCGAATTCCAGGATTTCGAAGCGACTACTTGGTGTAGATCGGCTCCGGCTGGGGAACGTAGGGTTCCGGCGATGTGCAACCATTATTGCCGCCGAATTGATAGCGCAGACCGCCGCGTACCTCATGTGTGTTGATGCCATGGTCGAAGCCGGGCCCGGAACTGCTCACATCGAAGTCGAACATGCGGCCTCCCTCAATGTGAGAGTAGCGATAGCCGGCATCCAGGATCACTCTGTCGGTAAGGCAATAGGACGCGCCGGCCATGAGCGCGTAGGCAAAGCGCCAGTTCTTCGACCCGGGGTTGGTCTCGGTTGTGTTCGGGTCGTGGACGGCATCCCATTTGACGTGCGCGCCGCCGATGCCAGCGCCAACATAAGGCGTGAAGCCGTGCCAGGTGCCAATATCGTAATAGGCGTTGGCCAAGAGCAGCAATGCGCTCATTTTCGACACTTCGACCGATGTCGTAACACCATCGTTGGTTGATCCATTGAAGTCCGAAGCGAACCAATAGTCGGCTGTCAGGTCGGTACGGAAATGATCGTTGATCTTGTAGCCAATGCCGGCGCCGAGTGAGAAGCCGCCCTTAAGCTCGCCGGAATCGAAAACATTGCTGCCGGGAGGCGGCCCGTAGGTGATATAGTCGATGCCGCGCAAATCCGACTTATGATAGTCGATGTCGCCGCGGATGTACCAGCCGCCGAAATCGGCGGGCGGGTCATAAGCTACCGGCGGCGGTGCTTCCTCGACCACCGGCGGCTCCACCAGGTCGGCGGCGAATACCGGCCCGGCCACGCCTGCGAACAGCGCGGCAAGGAGAGCCATTTTTGCTGTATTGAACATGCTTCACCCCTGAGAACCGTCGGGAAGTCCAAACCCGCCCGAATATGATTGACCTCAGTTGTGGATAATGAATTGGAAAAGTTAAAAGGCGTTTAACCCTGTCGATTAACCACGAATTATCGACATTTTAGCAAACAGCTGCCGCCCGGCATGATGCTGGAACCGCCCTGGCGAAAACAAAAGGCCCGCCTGGAGGCGGGCCTTGAGGTCTTCGAGCCGGCAGTTCGCGCCTGCCGGTGGAGGCAACGCGATCAGGCGGCGCTGCGCGTTTCCGAAATGATGTCAACGATGTCGTTGACCACGGCTTCGACCAGTTGCGGGTCGTCGCCCTCGGCCATGACGCGGATCAGCGGCTCGGTGCCGGAGGGCCGGATGACCAGTCGCCCGGCCTTGCCGAGACGCTTGCGCGCATCTTCGATCGCGGCCTTGACGGGGGCTTCCTCGAGCGGCTTGCCGCCGGCGATGCGGACATTCTTCAACAGCTGCGGCACCGGCTCGAACTTCTTCGACAATTCGCTGACCGGCCGGTTCTGTCGCTTGATGCAGGCCAGCACCTGCAGAGCCGAGACCAGGCCATCGCCAGTGGTCGAGAAATCGGACAGCACGATGTGGCCCGATTGCTCGCCGCCGACATTCAACCCATGCGCACGCATGTGCTCGACGACATAACGATCGCCGACCTTGGTGCGGTGCAGCTGCAGCTTCATGTCGCCGAGGAAGCGTTCGAGGCCGAGATTGGACATCACCGTCGAGACGACGCCGCCGCCGGCGAGCCGCCCGCTCTGGTGCCAGGACTCGGCGATCAGCGCCATAATCTGGTCGCCATCGACGATCGTGCCGTTCTCATCGACGATGACGACACGGTCGGCGTCGCCGTCGAGCGCGATGCCGATATCGGCGCGCACTTCATGCACCTTCTTCTGCAGGCCGGCCGGATGGGTCGAGCCGCATTCCTTGTTGATATTGAAGCCGTTCGGCTCGACATTGATGGCAATGACCTCGGCGCCCAATTCCCAAAGGGCGGCGGGCGCCACCTTGTAGGCGGCGCCATTGGCGCAGTCGACGACGATCCTGAGACCCGACAGCGACATCGAGCGCGGCAAGGTGCGCTTGGCGAATTCGATGTAGCGGTCATGCACGCCGTCGACACGCTTGGCGCGGCCGAGCCCGTCGGAGTCGGCGAGCGCCAGTTCGATGTCCTTGTCGAGCATACTCTCGATGCGCTCCTCGATCTCGTCGGAGAGCTTGTAGCCGTCAGGCCCAAACAGCTTGATGCCATTATCGAAGTAGGGATTGTGCGAGGCCGAGATCATGACGCCGATATCGGCGCGCAACGAGCGCACCAGCATGGCGACCGCCGGCGTCGGGATCGGGCCGAGCAGGAACACGTCCATGCCGGCGGCACAAAGGCCAGCCACCATCGCATTCTCGATCATGTAGCCGGACAGCCGCGTGTCCTTGCCGAGCACGACGCGGTGGCGGTGGCTGCCGCGCTGGAACGACAGGCCGGCGGCCATGCCGACCCGCATCGCGATCTCAGCCGTCATCGGAAATTTGTTGGCGCGCCCGCGAATGCCGTCGGTGCCGAAATAACGTCCTGCCATGTTAGCCAGAATCCCCGTCGGTTTTTCAGCCGGCTTCTAATGCCACAATTGGCCGGGCCTTACGATCACATTGTGTGATTGTATATTACGAATTCTTAGAAAATCATTGTAGCAGGCTGTCAAGCAGTGTTCGGCAACGCCTCACGGTGACACGGTCTTGCCGCAATATACCGCTCACACTGGCCGTGCGACGCAGGTTCAGTAATCCTTTGCTGTTGAAGGCGGCAGATCGCAAGGATTCCATCACCTTATCGGGAGGACGCGCTTTCCGACGGTACCGGCGCCAGTTAGCATCTGGCGCAGCCTAGCGTTGAGAGCTATTGATTCGCGCAGGGACACCTTATGGGCGGCAGCCACGGGAGAAACGCCATGCTCATCCACCGACTTGCAACTTTGACGGGTCTTGCCGTCGCAACCTTGTTCATGGCGGCGCCCGCCAACGCGCTGACCATGGCCGAGTGCAGTACCAAGTATAATGCCGCCAAGGACGGCGGCACGCTGAACGGACAGACCTGGAACCAGTTCCGTAAAGCCGAATGCGGCACCGATGCAGCCGCCACGACCGAGACCGCCAAGCCGGCCAAGAAGGCGGCCGCTGCCAAGGCAGACACGAAGGCGGCCACCGCCGATCAGGCCAAGGGCCTGACGGCCAAGGAATGCAGCGCCAAGTATCAGGCCGCCAAGACTGCCGGCACGCTGAACGGCATGAAGTGGAACGACTTCCGCAAGACCGAATGCGCCGCCGGCGCCTCGGCCGCGGCAGAGCCCGCCAAGGCAACGACCAAGGCCGCCGCCGCGGCCGACGACGGAGCCAAGGGCCTTACGGCAAAAGAGTGCAGCACCAAGTACCAGGCGGCAAAGGCCGCTGGGACGCTGAACGGCATCAAGTGGAACGACTTCCGCAAGACCGAATGCGCCGCCGGCGCTTCGGCCATGGTTGAACCCGCCAAGGCAACGACCAAGGCATCTGCCGACAGCGGCAAGGGCCTGAGCATGGCCGATTGCAGCGCCAAGTATCAGGCGGCCAAGTCTGCCAACACGCTGGGCGGCAAGAAATGGAACGACTTCCGTAAGGCCGAATGCGGCGCAGGCGCTGATGACGACGACACCGTGCCGGCTCCGAGCGAGGCGACCTATACCAGCGAACCTGAAAAGCCCTCGATCACCGCTCCCAAAGGTGTGAAGTTCCCGACCGCGATCTCGAAGAAATACGCCAGCGAGACGCCGGCCAAGGGCCGTATGCACACCTGCCTCGAGATCTACTATGCCAACAAGGATGCCAACACGCTGAATGGCCTGCGCTGGATCCAGAAGGGCGGCGGCTTCTACAGCCTTTGCAATGCCAAGCTGAAGAGCTGATCGCGTTAGCCATATTCTCCAGACAAAGGCCCGCGCATCGCAACATGCGCGGGCCTTTTTTGTTGCGCGCGAAGACGCCCGGCTTTTCTCGCATCTGCATATCGCGGAAGCTGTCGGCATCATCAATTCGCCCACACTGCCCACCGCCAGACCTCGGTGGTTCGCAAAGATTCCGGTTGAACATATGCAGAACAAACAGTATACAAAAAGACATCGAGCTTTTGTCAACCAGGAGGGTCTTATGTCCAGATTGAAATTGGCGGCATTGATTGTGACGGCATTGCTTGCTTGGAGCGTCGCCCCTGCAAGCGCGCTGACGATGAAGGAATGCGGCGAGGCCTATCGCACAGCCAAGGAAGGCGGCACGCTGAACGGCATGGATTGGACCGCTTTCCGCACGGAGAAATGCGCGACGTCCGCCGCGGAGAATGCCAGCACGGATACGGTCAAAGCCGAGCCGCCGAAAGAGGAAGCCAGCGCGGCGGTCGTTCCCACTGTCGCCCCGGCGGGCGTGACATTCCCGACTATGCTGGCCGCTGAGTTCAAGACCGAAAAACCGGCGAAGGCACGGATGAAGACCTGCCTGCAGGGTTACCACGGCAACAAGGACGCAGGTACGTTGAACGGCCTACGCTGGATCCAGAAGGGCGGCGGCTATTACAGCCTGTGCAATGCCAAGCTGAAGAGCTGATCGCATCAACTGAACATCGAAGGCCCGCGAACCGCAAGGTTCGCGGGCCTTCTGTTGGAAGCGTGATGTTGCCAGCTTCAGACGACCTTCTTTGACAGTTGAAGAAGCTCGACCAGGCTGGAAAGATCCGCGTTGGCTTTGCCTGCCGCCACGCCACGCCTCATCAGATCTTGCATCGGCAAGATCAACTCGGTGCTGACATCAGCCGACCTGCTCGTGTCGATCAGATTGACAAAGGCATCAGCCTGCATGCCGAGACCGGAGACGACATTGCTGGTGTGGTCGCCCGCATCGATTTGCTCTGCCCATTTCGGCAAGCCACCTTGCATCGCGTGCAGCCATGACATCAGCAGCGGCATGAATTCCCCGGCGGGGATTCCGGCGGCTCCCGTCATCGCCAGTGCCTGCAACACGCCCGCGAACAGCCCGTACATGCCGGCCAGAAGCGAGATATCGTAGAGTGGTGCGAGGCCAGCATCTTCTCCGAGATATCTGCTGGTGCCGAGCGCATCGAGTTGTCCCGCGTGAGCGTCGTAGGCTTGCCTGGAGCCGCTATACAGTATCAAGGCATGCCGCCCGCCGATCATCGGCGGCACCGCCATGATGCCGCCATCGATATAGTCGGCGCCGTGCCCGACCACCCAGTCGGACATCGCCCGCGCCTGCTCGGGCGTGCCGTTGGTGAGGTTGACCACTGTGCGACCCGACAGCGCTAGCTGCGCCGGAGCCAGCATTTCATGGACCGTGTCGTAGACGAGCAGGCACACCACGATCAGCTTGCTCGACCTGACGGCGTCCTCAACGCTCACGGCAACGACCGCGCCTCTGGCCGCCAAAGCCTCCGCCTTTGCCGAAGAGCGGTTCCACACCGTCACCCCATGACCCTTGTCGAGGAAGGCTCCGGCAAGAGCCGTGCCCATGGCGCCAAGGCCGATTACTGCAATATCGCTCATCTTGTAACTCCGTCGTTTCAGATTGGGCCGGATCACACCGGCAAGGGGCTCAAGGCCTGCCCAAGGCCGCCATCGACAGTCAGCCGGGCGCCTGTGGTGAAGGTTGCATCGAAAGCCAGGAACAGGACTGCACGCGCCACTTCCTCCATCGTGCCGTGGCGCTTCATCGGGGTAACCGCGTCGCCGATCGCCATGAAGGCCGCCCGCTCCTGGGCCGAGGCATCGGCCACGCCCATCGTCGGTGTGTCGATGAAGCCGGGGCTGACCACATTCACGCGAATCCGGCGCGGCAGAAGTTCGGCGGCCAGGACCTTGGCGAAAGCGCGAAGTGCCGCCTTTGATCCGGAATAGACGCTCATGCCGCCGGTGCCGGATTCGTCGGCGATCGACGAGGTGAAGACGATGGCGCCACCATCCCTGATGAGGGGCAGCAGGCGCTGCACGATGAAGAAAGCGCCTTTAGCATTGATGTTGAAGGTGCGGTCGTAACTGTCCTCGGTGACCCGCTCCAGAGGTTCGAGATTAGCCACCCCGGCATTGACGTGAAGGAAGTCGATCTGGCCGAGCTTCTGCCCCACTTCAGCACCGAGCGTGACGATATCGGCCATGTCGCTGATATCGGACCGCACGATATGAGCTCGCGAAAACAGCTTTCTGCGGGCGGCCTCGATGTTGCGTTGGTCGCGGCCGGTGACCAGAACTTCGGCGCCGTCTTCGATCAGGGCTTCGGCAACGGCGAGGCCCATGCCGTGCGTCCCGCCGATGACCACCGCCTTCTTGTTTGCGTATCGTGTCATGATCCATTCCCTTTTTGACAAAATCAGGCCGCCGACGGCCTTTGCAGGCCGAAGCGAGATACCGATATGATGTTGTGGTGTTCGCCGATGCCGGCGAGCTGGTTTGAAGCTATGGACCGGCTTGGTTTTTCTCAAGTACCGACAAAAACGTAAGCTACCCACCGATTGCTCAGAATTGGATGAAACATGGGAAAGAAACAGCCAGATAGTTGCGGATTGGGGCCGGCGCTGGAAGTTATCAGCGGAAAATGGAAGGCATTACTGCTCTGGCAGATTCACAAGGCGCCGGCACGATTCGGTGAACTGAAACGACTGGTGCCTGAGATCAGCGAAAAGATGCTGATCCAGCAGCTGCGCGAAATGGAGGCTGACGGCATCGTTCACCGCGAGATATTCCCCGAGGTGCCGCCGAGGGTCGAATACTCGATTACCGAATTCGGCATCGAGCTGGACAATGCCCTGGTCCCGCTGGCCAGATGGGGCAAGCAACATGCTGGCCGGACTGATGGTGCGCGCCCCGGCAAAACAAGTGCAACTGAACGGCTTGCTCTTTGATAAGCCCTGGACAGCAAAACGCCGCGGATTGAAGCCGCGGCGTTTTGCTGGATTGAGTGATTTCAGCTCAGCTCGAAGGCTGAGGCTCCATGCCGCCTTCGGGCTCCGGGCCCTTCTTGCGGCGGCCGGACTTCGGCACGGCTGAACCGCGGCTCGGAGGAGTATCATCCCCAAGATCTCGTGCCGGCTTCTGCCCGGCGATCAGCTGCTTGATCTCCTCGCCCGAGAGCGTCTCGTATTCGAGCAGGCCCTGCGCCAGAGCGATCCATTCCTTCTTCTTCTTGGTCAGGATCGCCTTGGCGGTTGAATAGGCGTCGTCGATCAGGCGCCGCACTTCGGCGTCGATGATCTGCGCGGTCTCTTCCGAGATATTCTGCGTCCGCGCCACCGAATGGCCGAGGAAGACCTCCTCCTGGTTGTCGCCATAGGCGACATGGCCGAGCTTGTCGGAAAAGCCCCAGCGCGTGACCATGGCGCGTGCCAGCTTGGTCGCCTGCTCGATGTCGGAGGACGCGCCCGAAGTGATGTTCTCCTTGCCGAACTTGAACTCCTCGGCGACGCGGCCGCCCATCATGATGGCAAGCCGCGAGACCATGTACTTGTAGCTCATCGAATAACGGTCGCCTTCCGGCAGCTGCATGACCATGCCGAGCGCGCGGCCGCGCGGGATGATGGTCGCCTTGTGCAGCGGATCGGCGGACGGCACGTTGAGCGCGAGGATGGCGTGGCCGGCTTCGTGGTAAGCGGTGAGCTCCTTCTCGGCCTGGGTCATTGCCGACGAGCGGCGCTCGGCGCCCATCATGATCTTGTCCTTGGCGTCCTCGAATTCGGCCATGGTGACGAGGCGCTTGTTGCGGCGCGCCGCCATCAGGGCGGATTCGTTGACCAGGTTCATCAGATCGGCGCCGGAGAACCCCGGCGTTCCACGCGCGACCACCTTGAGGTCGACATTGGGCGCCAGCGGCACGTTGCGCACATGCACCTTGAGGATCTTCTCGCGGCCGACGATGTCGGGGTTCGGCACCACCACCTGGCGGTCGAAGCGGCCCGGACGCAACAGCGCCGGATCGAGCACGTCGGGCCGGTTGGTGGCAGCGATCAGGATGATGCTCTCGTTGGATTCGAAGCCGTCCATCTCGACCAGCAGCTGGTTCAGCGTCTGCTCGCGCTCATCATTGCCGCCGCCGAGGCCGGCGCCACGATGGCGGCCGACGGCGTCGATTTCGTCGATGAAGATGATGCAGGGGGCATTCTTCTTGGCCTGGTCGAACATGTCGCGGACACGGGACGCGCCGACGCCGACGAACATCTCGACGAAGTCCGAACCCGAAATGGTGAAGAAGGGCACATTGGCTTCGCCGGCGACCGAACGGGCGAGCAGCGTCTTGCCGGTGCCGGGGGGGCCGACGAGCAGCACACCGCGCGGGATCTTGCCGCCCAGGCGCTGGAACTTCTGCGGATCGCGCAGGAACTCGACGATCTCTTCCAGATCTTCCTTTGCCTCGTCGACGCCGGCGACATCCTGGAAGGTGACACGGCCATGCGCCTCGGTCAGAAGCTTGGCCTTCGACTTGCCGAAGCCCATGGCGCGCCCGGAACCGGACTGCATCTGGCGCATGAAGAATATCCACACGCCGAGGATCAGGATCATCGGCAAGTAGGAGATGAGATAGCTGAACAACGAGGTGGATCCGTCCGATTCAGGACGCGCATTGATGACGACGTTCTTGTCCTGAAGCCGCGAGACTAGCTGCGGATCGCCGGGCGAATAGGTCTGAAAGCCATTGGCGTTGTCGGTGTAGGTGCCCATGATGCGGTCGCCGGCGATGGTCACCGTCTTGACCCGGCCGGCCGCGACCTCCTGCAGGAACTGCGAGTAGGGAACGTCGGTCGATGCTCCGCGCGTCTGCGGCGTCTGGAACAGATTGAAGAGAGCGATGAGCAGGACCGCTATGATCGCCCAGAGCGCGAGGTTGCGATAATTCGGATTCATCAATTGTCCCGTTGGCACCCGATGGGGCACGCGTATGAGAGGAAACTTGGGCCTAACATAGGGAGAGCGCCTCCCCTTGCCAAGCATAACAGCACGTCTGGGTTAAGCTTTCGCGCCACCATCAACCGGCACTGTGGCGGCTGGAAGGCAAGGCCGGGACGGGCGGCGCGCCGGTCAGTTCGGCGACGGCCCCGGCCAGCACCAGATCGAAGCAAGGCAGGAAGCGTGCAAAAGGTGCGACGGCTGGGCTGACCGCAATTGCCGGCGCCGCCGTTGCATCCCCTGCAAAGCCAAGGCATTCGCCGCCACGCCAGAGCGCCGCTTCCGCAGCCAAAGCGGCGCGAACAAGGCTTGCTGGCGCGCCACTCCCGGCAATCCGTTTGGCGGCGGCAGCCGCGCCGAGCGGCGCGATCAACAATGCACCAGAACTGTCGCCCAATGTGATCGCCTCTGCCTCGGTGACCCGCCTGCGACCGTCCCAGAGTCCCGCCGCCAACGGAGCGGCAGGCGGCAGGTCGCGCGATTCACGGTACAGGAAGATGCTGGTGCGCCTGGTGTCGGCGACCGTCCGCGACAATGTGGCGCAAAGCGGTCCGGCCCGCATTTGCTCGAGCAGCGCTTCGCTACGCACCTGGTCCGGCAACAAGGCGACGCCGCCGGTCGCTGCCAGCACAACACGCAGCCCATAAACCGCTGCGCGCGTGTCTTCGGCTCTGACAAAACCGGGATCGAGACGGATGAGACCCTTCGCCGGCCGGCTGGCAAATTCACCGATCAGCGCGGCGGCGCGGCGGCCGAGTTGCTCGCGCTCGGCGGCGGCCCGCCTGGCCAGGCCGATCGCCTCGGCAAAACGCTGCCCGCTCCGGTCTTCGCCGAGCACGGCACGAATGCGCGGCCGTTCGAAATGCGCATCGATGTTGGTCGGGTCCTCCGCCCAGCCGACATGTTCGCGCCGAAGGAAGGCGCGCAATGCCGCGCGCCGTACGCCAAGCAGAGGCCGCGCGATCCAGATCCGCCAATCATAGAGGGTGGCCGGCGCCATGCCGGCGAGGCCTCGGCCTACCGTTTCACCAAGCTCGTGGCCATCATTCCGCGCGGCTCGCATCAGAACGGTCTCGGCCTGGTCGTCGGCGGTGTGGCCGGTCACGACCACACCGATGCCATGCGCCTGCGCGGCCTCGGCCAGCAACCGGTAGCGTGCCTCGCGCGCGGCTGCGGGCAGGCCGGTCGACGGCTTGGCTTCGGTCCAGCTGACTGTGCGGTGCACGATACCGCGTTCGGCGCAAAGCTTTGCAACGGCGCGTGCTTCCGCCGCTGCTTCCGGACGCAGACCGTGGTCGATCGTCACCGCCAGCAGCCTGGCTGTCGGGGCGATGCGGTCGAGATGAGCTTTGAGGAGAAGAAGGAGGGCGGTGGAGTCGCTGCCGCCGGACACGGCCGCTACGGCGCCGTTGGAAAAGTCGATCGTTGAAAAATCCGAAAAGTCAGGCTCGGTATCGAGCATCAGTGCATGTCGCCCAAAAGGGGTCCCCGGATACCGACATGCGAGGGGAAGACTAGCACGCCGCCAGCGCTCTTTCCTGTTTGACGCGTTCCTTGAGCGCGGCCGAAATATCGGGATAGCGCTTGCCGATCTCGCCGAAGGTGGCGCAGGCGACATCCTTCTGCTTGAGGCCGACCAGCGACACGCCGAGCTTCAGGAGCATGTCAGGCGCCTTCTTGGCCTTCGGATAGTCCTTGCTGGCAGAAAGGAAAACCTCGGCCGCGTCATGATATTTCTGCTGGCCAAGCAGGGATTCGCCTAGCCAGTAATGCGCGTCCGCCGCCTTGGCGTCCTTGGGGAAGCGGGCAATGTGGTCGCGAAAACCCTGCTCGGCGGTGCTGTAATCGCCCGACAGGATGAACTGGTAGGAGTTGCGGTAGATCTCTTCCGGATTGTTGGTGGCAGGCAACGCCGCCACCACCGTGCCGTCGGATTTGCCGGCCTTGGGTCCGGTCGCCGGCGCCTCGGCGGCGGGAGCCGCACCTTCCGTCGGCGCGGTCGCCTGCGTGCTGCCGCCGGCATCGACCACATTGCCGTTCTTGTCGACGGTGATGGTACCGAACGTCTTTGGCGGGGTGCCGGTGATCACCTTGCCGGGATCGCCGGTCTGCGATTCGACGATGACTTCACCGACGCTCTGGCCGCCATCCGATTGTGCACCCGAATCGGCCGGCGCCTGCGTTGCCGGGGCCTCGGCAACGCTGTTGTCGGTATTGCCATCCTGCGGCGCCGCCTCTGATTTCTTCTGCGCCGGCGGCTGCCCGCTGGAGCCGCCTTCCAACTGCTGGAAGCGGAACTCGTTGTCTTCCTGCTGCTTGCGCATCTGCTCCTGCATCTGCAGGACCTGGAAATTGAGTTCCTCGATCTTGCCGTTCATCTGCCGCAACTGTTCTTCGAGGCTGGCGGCAGTGGTGCCGTCCTGCTGCTGCGCGATCTGTTGCTGCTCCGGCTTCTCTTTCTTGCCAAAAATGCCGAGCGTCGGCAGATGGAAGGAAAAGCCGCTATCCGCGGGTTGTCCGGTGCCGCTCGCAGTAGCCGCGAAGCCTGATACGAGCAGCAGCGCAAGCGTGCCGCTCAAGACCGATCTGAAATGCATGTGCCTCTCGCCGTGTAATTCGTGAGCCTGTTCGCGCCTTCCAATCACTGTGGAACCAGCCGGGCGCCCTCGGCTCATAGCAGGAGGCGAGACTTCGGCCAAATTTTGTTTCCAAATTTTGTTTCCGGGACCAGAACTGAAAAAGGCGGCCATTGGCCGCCTTTCGCATGGAGGTGTTGCAATTTTGCGACTAAGGCGCCGCAGTCTTGCGTATCAGGAGCCGGCGCCGGAGAGCGTGGTGACCGCGCGACGATTCTGCGACCAGCAGGAGATGTCGTCACAAACCGCGACCGGGCGCTCCTTGCCGTAGGAAATCGTCTTCAGGCGGCTTGCCGAAACGCCCCTGGCGACCAGGAAGTCGCGGGTGGCGGCGGCGCGGCGGGCGCCGAGCGCCAGATTGTATTCACGCGTGCCGCGTTCGTCGGCATGGCCTTCGACGACGATGGCGTACTGCTTGTACTGGTTGAGCCACTGCGCCTGGCGCGACAGCGTCGTCTGCGCATCGGCACGGATCGCGGTCGAGTCCGTGTCGAAGAAGATGCGGTCGCCGATGTTGACGGTAAAGTCCTGCGCCGAGCCAGGCGTTGCCGCACCCGCGCCATTGAGGCCGAGATCGGCAGCGTTGTTGGGGGTTTTCTTCGAGGCGCAACCGGTGATGGCGAGCATCGCGATCAGGGCGATCATCGCCGGGTTTCTGGTAAGTGCTGCAATACGGCCCATGCCGCCTCTCCTTCGTATTTCGAGTGATTTCGTTGATCACCCAGTAACCACGTTTGGGTTAACCGGCATTCAAGAAACACGGTTAAAATTTGGTTTCGGCACCCGTCCGCAGCCGAAATAACTGATGCCACAATGGTCGCGGACCGTAGGCGGAAATGCGGCCAAAAGGCGACTTTGGCGTGAAAAAAGCCCCAAAACGGGGCTTTTGACATGGTGTTGCCGAGTTGCAACGAGCGAGCGATGGCCCGGTCGAAACTTGGTTACTCCAGCAACGGCGACCACGCCGGGTCGGACGCAAAGTTTGCGGTCGGGATCGGCTGCTCGTTGCGGCCGGTGAGATCGACGGAAACCAGTTTTGGGCCACCGGCTGAGTCGCGGAAGAACATCAGCACGCGGCCGTTGGGCGCCCAGGTCGGTCCCTCCTGCTGGAAGCCGGAAGAGAGAATGCGCTCGCCAGAGCCGTCGGTCTTCATGACGCCGATCTGGAATTCGCCGCCGGTCTGCTTGGTAAAGGCGACGAGGTCGCCGCGTGGCGACCACACCGGCGTCGAATAGACGCCGTCGCCGAAGGAAATGCGGGTCTGGCCGGAACCGTCGGCGCCCATCACATAGATCTGCGCGCGGCCGCCGCGGTCGGAAGTGAACACCACCTTGCTGCCGTCGGGCGAATAAGACGGCGAGGTATCAATGGCGGTCGAGTTAGTCAGCCTGGTCGTGGAGCGACTGCGCAGGTCCATGGCGAAGATGTTGGAATTACCGTCATCGCGCAGCAGGCTCATGATCACCTTCTGACCATCAGGCGAAAAGCGCGGCGCAAAGGTCATGCCGGGAAAGTTGCCGACCAGTTCGCGTTGACCGGTCTCGATTTGCAGCAAATAGACCCGCGGCTGACCGCTTTCGTACGACATATAGGTGATTTCCTGCCGGTTCGGCGAGAAACGCGGCGTCAGCACGATCGAGCGGCCGTCCGAGAGATAACGGACGTCGGCGCCGTCCTGGTCCATGATGGCGAGCCGCTTCTTGCGCGCATTCTTGGCGCCGGATTCGTCGATGAAGACGACGCGTGTGTCGAAATAGCCTTTCTCTCCGGTCAACCGCTCATAGATGGCGTCGGCGATAATGTGAGCGACGCGCCTGGTGTTGGCGTCGTTGGCGAAGAACTGCTCGCCGGACATCTGCTGCCCGGCAAAAGTGTCCCACAGCCGGTACTGGGCGCGGATGCGGCCGTCCGCCTCCTTGCCGACGCTGCCGGTCACCAGCGCCTGCGCGTTGATCACCTTCCAGTCGTCGAAGCGGGGCTGCGCATCGGGATTGGCGATCTTCTCGATGAAGGCGCTCTTGTCTATCGGTGCGAACAGGCCGGAACGTTTCAGATCGGCGCTGACGATATCGGATATCTGAGCGCCAATCTCACCTTGAAAATCGGTGATCGCGATCGGCAGCGGCTCGACATTGCCCTTGTTTACGTTGATCTCGACGAGTGCTCGCGCCGGCAAGGTGGCAACGGCAGTCATGCCCAGCGCCATGGCTGCAACCGTCAGGAGCGGCTTGAGGATGGATTTCATGTCTTCTCGCTTCTCTTAACTTTTGTGGACGCTGGGCCTAGAGCCCAAGCATCTCTCTGGGATCGAAAGTGACCCGAACCTGGGCCCAGATATCCTGCTTGCCGGCAGGAAGTTGCAGGCCAGCCATGTTTGCTTTCTGGACGGCACGCACCGCACTCTCGTCGAACTGTTGGTTTCCGCTCGATTTTTCAACGGTCGGACGCCCGTCGAGCTTGCCGGAGGCATCGAGATTGAACACGATCACGGCAACGAAGTTTTCCGAGCCCTCGAGCCCTGCCGGAAGGGTCCAAGCATTGCCGAGCTGATCCGACAAGGCGCCCATTTCGCTTTGCGACAGCTTCTGGCCCTGGTCCTTAGCTCCGCCGAGCGACGCCTGCTGCGTCGAGCGCTTGGCGCCGCCACCGGATGGCTTCTGCTTGTCGAGCAAAGCCGAAATCTCGTCGGCGTTGAACTGCTTGTCATCCGATTTCGGCTTGGAGGAGGCTTCCTTGACCGGCTTGTCTGCGTCCTTGCGGTCCGGCGCCTTGGCGCTTTCGGCCTGTACCGGCTGCGGCTTCGGCCGCGCCTCGGGCGCGGGCGCAGAGTCCGGAAGCTGCGCCTCCTCCGGAGGCTGCTGTTCCGATATGGCCTCGGCGACCGCGTCGGGCTTGACCTCAGGCTTCGGCTCGATGGCGGCGGTCGTGTCCGGCTGTGGCGCTGGCGCCGGCTCCTTCGCCGGGATGGGCTTCGGTTCCACCTGCTTGACCGGCTCGGGCTTGACCTCTTCCTTCGGCTGCGGCGTTGGCGCCACTTCCGTTGCCGGTGTCGGCTTCGGCTCTTCCTTCGGTTTCGGCGTGTCCTCGGTCTTCGGCTTTTCTGTCGGCGTCGGCGCGGGGGCAGCCGTCGCTGTCTTCTCGACCGGCTTCGGCTTGGCCTCGTCCGTCACCGACGCGTCGGTGTCCGTGCTGTTCTCACCCACCTTTTGCGCATCGGGCACGATATCAGGACGCTTGGTCGGTGTGGGCGCAGGCTTTTCGTGCATCACCGCCTTCTTGTCGCCCTGCAGGGTCTGCGCAACGGCTTCCGTCGGTATGATTTCGACCGACACCGATTGGGCATCGGACGCAGGCATGGCCGGTGGCGACGACAGCGTGAACAGGCCGAAGGCCAGCGCCGCCGTGTGCAATATCACCGATGTGGTGAGGCCGGTCCTCATCTCAGATCTACCGATCCTGTTGCTGCAGTGTAAGCAGGCCGATATTCTTGTAGCCGGCCGCCTGGATCAGACCCATCACCACCATCGCGGCGCCATAGTTGGTGGTCTTGTCGCCGCGGATGAAGATGCGCTCTTCATAGCCGGTCTTGGAAATCGCCTGCAGCTTGGCGACCAGTTCGTCCTGCGCAATCTCGGTCTCCTGCAGGAAAATCTTGCCCGTGCCGTCGATCGTAATCGTGATCGGCTGGGTATCGGCGTTCATCGCGCTGGCCTTCGTCTCCGGCAGGTCGACCGGCACGCCGGACGTCATCATCGGCGCAGCGACCATAAAAATGATCAGCAGCACCAGCATCACGTCGACCATCGGCGTGACGTTGATTTCCGACATCAATCCATGGTGACGGCCGCGCCGCCTGTGGCCGCGCCCGCCGCGCCCCGAGATGCCTACCGACATGCCCATCTTGCTGCTCCTCAGGCCTTCGGCGCGACTTTTTCATCAATTTGGCGCGAGAGTATGGCGGAGAACTCATCCGAGAACCCTTCCATGCGCACCGCGATCTTGTTCGCGTCCGACGACAGCTTGTTGTAGGCGATGACCGCCGGTATGGCCGCGAGCAGGCCGATGGCCGTCGCCAGCAACGCCTCGGCAATACCGGGTGCAACCACCGCCAGGCTGGTGTTCTTGGAACCGGCAATGGCCTGGAACGAGGTCATGATGCCGATGACGGTGCCGAACAGGCCGATGAAGGGTGCCGCCGAACCGGTGGTGGCGAGGAAGCCGAGCCGTCCCTCCAGCCGCTCCATCTCGCGCGTCAGCGCCAGGTCCATGGCCTTGTCGATACGGGTCTGCAGGCCGAGCGGCGACTTGGCGCCCTTCTCGAAGCTCTTCTTCCATTCGCGCATGGCGGCGACGAAGATCGCGCCCATGCCAGTGGTCTTGCGATCGGCGAGGGTGCGATAAAGCTCCTCCAGCGACTGTCCCGACCAGAACACCTGCTCGAAGCGATTGAGCGCCAACCGCATGCGCGCATAGCTGACCAGCTTGTCGACGATGATCGCCCAGGTCCAGATCGAAGCGCAGAGCAGACCGATCATGACCAGCTTGACCACCCAGCCGGCCTCGGTGAACAGCGTCCAGATCGACAAATGCGCTGCCGGGTCGGCGAGTGCGATATTTTCCATCGTTCAAGTCCTTAAAGATTTTCCGGGCATCGCTGGCGGCTGGCCCATGGGCATCCCTTGTGGTCCGTTTCGCGCTAGGCTTGCGGATTAACCCCAAAATGCACCGTTGGCGGCCTTTTCGGGGCAAATATTGGTGAAAGGAAGGCGCGCGGATTCTTCCAATCTTCACCAGTCTCTTCATGAACCGTTATGGTTAAGGATGGGTTAGGAAATATGGCGCGGCGCATTGCCGCGCCCAGCGCATCGGCAAGCGATGTCGTGCCGTAAAAATCAGACGCGCTTCGGCCGGCCCCTCGTCGCAGGCCGGCGTGCCGGATAATCAGCCTGCCCTTGGCATGAAGGCAGCGATCCATTCCTTCGGGAAGCGTTTCGGCCTGCCGTTCTCGCCGATGATCGCCGCCTCGACCTTTGCCTCGACCAGCACCTCTGCGCGGCGCTTCAGCTGCTGCGCCATGACGATGCGGGCGCCGGAAATGTCCTGCGTCGACGTGTCGATGGTCAGGATATCGTCCATGCGGGCGGGCGAACGAAAATCGATCTCCATGCGCCGCACCACCCAGACGATGCGTTCGCCATGCTTGCCTTCATGGAGTTCAGTGTGGTGGACGCCGGCGAGCCTGAGATAGTCGGAGCGGCCACGCTCGAAGAATTCAAGATAGCGCGCGTGGTAGACGACGCCGGAGAAGTCGGTGTCGGCATAATAGACCCGCGCCATCAGCCGGTGGCCGAATTCCGTCAGCGCGCCGGAAAGCCCGGCAGTGAGTGCCGCCGATTCACCATGATCGTCCATCGCGCTTTCCTTTTTGCCCCCGGCGGGGCACCTGTCTTGCCAAAATCACCAGCGCAGCAAACCGGATGGCACTGTTGACGGCGATGATCAAGACCTTGATGGCGGCGCTGCTGGTGCTGGCGGCGTCTGCGCTGCCCGGCCACACCGCAAGCTTTTCGATGAAGCGCGGCCTCAACCTCGACCAGTGGACGACCTGGGTCGGGGAAGACAAATGGAACGATCCCAAGGCCATCCTGCCCTATCCGGAATGGCGCAAGTTCCTCAACGAGGATGACCTCAAGACGCTGAAGGCCGCCGGCTTCGACTTCCTGCGCATGCCGGTCGATCCTTCGCCGTTTATGTCGGACCAGACGCTGGCGCTGCGCGACGACCTTTATGCCAGCGTGCGGGACTCGGCACGCATGATCAATCGGGCCGGCCTGAAAGTGATCGTCGACATGCACCTCATCCCGGCTGGTGGTGGCCGCCAGATCGGCATGGGCCAGGTGATGGACGATCCCGCCACCTTCGACGCCTATGTCGAGGTCATCCGCAAAATGGCGCGCACGCTTGGTACCGAGGACCCTACGCAGGTCGCTTTCGAGCCGATGAACGAACCGATCGTCGACTGCGACAGCGATGGCACCAGCCTCTGGCCGGAGCGTCAGCAGAAGCTGTTCGCGGCCGCGCGCGCCTCGGCCACCAGGCTGACGCTTATCCTCACCGGCGCCTGCTATTCCAACGCGGCCTCGCTGGTCAGGATCGACCCGAAGTCGATCCCCGACGACAACATCATCTGGACCTTCCACTCCTACGACCCGTTCCTGCTGACACATCAGGGCGCCACCTGGGCCGGCGACTTCATCCCCTATGTCACCGGCCTGCCCTATCCGCTGACTGCGGTACCGCGTGCCGAACTCGATGCAACGCTGGATGCGATCCGCGCCAAGATGAGGGCTGAGGCGCCGTGGACCAGGCGAAACGGCCTGCTCGCCTATCTCGACGAGCAGGTGGCCAGCATGGACACGAACGAAAAGTTGCTCGGCGTCATGGATGCGCCGTTCGAAAAAGTCGAGGCGTGGGCGAAGGCCAACGCCATCAAGCCGGAAAATATCACGCTCGGCGAATTCGGCATGATCCGCCAGGAATATGGCAACCCCTATGTGATGCCGCCGCAATACCGCGCCGCCTATGTCAAGGACATGATCGCGCGTGCCGAGGCACACGGCTTCTCATGGTCGGTGTGGAGTTTTGGCGGGGCCTTCGGCATCGTCGACGCCTTCAACGGCGAGAAGGCCGAACCTGCTGTGATGGATGCGATCCGGTCGCTCCATTAGCAGTTAGCCGAGGTCTATCTGCAGGATTTCCGGGCGCATACCGAACCGCACCGGTGCGATGCTGAAGCCGAGCCCGCCTGATACAATCAGGTTGCGGTCGTTCTCGACGACATGGCCATAAGCGAAACGATTGCCGAAGCGGGACGGCACCACCGGCGAATAGCCGAACAGCCTGACCTGTCCGCCATGGGTGTGGCCCGACAGCGTCAGCGAAACCCGCCAAGGCACTTTCGGAAAAATGTCAGGCTCGTGTGCGAGGAGGATGACGGGCGCCTGGTCGGTGATCTTGGCCAGCGTGCCGTCGAGATCGTCCAGGCCCTTGCCACGGCTCCGGCCCCAGGCCTGGCCGGGGAGCAATGCCAACTGATCCGCAAGACCGGCAAGCCAGAAGCCGTGCCCGTCCTTTTCCAGGCGCACGACATCGTTTTCCAGCACCGGAATGCCGACGGCCTCCAGCGCCTTGCGTGAAATCGTCGGTCCGGCGCCGGCCCTTTGGGCGGTACGGTCTTCCCACCAGTCATGGTTGCCGAGGATCGACCAGACGCCGAGCGGCGCCTCGAGGCCAGAAAGTGCCGGCGCCCACTCCGACGCATCCACCCAGCCCGTCACCAGGCGTGTACCGGCCGGATAGTCGCCAAGCATAAGGATCACATCCGGCTTGAGGGCATTCGCCTCGGCGGCGAGCGAAGCGATCCGCTCCGGCGTCATCCAGGGGCGGCACGCATGAATGTCGGAAAGCACCGCGACCCGCAGCTTCAGACCCGCCGGCCAATGCGGCGGCGTCAGCTGATAGCGCTTCACATGGGTCAACAGCATCGGCTCGATGCCAACCGCATAGGCGCTCAGCGAAGCAAATGAGAGGAACGAACCCCCGACGAATTTCAGGAACCCGCGTCTGGTGATCACTTTCCTGGCTCCGGCGCTTGATCGGAGCGGTCCGCGCCGACATTGCGACGCTCCATAAAATCCAGGAATGCGCCTTCACGCTGGCGGAGCTTAGGAGATTCTGCGCAGACAAACCGTTGCGAAGAACAAATCTCCGTTACTCTTCCTGGAACAGGTTGATCTGCTGCTGTGCCAGGTCCTTCGGCGCATCGAGGCCGAGATGGCGCCAGGCGTTGGCGGTCAGCACCCGGCCGCGCGGCGTCCGCTGGATGAAGCCCTGCTGGATCAAATAGGGCTCGATGATGTCCTCGATGGCGTCGCGCGGCTCGGACAGGCCGGCGGCGATGGTCTCGATACCGACCGGGCCGCCGCCGAAATTGCGGGCGATCATCGAGAGGTAGCGGCGGTCGAGCGCATCGAGGCCGAGCGCGTCGACCTCAAGCCGCGTCAGGGCTTCGTCGGCAATCTGCTTGTCGACATGACCGTCGCCGGCAACGGACGCGAAATCGCGCACGCGGCGCAGCAGCCGGCCGGCGATGCGCGGCGTGCCGCGGGCGCGGCGCGCGATCTCCAGCGCGCCATCGTCGCCGAGCGGCATTTGCAGGATACGTGCGCCGCGGCGCACGATCTGCTCCAGTTCCTCGACCGAATAGAAATTTAGCCTGACCGGAATGCCGAAACGGTCGCGCAGCGGGTTGGTCAACAGACCGAGCCGCGTGGTGGCGGCGACCAGCGTGAAGCGGGCAAGGTCGATCTTGACAGAGCGCGCCGCCGGTCCCTCGCCGATGATCAGGTCGAGCTGGAAATCCTCCATCGCCGGATAGAGGATTTCCTCCACAGCCGGATTGAGCCGGTGGATCTCGTCGATGAACAGCACGTCGCGGTCTTCAAGATTGGTCAAGAGAGCCGCGAGATCGCCGGCCTTGGCGATGACCGGGCCAGAGGTCGAACGGAAATTGACGCCCAGCTCGCGCGCCATGATCTGCGCCAGCGTCGTCTTGCCGAGCCCCGGCGGGCCGACGAACAGCACATGGTCGAGCGCCTCGCTGCGGCCCTTGGCGGCCTCGATGAAGACTTTGAGATTGGCCCGCACCGCCGCCTGTCCGACGAAATCGGCGAGCGTCTGCGGCCGCAACGTCTGCTCGGCATCCTCGCCGTGCTTTTCCGGCGTAATGAGGCGGGGTGAAAGACTCATGCCGCCTTCCTCGCACAGGGCAAAGTACGGGACAAGCAACCGCTCACCGCGCCAGTTCCTTCAGCCCGAAACGAATGAGCTTCGAGGCATCCGCATCTTCGCCGGCCGTCTTTAGCGCCGCCGCCACCGCGTTGGCTGCCGTGTCGCGCGAATAGCCGAGATTGACCAGCGCCGAGACGGCGTCGGTGATCGGCGCCGGCGCCACGCCCTCGCCGAGCTCCTGCTTGAGGCCGATCGTGCCGGAGGCGGTTCCGGCATAGGCCGGCGCCTTGTTCTTCAATTCGGTGACGATCCGCTCGGCCACCTTCTTGCCGACGCCCGGCGCACGGCTGACCATGGCGATGTCGCGCAGCGCGATGGCATTGGCGAGGTCGGCCGGCGCCAGCGTCGACAGGATGGCCAGCGCCACCTTGGCGCCGACGCCTTGCACATTGTTCATCAAGAGCCGGAACCATTCGCGCTCCAGCACCGACTGAAAGCCATAAAGCCGGATCATGTCCTCGCGCACATAGGTCTCGATGAACAGCACCACCGCCTCGCCCGGCGGAGGCAGCGAAGCCAGCGTACGCGCCGAGCAATAGGCGACATAGCCGACGCCATGCACGTCGACGAGACAGAAATCCTCGTCGACCTCGTCCAGCGAGCCCTTGAGCTTGCCGATCATGCCAGATCTTTCATCGAGGACTTCATGAATGGGTTTCCGGAGAGATGATGTCGAGGTCGGGAAAATAGCTGCGGTAGCGCGCGGCGTCGCGGGTCAAAAGCCGATGACCGGCAACGGTCGCATGAGCACCGATGAAGAAGTCAGGCAAAGTGCGCTCCCGCACGCCGCCGGCCCGGCGATAACGGGAATGGGTGACGCCGGCGAGAAATGCCGCCTCCCAAGGTAGAGATTCCCGATCCATCTCGAGCATATCGACTGCCTTTCGAAGCGCGGTCTCCGTCGCTATCAGCGGCGCAAGCTCGGACCAGACAATCGTGTTGACCACCAATGCCCCATCGCGACGGCAGGAAACGATCGCCGACGCCGACCATTTTGTATTGGGTCCAGCCGGTCCCCAGACGTCGATGAGAACATTGGTGTCAATCAACGTCGAGTTCTTCACGCGGCCCCCTTAACCACTCCATATATTCGTCGGTGCTCATACCGCCCAGATCCAGGGATCCCTCCATCCGGTCAAGCAACTCGCTGAACCTGCGGGAAACCTCCTCTTCCGACAGGTTTTCGTTGACCGCTACAAGACGAGCACCTTCGTCCGTCGCCACGAATTCCACCTCGGAACCCGGCCCGATGCCTAGATGGTCCCGTATCTGCTTTGGGATTGTGACTTGCCCCTTGGTGGTGACGCGCATGGTAATACCTCTGAGGTATTACTTATCGCTACACCGTGAACAAGTCAAGAACATACCTAGCCGGCAATCGCCATCCTGTAAGCGATGCTCTGCCGGTGATGCGCGTGACAGATGGCGATGGCCAGCGCGTCGGCGGCATGTTCGGTGTCGAACGTGGCTTTCGGCAACAGCACCTTGACCATCATATGGATCTGTTTCTTGTCGCCATGGCCAACGCCGATCACGGCCTTCTTGACCGCATTGGGCGCGTATTCGGCGACGACAAGGCCCGCGCGCGCCGGCACCAGCATGGCTATGCCGCGCGCCTGGCCGAGCTTCAGTGTCGCCACCGCATCCTTGTTGACGAAGGTTTGCTCGACGGCCGCTTCGTGCGGCATGGCCGCATGCAGGATCTCGGCCAATCCGTCATGCAATTGACAAAGCCGAGTCGCCAGCGCCGCCTTGTCGTCTGAGCGCACAGTGCCCGAGCCGACGAAGCGCAGCGAATTGCCGAGGCTTTCGACGATGCCCCAGCCGGTGCGCCTAAGCCCCGGGTCGATACCGATGATGCGAATCGCTTCCCCCATCCGCCAAGTCTACCTCCGGCGGACAGCGATGCCAGCGAAATGTGAACAAACCGGAAACGGGAGGCGTTTAACCCCGGGCGAAAGCCGTGTTCAGCAGCGTGATCTGGTCGGAAACCGGATTGACGCGGCGGACGGCGGGCGGCGTTTCGGCGAACGCGCCGCCATAAATCTCCTCGTCCATGCGGCGCACCAGCGCCTGCAGGCGCAGCGAACGGGTGACGAGGTCGAGGAAATCCTTCGGCAGTTCGTTCCAGCCGACCGCTTCGTCATACGCCGACGCGGTGTCGAGACGCACCTTGGATTTTTCCGAAGCGACCTGGTCGCGGGTCATCTCGCCGGAATTCGCCGCCCGCTGCAAAAGCAGCCAGGAGGCAACCTGCATCAGCCTGGTGGTCAGCCGCATCGATTCGGCCGCATAGAGCGTCGCCGCCAGCCTGGACAGCTTTTTCGCCTCGGCCCGGCCCTTGCCGTCGAGATATTCGGCTGCCTGCTCAACCAGGCCCATGCCTTCCTGGTAAAGCGGTTTGAAGGATTGGGAGAAAACCCGGCGTTCCGCCAGTTTGATGGTTTTCGCGCTGCCTTTCGAAGGCTCGTTCATCGTACGCCCCTGCACTGCCCCGTCGGCTGATTCGGCTTCTTCGCCGTCACGCCGGCACCCTAGATGACTGAGGCTTGAAAATGCGCTTCACCGCTGGTGAAGGCAAGCACATGTTTAACAAACGGTTAACGCCGGCGCATGGGCGCGAGGCAGCCCAAAATGCGAACAAAAAAAGAGCCGCGGATAAGGCGGCTCTCAGGAGTTTAACAGGGAGGCGTCAAACGAAGTGGCTCCAACCACTCGGTAAGAATCCAGATAACTGGATGCACATAGTAAACACCTGTAAAGCTTAATGAACCCTTAACGGCGCGGATATTTCTTGATCGACCGCTGCCCTTCTGTGCCGTATCAGCACAACGGCCTTCGGGACGTAATCGTCAGCTTGCTCAAGCCTGCTTCCAGATAGCCGGCAAGGAAATGAAGGCGAAGAGCAGCATTCCCAAATAAGCCCCATCGAGAGAGCCTGTCCGGTTTTTAAATGACCGCCCGTCTGGCATTCGGGCGTGCCGTCACAGGCTTGCGGCCACATGAGTGATCAAACTGCGGTAACAGGCTGGAGCGCCGACGCGACATCGTTCCGAAACACACGTTGCGCTAAACGCCCGCTCCTCACACCGTCGCGCGCAAATCCGTGCCGCCGCAACCCATCGGAACTGCCCAGGAGAAACCTATGGACTGGTATTCGATCGTCAAATTCCTCCACGTCGTCACAGCCATTTTGTGGGTCGGCGGCGGGTTCGTACTGTTTCTGCTGGGAGTGCTTGCCGAGCGTGCCGGCAGCGTCGAGGAAAAGTTGCAGGCGATACGCGCCAGCGGACAGTTGGGCGGCCGGTTTTTCGCGCCGATGTCAATGTTGACCCTGATCTTCGGCCTTATCATGTGCAGCTTCTGGGTCGGCTTCGCCGATCTATGGATCGTCATTGGTCTCATCGGCTACGCCACAACCTTCTCAATCGGCATGTTCATCTTCAAACCGATCGGCGAGCGTCTGGGGGCTATGATTGCCAAGGAGGGCGTCTCGCCTGCTGTCCTAGCCATGGCACAGCGCATGACGATCGCGGCGCGCTTCGACTATGCGGTGATGCTGGCGGTCATCGCCGACATGGTACTTAAACCAACCGCGAATGACTTCGGAATCATCGCCGCCATGGCAGTGGTCATCCTTGCAGGTGCCATGCTGGCCTTTGGTGGCAACCGGCGCCTCACGCCGAGCGCCGCCTGATTGCGGCAGATGGTGAAGGCGGCCGCATGGTTGCCTCTCCTCTACAACAGGCCGGCGATTCCGTCCCACAGCAGCTTGACCGCGACCACGGCCACGGTCGCATAGGTGAAGGGATAAAAGATTTCCGGCCGCATGCGCCGCACCAGCCAGGCGCCGGCAATGGTAGCCAGCGGCGCCAGCGGCATCAGCACGGCGGACGCCGTCAGGTTGGCGGTGTCGAACTGGCCAAGCGCGAAATAGGGGATCAGCTTCAGCGCATTGGTGGCGGCAAAGAAGATCGCCGATGTTCCGGACAACACCTTCGGGTCGAGCCGGATCGGCAGCGCATAGACCTGGAATGGCGGTCCGCCGACATGGGCGACGAAGCTGGTGAAGCCGGCAACGGTGCCCCAGAAGGCGGCGGCGATGCGGTTGGGCGCCGCCGCATGGTCGGAACCGTGGCGGAACTGCAGATAGAGCCAGCGCAGCACGAAGATCAGCGCGACAGCGCCGACGATGAGCCGCACCATTTCTTCGGTAACCAGGGCTGCCGTCAGCCAGCCCAGCCCAATGCCGATCAGCGCGCCCGGCATCATGTCGACCAGCATCTTGCGGTCATAGACGCCCCACCACGTCCACACCGAAACGATGTCCATCAGGCACAGGATCGGCAGCAGGATGGCGGCCGCCTGCACCGGCGGCATGGCCAGCGCCATCAGCGGCACGCCGACGAAGCCGACGGCGCCGCCGAAGCCGCCTTTCGACAGGCCGACAAGAATGACCGCCGGAATGGCGGCGGCATAAAACCACGGATCGCCGAGCAGACCTGACATGGGATGAAGGCGGCTGGAGGGAAGACAGTGACCCCTGCAATAGCCCACAAACCCGTGCGCCGCGACAGCGAAAATTGCGGCAACGGCGATCAACTGTGCGTAATTCGCCGTTTCCCGATTTGCGGCAGGGCTGCCGCCGATGCATAACGTCGCCATCCCTACGCACCAGGGGTTTTGACAATGAGCGAAATCCACATCCGTCGCGCCGAGATAACCGATCTTCCGGCCATCGTTGCCATGCTTGCGGACGATTCCCTCGGACGCAGCCGCGAAGACGCCAGCGAACCGCTGGCCAAGGCCTATCTCGATGCCTTTGCGGCTGTGAACGCCGACCCCAACCAGTCTCTGGCCGTCATGACGGCCAACGGCGAGGTGATCGGCACGCTGCAGATCAGCTATCTTGCCGGCTTGTCGCAGCAGGGCGCTTGGCGCGGCCAGATCGAGGCTGTCCGCGTTGCCGCCGATCGGCGCCGCGAAAGGCTGGGGCAGCGCATGCTGGAATGGGCGATCGAACAGTGCCGCGCACGCGGCTGCAAGATTGTCCAGCTGACCACCAACAAGAGCCGCCAGGACGCGCATCGCTTCTACGATCGGCTCGGCTTCAAGGCCAGCCACATCGGCTACAAGCTGGAGCTTTAGAGAGCAATTCCAGGAAAGCCGCTTAGCCCAGCGGCGGCGGGCGCCGGCGGATCGGCTGCGCCTTGATGATGGCGGTGCTGGTCTCGGCCTTGTCGGCGATGCGGTCGAGCAGCTTGTCGAGCTCGCCCATCGACCGCACGTAGAGCCGGGCCACGAAACAGTCGTCGCCGGTGACCTTGTCGCACTCGCCGAATTCGGGAATCTCCTCGATCAGCTGCTGCACGATGTGCAGCTTGCCGGGCAGCGGCCGCACGCGCACGATCGCCTGCAGCGGATAGCCCAAGGCCTCAGGATCGATCTCGACGGTGAAGGCGCGGATGACGCCGCGTTCCTCAAGCCGCCGCAGCCGTTCCGAGACGCTTGGCGACGACAGCCCGACCTGGCTCGCCAGCTCCTTCAGCGAGGTCCGGGAATCCTTGACCAGTATGTCGAGAAGTTTCCTGTCCAGCTCGTCCAGCATTTCAATTCTCCGGAAAACGGCACATAGGCCTTATTAAATAAGGCAACCATCGCATATCACCTTTAGCAACGCATATAAACCCTCTGCCGCGCATGAGATTATCAAGCCTCAACAGCTTGCAGAGGTATCCCCATGGACAGCACGGTGCGCGGCACGATCGAGATGACGGCGGCGATGACAATCATCGGCACGATCGGCTGGTTCGTCGTCATGTCGGGTCAGCCCGTCATGGACGTGGTGTTCTGGCGTTGCGCTTTCGGCGCGGTGGCGCTGCTCATCACCTGTGCCGCACTTGGGCTGCTGCGCGGCAGGCTGACGTTGCGCATTCTTGCCATTGCCGCGCTCGGGGGCGCGGCCATCGTCATCAACTGGCTGTTGCTGTTCAGCGCCTTCTCCCGCGCCTCGATCTCCATCGCCACGGCGGTCTACAACACCCAGCCCTTCATGCTGGTCGGCTTCGGTGCGCTGTTCTTCGGCGAGCGGCTGACCCTGGCCAAGCTGACCTGGCTCGGTATCGCCTTCGCCGGCATGCTGCTGATCGTGCAGACAGGGCCTGATGCGGGTCTCGGCTCCGGCATCACCGGCACCGATTATGTCATCGGCATCGTCATGGCGCTTGGCGCCGCCTTCTTCTGGGCTGTCGCCGCAATCGTCGCCAAGAAGCTCAAGGGCACCCCGCCACATCTGATCGCGCTGATCCAGGTCTGCGTCGGCGTCGTCATGCTGGCGCCCTTTGCCAACCTTTCCCATTTGCCTGCCGACACCTGGAGCTGGGCCATGCTGGTCACGCTTGGCGTTGTCCACACCGGCCTGGTCTACATATTGATGTATGGCGCCATCCAGAAACTGCCGACGCATCTGCAGGGGTCGCTGTCCTTCATCTACCCTGTCGTGGCGATCCTGGTCGATGTCGTTGCCTTCGGCCACCGTTTGCACCCGGCCCAGCTCGTCGGCGCCGCCGCCATCCTGATCGCGGCCGCAGGCATGAATCTCGGCTGGACATTGTGGAAAGCCAAACAGCCGGCCGAAAGCCCGCAAGCCGTCAAATGAGCGGCCGGGCGACCGCCTCCTGCGGTAGTAAACCAAAGCCATAGCATCGATCCCCGCCCGCCTGTTCAAGGCGGGCGGTTTGCTCTATGCCGCAATGCAACCATCTTCGCCCGGCATAGGCGAAACCCGGGATCGAAAGCCAATGAACGACGCAACACCCCCCAACCGCTGCCGCATCGTGCTGATCGCGCCCAAGGACGCGCCGGCCGAGCGCATCGCCGCGGCCTTCGAGGGCGGCGATGTCGCTTCGCTGATCCTGCCCGAGAACGGCATGGACGAGGCTGCCTTCCAGGCTTTTGCGGAACAGATCGTGCCGGCGGCGCAGGCGGCCGGCATCGCCGTCATCATCGCCGGCGACACCCGCATCGCCGGCCGCGTTCAGGCCGACGGCATTCATGTCGAGGTCTCCAAGGACGCACTCGCCGAGACCATCGAACACTTCCAGGGAAAGATGATGGTCGGCGCCGGTGGCGCCAAGACGCGCGACGACGCGCTGGAGCTCGGCGAAACCAGGCCCGATTACATCTTCTTCGGCCGCTTCGGCTACGACAACAAGCCGGAGCCGCATCCGCGCAATCTGTCGCTCGGCCGCTGGTGGGCCGACATGATCCAGATCCCATGCATCGTCATGGCCGGATCGGAACTGGCCTCGGTCGAGGCGGTGGCGGACACCGGTGCCGAATTCGTGGCGCTGTCCAGCGCTGTCTTCGCCGACGGCGTCGATCCGAAGGCGGCGATTGCTGCCGCCAATATGCTGCTCGACCAAACCGCGCCGCGCTTCGAGGACTGACGTGCGCCGTCCCGGACTTCCTCTCGCGATTCTCGTTGCGGCCTTGATGAGCGGTGCAGCGATTGCGGCGGAAACCGTTCCTCTGCCGCAGCCGAGGCCCGATACCGGCACACCCGACATCAGCGCGCCGGCTACGGGCGCCCCCGATGCGGGTGCCGCAAAGGCCGGTGCCCCTAAGGCCGATGCCACCGATTCCGGGGTTCATGTCGACAAGCCGATCGAAACCCCGCTGCCGCAACCCGCGACGACCGCTCCGCTGCCCTCGGCCGACGCCATCAATCCCGAGCGCTTCGGCGCCAAGCCGGCGGACCCTGCCTACGGCGCTTTCCAGCGCGGCCTCTACAAGACCGCCTACAATCTGGCGCTGGTGCGGGCCCAGAATGGCGACCCGGCGGCGCAGACGCTGGTGGCCGAGATCCTGTCGCGCGGGCTGGGGGTGCCGCTCAATCCTGCCGAGGCCGCCAAATGGTATGCGCAGGCCGCCGAGCAGGGCATCCCGGAATCGCAATTCCAATATGCGCTGATGCTGCTCGATGGCCGCTACGTCAAGAAGGACGAGAAGGGCGCGTATGCGTTGATGCAGGCCGCTGCCGAGGCCGGCAACCGCCTGGCGCAGTTCAACTTCGCGCAGCTGCTGGTTCAGCAGGATCCGGGCGATGCCGGCATCGCCAGGGCCGTGCCCTATTATGAGCGCGCCGCGGCGACCGGCCTTGCCGATGCCCAGTATGCGATGGCGCAGGTGTATGCCAATGGCGTCGGCGGCAAGCAACGCGACGACGCAAAGGCGCGCCGCCTGCTGGCGCAGGCTGCCAGGCAGAACTACGACACCGCGCAGATCGATCTTGCCGCCTGGATGATCGAGGGCCGCGGCGGTGTTCGCGACCTGAAATCCGGCTTCAACTGGATGAAGCAGGCGGCCGAAGGCGGCAACGTCGCCGCCCAGAACCGTCTGGCAAAGCTCTATATGGGCGGCATCGGCACCGATCCCGACCTGGTCCTGGCCGGGGCCTGGTACGTGGTCGCCCGCCGCGCCGGCCTAATCGACCCGGAGATGGACGATTTCCTGCAAGGGCTGGCCGACGACCAGACCAAGCAGGTGCTGCAGAAGGCAAACCGCCTGCCCTGACGCCTTTTTCGGCAAACAGCTGCCGAAGGGCGTGACGCTTGTCGAAACGGGGGCAATCGACCTGTCCCTGCAGGGCGTCGCCCTGCGATCGCCGCATATCCATCGGCTGGCGAAGGTCGCCTACGCCATCGCCGAAGCGGTCGGTACGGTCGTCAATCAGCACGGCTGATAGTGTCTGCGTCGGCGCCGCATCCAGTACCCGACTTGCTGATATCGATGCCTTCCGGTCGGCGCCGACCTGCCCGCTCCCTTGCCTCTTTGGGGGATTTGTGGTCTTGGGGGCCCGAAATCGCTTGTCCAGCGACCATCTCATTCCCGGATCAACATCATCATGGCCAAGATCAATGGCAACGAAATCCGTCCCGGCTATGTCATCGAGCACGATGGCGGGCTCTGGGTGGCGGTCAAGACCAACACCGTCAAGCCCGGCAAGGGCGGCGCCTACAACCAGGTCGAGCTGAAGAACCTGATCAACGGCACCAAGCTCAATGAGCGCTTCCGTTCGGCCGAGACCGTCGAGCAGATCCGGCTCGATCTGAAGGATTTTTCCTTCCTCTACGCACAGGACGACGCTCTGGTGTTCATGGACACCCAGAGCTACGAGCAGCTCGAATTGGCGAAGGATTTTGTCGGCGACCGTGCCGCCTTCCTGCAGGACGGCATGATGGTGACGGTCCAGCTCTATGAGGAAAGGCCAATCGGCATTTCGCTGCCGGATCAGGTGACGCTGACCATCACCGAGGCCGACCCGGTGGTGAAGGGCCAGACGGCGGCGTCCTCCTACAAGCCGGCGGTTCTGGAAAACGGCATCCGAGTCCTGGTGCCGCCATTCATCGGCGCCGGCGAACGCATCGTCGTCGACACCAACGAACTCACCTACATGCGTCGCGCTGACTGATGCATGTCGCCCAAAAGTGGCCCCGGTTCCGGGTCACCGACATGCATCAAGACCAAGGTACGAAGCAGGAAGAAATACGATGGCACGCTCAGCACTTCTCAATGTCATGGTCCAGGCCGCCATGAAGGCCGGCCGCTCGCTGTCGCGCGACTTCGGCGAGGTGCAGAACCTGCAGGTGTCGATGAAGGGGCCTGGCGACTATGTCAGCCAGGCCGACCGCAAGGCCGAGGACATCCTGTTTGCCGAACTGTCGAAGGCGCGGCCGGGCTATGCCTTCCTGATGGAAGAGCGCGGCGCGGTCGAAGGCGACGACGACCAGCACCGCTGGATCGTCGACCCGCTCGACGGCACCACCAATTTCCTGCACGGCATCCCGATCTTTTCCATCTCGATCGCGCTGGAACGCCAGGGCCAGCTCGTCGCTGCCGTCATCTACAATCCGGCAATGGACGAACTCTACACGGCCGAGCGCGGCGGCGGCGCCTTCATGAACGATCGCCGGCTTCGCGTTGCCGGCCGCAGCAAGCTGACCGACTGCGTTATCGGCTGCGGCGTGCCACACCTCGGCCGCGGCCAGCACGGCAATTTCCTCGTCGAACTGCGCAATGTGATGGCCGAGGTCTCGGGCGTGCGCCGCCTGGGTTCCGCCGCACTCGATCTCGCCTTAGTCGCCGCCGGCCGCATGGACGGTTTCTGGGAAACCGGCCTGTCGGCCTGGGACATTGCCGCCGGCCTGCTGCTGGTCCGCGAAGCCGGCGGCTTCGTCTCCGACATGGATGGCGGCCAGGACATGCTGGATAACGGCTCGGTCGTTGCCGGCAATGAAGTCATTCAGCGCGCGCTGCTCAAGGCGGTGAAGAAGCCGCTTTCCGCACGCTGACAGGAGTGCCGCGCTGAAGCGCCGCAGTCGTAAAACCGCAACCAAAGCTTGAAATACTGCCCGGCGACCGCCCAGATAGGGAGCGATGCAGGACTTCGCGCATGCCGCCGCTATCCCCGCCAGAATCGCCAATTGAGATCCCCCCAATGGAGATCCCGTTTGTCGGGCGCTGGCACTATTCGCGTGCGGAGATGATCGCCGACGGCATCGTCCATGCGGTCGGCATCGTGCTGGCGATAGCTGCGGGCTCGGCCTTGCTGGCGCTGGCCGCCTTCCATGCCGGCCCCGGCGAATACATCGCCGCCGTCTTCTTTGTGGTGTCGCTGCTGACCGTGCTGTCGGTTTCGCTGACCTACAATCTGTGGCCGGTGACGTCGCCGGCGAAATGGATCTTGCGGCGGTTCGACCATGCCGCGATCTATCTCCTGATCGCCGCGACCTACACGCCCTTTCTGGCCCAGCTTGACGGCTCGCCGCTGGCGCTGCCGATGATTGTCCTTGTCTGGACCGCGGCATTGACCGGCATCGCCATAAAAGTGTTCCTGCCCGGCCGCTTCGACCGCCTGGCCATCGTCTTCTATCTCGCCATCGGCTGGAGCGGCATAGTTCTGGTCAAGCCGCTGGTCGCGACGTTGCCGACGACGTCGATCGCGCTGATCGTCGCCGGCGGCATCGTCTATTCGTGCGGCGTCATCTTCTTCGCCTGGAAGGGGCTGCGCTTCCACAATGCCGTCTGGCACGGTTTTGTCATCACCGGCGCCGGACTGCATCTTGCCGCCATGGTCGATTGCCTGGTCATCAACCGCCTCTAAACGGCGCAGCGCCGCCCGGTCTGTCGGGCAATATTGCCAAGCACCATTCAATTTGGTCACAATTCCGTTTAGAGTCGCGAATTACGTGATCGGCGGCACTGGAGCAACTCCAGGGAAATTGTGAGCGGTTTCCCGTTCGGAATTGCGTCAAGGCAAATAAGAGCATCGGAAACGGGGCACGGATGGCTTTTCTCAGATCCTTCGGCGTGGGCAGGCGTTCTGATGTCCTGATGTACGATCCGCACAAACTGTCGAGCCCGCAGGTTTTCCTCCTGACCATGGTCATCTTCCTGGTCATCGTCGCCTTCATCGCCGCCATCCTCACCCGCCAGATCTCGACCGCCTTCGGCAGCAATCCCGGCCTCAACGGCCTGATCGTCGGCGTGCTTGTGGTCGGCATCCTGCTTGCCTTCACACAGGTCGGACGGCTGTTTCGCGAAGTGCGCTGGGTCAACTCCTTCCGCGCCGGTTCCGAAACCACCGAGCCGGTGCTGCTGGCGCCGATGAAGGCGATGATCGGCCGTTCGTCGACGGTGGCCTTCTCGACGTCTTCGATGCGCACCATGCTGGATTCGATCGCCACCCGCCTCGACGAAAGCCGCGACACCTCGCGCTACCTTGTCGGACTGCTGGTGTTCCTCGGCCTGCTCGGCACCTTCTGGGGCCTGCTCAACACCATCGGCTCGATCCGCGAGACCATCGAAGCGCTCGACCCCGGCACCGGCGACGCCGCCGCCGTGCTCGATTCGCTCAAACAGGGGCTGTCGGCGCCGCTGGCCGGCATGGGCACCGCCTTCTCGTCCTCGCTGTTCGGTCTATCCGGTTCGCTGGTGCTCGGCTTCCTCGACCTGCAGGCCGGCCGCGCCCAGACCCGCTTCTACACCGAGCTTGAAAACTGGCTGTCTTCGGTCACCGATCTCTCCTCCGACATCGTCGTTGCCGATCCGGCCAAGAGCGAACCTTCCGACGAGATCCGCCTTCTGTCGGAACGGCTGCGCAGCATGCAGGAAAACGGCGGCGGCTCCAATCCGCGCGTCGCCACCGCGATGGCCAATCTCGCCGACGGCATTTCCGGCCTGGTCAAGAACATGCGCTCCGAGCAGCAGATCATGCGCGACTGGGTGGAAGCCCAGTCGGACGAGCAGAAGGCGATGCGCAACACGCTGGAAAAGATCGCCGACGCGCTGAAGAAACCCGGGGTGCATTAGCATGGCGCTCGCCAGGGGCCGGCGCACCGACCGCCGCATCGACTATTGGCCGGGCTTTGTCGATGCGCTGTCGACGCTGCTGCTCGCCATCATGTTCCTGCTCACCGTCTTCGTGCTGGCGCAGTTCCTGCTCGGCCGCGAGCTCTCCGGCAAGGATACCGCGCTCACACGCCTCAATTCACAGATCAACGAGCTGACCCAGCTTCTGGCGCTGGAGCGTTCGACGACGCAGGACAAGGACGATTCGCTGGCCAATCTGCAGGCGTCGCTGTCGGCGGCGGTAGCAGAAAAGAGCCGGCTGGAGCAATTGCTGGCGCAAGGTGCGGGCGCCGGCGACGCCGCCAACCAGCGTGCGGCTCAACTGGGCGGCGAACTCGACAACCAGCGCCAGATCAGCCAGCAGGCGCTGAGCCAGGTCGAGATCCTCAACCAGCAGATCGCGGCACTGCGCAAGCAGATCGGCGCGCTCGAGGACGCCCTCAACGTCTCTGAAACGCGCGACCGCGATTCCAACACCAAGATCGCCGATCTCGGCCGCCGGCTGAACGTCGCGCTGGCGCAGCGCGTACAGGAACTGAACCGCTACCGCTCCGACTTCTTCGGCCGCCTGCGCGAAATCCTCGCCGATCGCGAGAACATCCGCATCGTCGGCGACCGCTTCGTCTTCCAGTCGGAAGTGCTGTTCCCGACCGGCTCCGAAGTGATCAACGATGCGGGCAAGGTCGAGATGAAGAAGCTCGCCGACGCCATCATCGAACTGCAAAAGGAAATTCCCCCGGAGATCAACTGGGTGCTGCGCGTCGACGGCCACACCGACAACAAGCCACTGTCCGGCACCGGCCGCTACCGCGACAATTGGGAGCTGTCGACGGCGCGTTCGACCTCGGTGGTCAAATACCTGATCGAGAATGGCGTGCCCGCCAACCGACTGGTCGCAGCCGGCTTCGGCGAATTCCAGCCGCTCGACCCCGCCGACACCGAAGATGCCCGCAACAAGAACCGCCGCATTGAACTGAAGCTCACCGAACGGTGATTTTTAGTCACGCGAATTTGTTCGTCGGCTCAACTCTAGGGCGCAGGGCAGCCTCGGCAAGGCCTGAAAACATTATCTTTTTTTAATTACACTTCGCGTTTCTGGCCTCCTAATTTGCCGCGCAGGGCCGAGAACCGCCGGCGATGCCTGCCATCGCGACGCGACGGAACGCGACGGCCCGCGTCGGGAAGGTGGAGCGAAGCGCTCGCCCCTTCCACAGCAGGAGGAGACGCACATCATGCGCCCTTTGAAGACTCTCAGGACTGCAGCTTTCACAACACTTCTGATCGCCATACCGTTTACCGGCGCCTATGCCGCCGGCCACCACAGCAAGGGCGCCCTCGATGCCAGCGACCCGACCGACATGACCGGTCCGCGCGTGACCGGCCTGATCGAGCAGATACGGGGCGTCGACCAGGGCATCACCGACGCGCGTGCGGCCAACAGCATCTCCACCTCCGAGGCGCAACGGCTGCATCAGCGCGCCGCGCATATCAGCCAGGCCGCCGAACGGGTCGCCGGTTCGGACCATGGCAGGATCCCGGCTGCGCAGTACCACGACCTGCTGCGCCGCCTCGACAACGTCAACCAGAAGCTGATGGTCGATACCGGCAGCGGCTTCCTGATGGGCGATGGCTCCGACGGCGGCCACTATCCGAACGGCTGAGGTCCGCTCTTGATATCTCGAGAGTGAGGAAGGAACTGTCTGACGCCCGAGGGACCTGGCCCCAAGGGCGTCCTTTTTGTTACCAGCCGAGCCACAGCGCAGCGAGCGCCAGCACCGCCGGCACGGTCTGAATATACAGGATCTTCCTGCTGGCGGTCGCCGCGCCATAGAGCCCGGCGATGGCAACGCAAGCCAGAAAGAACACCTTGATCTGGAAACCGGTCGCGCCGAGATAGAGGCCCCAGATCAGCCCGGCGGCAAGGAAGCCGTTGTAAAGCCCCTGATTTGCGGCCAGCACCTTCGAGGCACTGGCGAAGTCCGGCTTGAGGTTGAACGCCTTGTGGCCACGCGGCGTATCCCATGCCACCATCTCCAGATAGACGATGTAGCAGTGGACCAGCGCCACCAGCCCCACCAGCATATTGGCGATCATGTCTTTCTCCCCCAGACGGCATCACGCCGTCGGGCCATATTGAGCACGGGCGGCACGGCATGCAAGGTTGCACCGCGTTGCGCGCATCAACCGACGCCCGCTAACCGGCACTTGTGCAGGGTTGCCAATGCCGCCGCATTGGTATCTTTTCCCGCCGTCCAAAACGCGGAACCTGCCATGTCCTTTCAGAAACTCGATGATCTCGGCCACAAGCTCGAAGCGCTGGAACATGCGCTCGCCATCCTCGGCGCCGACGAGGCGACCCACATGGCAGTCGGTGGCGGAGAGAAGCGCGCCGAAGCCATGTCTTCGCTTGCCGGCATGCTGCATGCCCGGGCGACGGCGCCGGAAATCGCCGACTGGCTCGCCGCCGCCGAACAAGAAGTGCTGAACGAGGAGCAGCAGGCGGCGGTCCGGGAATTGCGCCGGCAATACACCAACCTGACCTGCCTGCCGGTCGAATTCGTCGAGCGCCAGACGGTGGCGCGCATGCGCTCCGAGCAACTCTGGCGTGACCTGCGCGCCAAGAATGCCTGGGCCGGCTTCCTTCCGGCACTCGAAGGTGTCATCGCGCTGGTGCGCGAGGAGGCAGCGCTGCGCGCCGAAGCGCTCGGCCTCGATCCCTACGACGCACTGATGGAGCAATATGATCCCGGCAACCGCGCCGCCGACATCACGCCGGTCTTCACCGAGCTGAAGACCTTTCTGAAGGGCTTCGTGCCGGAGGCGTTGGCCGTGCAGGAAGCACGGCTGGCCAAGCGCCCGCTGAAGGCGCTCTCCGGCAGCTATCCGATCGACAAACAGCGCGAACTTGGCCTCGCCATGATGGCGGCGGTCGGCTTCGACCTCACCCATGGCTCGCTGTCGGTGTCGCATCACCCATTCTGCGGCGGCGTGCCGAGCGACGTGCGCATAACCACCCGCTACAAGACTTCCGATTTCCTGTCGGCGCTTATGGGCGTGCTGCACGAGACCGGCCACGCGCTCTACGAGCAGAACCTGCCGAAGGCCTGGGCGCACTGGCCGCTGGGCAAGGCACGCGGCATGGCCGTGCACGAAAGTCAGAGCCTGTTCGTCGAAAAGCAGATCGGCCGCAACCCGCAATTCTGGCGCTGGGCGCTGCCCGTGGTCGAAAAGTATCTCGGCGAAGCCTGGTCGCTCGACGACATCCTGCCGCATGTGCATCGGGTCGAGCGCGGCCTGATCCGCGTCGACGCCGACGAGGTCACCTACCCGCTGCATGTCATCCTGCGCTACGAGCTGGAGCAGGAGCTTGTCTCGGAGCGGCTGCGGGCCGCCGACCTGCCAGAGGCGTGGGACGCCAAGATGCGGGAGTATCTTGGCCTGTCGACCATCGACAACCCGGCCGACGGGCCGATGCAGGACGTGCATTGGCCAGGTGCGGCCTTCGGCTATTTCCCGTCCTATACGCTGGGCGCGATGATGGCGGCGCAGCAATGGGCGGCGCTGACCAGCGAGCATCCTTCTGCCGACGACGATCTTGCCAAGGGCAATTTCGCCGCCATCAACGACTGGCGCCGCGACAAGATCTGGTCGCAGGGCTCGCGCTGGTCGACGCCCGAACTGCTCGAGCGCGCCACGGGCGAGAAACTGAATGCCGCGCATTTCACCAATCATCTGAAGCAGCGCTACGGGGCCGACTAGTTCCGGCTGCTGCAGGCCCCAAAAACATCGGCCGATGGGCTTTACTTCTGCCGGAAAGCCTCTGAAAAAGAGTTGTTTTTGGAATTGCGTCCAAACAAAGGGATAGAGCGGTTCAGCATTTCCGTGAAACGCTGAACCGGTCTAGAGTTGGCGAAGCTGGATGTCGGCGTGTATTGGTTTTCGTGTGATCAAGTCTTGCTGGCGGCTCATCGGCCTCGCCCTCTTTCTGATCAACCTGAGTTCTCCGGCCCTGTCCGACGACGTGGTCCTTGTCGGACCGGCGCCGGCCTGGACCAGGCTGATCGATGTTCCCTCGGCTGACGCCACCCGATCCGACCAGATCAGGAACGGCATCTCGTGGCTGCTCTCGGACGACCAGATCGTCCATCGCAGCGGCGGCTACGACCAGTACTCGCGCACGGTCTACAAGATCGTCGACCGGCCCGGCCTTGAGCAGGGCGCCGGGATCAACCTGCAGTTCGATCCGTCGCGCCACAAAGTCACCTTGAACCATTTGCGCATCATCCGCGATGGCGCCGTGATCGACCGGCTGGCAAGCACGAAATTCGATATTTTCAGGCAGGAAAAGGACGCCGAGAAAGGCCTGTACGACGGCTGGCTGACGGCCCATGTCAACGTCGAAGATGTGCGTGTCGGTGACATTGTCGACTATGCGACGACCTACGAAATCACGCCGCTTGTCGGCAAGGATCTTTTCTTCTTCAGCTTTGCGACCGAGTGGGAAGAGCCGGTGGCGCTCATTCGCGCAAACATCACCTGGCCCGCCGGTCAGCCGCTTCAGATCAAGGCAAGGGGAACGGAACTCAAGCCGGTAATCTCATCGTCGGGATCGGACACGATCTATTTGTGGGAGATCCGCAATCCCGAACCGGTCAAGGTCGAGGACAACCTGCCGGTGCAGTACCCAGCCTGGGGCTCCGTCGACGTGGCCTCAACCGCAGACTGGCAAAGCGTCGTCGACGCCATAGCGCCCCACTACAGGCCGGTGACCGATTTTCCCGCCGATTTCGCAGCCAAGCTCGACGACATCGCCGTCAAGCATCCCGTCGCCGAAGACCGGATGATCCAGGCGACGCGGCTGGTGCAGGACCAGATCCGTTATGTCAGCCTGTCGATCGGTGCGGGATCCTATGTTCCGCGCGATCCAGCGACTGTCCTGCAAAGCGGCTTTGGCGATTGCAAGGACAAGGCATTGCTGCTTGCCTCGTCGCTTGTGCGACTCGGCATTTCTGCCGAAGTCGCCCTGGCCGATCTCGACCATGGGCGGGCCTTGGACCAGCACCTGCCGGCGCTGCGCGATTTCGACCATGCCATCGTCAAGGCGAAGATCGGAACCCAGACATACTGGCTGGATGCCACCAATGACCTCCAGGGTGGCAAGGCATACAATCTTGCGCAGGCCGACTATGGGTTCGCGCTGCCGCTTTCCAGCACCGGCGGATTGGAGAAGATGCCGACCCCGGAGCTCACCAGCCCATCGATCCAGGTCGCCGAGGAATTCGACTTTCCCGAGAAGCCGGGCGATCCGTTGTCGCTGACGGTCTTTTCCATGTACGAAGGCGCCGACGCCGACTCGATGCGCAACAGGCTGGCTGGCCAGTCGCTGACCGAGATGTCGGACAACTACCTGAAATATTACAGCAAGCAGTATCCGGGCATTCAAAGCACCGCAAAGCTGGAAATTCTGGACCGACGCGACGGCAACATCGTCAGCGTGAAAGAGAGCTATTCATTGCCGGCGCAGGCGCTGGCCGCCAACGACCTTGCCAAGAATTTTCCTGTCCAGGCGGCGGATCTCGGCAACTATCTCCCGACCCCGACCATCGTCGGCCGCCGCGGCCCCATATCCCTTGGCGTTCCGTATTACCGTCGACACAGCGTGACGGTGCGCAACCTCAAGGCGCGGTTTTCCGGCGAGGACATAAAAAACATCGTGACACCCTATGTGTCGCTGAAGACGTCGTGGAGCAACACAGCAACCGAATTCCGCGCCGAATGGAATTTGCAGACGCTGGCGAGCGAAGTCCCCGCCAACGTGATTGCGGATTACCTGAAATCCGTCGAGGACATCTCTAAGGACGTTCAGTGGGAGTATGACTTTACCTACGTCGACCCCCCGCCAGCCGAGGTGAAGGTCAGCGATCCGGACACGCAGCAGCGACAGATCATCGCCAGCATGTTCCTCTTGACCTTGTTCGTCGGCGTCCCGGTATTCATCGCTGTCCGGCGCGGGCGACGCCAGCCTGCCCGCGGCTGAACTCTATCTGCGCGGCAGCGCCTACTCCGCAGCACCCCTGAACGCGCTGGCGCCGGTTTCGAACTGCAGCTTGGCCAGTTGGGCATAGATGCCGCCTTTGGCGACCAGGCTCTGATGCGTGCCTTCCTCGACGATGCGGCCGCCATCCATGACCAGGATGCGGTCGGCCTTCAGCACCGTTGCCAGCCGGTGGGCGATGACGATGGTGGTGCGGCCCTGCATCAGCCGTTCCAGCGCCTTCTGCACCAGCGTCTCGCTCTCGGCGTCGAGCGCCGAGGTCGCCTCGTCGAGCAGCAGGATCGGCGCGTCGCGCAGGATGGCGCGCGCAATCGCGATGCGCTGGCGCTGGCCGCCGGACAAGGTCACGCCGCGCTCGCCGACCTGGGCATCATAGCCCTTGTCGAGTTTCAGGATGAACTCGTCGGCCAGTGCGTCCCTGGCCGCCGCCTCGATCTCGGCATTTGAGGCGCCCGGCCGGCCGAAGCCGATATTGTCGCGCGCGCTCGCGGCAAAAATGGTGACATCCTGCGGCACAATCGCGATACGCTCCCGGACATCGGCCGGATCGGCCTCGCGCACGTCGACGCCGTCAATGGCGATGTGGCCGGTCTCGGGATCGTAAAAACGCAGGATCAGCGAAAAGACCGTGCTTTTGCCGGCGCCCGAAGGGCCGACGATCGCCACGGTCTCGCCCGGCTTGACCTGAAAACTCAAGCCATGGACGGCGGCGCGGTCCGGCCTTGCCGGATAGGAGAAGGAGACATCGTCGAAGCTGATCGCGCCTTTCGCCTTGGCTGGCAGCGGCAGCGGCCTCGCAGGCGCCAGGATTGCCGGCTTCTCGTCGAGGATCTCGGTCAGCCTTTCGGCAGCACCTGCCGCCTGGGAGAGCTCGGCCCAGACTTCCGACAGCGCGCCGAGCGCGCCGGCGGCAAACACCGAATAGAGCAGGAACTGGCCGAGCGTGCCGGGCGACATCGTGCCGGCGAGCACGTCGCGTGACCCGAACCACAGCACCGCCACGACCGAGGAAAAGATCATGAAGATGGCAAAGAAGGTGAGCAGCGAGCGGGCGAAGATCGACGAACGCGCCGCCTGGAAGGCAGCCTCCACCGCGGCCGAGAACCGCCCGGTGACCAGCGTTTCGTTGGTGAAGGCCTGCAGCGTACGCACTGCGCCGATCTGCTCGCTGGCATAGGCGGTTGCTTGCGCCAGAGTATCCTGCGCCTGCCGCGATCGGCGCCGGACCGAGCGGCCGAAGGCGACCAGCGGCAGCACGATCACCGGAATGGCCGCGATGACCAAGCCGGACAGTTTCGGGCTGGTGACGATCATCATCGCCACCGCGCCGAGACCGAGGATGACGTTGCGCAGCGCCACCGAGGCCGTCGCGCCGACAGCGGATTTCACCTGCGTCGTGTCGGCTGCGAGCCGTGAGACGATCTCGCCCGATTGCGCGGTGTCGAAAAAGGCTGGCGACAGCGTCGTGACATGCGAAAACACATCGCTGCGGATGTCGGCCACAACCCGCTCGCCGAGCGTGATGACGAAATAGTAGCGGCCGGCCGATGCCGCAGCCAGAAGCGCGGCCATCGCCACCAAAGCGGCGAAATACTCGGCGATGAAGGTGGTGCCGGACGGGGTAAATCCGTGGTCGATCATGCGCCGCACCGCAAGCGGCAGCGTCAGCGTCGTCGCCGCCGCAATGGCGAGCGAAATGACGGCGCCGATGACCAGCTTGCGGTAGCGGGCGATGTAGGGATAGAGCCGCCTGAGCGGTCCGAGCGAGCGTCTGCGCTCGTCTTGCTCGCCGCTGATATCCGCCATGACCGTTTCCTCTGGCTGCTTCCAGGCCGTCGCTTTCAATATGCGCCTGCCGCGGCCTTGTGATTCAATTCCGGCTGATGTATAGGCTCGCCGACCGTTTTAGAAGCCGTGGCTTTCAATAGCTGCGGCTTCGAGTTTTAAAAAGGGGCGCATCGACGCAGGCCACCGGCCCGTCGGCAGCGCACAAGCCAGGAAACACGACAATGAAGGCCGACATCCATCCCGACTACCACACCATCAAGGTCGTCATGACCGATGGCACCGAATACATGACCCGTTCGACCTGGGGCAACGAAGGCGATACGATGAACCTCGATATCGACCCGACCACGCACCCGGCCTGGACCGGCGGCCAGCAGACCCTGCTCGACCGCGGCGGCCGCCTGTCGAAGTTCAAGAAACGCTTCGAAGGTTTCGGCCTCTAAGCTGGATACGCCTGCAGATTTTGAAAAAACCCGCCTTCGTGAACTGACCCCCGAAAGTTGGACACAACCTTCGGGGGTTTTGCATGTCCAGACACAGTGCGAGTTTCAAGCGCTCG
>NZ_JBSKBQ010000002.1:0-521366 GCF_053714375.1 Mesorhizobium sp. ArgA1
AGCCTTCTTCTCGGCTCCGCTGCGGCCCTGATCGCAGTATCCGGTGCGCGCGCCGCCGACGCCGTCGTCGTCGCCGAGCCGGAACCGGCTGAATACGTCAAGATTTGCGACGTTTACGGCTCGGGCTACTTCTACATCCCCGGCACCGAAACCTGCCTGCGCATCGGCGGCTATGTCCGTTACGACATCGGCGTCGGCGACGTCGGTTCGTTCGACGGTGCCAGGTCCTTCGACCATAAGGATGGCGACGAGCAGGATACCTTCTACAAGAACGCCCGCTTCACGCTGAAGACCTGGACCGGCCAGGAAACCGAACTCGGCACCTTGAAGACCTACACCGAGACCCGCTTCAACTTCGGCAACCGCAACGGCTACCCCTCGGCAGACGATCCGGCCACGGAAGCAGATGAATTCAACTCCAACCCGGCCGGCAACAAGAATGTCTCTTTGAACTTCGCCTGGATCCAGCTCGGTGGCCTGCGCGTCGGTAAGGACGAATCCGCCTTCGATACGTTCATCGGCTACGCCGGCAACGTCATCCAGGATACGCTGGTTCCCTACGGCGATTTCGACACCAACGTCGTCCAGTACTACTTCGACGCTGGCAACGGCTTCTCGGCCGTGGTCTCTCTCGAAGAAGGTTCGGGCACCGTCGGCACGATCGACAGCTACGTTCCGCATGTCGTCGGCGGTGTGAAGTACACGCAAGGCTGGGGCGCCATCACCGGCGTCGTGGCCTATGACAGCAACTACGAAGAAGTCGCCGGCAAGGTTCGCCTGGACATCACCCCGATGCAGAACCTGTCGCTGTTCATCATGGGCGGCTACGGCACCGACGACAACCTGACGGATCCGAATTACGCGATCGACGCCGGTGGCCGCGGCTTCTACAAGCAGTGGGGTGGCAACTGGGCGGTCTGGGGTGGTGGCACCTACACCATCAACGAGAAGACCTCGTTCAACGCCCAGGTCTCGTATGACGAATGGAAGAACCTCGGCGTCGCCGCGAACATCGCCTACGATGTGGTTCCAGGCTTCACGGTCACGGCCGAAGTCGACTACCTCAATGCAGGCAAGTTCGACGACGCCGACTTCTCCAACTTCACCAACGCCGACAAGAAGAGCAGCATCGGCGGTCTCCTGCGCTTCCAACGTTCGTTCTAAAAGGTCGAACCTAGCTCAAAAATTGAACCCGGCGGGCGACCGCCGGGTTTTTCTTGTAAGATACCCGAATGATGGGCTGCCGCGCGAAATCTTGAGACGATTTCTGGCGCAACCGGCAGTTCGACAAAGGCCCTGCCTTGCGCCCTGGCGGAACTTGCGCCGTTCCGGCTGGCACGCTAGCAAGAAGCCCCTCTTCTCGTGAGCTTTTGCCATGCGCCAGCGCCCTGCCCTCACGCCGCTTGTCGGCGCGCTTCCCTCCACGGTGCCGTTTGTCGGCCCGGAGGCGCAGGAGCGTGATCGCGGCCGCCCGTTTCGCGCCCGCATCGGCGCCAATGAGAGCAGTTTCGGGCCATCGCCACGCGTCATTGCGCGTATGGAGAGCGTCGCGCGTGACCAGTGGATGTATTGCGACCCCGACAATTACGATCTGAAGCAAGCAGCGGCCCGCCATCTCGGCGTCGGCGCCGAGAACGTCGTGGTTGGCGAAGGCATAGACGGTCTGCTCAGCCTGGTGGCGCGCATGTATGCGGCGCCCGGCGACGCGGTGGTCACCTCGCTCGGCGCCTATCCCACGTTCAACTTCCACATCGCCGGCGTCGGTGGCCGGCTGGTCACGGTGCCTTACGAGAACGACAAGGAAAGCCTGGACGACCTGCTGGCTGCGGTCGCCAGGGAGAAGGCGCCGCTGGTCTATCTCTCCAATCCCGACAATCCGATGGGCAGTTGGTGGGAAGCAGGCGAGATCGCCCGCTTCATCGAAGCCTTGCCGGCGACCACCATGCTGGTGCTCGACGAGGCCTATGGCGAGTTGGGGCCGGCCTCGGCGCTGCCGCCGATCGATGTCGCGCGGCCGAATGTCATCCGCATGCGCACCTTCTCCAAAGCCTATGGGCTGGCCGGCATACGCTGCGGTTACGCGGTGGCGGAAGCTGAGGTGATCCGCGATTTCGAGAAGATCCGCAACCATTACGGCGTCAGCCGTATGGCGCAGATCGCCGGCGTCGAAGCGCTTGCCGACCAGGACTGGCTGCGCAGCGTGGTGGCGCGGGTCGCTGCCGGCCGCACGCGCATCGCCGGAATTGCCGAGGCGAACGGGCTGAAGCCGCTACCATCAGCGACCAATTTCGTCACCATAGACTGTGGCCAGGATGGCGCCTTCGCGCTCAAGGTGCTGCAAAACCTGTTGTCACGCGACGTGTTCATCCGCAAGCCGATGGCGCCAGGCCTCGATCGCTGCATCCGGGTGAGTGTCGGCCTCGACCATGAGCTCGACATCTTTGCCGAGGAACTGCCCGGCGCGCTCGCCGCGGCGCGCGGGAATTAGACCGGCCGCTGCAATCATCGCCATGTGGCGACGGCACGACGCGGCGAGCGAACCAGCCGGCAGGCCGGCATCACCTGGCAGCCGGCAGAGCCCGCTATTCCTTGGCGCCACCACCGAGCAGCCGCGTGACCCGTGTCAGCGCCTCCGAAAGCTCGGCCGCTTCATCTTCGGCGAGGCCTGCAGTCAGACAGGCGAGATCACGATTCGCCGCCGCCTGAAGTGTGGCCAGCGCCGCACTGCCCCGGGCGGTCAGTGATAGAATCCGCCGACGCCGATTATCCGGATCGGTACGCAGTTCGGTCAGGCCAGCGGCCATGAATTTCCTCAGGATCCGCATGAGATGGGCCGGCGGGAGTTGGAGTTCGCCGGCAAGGGCCGATGCAACAGGCGCAAGATCGAGATGGAATGCCCTCGCCAGAAAACCCGCCTCGCCGCCGGGGCCAGCAGAAACGTCGGCTGACCGGCGGCCGAGTTCGAACAGCAGCCTGGCTTCGACCAAAGTGTACGCGCTCTGCGTCAGCGTCTCGTCGAGCAGCCCGACCAGGCAGGTGTAGAACCTGTTGAAGCCGCGGATCTCGGCAATCAACGCATTTCGATCGGCCGGCATTTCAGGCACCTCTCCGAACATTTCCGCAGTGTCCGATCTTCATCGTATTAGTTGATTTAGTCAACTATTTGCTGGATGGCGCCATTCACCTCAAAGGCGGGATCTTGGCTTCTGTCCGATCCAGCTGCAATCCAACGACTGAAGCCTGTTGCTTTCGTCCGATTCTGCGCCAGACTCTGTGCATGGGAGACGACGATGGATGATCGGCAAAGGGCGGTGAAGGCGCGCGTCCACGGCAAGGTGCAAGGCGTCGGCTACCGGGTGTGGGCGCGGCGCGAAGCGATAGAGCTTGGCCTGACAGGCTGGGTGCGCAACGAACGAGACGGCACGGTGACGGCCTGGATTGCCGGTGCCGATGCTGCGGTTTCGACAATGATCGAACGGCTGCGGCAAGGGCCGAAGGGAGCTTCGGTTTCAAAGGTCGAGACCGAGGAGTTCGAACTCCGCGACGCGCCGACCGACTTTCGGATCATCGTATAGACGACACGATTCCGATTGCCCACTTGAATTAATTGAACGTTCGTTTTATTGTTGGTCGACATAGAGAGGCCATCATGGCGCGCACCACCGGATCCGACGGTGAGAAGACCGAAGCTGCCGTCCGCGAGGCGGCGGTCAGCCTGATCGCGCGCTTCGGCTACGAGGCGATGTCGATGCGCCAGCTCGCCGCCGAGGTCGGCGTCCAGGCAGCTGCTCTCTACCGATATTTCCCGACCAAGGAAGACCTGTTGTTCACGCTGATGCGCGAGCACATGGAAGGGCTGATCAAAGCTTGGGACGCCTCACGCCCCGATGCCGCCGATCCCGTGACGCGGCTTGCTGCCTATGTCGAGAACCACATCGCCTTCCACATAGAGCGCCGCCACTCCACGCATGTCTCGAACATGGAGTTGCGCAGCCTGTCGCATGACCGGCTGACACAGATCCTGCGCATGCGCACCGCCTATGAGAAGGAACTGCGGGCCATCCTGCGCGACGGTGCGGAGGCAGGCGCGTTCAGCATCGAGGACACCGGGCTCACCGCCATGGCACTGATCCAGATGATGACCGGCGTCATCGTCTGGTTCCGGCCGGGCGAGCGGCTGTCGATGGCTGAAGTCACAGCGACATATCTTTCGATGACAATGCGTCTGGTTGGCGCGACAACAACCCGGGAGGAACGGCATGTATACGAACACGCTCAGCTTCGGGCATGACGAAGACATCGAGGCGCTGCGCGATCTGGTACGCCGCTTTGCCCAGGAGAAAATAGCGCCGATCGCCGCCGAGATCGACCGCAGCAATCAATTCCCGATGCATCTATGGAAAGAACTTGGCGCGCTCGGCCTGCTCGGCATCACCGCCGATCCCGATTTCGGCGGCAGCGGCATGGGCTACCTCGCCCATGTGATCGCGGTGGAAGAGATTTCCCGTGCCTCGGCCTCGGTCGGTCTTTCCTACGGCGCCCATTCGAACCTCTGCGTCAACCAGATCAACCGCTGGGCGACATCGGCGCAGAAGGAGAAATATCTGCCGGCATTGTGCTCGGGCGAAAGGGTTGGCGCGCTGGCCATGTCGGAATCGGGCGCCGGCTCCGACGTCGTCTCGCTCAAATTACGCGCCGAAAAGCGCAACGACCGCTATGTGCTCAACGGCTCCAAAATGTGGATCACCAACGGGCCGGATGCCGAGACACTGGTGGTCTACGCCAAGACCGACCCCGAGCGCCATTCACGCGGCATCACCGCCTTCATCGTCGAGAAGGCGATGGCCGGCTTTTCCGTGGCGCAAAAGCTCGACAAGCTCGGCATGCGCGGCTCCAACACCGGTGAACTGGTGTTCGAGAATGTCGAGGTGCCGTTCGACAACGTGCTGCATGAGGAAGGGCGCGGCGTCGAAGTGCTGATGTCCGGTCTCGACTATGAGCGCACGGTGCTTGCCGGCGGCCCGATCGGGCTGATGGCGGCGTGCCTCGACGTGGCGATCCCCTATGTGCATGAACGCAAGCAGTTCGGCCAGCCGATCGGCGAGTTCCAACTGGTGCAAGGCAAGCTGGCCGACATGTATTCGACGATGAACGCCGCCCGCGCCTATGTCTATGCGGTGGCGGCTGCCTGCGATCGCGGCCAGACGACGCGCAAGGACGCCGCCGGCTGCGTGCTGTTTGCGGCGGAGAAGGCGACGCTGATGGCGCTCGATGCCATCCAGTTGCTTGGCGGCAACGGCTATACCAACGAGTATCCGACGGGACGGCTGCTGCGCGACGCCAAGCTCTATGAGATCGGCGCCGGCACCAGCGAGATTCGCCGCTGGCTGATCGGACGCGAGATCATGGCGGAGGAGGTGTGATGAGCCCCTCCGCCATCTCAGGCGAATGCCCTCGGCAGCTCGTGTGTGGGCTTGGCGACGATCTGGTGCGCATCGCGCCACAGAACTTCGCGCTGAGATGTCGAGGTGATCGACCTCACAGGCAAGCCACCCTCCTCGATCAGCCAAGCGCAGTAACGCGCGCGGCTGATGGCCTCCTTGGCGTCGGGATGAAACCAGCAGATGCCCCAAATCGGGTTGCGGCGCTTGAAATGTCGACCGATCCGGCCCGGAAGGGGCAAATGCCTATCGAACCAGTCGAACTGATCTCCCAATTCACCGTGGATCCAGTCCGCGCAGCCGGTATTGTGGAGGTACCAGGCCGCATGAAAGAAGCCCGTCTCCACCCGGCTGTCGGGATGGATCAGCGGCGTAACAAATCGCACATACATGATGACACTCGCAGTGCGTACTCGCACCGCGTTCCTCTCGCCCAAATTCGGAATATGGAAAGCCGCCCTCCGGCGGCGTTAGCCCATGGCCGAAGGGAGACAGCTTGTGAAATGCATATTCATGCTTTTCATCGTTGCCTCCGAGGAGTGTCAGTTACCAGCGAACGCCGTACCCTGAACAAAGCCCACGGCGTTCCGGCGCGGGCTGATACAACGGTTCCGCTCCGGCATCAAGAGATTTGAGGAAGCGACGACACGATGGCTACGCTCCAGACCCAGATCTCCCCCTCTTCAGAAACCTTCCGCACAAACGCCGAGCGTATGCGCGCACTGGTCGCCGACATCGCCGACAAGGCGGCCAGCGTCGAGCGCGGCGGCTCGGATGAAGCGCGCGAACGTCATGTTTCGCGTGGCAAGCTGTTGCCGCGCGAGCGGCTGGCGCAATTGCTCGACACCGGCTCGCCCTTCCTCGAGATCGGCCAGTTCGCGGCATGGTCGATGTATGGCGAGGACATCTCCTCGGCCGGCATGATCGCCGGCGTCGGCCGTGTCGAAGGCACCGAGGTGATGGTCGTCGTCAACGACGCCACAGTGAAGGGCGGCACCTATTATCCCCTGACGGTGAAGAAGCATTTGCGGGCGCAGGAGATCGCGCTGCAGAACAACCTGCCTTGCGTCTATCTCGTCGACAGCGGCGGCGCCAACCTGCCCAACCAGGACGAGGTGTTTCCCGACCGCGAGCATTTCGGCCGCATCTTCTACAACCAGGCCAACATGTCGGCGGCCGGCATCCCCCAGATCGCCTGCGTCATGGGCTCGTGCACGGCAGGCGGCGCCTATGTGCCGGCAATGTCGGACGAGACGATCATGGTGCGCAACCAGGCGACCATTTTTCTCGGCGGCCCGCCGCTGGTGAAGGCTGCCACCGGCGAAGACGTCAGCGCCGAGGAACTCGGCGGCGCCGACGTGCACACCAGGCTGTCGGGCGTCGCCGACCACTATGCGCTGGACGACGAACATGCGCTGGCCATCTGCAGGCGCATCGTCAAAAACCTAAACCGGCGCAAGACCGTAAGTCTGGCCTTACGACAACCCGCGCCGCCGCGTCACGATCCACATGAACTTTACGGCATCGTGCCAACGGATCTGCGCCAGCCCTATGATGTACGAGAGGTGATCGCGCGCGTCGTCGACGGTTCCGAGTTCGACGAGTTCAAGCAGAATTACGGCACCACGCTGGTCACCGGCTTTGCCCATCTCCAGGGCATGCCGGTCGGCATCATTGCCAACAATGGCGTGCTGTTTTCCGAAAGTGCGCTGAAGGGCGCGCATTTCATCGAGCTGTGCTGCCAGCGCAAGATTCCGCTGATCTTCCTGCAGAACATCACCGGCTTCATGGTCGGGCGAAAATATGAGGCGGGCGGCATCGCCAAGGACGGCGCCAAGCTGGTGATGGCGGTCGCCACCGCGCGCGTGCCGAAGGTGACCATGATCATCGGCGGCTCGTTCGGCGCCGGCAACTACGGCATGTGCGGGCGCGCCTATTCGCCACGTTTCCTGTGGATGTGGCCGAACGCACGCATTTCGGTGATGGGCGGCGAGCAGGCAGCGACCGTGCTGGCGGTGGTCAAGCGCGAAGGCATCGAGCGCAAGGGCGGTGAGTGGAGCGCGGACGAGGAAGCGAAATTCAAGAAGCCGATCCTGATGAAATACGAGCATGAGGGCCATCCGCTCTATTCCTCGGCACGGCTGTGGGACGACGGCATCATCGACCCGGCGAAAACGCGCGAGGTGCTGGCGCTCAGCCTGTCGGCCGCGCTCAACGCCAACATCGAAGAAACGAAGTTCGGCGTTTTCAGGATGTAGGATGAGCAAGTTCGGCGAACGGATAAGCGTCCACACCGGCGACATCACGAAACTGGCTGTCGACGCCATCGTCAATGCCGCCAATTCCTCGCTGCTTGGGGGCGGCGGCGTCGACGGCGCCATTCACCGCGCGGCCGGCCCGGAGCTCGAATTCGAATGCCGGATGCTGAACGGCTGCAAGGTCGGCGATGCAAAGCTCACCAAGGGTTACAGGCTGCCGGCGCGCTACGTCATCCACACGGTCGGACCTGTCTGGCAGGGTGGCGGCAAAGGCGAAGCGGGACTGCTCGCCTCCTGCTACCGCCGCTCGCTTGAAATCGCTCGCGCCCGTGACTGTCGGACGGTAGCCTTTCCGGCGATCTCGACCGGCATCTACCGTTATCCGAAGAATGAGGCGAGCGGGATCGCCGCCGGCGTCGTTGGCAGCTTCCTCGCGCAGCATGCCTTGCCCGAAATCGTTACCTTCTGCTGCTTCGATGAACAGACCGCAGAACTATACCGGCAAGCCGTTGCTGACGTTGAGGAAAGCTGAACTTATGGCACAAAAGTTTCCCCAAAGCAGGCCAAAACGAATTATCGTCGGCGGACTGGCGGCTGCAAGAAATATTCGCTATTGCTTACCCGGCACTGGGCAGTTGGGGTTGGGTGGAAATGGCTTTGAAATATCGCTGCAGATCGACAGCGTCGATACTTGCGGGATTTCTAATATTGATTGCACCTGGCGCCGAGGCGGCCGGCTCGCTGGCGGGGAGCAAGGGCGACGTGCGTTATCCAGTTTACTTTCCGGTCGGCACGACCGGGGGCTGCTTGAAGGCCTACAAGGACTACGTCGCCGCCAGCGGCCATTCCGCCTATGCTTCCACTCCGATCGCCCGGATGACCGAGTTCTTCATTTGCGGCAACCATGTGAACGCCAAGACCCAAAAGGCGGCGGAGGACGCTGCATTGAGATCGTGCCAAGCCGGTCTCAAGAAGTGGAAATTCCAGACCAGCGGAGCGTGCAGCATCGCCGCGTCCAAATAGATGGGCGCCGGTCGGCCTCGGTTCTTTCCAAACGGGTGGAAACAAATGAAATCCGCGAACATCAAACGGGCTGCCGCGTCGATCCTTGCCGGCTTGCTCATAGTCGTGAAAACCGGCATCGCAACGGCGGCGTCGCTGGCGGGAAGCAAGGGCGACACTCATTTCTATCCGTATTTGCCGAAAAACCCGAAAGACCAATGCACCAGGGCTTACAATGCCTATGTAGCGGCTGGCGGCCATTCGGCCTATGCGACAACCCCCTATGCTCGGATCCGTTCCTTGTACATCATCTGCGGCTCGGGCTTGAATGCGCCGTCACAGAAGGCTGCCGAAGACCGGGCGATGAAGTCCTGCGAGGCCGCCCGCAGCCATTACAAGGTCATCACCGGAGCGGGCTGCGAAGTCGCCGCTTCCAAGTAAGGCAGGCCTTCCTTCCCGACCCTTTGACAACGGCCGGGCTGCATTGCAGGGTTCGGCGATGAGAACGCTTGTGCGGATAGGTCGGCTGGACAGCGCCCAATCTCTGCTCCGGGAGGCTCTATGTTCGCCAAGATCCTGATCGCCAATCGCGGCGAGATCGCCTGCCGGGTGATCCGAACCGCATGCAGGCTCGGTGTGCGCACCGTCGCCGTCTATTCCGACGCCGATGCCAAGGCCCTGCATGTCGAAAAGGCCGACGAGGCGGTGCATATCGGCGCTTCGCCCGTCGGCGAAAGCTATCTGCGCGGCGACAAGATTGTCGCGGCCGCACTGGCGACAGGCGCCGAAGCGATCCATCCCGGCTACGGCTTCCTCTCGGAAAACCCCGACTTCGTCGATCAGGTGGTGGCGGCAGGGCTCAACTTCATCGGCCCGTCGGCCGCCTCGATCCGCGCCATGGGTTTGAAGGACGCGGCCAAGCGGCTGATGGAGAAGGCCGGCGTGCCGGTGGTGCCGGGCTATCATGGCGAGGCGCAGGAGATCGTGCTGCTGGCGTCCAAGGCGCGCGAGATCGGTTATCCCGTGCTGATCAAGGCGCGCGCCGGCGGCGGCGGCAAAGGCATGCGCCGCGTCGAGCATCCCGACGATTTCTCGGAAGCGCTGTCGGGTGCACGGCGCGAGGCCAAGGCAGCGTTTGGCGACGACCGCGTGCTGGTCGAAAAATATGTCGACAAGCCGCGCCACATCGAGGTCCAGGTGTTCGGCGACAATTTTGGCAACGCGGTGCATCTCTACGAGCGCGACTGCTCTGCGCAGCGCCGCCACCAGAAAGTAATCGAGGAAGCGCCGGCGCCCGGCATGACACCGGCGTTGCGCAAAGCGATGACGGACGCCGCGGTCAAGGCCGCCAAGGCAATCAGCTATTCCGGCGCCGGCACCATCGAGTTCATCGTCGACGCCTCGCAAGGGCTGAAGCCCGACCGCTTCTGGTTCATGGAAATGAACACCCGCCTGCAGGTCGAACATCCCGTCACCGAAATGGTCACCGGCACCGACCTGGTCGAGTGGCAGCTGCGGGTGGCTAGCGGCGAAAAGCTGCCGAAGACGCAGAGCGAGATCGCACTTTCCGGTCACGCCTTCGAGGCGCGCATCTATGCAGAGGACGCGGCAAAAGGGTTTTTGCCGGCGACAGGCACACTGCATCACCTCACATTTCCCGACAACGCTCCAGAAGGCGCCACGATACGCATCGAGACCGGCGTGCGGGCCGGCGATGCGATCTCGCCCTTCTACGATCCGATGATCGCCAAGCTGGTGGTCCACGCCAAGGACAGGCAAGCCGCGCTCGACGCACTCGGCACAGCCTTGTCGCAGACCGAGATCGCCGGCTCGACCGTCAACACCGCCTTTCTCGCGGCACTTGCCGCGGACACCGACTTTTCCGCCGGCGACGTCGATACCGGCCTGATCGGCAGGCATCAGGAAGCGCTGACCGCGATCGTCCCGCCGAGCAGCGAGATCGTTGCCGCGGCCGCCCTTGCAGCAGCCGGTGCCGGTGCGTTGCCGCCATCAGACGATCCATGGTCGTCGCTGGCAGGCTATGCGCATTTCCACACCGTCGCGAGGCGCACGCGGCTGCGTCATGGCGAGGACGATATTCTGGCACGTGTTTCAGTGCGGCCGGACGGCCGCTTCGAGGTGGCGCTTGATGCGCCCTATGACAGCGTCAACTCGCACGATCTTCGCGCTGCCCCTCGCCTTGCCCGCTGGCCAGGCCACGTCACCGTGTTCGAAGGCGCGGTCGGCCACAGTTTCCTCGTCCCGGATCCGCTGGCGCGGACAGACGAGGCCGCCGCCGCTTCCGGCAGCCTGCGCGCGCCGATGCCCGGCCTGGTCAAGCTGGTGCGCGCGGCAAAAGGCGAGACCGTGAGCAAAGGCCAGCCGCTGCTGATCCTGGAAGCGATGAAGATGGAGCACACGATCGCGGCCAGCCATGACGGCGTCATTGCCGAGATTGCGAGTGAGGGCGCGCAGGTCACCGACGGAACCGTGCTGGTGCGCTTCGTTGAAGAGGCTGCATAGCCCTTAAGCAAAAATGGCCGGGAGAAGCCCGGCCATTTCAGGAGCACGCGGACGATTACTGCGCGATAGGCGCGTATTTGCCGTCATGCCACTGGTTGATGTCGTAGCTGGCATTCTTCAGATCGCCCTTCTCGTCGAAGGTGACCTCGCCGACCACGGTGCTGAACGGCGTGCCGTTCTTCAGCGCTTCGGCAACCTTGACCGGATCGGCGGTTCCGGCGCGCTTGATGCCCTCTGCAAAGGCCTGAACGACGGCGTAGGAGAACAGCGTGAAGCCTTCCGGCACGAAGCCGCCCGCCTTGATCTTGGCGATGGCCTCCTTGGCTTCGGGCTTGGCCTGCGGGTCGGACGGGAAGACGAACATGGTGCCTTCACCGGCCGGGCCGGCGACCTGCCAGAATTCCGGCGTGGCGATCGAGTCCGGCATGATCAACTGGAACTTGACGTTCTGCTCCGCCGACTGGCGCAGGATCAGGCCGGCCTCGGGATGGTAACCGCCGAAATAGACGACGTCGGCCTTGAGGTCCTTCAGCTTGGTGACGAGCGCCGAATAGTCCTTTTCGCCGGCATTGATGCCTTCATAGTCGATTTCCTTGAGACCGCCGGTATTCATCGTCGCCTTGACGGCATCGGCCACGCCCTGGCCGTAGGCGCTCTTGTCATGCAGGATGACGACATTCTTGCCGGCATATTTCTTGGCGATCCACGGGCCCATGAAGGCGCCCTGCGCGTCGTCGCGCGTATAGAGGCGCATGATTGTCGGCCAACCGGCCTTGGCGGCGGCATCGGTCAGCTCGGGATTGGAGGCGGACGGGCTCATCATCAGCGCGCCGGCTTCGGCGTAGACGGCCGAGGCCGGAATGGCGGAGCCCGAGCAGGCGTGGCCATCGACGAACTTGACGCTGTTGGCGACGATGCGATTGGCGACGGAAACCGCCTGCTTGGGATCGCACTGGTCATCCTCGATGTCGAGCTTGATCATCGAACCGTTGACACCGCCGGCGGCGTTGATCGCGTCGGCGGCTGCCGTTGCGCCCTGCTTGAACTGATCGCCGATCGTGGCGAGTTGTCCGGTCATCGGGCCGACCACCGAAATGGTAATGTCATCGGCAAAGGCAACCGGCGCGCTCATCATCAGGCCAAATACGGCCGCGCTCAAAATACCCATTTTTTTCATGGTGATAGAACTCCTCCCACACTCGCGCAGCCGCTCTGGCCGCGCTTCTTTCAGAAGGCGGGACAATTTCATCCTTCACTGGGCCTGTCTAGGCGCATCGGCGCCACTCGATTGGGCCTCTTCAACGCAAAAAGCCACGCCAGCCTTGTTCCGGCCGGTCGTGGCTTTTTGCTCTTGGAGCAGTCCCCATGCGCCCCCGCGCCACGAAAACCTGCTCGTCGTCCCCATTGTGCGCGGCTGGACCTTGTCGGCCTGCCGCGTCCTTGTTCTTCGTTGTCGACCGTCTTGCCGCGGCCCTGTTATTTCACCGGTTCCAGCCGTCTTTTGCGGTTTCGATCCCGGGGCTTCCCTGTTTTAGATAATCTGCCTGCGATCTCAGTGGATGGTCATCCATTCGCGGGCTTCACGCAGCGCCCTGGCGATCTCGACCTTGGACATTGCAGCCGACAGTTCCGAGCGCAGTTCGGCGGCGCGGACCGAGCCCTTGATGGCGGCGATGTTGAACCATTTGTGGGCGGCAACGACATCGGTCTCGCAATCGCGGCCGGTCGCATACATCATGCCCAGTTCGAAGAGAATGTCGGCCTGGGCAGTTGCCCCCATGGCGCCGAAGCCGGCTTCAAGCATTTCAAAACGTGCCATTTTAGTCCCCTGTCTGGCTCCCGAGAGCGGGCCTTTTCTGTCCCCGGTGTCCCCTGGGGAGCCGCTCTTTCGATGCTTTCGAGAATGAAGCCGAGCCTTGAATCCGTCGTTAAACGGCGTGCTTAATTTGGAGAAAACAAAGCTAAAACAAGAGGTAAACGCGGAAATTCGTTAAGGATACAAAGCCAGCAATCGCGCTGTTTCGTACCGGATTTGACGAAAATTTGCCGGGCGTCGGTCAACACTCCGCTAACCACAGGAAGCAAAGCCGGCGCGTCGATCGTTTCATTTCCTGGTCGCCGAGCGTTTTGTCGACCTCATGAAAATTGCAAAACCTTCCCTCACGGCACCCGCTTTTGTTTTGCCGGGAGCTGGATTAGCTTACGTTTGCGTAAGGGGCAGGGAGGCGGCGCTCCACGTAAAACCACAGGGAGGACAGATATGTTTCGCAAAGTGAGCTTGGCCGTGACGGCCACATTGATGATGGCGGGCGCGGCCTGGGCCGATCCGATCGAAGGCAATTGGAAGACGCAAGCCGGCGACACCGCACTCATTGGCGGCAGCGGTTCATTCTCCATCACCCTGAAGACCGGCAAATATGCCGGCAAGACCATCGGTTCGCTCAAGGCGACCGGGAACAACAAATATGCCGGCAACATCACAGATCCGGCAAACGACAAGACCTATTCCGGCAAGGCCACACTGTCGGGTACCTCGCTGAAGATGAGCGGCTGCGTGCTCGGCGGGCTGATCTGCAAGAGCCAGACCTGGCAGAAGCTCTGAGCTTGCTGTTTTGACGCAACGATAACGGGGCCAGCTGGCCCCGTTTCCTTTTCCAGGTGCCCACGGCCTACCGGCATAGGCGCACCTCGCGGCCTGTAATCGGGCCAACGCTCTTCCTAAAACATCGTCAATCACTTTGAACCGCAGATGAACGCCGGCATCAGAGCCGGTTCAGTCGCATCAGGGCATTTTGATGGCGTGTTCAAGGAGACACCACCCAAATGCTCGCTCGCCGCTTCACCATCGTCTGCCTGTTGATGAGCCTGTTCGGCATGTTCTTCGCCATTCTCGTGGCCGAAGCCGGCCGTCCCGCGCGCTCCTGGGATGCAGGAAGTTCCAACGCCTGCCAGTTCAATTGCATGAACCATTTCCGCCCCTGAGACGACAAAGACGTAGATCCAAACAGAAAAGCCAAAGCCATGAACCGCACAGCCATCAACGCCCTCAAGACCCTTCGGCTTCTGCCGCGGGCGGCGCTCGTCCTGATCGTGCTGTCGGCGCCGGTCCTGGCCATGCCCATGATGCGGGCCGACGCCGACACGACGATCGACGCGCCGGCGACGAAGAAGCATGGCGTTGGCTTTGTTCTGCTGGTCAGCCTGCAGCGCGGGTGAGGTGTGCCAGAATAAATCTTCGCCTTGGCCGCCTTGGTGGCCACCCTCCCCCTCCCAAGTGCGGCCTCAAGTCTCTATATTAGGCCATGGAAAAGCGAATCTACCCACAAGCTATCGAATCGGTCGTCATGCCGGAGCCTTTCGGCAAGAAGAGCTTCGACGACGCCAGAAGGGCCGTGGCCGCCTTGCAGGCGCTCTACGACCGCAACACCAAATTCCTGCGTGACTCCTTTGCGGCACTTGCCGCCGGCGGCGACGAAAGCAAGCGCTACCGTGCCTTCTACCCGGAGATCGGCGTCACCACCAATTCATTCACCCAGATCGACTCGCGCCAGGCATACGGCCACATGCCGACGCCGGGGCATTTCTCGACCACCATCACCCAGCCGGCGCTGTTCGAAACCTATCTCGTCGAGCAGCTTCGGCTCATCATGCGCAATCACGGCGTGCCGGTTACGGTTTCGGAATCAACCACGCCGATCCCGCTGCATTTCGCCTTCCTGGAAGGCTCACATGTCGATGGCGCCGCCGCCGAGCGCATCAAGCGGCCGATCCGCGACCTGTTCGACGTTCCGGATCTCGACGGCACCGACGACCAGATCGCCAATGGCACATTCGAAGTGGCGTTCGGCGAACCGAGGCCGCTGGCGCCGTTCACGGCGCAACGCATCGACTATTCGCTGCACCGCATGACGCATTACACGGCGACCAGCCCGCAGCATTTCCAGAACTTCGTGCTGTTCACCAACTACCAGTTCTACATCGACGAGTTCGTCGCCCGCGCCCGGACCCAGATGGCGGAAGGCGGCCACGGCTATACCGAATTCGTCGAGCCCGGCAATGTCGTCACCAAGGCCGGGCAGAGCGCGCCCAGCGAAGGCGTGGCGGCGCCACGCCTGCCGCAGATGCCGGCCTATCATATGAAGAAGCCAAACCATGGCGGCATCACCATGGTCAACATCGGCGTCGGCCCGTCCAACGCCAAGACGATCACCGACCATATCGCGGTACTCAGGCCACATGCCTGGCTGATGCTCGGCCATTGCGCCGGCCTGCGCAACACGCAGGCGCTGGGCGACTATGTGCTGGCGCATGCATATGTCAGGGAGGACCATGTGCTGGATGACGACCTGCCGGTGTGGGTGCCGATCCCGCCGCTGGCCGAGATCCAGGTGGCGCTGCAGGAGGCGGTCGCCGAAGTCACCGGACTTTCCGGCTACGATCTCAAGCGCATCATGCGCACCGGCACTGTCGCCACCATCGACAACCGCAACTGGGAACTGCGCGACCAGCGCGGACCGGTGCAGCGGCTGTCGCAGTCGCGCGCCATCGCGCTCGACATGGAATCGGCCACCATTGCCGCCAATGGCTTCCGCTTCCGCGTTCCCTACGGCACGCTGCTTTGCGTCTCGGACAAGCCGCTGCATGGCGAACTGAAGCTGCCCGGCATGGCGACCGAGTTCTACAAGCGGCAGGTGGCGCAGCATCTGACCATCGGCATCAAGGCGATGGAAAAGCTGGCGGAAATGCCGATGGAAAGGCTGCATTCGCGCAAACTGAGAAGCTTTTCGGAGACGGCGTTCCAGTAGACGGCCTTCCAGTAGACGTTGGCTGCGAGGCATTTCGTCATCTTGATTGGGCCGCATTTCCGCCGATAACAGGCCTGACACCCCTTGGCCCGGCACTCTGGGCAATGCAAAACCTGGTCTGATGGCACGCGTGCGAAACATGATGGCTTCGATGGCGTTCCTGGCAATGCTGGGCCTCTCGGTCGTGCTTGTGGTCGGGTTCTTCGGCGCACTGCATCCCGCCTTCGATTCCTTCGCCCATTTCCGTATCCATCTGGCCGTGCTGATGGCGCTGATCGCGCTGCCGCTGCTTGCCACCCCGTTTCGCCTGCAGGCGGGTGTGGGCCTGCTCTTGGCCGTGGCTGCGTTCGCCAGCACGTTGAGCACCTTGCCGCGGCTGTGGCCGGTGCAGGCCGCCGGTGACGCCGAGCCCGGCAACGAGGTGGTCTATCGGCTGCTGCAGATGAACCTGCGCTTCAACAATCCGACACCCAAGAAGGTTCTTTCGCTGATCGGGCGGACCAACCCCGACGTGATCACGCTCGACGAAGTCTCGGCGATGTGGGCAACCGAACTGGGCTATATCACTGCTGCCTATCCCTATCGCATCCTTTGCGCTTACCCCAACGGCGTTTTCGGCGTGGCGCTCCTGTCCAGGCGGCCGTTTGCCGTCGGTACCGAACCGTATTGCGAACCGCGCGGCGCGATGGCGACCGCCACGGTCGACTTCGGTGGCATCGGCGTCGATGTCGCGGCGATCCATCTGAGCTGGCCGTGGCCGAAGGAACAATACTGGCAGATCGGCGAGTTGACGAAGACGCTCACCTCGCTCGGCGAGACGGCGATCATGGCCGGCGACTGCAACGCCGTGCCGTGGAGCGCTGCGGTGCGGCGCGTCGCCTCGCTCGGCGGACTGACCGTGATGCCGTCGGCCGGGCCGAGCTGGATTCACCGGACGCTGCCCGACTTCCTGCGCCGCTATGCGGGCCTGCCGATCGACCAGGTGTTCTCGAAGGGCGGGGTGACCATCCTGTCGTCAACCCGGATGGAAGACACGGGCTCTGACCATCTGCCGGTGATGGTGGAGTTTTCGCTGAAGCGCGACGAGACCAAGCCGGTCGACGAGGACGCCACCGCCACCGTGTCGCTGATCCAGCCAGGGAAACGCGGCTAGACTAACACGTTACGGCTTGAGGTTTCACAAGCCCACCAGGGCCTCGATGATGCGCTCGACATGGCCGCCTTCGCTGTGCTCGCGTGCGTCGAAGGCGATCTGTTTCGCTTCATAGGCCTTTGACGTGGCTTCCAGGCGCCGCCGGGCTTCGGCGCGGGTCTTGTTGCATTGCGGATCGTTGGCAAATTTCAGGCCGCGACCCGACCGCTCCGCGGCCTGCATCATCTGCCCGGCGATACGGCCATGGGTTTCTTCATGAGCGAGAACGCCGGTGAAAAACCGGTTCCAGCGTTTGTGCAGCGCCGGCGTTACGGGCGAGGCCACGCGCGGATAGGTGTAGGTGATGTTGAGCGTTCCGTTGGCCTGGCGCAGGCGGCAGACGCCGTTGGCCTGGCCGAGATCCAGGTTCCAGTCCGCGGTGTAGCTCGTCTGCGCAATGGCGTGGGTCATGAAACCGCGCTTGGGTCCCTTGCGGTTCATGGCTATGACCAGACCAGCACCAGTAGTGCCGGTGATATCGTAGGTTCGCGTCTTGACGACGGTTTTCACGCCGGCTGACGCCGTGCCGCAGGCCGCGCCGATGACGGCGACGCAAAACAAGACCAACATGCGCATGCCACTATCCCCCATGGACGTGGCAATGAGACCACAAGCAGACGACGGTTTCAACAATCATGGCACCGAGCGCCTTACATGCCCTGGTAGACCGGCCCCTCGCCACCATTTTTGCTGGCGGCGGTCGAGACGGCCCGGTCGGTGAGGCTCACATGCCCTGGTAGACCGGGCCTTCGCCACCTTGTGGCGGCACCCAGTTGATGTTCTGGTTGGGATCCTTGATGTCGCAGGTTTTGCAGTGCACGCAATTCTGCGCGTTGATGACGAAGCGCACATCCTTGGCCGCCGGATCGGCGGCGGCGTTGCCGTCCTTGTCGACCCATTCGTAGACGCCGGCCGGGCAATAGCGGGTCGACGGCCCGGCAAAGACGTCGTGCTCGGAGCGCTGCTGCAGGCCCATGTCGCCGACGATGAGATGCACCGGCTCGTTTTCCTCGTGATTGGTGTTGGACAGGAACACCGAGGACAGCCGGTCGAAAGTCAGCACGCCGTCCGGCTTGGGATAGGCGATCTTCTTGTGCCTGGCGGCGGGCTCCAGCGTCGCGTAATCCGCCTTGCCATGCTTCAGCGTGCCGAAGGGCGAGAAGCCGAACAGCGTGTTCAGCCACATGTCGAGGCCGCCGAGGCCGACGCCGAGCACAGTGCCGAAACGCGACCAGAGCGGCTTGACGTTGCGGACCTTCTTCAAATCCTTGCCGATATCGGTTGCCCGCCAGGCGTTCTCGTAGGAGGACAGCTCGTCATTGGCGCGGCCGGCGCCGATCGCTTGCGCGATATGTTCGGCCGCCAGCATGCCGGACAGCACCGCATTATGCGAACCCTTGATGCGCGGCACGTTGACGAAGCCCGCCGCACAGCCCATCAGCACGCCGCCGGGGAAGGACAGTTTCGGCACCGACTGCCAGCCGCCTTCGGTAATGGCGCGCGCGCCATAGCCGATGCGCTTGGCGCCCTCGAAGGTGCCCGATATCTTCGGATGCGTCTTGAAGCGCTGGAATTCCTCGAAGGGCGACAGATACGGGTTCTTGTAGTTGAGATGCAGGACGAAGCCGACCGCGACCTGGTTGTCCTCCAGATGATAAAGGAAGGAGCCGCCGCCGGTCTTCAGGTCGAGCGGCCAGCCGAAGGAGTGCTGCACCAAGCCCGGCCGATGGTTCTCCGGCTTGACCTGCCACAGTTCCTTGAGGCCAATGCCGTATTTGCCGGGCTCGCGGCCGTCGGACAGCTTGTACCTGGCGATCAACTGCTTGGACAGCGAACCGCGCGCGCCCTCGCCGATCAGCACATATTTGCCCATCAGCGCCATGCCCGGCGCAAAGCCCGGGCCGTGCGTGCCGTCCTTCTCGACGCCCATGTCGCCGGTGATGACACCCGTGACGGCGCCGGCATCGTTGTAGACGAGGCTGGCGGCAGCAAAGCCCGGATAGATCTCGACACCCAGCGCTTCGGCCTTGGTTGCCAGCCAGCGGCAGACATTGCCGAGCGAGACGATGTAGTTGCCGTGATTGTTCATCAGCGGCGGCATCAGGATGTTGGGCAGGCGGAATGAGCCGGCGGGACCGAGCACCAGGAAATGGTCGGCCGTAACCGGCGTCTTGAAGGGATGGCCGTCTTCCTCGCGCCAGCCAGGCAACAGGCGGTCGATGCCAATGGGATCGACGACGGCGCCGGACAATATGTGGGCGCCGACCTCGCCGCCCTTTTCCAGCACGACGACGGAAAGCTCGGGATTGACCTGCTTCAGACGGATCGCCGCGGCAAGGCCCGCCGGGCCGGCCCCGACGATGACCACGTCGAATTCCATGCTCTCGCGTTCGATCTCGCTCATCAACCCCTCCGCACTGGCTAACCGTTTCCGGGCATTTTGCTGGCTCCTGCGCTGCATAGCGCATCAATCCGCGACAGGAAACCGGCGCTGACGTGACAATCCCGTTTTCGCCAAAAAGTCGCGGATAACAACAGTGCTGCAAGCGTTTCTGCAGTGACTGGATTTTCGGTTCCCATATTTTAATTGTTCGACGGCTCGCTTATCGGCCATACTTCTGCCCATGCGCACGCCGTCCGGCTTTTCATTGACGCGCTTTCCCCTTCCGCCCGGCCGGATCTGCCGCGCGCTTCTTCTCGGTCTTTCGGTGCTGGCGTCGGTTGAGGTTCATGCCGAGCCGGTGAAGGTGTGGACGACTGGGGCCTATTCCTTTTCCGACGAGCTTGGCGGTTTCCAGATTACCGGCGCCTCGGGCCTCGGCACCAAGGACGACCCGCTGGTCATCACCGAGGAGCTGAATTCGTCGACGCCGGTGACGCTCACCATCCGCACCACAAAGCCGATCCAGCCGTTCAGCACCAATGGCGAATTCGCCAACGGCGTCCTCTACATGCGCATTGACGTGCTCAACAACAGCGGCCAGGCCTGGGTCGAATTCCAGTTCGAGCTGCAGGAGATCCTCAACCAGCCGAGCGTGTTCGGCGACGGCCTGTCCTTCGACCAGCGCAACAAGACGCCCGACAATATCGTGTCGAGCGCCTATGCCGATTTCGACCGCGATTTCGAACCCTATGACCGGCTGCTGTTCAAAAACGGCAAGATCGACCCGCTGAAGAGGGGCCGCTTCGAATTTCTGATCACCGACTATACGCCGCGCTGGACGTTCTATCTGGTTCAGGATCCGCGAATACCGACGGGTTAGCGATCTCCCCCCTACGATCTCGCCACTTGTGGGGGAGATCAGCTTTCAGCGCCGCTTTCGCCAATCAGCGTTGTTGCAAATCGCCTCTCGGCGGACGAATGTGCCGGGCATGACTGCCGCCTCCCCCAACAACCGCTCCGACCTCGCCGACCTGCTGGCATTCTACGCCAGCGCAGGCGTCGACGAGGCGTTGGAAGAGGCGCCGGTGAACCGGTTTGCCGAGGCCGCGCCAAGGCCTGCCGAGCGGGCACCAGCCGTGCCACCTCGCGAAAACAAGGCACCGGAGCAAGCCGCGGCAGGCCCGGGGCTGGATGCGAGCCGGGTGCCGGACGCGCCGGCGCGCTCCGTGCCGGCCACGGCAACCGTGCCCGACGAGGCGCAGGCAGCACTTGCCCGGCAAATGGCGACGAGCGCGGCGACGCTCGAGGAACTGCGCCAGCACATGGCCTCCTTCGATGGCTGCAACCTCAAATTCACCGCCAAGAACCTGGTTTTCGCCGACGGCAATCCGGACGCTTCTCTGATGCTGGTCGGCGAGGCGCCCGGCCGCGACGAGGACATTGAGGGCCTGCCCTTCGTCGGCCGCTCCGGCCGGCTGCTCGACCGCATGCTTGCGGCGATCGGGCTTGACCGCACGTCCGCCTATATCGCCAACGTCATCCCCTGGCGGCCGCCCGGCAACCGCACGCCGACGCCGCACGAGACCGAGATCTGCCGTCCGTTCATCGAGCGGCAGATCGAATTGGTCAATCCCAAGGTGCTGGTCAATCTCGGCGGCCCATCGGCCAAGACCTTGCTCAACACGAGTGAAGGCATCCTGCGGCTACGCGGCAACTGGCGCGTCCACACCACGGCATCCGGCACTGCCATCCCGGCGATGCCGACGCTGCACCCGGCCTATTTGTTGCGAACGCCCGCGCACAAGAAGCTGGCTTGGCGGGACTTTCTCGAAGTGAAGGCGAAGCTGCGAGGACTGGCGTGATTGGTCAATCTCCCCCCACAAGGGGGAGATCGGATGACCTCGGAGGTAATTGAAATAGGTCCCTCCCCGGCCTAATCATCCCCCATGACAACACCGCAAACCTCCGCCGGCAGCCTGATCCGCGAATGGCGCACCCGCCGGCGCATGAGCCAGCTCGACCTCGCCATGGAAGCCGAGATTTCGCAGCGGCACCTCTCCTTCGTCGAAAGCGGCCGCGCGGCCCCCTCGCGCGAGATGGTGCTGCATCTGGCGGAACAGCTTGAGATTCCGCTCAGGCAGCGCAACCAGCTGCTGCTTGCCGCCGGTTTCGCGCCGAGTTTCGGCGAACGGCCGCTCACCGACGCGACGCTGGCGCCGGCGATGGCGGCGGTCGAGACCGTGCTCAAGGGGCATGAGCCGTTTCCGGCGCTCGCCGTCGACCGGCACTGGAACCTGGTTTCAGCCAATGCCGCCATCGGCCCGTTCCTCGCCGACGTGGCCGAGCCGGCGCTACTCCAGCCGCCGGTCAATGTCCTCCGGCTCAGCCTGCACCCGAACGGCATCGCGCCGCGCATCGTCAATCTCGCCGAGTGGCGCGCGCATCTGCTGGAGCGGCTAAAACACCAGAACGATGCCGCCGGCGATCCCGTGCTGGTCGAGCTGGAGCGTGAATTGCGAACCTATCCGTCCGGCCTCAAAGGCGCGCGGCCTGTGCCGGTCGAGCCCAACGGCATCGTCCATCCGCTGCGGCTGGCGCATGGCGATCAGGTGCTGTCCTTCATCAGCACCATCACCGTCTTCGGCACGCCGCTCGACGTGACGTTGTCGGAACTGGCGATCGAGTCTTTCTTCCCGGCCGACGAGCCGACGCGGGCGGTGCTGGTGCGATTGGGCGAAGGAGCGGGCGGAAGCCAACTGAGCCAGCCCCTGCCCTTCGCTGTTGCACCCGGCCCTTCGGGCGTTCAAGTCCTTTGAAAGGTCCGCCGGACCTTTCAATCCGCCCGACGCCGGACAGAACTTTCACCGTTCGTCGTTCGGAAAGCCAGGCAAATGGCTTTCGGTCCGCTGCGCGGACCTCTCCTCACCCTTGCGGCGGCGCTGCCTTCCTTGTGCGGGTTCGCTCCAGCCCGAGCTGGCGCTCGCGCCAGATGATAAAGATGCCGGCGGCGACGACGATGACGCCGCCGACCAGCGTGTTGATGGTGGCGATATCGCCGAAGGTGAAATAGCCGACGACAACGCCAAGGATCATCGAGGTGTATTCGAACGGCGCCACCACCGAGGCCTCGGCGTGGCGGTAGGCGGCCGTCATCAGGATCTGCGCCAGCCCACCGCAGAACCCGGCAGCGATCAGCAGACCGGCCTGCAGAGGCGTCAGCGCCTGCCAGCCGAAGGGCAGCGTAAACAGCGCCATGACGCTCGCCGTCGCCGAAAACCACAGCACGATGGTCGCCGTCCGTTCGGTCTGGACGAGATTGCGCACGAGCAGGATGGCATTGGCGGAGATTGCCGCCGAGACAAGAGCAGCGATGACACCCAGCACCTCCTGGTCGCCGAGCGCCGCGCCCGACGTGAGCAGCGTCAGTTCCGGCCAGGAGATGATCAGCACGCCGACCAGACCGACCGCAACCGCACTCCAGCGATAAATGCGGATGGCCTCACCCAGGAAAAGCGAGGAGAACACCACCACCAGCAGCGGCTGGGCATAGTTGAGCGTGATCGCCTCCGGCAACGGCAACCTGGTCAGTGCGAAGAAGCCGAGCCCCATGGCGCAAACGCCGACGACACCACGCGCAATGTGATTCAGTGGGCGTTTGGTGGCAAACGCCGTGCCCAGTTTTCTCCTGAAAGCCAGGAAGATGATGATCGGGAAGATGGCGAAGAAGGAGCGGAAGAAGACGATCTGGCCGGCCGGCAAAGTGCCGGCCGCCTTGATGCAAGTCTGCATACCGACAAAGACCGCCACCGACATGACCTTGAGCATGATTCCGGTCAGCACGCGGCCGGGGTGATCGGACAGTCTCCCGGTCGCCTCGTCTCTCGACCCTGAAGTCACGCTCCCGCCGCTTCCTGGATTGATACCGAGAAGCGCCTCACACGACGCAGCACAGAGGCGTCCATGCCGAACTTCGGTCTGACGACAGTCATCAAGGCCTCGCGATGATGGTGGAGTGGAACGCCCGAAATAGGCATTGGCGCAGTTTTGTCGAGTGGCCGTTTCGTGTAAAGAGCGCGCACTTTAGATTTCTTGGGCCAGCGGATACCTCCGCAGGCTCCGATAACGACAGGGAAACCCCAGGGAATGCGAACCGATACCGGCCAGGTCTTCAAGCTCGAAGACTATCGCCCCAACGACTTTTCCATTCCGAAAACCGGCCTCACCTTTCGCCTTTCGCCAGACGCAACGCGCGTTAACGCCATGCTGACGATCGAACGCCGCGATAATGCTGGCATCTCGGCACCGCTGGTGCTGGACGGCGATGGGCTGGTGCTCAAGCGCATCGCCATTGACGGCCGCGAGCTCTCGCCGGCCGATTATCTGGCAACCCCCGACCAGCTGACCATTTTGAAGCCGCCGGCCCGCTTCGAGCTGCTGCTCGAGACCGAGGTCGCTCCGGCCAGCAATGAGGCGCTGATGGGCCTTTACCGCTCCAGCAATGTCTATTGCACGCAATGCGAGGCCGAGGGCTTTCGCCGCATCACCTATTTCCTCGACCGCCCCGACATCCTCTCGGTCTACACCGTGCGCATCGAGGCCAAGCTGGACGAGGCGCCGCTGCTGCTCTCAAACGGCAATCCGGTGGAAAGCGGCGCGCTTGCCGAAGGCTGGCACTATGCTGTCTGGCACGACCCCTTCCCCAAGCCGTCCTATCTGTTCGCGCTGGTGGCCGGCACTCTCGGCCAGGTCGCCGACAGTTTCGTCACCGCATCCGGCCGCAAGGTCGAGCTCGGCATCTATGTCGAGCCGGGCAAGGAAGGGCTCGCCGGCTACGCCATGGATGCGTTGAAGCGCTCGATGCGATGGGATGAGCAGGCATTCGGCCGCGAATACGACCTGGACGTCTTCAACATCGTGGCCGTCTCCGACTTCAACATGGGGGCGATGGAGAACAAGGGCCTCAACATCTTCAACGACAAATATGTGCTGGCAGACCGGGAGACCGCGACCGACGCCGATTTCGCCAATATCGAGGCGATCATCGCGCATGAGTATTTCCACAACTGGACCGGCAACAGGATCACCTGCCGCGACTGGTTCCAGCTCTGCCTGAAGGAAGGGCTGACGGTCTTTCGCGACCACGAATTCTCGGCCGACCAGCGCTCGCGCGCGGTCAAGCGCATCGCCGAGGTGCGTACGCTGAGGGCGCACCAATTCCCCGAAGATCAGGGGCCGCTGGCGCATCCTGTGCGGCCGCGCCGCTACCGCGAGATCAACAATTTCTACACGGCGACAGTCTATGAAAAGGGCTCGGAAGTGGTGCGCATGATCCGCACTATCCTCGGGGCCGAGACCTTCCGCGCCGGCATGGATCTCTATTTCGAGCGTCATGACGGTGAGGCGGCGACAATCGAGGATTTCCTCAAAGTGTTCGAGGACGCCTCCGGGCGCGACCTGTCGCAATTCGCGCTGTGGTATCACCAGGCTGGCACGCCAAACCTGACCGTCAGTTCGACGCACAATCCGGCCACGCACGAGTTCACGCTCGAGATCGAGCAGTCGGTGCCGCCGACGCCGTCGGAAAGCCGCAAGCGGCTGATGCACATTCCGCTCGCCTTCGGTCTGGTAGGCGCCGGCGGCGAGCCGGTCGCCTATGGCGGCGTCGAAGGTGCCGTCGTCGAGGACGGCGTCATCCATATCCGCAAGCGCCGTCACATGGTGCGCTTCTCCGGCGTTGCCGAGCGGCCGGCAGTGTCGCTCAACCGCGGCTTTTCGGCGCCGATCACGCTTTCGGTCGAGCAGAAGGCCGACGACCAGTTCTTCCTCGCCGGCCATGATAGCGACGCTTTCGCGCGCTGGCAGGCGTTCAACACGCTGCTCACCGATGCGCTGATAGCGGCCTTCCGACAGATCCTTGGTGGTGCGAAGCCGGCCTTCAGCGCCAGGCTGACCGGACTTGCCGGCAAGATCGCCGACGATGAGACGCTCGAGCCCGCCTACCGGGCGCTGGCGCTGTCGCTTCCCGGTGAGGCCGACATTGCCCGCGACATCGGCAGGAACATCGATCCCGACGCCATCTTCGCCGCCCGCGAGGCGCTGGCGCTGGAGATCTCGCGCGTCAATCAGGGCGCCTTTGCCAACCTTTACGATCGCCTGGCCGACGACGGTCCGTTCAGCCCTGATGCGGCAAGTGCGGGACGGCGTGCGCTGCGCAACATCCTGCTCGACTATCTCTCGCTGTTGCCAGCTGGCGCCAGGCTCGCCGCCCGGCATTTCGAGGCCGCGACCAACATGACCGACCGCGCCGCAGCGCTCACGGTGCTTGCGCATCGTCATGACGGAACGCCCGAGGCGGTCAAGGCGCTGGCCGGCTTCAAGGCGCGCTATGGGGCCGATCCGCTCGTCATGGACAAATGGTTCCAGGTCCAGGCCAGCGTGCCGGGACCACGGACCGTGGACACTGTGCGCAAGCTCATCGGCCACACTTCCTTCTCGATGGCCAATCCGAACCGGGTGCGCTCGCTGGTCGGCACATTTTCCAGCGCCAACCAGACCGGCTTCCACCGCGCCGACGGCGAGGGCTACCGGTTCTTCGCGCAGACCGTGCTCGAGGTCGAAAAGCGCAACCCGCAGGTGGCAGCGAGGCTGGCGACGGCACTGCGCTCCTGGCGCTCGCTGGAACCGGGCAGACAGGCCAAGGCCAGGGAGGCGCTGCTGGCGATCGCCGGTGCCGAGAACCTCTCGGCGGATTTGCGCGATATTGTCGAGCGGACGCTGGCTTGAGGCGCATAATCTCCCCCCTTGCGGGGGAGATGCCCGGCAGGGCAGAGGGGGGCGCGAAGAATCGCGGCTTCGGCGTTATTTCAATCAATTTTTAATGTTTTTCGTCCGCGCCTCTGGACAAGGCGAATCACCTTTGATTCTTTACAGACGATTCGGACGTGCGGTGTTGCCAGATCGTCAAGCGTACGGAAATTCGGGGAGTGCCATTTATGGCCAAGGCGGACGCGTGGGGCGCGCCCGGAGGGACGGCTTTTGAGCGGCGTACGGCGCGGGGCGACGGCCTCGCCGGCAATACGCGGCTCATCGCTGAACCAGCCTACCGGCGGCTCCTGGCTGCTGAACCGCTTCTGCGCCGATCGATACCGGCGCTCATCATCATCTTCCTGATCGTCATCGCCGCTTTGCGCGTCCTGTCGCTGATGAACGAGCGCGACGAGGTCGAGCGCGACGTCAAGGCGGTGCTGGGGCTCGCCGCCGGCCAGATGGCGAACGCAATCTCGGCCGACCCGAACGCGGCCGCCGGCGGCGCCATCGACCTGCTGGAAAGCACCAGCCGCCAGGGCGCCATGGGCAGAAGCCACGTGCTTGTCATCACCGACAGCGCCTTCAAGATCATTGCCGTGTCGCCGCTGTCGACCGGATGGCAGGGGCGATCGCTCGACAGCCTGGCGCTGGACGGCCAGCCGCTGTTCATGTTCGGCGACCGCGCCGGCGTCATGGATGTCAGCATCGGCGGGCAGGACTGGTATGCGGCCGTGAGCCTGACCCGGGACCGCAAGAACGCCGCCGCAGTGCTGGTGCCACAGGAAGCGGTGTTCGACAGCTGGCGCAAGACCGTCTCGCTCAACGTTACGCTGTTCGTGCTGACGGCGGGCGTGCTGATCATCATCCTCTACGCTTATTTCGGCCAGGCATCGCGCGCCCAGACGGCCGACCGCATCTATCTCGAAGCCCACCAGCGCATCGACATGGCGCTGGTGCGCGGCCGCTGCGGCCTGTGGGACTGGGACATGGTGCGCGGCAAGATGTACTGGTCGCGCTCGATGTATGACATGCTGGGCTACGAGCCCTGCAACTCCATGCTGTCGTTCGGCGAGGTCGACGACATCATCCACCCCGAAGACGGCGACCTGTTCCAACTTGCCAACCGGATCGTCGAGCGCGAGATCGACCATATCGATCAGGTGTTCCGCATGCGTCACGCCGACGGCCAGTGGGTGTGGATGCGCGCCAGGGCTCAGGTGATCGATCCGGAAGCGCCTGAAATCCAGCTGATCGGCATCGCCGTCGACGTCACCGAGCAACGGCACCTGGCACTGCGCTCGGAGGCGGCCGACCTGCGGCTGCGGACCGCGATCGAGAATATCAACGAATCCTTCGTGCTGTGGGATGCCGCCCAGCGCCTGATCATGTGCAATTCCAAATACCAGAAGGACAATGGCCTGTCGGACCGCGACGTCATGCCGGGCGCGGCGCGCGCCGTGCTGGAAGATCGCATGCTGGCCTTCGCCTCGGAACGGCGGTTGGCCAACACCAACGGGCCGCAAGGCGGCGCAACCTTCGAGCGGCAACTCTCGGACGGGCGCTGGCTGCAGGTCAACGAACTGAGAACCCGGGACGGCGGCACCGTCTCCGTCGGCTCCGACATCACCCAGATCAAACTGCACCAGGAAAAGCTGGTCGACAGCGAACGCCGGCTGATGGCGACCATCCACGACCTCAGCCTTGCCCGGCGGGCCGAGGAAGAACGCGCCAAGGAACTGGTCGAACTGAACCGCAAATACATGAAGGAGACCGAGCGCGCCGAGGCTGCCAACCGGGCCAAGTCCGAGTTCCTGGCCAACATGTCGCATGAACTGCGCACGCCGCTCAACGCCATCATCGGCTTTTCCGAACTGATGGAACAGGGCCTGTTCGGGCCGCTCGGTTCGCCGCGCTACGAGGAATATGCCAATGACATCAACGGCAGCGGCAAGTATCTGCTGGGGGTCATCAACGACATACTCGACATGTCGAAGATCGAAGCCGGCCAGTTCTCGATGGATCGCGAGGAAATCGATCTCTGTCCGCTGATCCGCGAGACGGTGCGCGTCATCTCGCTGCAGGCGGCTGAGAAATCGATCACTGTCGAAACCCGCATCGCCGATACGATGACACTGTTTGCCGACCGCCGGGCGATCAAGCAGATCGCCATCAACCTTCTCTCGAACGCAGTGAAGTTCACCGGCCAGGGCGGCCATATATTGGTGCGCGCCCGCAACACCTCCGGCGCGCTGGTGCTGACCATCGAGGACACTGGCTGCGGCATTCCGAAGGAAGCGCTGAGCAAGCTTGGCCGGCCATTCGAACAGGTGCAGAACCAGTTCTCCAAGAACCACGCTGGCTCCGGCCTCGGCCTCGCCATCTCGCGCTCGCTCGCCGAGTTGCAGGGCGGGGCGCTGAAAATCCGCTCGACCGAAGGTGTCGGCACCATCGTGTCGGTGCGCATCCCGGTGAAGAAGGCGCAGCGGGCGGTGAAAGCGGCGGCCTGACTTCATCGAGGCATGGCTGCCCGGCGGCTTTCGCCACCGGAGCCCTGTCACCATTCACTGCATGCTGTCGTCGCCGCCGTCCCATTGGCGATGACGGCCCATGCGGCCGTTCTTCGGCAATTCGTTACGCTCGATCTTGCCGTCATTGTTGCGGTCGAGCATGGCGAACACTTTTTTCTCACGCCCGGTGATGTCTTCCGTGGTCAATGTGCCGTCGCCCTTGGTGTCGTAGCGAGCGACGATGCGCTTGGCCATTTCCTCGAACCGCGCCTTCTCCAGTGCGTCGGCGAGCTGGGCGACGGTCAGCTTGCCGCCATTGTCGGCGACCAGCTTCTTCAGCCGCGCGTTCATGGCGTCGGAGAACTGGTCGAAGCTGATGGTGCCGTTGGAATCCTTCATCGCCTTGCTGAGGCGCATCATCGTGCCCTCGCGCATTCTGGCGCTGGCATTGTTCTCGGCATAGGCGGTGGTGCCGACGGCGCCGGCGAGCGCGACAAAGGCAAGGGCAAGTCCGGTTGTCTTTCTCATGGGTATTCTCCTGTTGCATCGTCACCCCCGATGCGATCCGAAACAGCCGTCAGCGCTTCACGCCCTCACGACCGCTCCGTACGAAGCAGAAGGTCGAAATCCTTTCTGACCTTTTGCGACGTCTCCTTGAGATGTGCTTCCAGCACACCGAAATCCGGCAGGCCAGTCACCGCCAGAAGCAGATCCGACAATCCCGGCGGAACGTCGTCGCGTTCGAAGGCACCGGTGAGGCAAAGCCGCGTCATCTGGGTCAGCGCCAGATAGAGCTGGTAGGCTTCGCAAAGCTCTTGCCTGACATCAGTGTCCGTGAAATCCGGGGCCAGATGCGAGAGGATTTCGCCGGTCGCGGTCACCCCGCGGCCGGCTTCGACCTGGCCGGTGATGACGGCCACCTGCGCGATGAATTCGAGGTCGACGAGGCCGCCGGAGATCAGCTTGATGTCCCAGAGATCGCGCGGCGACTTTTCCTTCTCGATCAGAGCGCGCATCTCTAGTGCCTCGGCCTTCACCTTGGCGATGTCGCGCGGCAGGGCCAGCAGTGCGGCCACCTCGGCCTCGACCTCGGCGCAGAGCGCCGCGTCGCCGCCAATGACGCGTGCGCGGGCCAGCGCCATGTGCTCCCAGGTCCAGGCCTCCTGGCGCTGGTACTTCTTGAAGGCGTCGACATGGGTTGCCACCGGCCCCTTGTTGCCGGACGGCCGCAAGCGCAGGTCGAGTTCGTACAGCACGCCCTCGGCGGTCGGCGCCGAGACAGCTGCGATCAAGCGCTGCGTCATCCTGGCGTAGTAATGCGACGGCGCCAGCGGCTTGTCGCCGTCGGATTCTTCAGCATCGGCGTCGTGATCGTAGAGCAGGATGAGGTCGACATCGGAGCCGGCCGTCAATTCGCGGCTGCCGAGCTTGCCCATGCCGAGCAGCGAAACCGTGCCGCCGGCGATGCGGCCGTGGCGCAGCGCGAATTCGGCCGTCACCGCTTGCAGTGCGGCGTCGATGGTGAGGTCGGCGAGGTCGGAAAAGGCACGGCCGGCACGGCTCGGGCTGATCGAGCCTGCGAGCAGGCGCACACCGATCAGGAACTTCTGCTCGGAGGCAAAGATGCGCAAGCGGTCGAGCACATCCTCGTAAGCGCTGTCACCTTCGATGAAAGCCGCCAGTCGCGCCGATAGATAGGCGCGATTGGGCAGTTCGGTCAGCAACGCCGGATCGAGCAGACCGTCGAAGACATGTGGGCGCCTGGTGATGATCGCAGCCAGCCGGGGCGCGGCGCCCATGATGGTCGCCATCAGCTTCAGCAGAGCGGGGTTCGATTGTAGCAGCGAAAACAGCTGAATGCCGGCTGGCAGACCGGCGAGGAATTCGTCGAAGCGAACAAGCGCCTCATCAGCGCGGCGCGTCTGGCCGAAGGCTTTGAGCAGCGCCGGTGTCAGTTCGGTCAGCCGCTCGCGCGCCTCGGCCGACTGGGTGACGCGGTAGCGGCCGAAATGCCAGCCGCGGATGACGCGGCAGATATCGCTCGGCCGCTTGAAGCCGAGGCCGTGCAAGGTCTGCAGCGTGTCGGGGTCGTCGACATCGCCGGTAAAGACCAGATTGCCGATGCCGGCCGACAGTTCCGGCGCGGTTTCGAACAGCGCAGCGTAGTGGCGCTCAACTTCATGCAAAGCCGCGCGAAAAGTTTCGGAAAATTTGGCGGCATCGGCAAAGCCCAGCATGTGGGCGATGCGTTCCAGTCCCTCATCATCGTCCGGCAGGATATGCGTCTGCTCGTCGGCGACCATCTGGATGGCATGTTCGACGCGGCGCAGGAACCAGTATTGGCGGGTGAGTGTGTCGCGGGCATCGGCGGTGATCCAGTTGCGCGCGGCCAGCGCGCCCAGCATCGGCACGGTCTCGCGGCCGCGCAGCTCGGGAAAACGGCCGCCGGCAATCAGCTGCTGGGTCTGGACGAAGAACTCGATCTCGCGAATGCCACCGCGGCCGAGCTTGACGTTGTGCCCCTTCACCGCGATCTCGCCATGGCCCTTGTGGGCATGGATCTGGCGCTTGATCGAATGGACATCGGCGATCGCCGCGTAGTCCATGTATTTGCGCCAGACATAGGGCTGCAGCTCCCGCAGGAAGGCCTCGCCGGCGGCGAGGTCGCCGCCCACGGGGCGCGCCTTGATCATGGCGGCACGTTCCCAGTTCTGGCCGCGCGCCTCATAGTAGCGCAGCGCCGCCTCGACCGGGATCGCCAGCGGCGTCGAGCCGGGATCGGGGCGGAGCCTGAGGTCGGTGCGGAAGACATAGCCGTGCTCGGTGCGGTCGTGCAGGATGCGGACCAACCTGCGGGTCAGCCGCGCAAACAGCTCGGTGGCATCGAGCGGATCGACGATCGCCTTCGCTTCTGGATCGAAGAAGACGACGAGGTCGATGTCGGAGGAAAAATTCAGTTCATGCGCGCCGAGCTTGCCCATGCCGAGCAAGATCCAGCCGGACCACCACGACGGATTGTCGGGATCGGGCAATTTGAGCTTGCCCTGGCTGTGCGCCTCGCGCAGCAGGAAATCGACGGCAGCGCGGGTGCATGCGTCGGCGAGATCGCTGAGACGCCTGACCGTCAGCGCGGTCTCCGCCTCGCCGGCGAGATCGGCGAGCGCAATCAGGAAGTGAGCTTCCCCCTTCCAATGCCTGAGCTCCATCATCAGGCTCGATTCCGAAACAGTCTCGGTAAAGGCGGCCTTGCCGATCGCTTCGGCAATGCTGAGCAACCTGGCCTCGACACCGTGATCGAACAGCGCGTCGAGGATTTGCAGCCGGCGGCGCGCGATATCGCGCAGGAAGGGCGAGAGGTCGAAGACGGCAGCGAGAAAATCCTGGGCGGCGCCCTTGCCGCCCAAAAACTTCGCCAGCCGTGGCAGGCCTTCGTCCTCGGCGTCGCCGGCGATCTCCGACAGTTCACGCCGGGCGCGGCTCCCGTCCAGCGGCGCCAGTTGCGCCGCCAGCTGCAGGTGCCAGTCCGTCTCGGTCCGTTTCGCCGCCATCCTCACCGCCATCAATGGTCCTCCCGCACCGGGAAACTCATGATAACGGACAATCCGGGATTGGCAGGCAGAAGTTCGAGCCTGCCATTGTGAAACGTCATGATCGCCTTGGCGAGGCTGAGGCCGAGGCCCGAACCCGGCTGCGAGCGGCTCTTTTCCAGCCGAACGAAGCGCTCGGTCGCCCTGGCGCGGTCGGCGTCGTCAGGGATGCCATGCCCATTGTCGGCGACAGAAAGGCGGATGTCGTGGCCGACGCGCTGCAGGGCCACGTGCACAGAAGGCTTTTCCGTCGCGTCGGTGGAGTATTTGATTGCGTTGTCGACGATGTTCGACAGCGCCTGGCCGATCAGCTCGCGGTTGCCATGGACGGAGAATTCCCCGGCCACAGAGGTTTCGAGCTCGACGCCAGCCTCCTCCGCCACGGGCTCGTACAGCTCGACGACATCGCGCACGGCGGCGGCGAGATCGACCTTGCTGGTGCTTTCCGAGGAGTAGCCCGCCTCCAGCCTGGAGATCATCAGGATGGCGTTGAAGGTTCTTATCAGCTGGTCGGACTCGGCGATGGTGCCTTCCAGTGCCTGCCGGTAGTCGGTGTTCTTGTGCTTGCCCGAAAGTGTGGCCTCGGCGCGGTTGCGCAGTCTGGTCAGCGGCGTCTTCAAATCATGGGCGATGTTGTCGGAGACCTGCTTCAGGCCTTCGTTCAGCGTAGCGATCCTGGCCAGCATGGTGTTAAGGTTTTCCGACAGGCGGTCGAACTCATCGCCGGCGCCGGTCACCGGCAACCGGCCTGTCAGGTCGCCGCCCATGATGCGGCGGCTCGCCTCCGAGACGCTGTCGATGCGCTTCAGCGCAGCACGGCCGACAAAGAACCAGATCAGCAGCCCGCCCAGCCCCATCATGCCCAGCGCCAGCATCAGGGCGCGGCGGATGACGGCTCGGAAGCGCTCGGGTTCGCCGAGATCGCGGCCGACAAGCATGATCATCTGGTTGGGCAGCCGCAGCACCAGGGCGATGGCGTTGTGGCCCTTCTCGCCTTCGGACTGAATTTCGGTCTCGCCGGGCTGCGTCCCGTTGGGATCGGCAGCCTGATTGCGCTGCCGCTCGAGCTCGCCTTCGCCGAAGCGGCGATAGGAGAATGGCTCGGTTGTCCAACCGTCGGTCTCGAGCACGCCCGGCTCCAGGCTCTGCACGTTGCCGGTCAGGATCTGGCCGTTGGCGTCGGCGATCAGATAGAGGTTGGCGCCAGGCTGGCGCGAGCGCTGTTCGACCACGCGCACCAGCACCGGCAGGCCGCCGCGCTGATAGGCCCGTGCCAGGCCGAGCACCTCGTCATTGATGGTCTGCTGGGTCTGGCCGGTCAGCATGCGCGCGGACAGCGACGTCATGTAGAACACCAGCAGCACGGCGCAGAGCGCGAAAAGCAGGAAATAGAGCGCCGAAAGCCGCGCCGCCGTCGTCCTCATGATGGCCGGCAAGGATAGGGCCATTGAGTTTCTAGCCGCTCTTCAGCATATAGCCGGCACCGCGCACGGTATGCAGGATCGGTTTGTCAAAACCCTTCTCGATCTTGCCGCGCAGCCGCGAGACATGCACGTCGATGACGTTGGTCTGCGGATCGAAATGGTAGTCCCAGACATTTTCGAGCAGCATGGTGCGCGTCACGACCTGGCCGGCATGGCGCATCAGATATTCGAGCAGGCGGAATTCGCGCGGCTGCAGCGTGATCTCGCGCGCGGCACGCTTCACGGAATGAGAGAGACGGTCAAGCTCGAGATCGCCGACCCGGTAGACGGTTTCGGCTTCCCTGGCGCTGGCGCGGCGGTTCAGCACCTCGACGCGGGCGAGCAGTTCGGAAAAGGCATAAGGCTTGGTCAGATAGTCGTCGCCGCCGGCTCGCAGGCCGGTGACGCGGTCGTCGACCTCGCCCAGCGCCGACAGGATCAGCACCGGCGTGGTGTTGCCGCGCGAGCGCAGCCCGGCAATGACCGAGAGCCCGTCGCGGCGCGGCATCATACGATCGACGACCATGACGTCATAGTCGCCCGCATCGGCCAGCGCAAAGCCGGTTTCACCGTCGCCGGCGACATGGGCGGTATGCCCGGCCTCGCCGAAGGCCTTCTGCATATAGTCGGCCGCCTCGCGATCGTCTTCTATGACGAGAATCTTCATAGAGCCGTTATACGCGATTTCGCTGGAAGATTGAGGGGCCGCCATGTTCGCACAACTTTGCTGTTAGAGCGGCAGCGGGCGATGGGAGCCCGCTGCCGCCGGGGGCAGAACACGATGACTGACTAACGCGTTCGGCCCCTTGCTTTCCCATGCGGCGGCTCGGGGGTGTTGAAACCGCCGCACTGGAAACTGTGTGATGTCATCCCTTGGCGACCGGCAGGGCGACGAAGCGATTGCTATCGTCGCGGGTGATCTGCATCAGCACCGCCTTGCGGCCGGACTTGGCTGCATCGGCCATCGCCCTGGTGACGTCCTCGGTGCCGTTCACCTCCGTCGAATTGACCGAGGTGATGACATCGCCGGGCTGGATGCCACGGTCTGCGGCATCGCTGTCGGGATCGACATCGGTCACCACCAGGCCCTTGCCGTTCTCCGACTTGGTAACGGTGAGACCGAGATCGGCGAGTGCTGCGGGCTTTGCCGGTGCCGCAGGCTGTTGCTGGTCGGCCGAGGCCTGCTTGTCGGTGGACGGCAGCGTGCCGAGATCGACCTTGATCGTCTCGCTCTTGCCGTCGCGCCACACCGTGACGTCGATCGCCTTGCCGGGCGAATAGGCGCCGATCAAGCGGGCCAGCTCCTTCGGCGATGCAACGTCCTTGCCTTCGACCTGGGTGATCACGTCGCCGGCGGTGATGCCGGCCTTCTTGCCGGGTCCGCCATCCTGGGCGCTGGAAACCAGGGCGCCGTTCTGCGACTTCAGGCCCAGCGATTCGGCGATATCGGAGGTGACCGGCTGGATTTCCACGCCGAGCCAGCCACGCTGCACCGAACCGCTCTTCATCAGATCCTGCACCACCTGCTTGGCGGTCGAGGCCGGAATGTCGAAGGCGATGCCGACGCTGCCGCCCGAGGGCGAGAAGATCGCCGTGTTGATGCCGACGACCTGGCCGTTGAGGTTGAAGGTCGGGCCACCCGAATTGCCGCGGTTGACCGACGCGTCGATCTGGATGAAATCGTCATAGGGGCCGGCGCCGATGTCGCGGCCACGGGCCGAGACGATGCCGGCGGTGACGGTGCCGCCGAGGCCGAACGGATTGCCGACGGCAACCACCCAGTCGCCGACGCGAACCTTGGAATCGTCGGCGAAATCGACATAGGTGAACTTGCCGACGCCATCGACCTTGAGCACGGCGAGATCGGTGCGCGGATCGGTGCCGATCAGCTTGGCATCGAGTTCCTTGCCGTCGTTCATCACAACAGTGAAGGCCGAGCCTTCCTCGACGACATGGTTGTTGGTGACGAGATAGCCGTCATCGGAGATGAAGAAGCCGGAGCCCTGCGCCACTGGGCGGGGCTGGTCGTTGTTGTGGTCGCGGTGGTTGAACCGGCGGTTGCCGAATTGGCCGTTCTGGTCGCCGAAGCCGCGGAATTGCTTGAAGAACTGGCGCAGTTGCGGATTGTCGGGCAGAGGGTTGCCGTCCGGATCCTGCATCTGGTCGGAACCGTCATCGGCGGCAGGCTCGATCTTGGCCTTGACCTTGACGCTGACCACGGCGGGCGAAACGCGCTCGACGACATCGGCAAAGCCAGGCACCTGCGGCGCCTCGACCCGCACGGCGTCGGCCAGGACAGGGGCCGTGCCGGTGGCGACGGCGCCGAAACCAATGGTGCCGGCAATGGCCAGCGATGCGGCGGCAGCCAACAGGCGCTTACGGGTGCGGGAATATGAATTGGGGGCAATAGACATGGATCTGTATCCTCTTTTCACTGGATGCGGCTCAGGCAGAGCATCCTCGGAGAAGAGGAATAGAGCGGCGCACATTACGGCGCCATTTCCGGTTCATGAAAGTTTTGTAATGTTGGGCTTCAGTCGCGCCGCAGGATGGTGTCCAGCGCCGCCTGTTCCTCGGCGCTCAGCGCCTTGCTCGCAAGCGAGCGGCGGGAGCGCGTGGTGAGCACAATGAAAATGCCGCCGATCAGAAGCAGAATCACCGGCGTGCCCCACAGCAAAGCGTTTCGCGGGTTGAAGCGCGGCTTCAGCAGCACGAACTCACCGTAGCGCGATACGATATAGTCCATCACCTGCTGGTCGGTGTCGCCGGCAACCAGGCGCTGGCGCACCAGGATGCGCAGGTCGCGGGCAAGATCGGCGTCGGATTCGTCGATGGACTGGTTCTGGCAGACCATGCAGCGCAGGCCTTCCGACAGCAGACGCGCCCGCGCCTCAAGCGTCGGGTCAGCGAGAACCTCGTCCGGCTTGACTGCCTGGGCGGCGCCGGCAAACAACAGTGCCAGCAACAAGATCAACGAAGCCAGCGAGACCCTGGTGCTCACGGCACGCCCGCCGACGGCATGGCGGAAGCCTGCTTGCGGCGGCGCGACGGCGCGCCGACACGCAGGCGGCGGTCGAACAGCGACATTGCCGCGCCCGCCATCATCACGAGAGCACCGCCCCAGATCAGCGTCACCAGCGGCTTCCACCAGAGGCGCACGACGACCGAACCGTCGGTGCCCTCGTCGCCCAGCGACAAATAGAGCTGGCTGAACCCGATCGTCTCGATGCCGGATTCTGTCGTCGTCGTCTGCCGCACCGGAAAGAAGCGCTTGGCCGAGGTGATCTCAGCCGAAACACCGCCATCAGCCCCGATCACGGAAAAGCGGCCGCGATCTTCGCTATAGTTCGGGCCTTGCGCGGGATAGAGCCCTTCGAAGCGAAGCGTGTGGCCGGACAGTTCGACGCTCTCACCGGCATGCATCGACAGGATTTTTTCGGTGCCGAAGCACAGCGTGCTGACAATGCCGAGCGTCGTCAGCCCAAGACCGAGATGGGCAAGTGCCGTGCCGAACACCGAACGCGGCAGGCCGGCGAAACGGCGCAGCATGATGGCCGGCGACACATTGCCAAAGCCGGATTTGACGGCAAGGTCGGTGAGCGCGCCGCAGACCAGCCAGCAGGCGAGGCCGACGCCGAGGGCCGCGAACACCGAGGCGCCGTCGATGAACAGGCCGGTGACCAGTATCGCCGAGAGGGCGACAGCAAAGGCGGCCATGAGGCGCTGGGCGACGGCATAGAGGTCGCCGCGCTTCCAGGCGAGCAGCGGCCCGAACGGAACCAGGACCAGCAGCGGCAGCATCAGCGGGCCGAATGTCAGGTTGAAGAACGGTGCGCCGACCGAGATTTTGCCGGCCGAAAGCGCCTCGACCGCCAGAGGATAGAGCGTACCGACCAGCACGGTGGCGGTCGCCGTGGTCAGGAACAGGTTGTTGAGGACCAGCGCGCCTTCGCGCGAGATCGGGTGGAACAGGCCGCCGGCGGTCAGCCTTGAGGCGCGCAGCGCAAACAGCGCCAGCGAGCCGCCGATGAACAGCGTCAATATGCACAGGATGAAGATGCCGCGCGTCGGATCGGTGGCGAAGGCATGCACCGAGGTCAGCACGCCAGAGCGCACCAGGAAGGTGCCGAGCAGCGACAGCGAAAAGGTCAAAATGGCGAGCAGCAGCGTCCAGATTTTTAGCGCCGACCGCTTTTCCATGACGATGGCCGAATGCAGCAGCGCGGTGCCCGCAAGCCACGGCATGAAGGAGGCGTTCTCGACCGGGTCCCAGAACCAGAAGCCGCCCCAGCCGAGCTCGTAATAGGCCCAGTATGAGCCCATGGCGATGCCGCCGGTCAAAAACATCCAGGCGACCAGCGTCCATGGCCGCACCCAGCGCGCCCAGGACGCATCAATGCGGCCTTCAATCAGAGCCGCGACCGAGAAGGAGAAGCAGATGGAGAAGCCGACATAGCCCAGATAGAGCAGCGGCGGGTGGATGGCGAGGCCGAGATCCTGCAGGACCGGGTTGAGATCGCGGCCCTCAATCGGTGCCGGATTGAGCCGGATGAACGGATTGGACGTCGCCAGGATGAACAGGAAGAAGGTGGCGCCGATCGCCCCTTGCACGGCTAGTACATTGGCGCGCAGTGTTGTCGGCAAATTGGAGCCGAAGACGGCGACGAGCGCGCCGAAGAAGGTCAGGATCAGCACCCAGAGCAGCATCGAGCCTTCGTGATTGCCCCAGGTTCCGGTGATCTTGTAGATCAGCGGCTGCAGCGAATGCGAGTTTTCCCACACGCTCGCCACCGAGAAATCGGAGCTTGCATAGGCGCCGGCAAGTGCGGCGAAGGACAGCGCCGTCAGCGCGAAGCCGGTAACCGTGACAGGCCCGCCGACGGCCATCAGCCGCTGGTTGCCAGTGCGGGCGCCGATGAGCGGCACGAGCATCTGCACCAGCGACAGTGCGAAGGCGAGGACGAGCGCGAAATGTCCGGTCTCTACCATTATCAGTTCGTGCTTTCCTGCCAGACGCCCTTGGCCTTCAGCCCGTCGGCCACTTCCTTGGGCATGTAGCGTTCGTCATGCTTGGCCAGCACGCTGTCGGCGACAAAGACGCCGTCGGTGTCGAAAGAACCCTCGGTGATGACGCCCTGCTCCTCGCGGAACAGGTCGGGCAGGATGCCGGTGTAGGTGACCTTGACCGATTTGTGCGTGTCGGTCACCGAGAACGCAACGGTTGCGCCCTCCCCGCGCACGACCGTGCCCTTTTCGACGAGGCCGCCGAGCCTGATGCGCTGACCCGGCTCGAGGCTGGCGGTGGTCAGATCGGCAGGCATGTAGAAATAGGAGGCCTTCTGGCCGAGCGCATAGAAGGTCAGTCCGGTGGCGGCGCCGAGGAAAGCCAGCCCTCCGACAATCACAGACAATCGCTTCTGCTTGCGGGTCATGTCCTACTCCGTCGCCGTCAGGCCGAGCGAGGCGGCAAAGGCGGTGAATTTCTTCGCTTCGTCACTGTCGGCGCCGAAAACGGCAATACCGCGATGCAGCGCGTCGCGGGCCTGGTCGGCCTTGCCCAGCACCACATAGGAACGAATGAGCCGCATCCATCCTTCCGTGTCGCGCGGATTTTGCCGCAGTTTTTCATCAAGACCAGCGACCATGGTGTCGATCATGGCCTGCCTGTCCCGCGGCGCCATCGACGAAGCAGCATCGACGGCAGCCGCATCGGGGCCTTTCGCGGGCTCTCCTGACGCGACGCTGCGGTTGGAAGCCTCGGCCAGCGCCTGCTGGACGGCACCGCGCCAGGGTGAGTCCGGCGGCAGGAGCCCGAGCATCTTCTGCCAGGCAGCGGTTGCCTCTGCCAGACGGTCTTCCTGCGCCAGCGCCATCGCCAGGTAGAAGGACGCTTTCGGGTTTGCCGGATCAAGCTTCAACGCCTGCTCGAAAGCGGCTTGGGCATCGGCCGAGACAATACCGCCGGCCGCATTGGCGATCGCCTCGCCGAGCCCGGCCTCGCGTGCAGCGGTATCGCCGTCGAGGCGGATGGCGTTGCGATAGGCGGTCACGGCATCGGAAAAACGCTGCAGGCGCAGATAGATCGGGGCCAGCACGTCCCAGCCCCGGCCGTCGGTCGGGTTGGCCGCAAGATGAGCCTCGGCGCGTGCCACCAACTCATCCACTGAGCTGTCGGCCGGATTCTTGGCCAGCCGTTCGGCAAGCGGCTGCGACGGCAGATCCGGCGAGCCCAGCTGGCTGTACAGGCTCCAGCTGAGCAGCGGGACCAGCAACACAGCTCCCGTCGCCACCGGCCTGGCCGCCCTCGACGGCTGCCGCATGCCGGGTGCATGGGCCTGACCAACATCCCCCAGGCGAAGGATGCGGCGGGCGATTTCGGCACGCGCCTCCTCGGCTTCCGCCGGCTGGATCAGGCCGCGCGCGGCGTCACGCTCGAGCTCGGCCAACTGGTCGCGATAGACTTCGAGATCGTGCTCGCTGCTGGTCGAAGCGCCCTTGCCACCGCCTGTCAGCGGCAGCAGCACCGCCAGGCTTGCGCCCAGCGTGAGGATTGCGGCTATGACCCAGAACAGCATGGTTCTTCCAATAGAACGAGTGCCCTGCCCTGCCAACACGGGCATGCTGCGACGCTTTGACGGGACATCAAGTCCCGATCAAGGCAAGGCCCGGTTCCGATCCGCCGGACCGGGCTGTCAGGTCAGCGGCGTCCAGCTGCCGTCGGTGTTGCGGCATGCGGTGCCGCGCGCGGTCTGGCCGGCCGTGCCGGTAAACACCGTATGGGTGTACTGGCGGCAATCCTGCGAGCCGACGCGATAGGGCTGGGCCGCGACGACTTCGCCGGAATGGGCCGAACTGTCGCTCTTCCACGTCACCTTCTGGCCGCTCGCCGTGTATTCGAGCGCCTTGTATTCCGCCTCGAGCGCCTTGCGCTTCTCGGTCTCGTTGAGGCCACTGCCGATGGAGCCACCGACGAGCCCGCCGGCCATGGCCGAAATGATCGTCGTCGCGACTTTGGCCCCTGAAGGAGGCGACGCGGGTGGGTTGGTGATGGAAATATCCGGGCCGCCGCCTTTGCTCAGCGTTCCGCAGCCGGAAAGAGCGAGCAGTGCGGAAACGAGCGCAACGCGAATCTTCATGCCTACAACCAGTTTTCTTGAACGGGATGCGCCGGGGGGCCGCGTCATCGGGGATATCTGGAGGCCATACTATTGATATTTGTCGGAAATTTGGCCGTTTTTCATGGCTTTTGTGCAATCGATGGGCCGCCATAACACAGGCGTTCGGCCATGTCGATTGGCTCCCGGGAAGAGCATCATGGAAGGCTGCGCAAGCGCACTACCGCCTTCAACCCGCCCATTGCGGAGCGGTCCAGCGCAAGCGCGCCGCCATATTCGTTGACAAGGTCGGCGACGATGGCAAGGCCGAGCCCGGTGCCTGGCTTGGTCTCGTCGAGGCGCCGGCCGCGTTTCACCGCATCGCGGGCCTTGTCCTCGGGAATGCCTGGACCGTCATCCTCAATCGCAATCTCGAACAACCCGGCCGCGCCGGCCGGCTTGACGGACACGGCAACAGTGCTCTTTGCCCATTTCATCGCATTGTCGAGGAGGTTGCCGAGCAGTTCCTCGAGATCCTCACGCTCGCCGGCAAAGACGATGTCGGCCGCCGGCAGCGCAAGCGACAGGCTGACATCAGGCTTGAGTTTCTGCAGCACGCGCACCATGCGCTGCACAAGGGGCGTCACGGGGGTGCGGTAGACGACGCTGTCGCGCTGCGCCGCGACCCGGGCCCGCTGCAGATAATGATCGACCTGCTTCTGCATCGAGGCGGCCTGGTCGGCGATGAGCTGGCCCTTAACGCCGCCCAGTGCCCGCCCCTCATTAATCAGCACCGCCAGCGGCGTCTTCAGCGAATGGGCAAGGTTGCCGACCTGCGTGCGCGAGCGCTCGACGATGCGCTTGTTGTTTTCGATCAGTGCGTTGGTCTCGTTGGCCAACGGCTCGATCTCGGCGGGGAACTGGCCGTCGAGCCGCTGCGCCGTACCTTCGCGCACCAAAGCAAGCGCGTTGCGGACCCGGCGCAAGGGCTGCAGGCCGAGCAGGATGGCGATCGCATTGATGGCGATCATGCCGACGCCGAACAGGCTAAGATAGGTCAGCAGGCGGCCCTGGAAGGTGGCGATCTCCTGCTCGAGCTCCGTCTTGTTGCCCATGACGCGGAAGCGCGCGGCGCGGTTCTTGGCGTCGAGGACGAACTCGCTTTCGAACACCTGCAGTTCCTCGTCACCGATGCCGTCGGTGGAATAGCTGCGCTGGAAACTGGAATTGAAAGGCACCTCGGCGACGGTCGGCGACGGTATCGTCGTGGTCATCGAGGACGAATGAAGGTTGCCGTGCACGCCTTCGGACGCCGGCTCCACCGACCAGTACCAGCCCGAATTCGGTTCCGAGAAGCGCAGGTCGCCCAGGTCGGGAGCGCCGGTGAGCTGGCCCGATTCGGAAACGCCGACTGAGCCGATCAGGTTGAACAAATGCGCCGACAAAAGGCTGTCGAAGCCGCGCTCGCTGGCCTGGCGGTAGAGCGTGGTGATCAGGGTGAAGATGACGACCAGGGTGAGGATCGCCCAGATCGTGGAAAAGCCGATGACGCGGAAAGCCAGCGAGCGCGGCCAGAGCCGTGCCGAAAAAGGCTTCCGTGCTGGTATGGGGAGCGGTTCCGCCTTACGCCTCCGGCTCACGCATGCGATAGCCCATGCCGCGCACGGTTTCGATCATGTCGATGCCCATCTTCTTGCGCAACCGGCCGACAAACACCTCGATGGTGTTGGAATCGCGGTCGAAATCCTGGTCGTAGAGATGCTCGACCAGTTCGGTGCGCGACACCACCTCGCCCATATGGTGCATGAGATAGGCAAGCAGGCGGAATTCATGCGAGGTCAGCTTCAGCGGCTGGCCGTCGACATCGGCCTTGGAGGCCTTGGTGTCGAGGCGCAGTGGCCCGCAGGTGAGCTCGGACGAGGCATGGCCGGCGGCGCGCCGGATCAGCGCCCTCACCCGCGCCAGCACCTCCTCGATGTGGAACGGCTTGGTGACGTAGTCGTCGGCGCCTGCATCGATGCCCGACACCTTGTCGCTCCAGCGGTCGCGCGCGGTCAGGATCAGCACCGGCATCTTGCGGCTGTTGCGGCGCCAGCGCTCGACGACACTGATACCATCCATCTGCGGAAGGCCGATGTCGAGCACGACGGCGTCGTAAGGCTCGGTGTCGCCGAGGAAATGGCCCTCCTCGCCGTCATAGGCGCGGTCGACGACATAGCCGGCATCGACCAGCGCGTCGGCCAGTTGCCTGTTCAGATCCTTGTCATCTTCGACGACGAGTACGCGCATGATCGGTCAGGCCTGTTGATGACTCAGATATAGGCCGATTCCGGCGGCCTGGGAAACGAGCCCTGCGAGAGGGAAGATGGCATCAGTTCGCCGGGACGACGATCTCGGAGCGGCGCGGGCGCTGACCGTCCTTGCCAGGAACGAGCACGACGATAACGCAGACCTCCTGGCCGCCACGGGTCGACTGCGAAGCCTTGGCCAGCGTGCCGCCATACTGCTCGGCAACCTGCTGGCCGATCGCATAGCAATCTGCCGCGGCTGCCGGCACCGACGCCAAAACTCCGGCCGCTGCAAGCGCCAGTGTCGCGGTTCCGAAAAGAGAGCGAAGCGTTTTCATGGTCGGCGTTGTAACGCAACTGTGCTGAACGTGAAATGAACGTTGAACGGTCGGAAATCCATCGCCGCAATTCCCCCTGCGCGCGAAACGAATGAATGCAATCATGTTACCCCTGTCCCCTCAGACCGGGCGTGGGATTCATAGCCGGAAAACCGGCTGCGCGGCTATGATTTTTGCGAACGGGCTTCAAATCGTAGGTGGATTGGGAACAGGTCAAGGCGCGACCATTCTCAGAGGCGCCCTAATTAGCCGAGGAAACGCCAAACCATCGGAGTGCGCCATGACGGATAGTGACCTTGCCGACCTCTACCGGGGCTACATCGCCTGCCTGAATACCCAGGAGTGGGCCTATCTCGGAATGTTTGTCGACAATGAAGTTCAGCACAATGGCGAAATGCTCGGCCTGTCAGGCTATCGCCGCATGCTCGAAGGCGATTTCGAGGCCATTCCCGATCTCAGTTTCAATATCGAACTGCTGGTCTGCCAGCCACCGCGCGTGGCGGCACGCCTGCATTTCGACTGTCATCCCAAGGGCATGCTGTTCGGCCTGCCGGTGAACGGCAAGCGCGTGACGTTCACTGAGAATGTTTTCTACGAATTCGGAGAGGGGCGCATCCGCGAGGTGTGGTCGGTCATCGACAAGGCCGAGATCCAGGCGCAGATTTAGAGCAATTCCAGGAAAAGTGCGAAGCGGTTTCCCGGCAAAAGCGCCTAGCGCTTTCCCTTGGGAATTGCGTCAAACAAACAGATAGAGCGGTTCGCCGTTTCCGCGAAACGCTCTAGGGTGCGCTTTGCGTGAGGGCGCGAATCCGCAGCACCCCGTGATGGAGCGCCAGGTCCTCGTCATAGCGCGCCTCGGCAAACTCGAGGGACAGTCGGGTCTGCTCGCGCGAGCCGGTGGCGAATGCAGCGCCGTCGAGGCGCGCCCGGATGCTGTCCATGATCAGACGCGTCTCGGCCTCGCCTTGCGCCTTCGACCAGACATGCAACGTGATGAGCTGGTCGGCATCATTGTCGGCGCCGGTGTCGAGATCGAACGCACTGGTCCGGCCATAAGTGACATAGGGGAAGGCAGCGCCGTCGGCCGCCTGCTCGCGCAACCCGGCGCCGCCGAGCAGCGCCGTCAGCGAGGCGTCGCTCTTCAATCTCATGAACAAGGCTTGCAGCAAATCGCCGGGCGCCGTCATCGTCGTCTCCGTTCGCCTGTCTCTCCTAAGAGCATGATGTCGTCCGAAAACCGCCTCACACTTTCGGTATCATCCTCTGGAACAAACCTCATGCCGCACCAGTTTCGCGCGCAACCTAACCGCGTTGCACCGGTTTCGCCAGATGACGACCGGCCCGACGCAAGTTGCAAATCGGGCGGCATGGCCGTTTCACAGACCGGTTTGTATTTGGCATGCAGGGAGTTTCAAGAAGGGTGTTATGAGGGGGCCTGTTTGGTGGGCATGACAATACGCGATGCCGAAGCGATGGCCGACCGCCTGAACAGCCGGGTCGTCAAGCGGCGGCAAAAGCGGACCGCAAAGCCTGATCCAGGCTGATCCCAGCCGTCCTGATTGCGTGGCGAAAGAGCTAGCCGAAATCCGCGGCGGTGAGCACATATATGCTCTTGCGGGTGCGGGCATAGGCCTTGCTGGCAATGTCATGGATGGAGCTGGACGCCGTATCGAAGGCGGCCAGATAGGTGGCTTCCGCGGTCGCAGTCCCCGATGGCGCCTTCGAGATTGCATCGGCGGCGACAGAGAAGGAGATCTGGAACATGCCGTCATGGCCGACAAAGCGGATGCGCTTGCCGGCCTCGTCATAGCTGCGGCTTGGATTGGGGAATGTCAGGCTCATGACTTGGCTCCCTTCGGTGCGGCGGCGGCCTTCTTGACTGTCGCCCGCTTCTTCTTCGGTGTCGGGTTCAGGGCTTCCTCAACGCGGTCGGCCTCTTCCTTGGCCAGGCGCAATCCCCTGAGCCTTGCGGTCTTGATCTCCCTGGCTCTGGCCTCGGATATGTAATCGGAGGTTGCCTTGTTGCGGTCGGCCGTCTTCTTCTGCTTGTCCATGAAGCGGGCCTCAGCTTTTTCCATGATACTCTGATTGCCGTCGACCATCGCTTAAATCTCCCTTGTTCCTGAAACCGTCGAAATGAAACTTTCCATATAAATAGTCGCTTTGGTGCGGAAATTCAATTTTTTGAATTATTTAAACCGAGCGCGATATCTCGAAATTCGCATGCCAAATAATACTTTTTAATATTTTGAGTTGCCCGCGAATAATTTTCGGCACTCCTATCTATCGAGTGCCAACGCGCCTATAAGAGCGGGGTGGCCACCTGTGCAGGGCATTATGGGCGTCATCGACAAGAGCGAGGCGGTCGAGAAGAGCGTCAAAGCCAAGAAAGCCGCCTGACCGGCCTGGCTTTGCCAGGCTCCGGCCAGCCGCTTGTTTCACCACACGAACGGGATTGAAAAAATGTCTGCCAAGGAAATCAAATTCTCCACCGACGCGCGCGACCGCATGCTGCGCGGCGTCGAGATCCTCACCGATGCGGTGAAGGTCACGCTTGGGCCCAAGGGCCGAAACGTCGTCATCGACAAGGCCTATGGCGCGCCGCGCATCACCAAGGACGGCGTCACGGTGGCCAAGGAAATCGAGCTTGCCGACAAGTTCGAGAACATGGGCGCGCAGATGGTGCGCGAAGTGGCTTCGAAGACCAACGACCTCGCCGGTGACGGCACCACCACCGCCACGTTGCTGGCCGCCTCGATCCTGCGCGAAGGCGCCAAGCTGGTTGCCGCCGGCATGAACCCGATGGATCTCAAGCGCGGCATCGACCAGGCCGTCGCCGCCGTGGTCAAGGACATCAAGGCGAAGGCCAAGAAGGTCAAGTCGTCGGCCGAGATCGCCCAGGTCGGCACCATCGCCGCCAATGGCGACGCCACCGTCGGCGCCATGATTGCCAAGGCGATGGACAAGGTCGGCAATGACGGCGTCATCACCGTCGAAGAGGCCAAGACCGCGGACACTGAACTCGACGTCGTCGAAGGCATGCAGTTCGACCGCGGCTATCTCTCGCCGTATTTCGTCACCAACGCCGACAAGATGCGTGTCGAGATGGAAGAGCCTTACGTCCTCATCCACGAGAAGAAGCTCGGCAATCTGCAGGCGATGCTGCCGATCCTCGAAGCGGTGGTGCAGAGCGGCAGGCCGCTGCTGATTATCTCCGAAGACGTCGAGGGCGAGGCTCTGGCCACGCTGGTCGTCAACAAGCTGCGCGGCGGCCTCAAGGTCGCGGCCGTCAAGGCGCCAGGCTTCGGCGACCGCCGCAAGGCGATGCTGGAAGACATCGCGGTGCTGACATCGGGGCAGATGATTTCCGAAGATCTCGGCATCAAGCTCGAAAACGTCACCATCGAGATGCTCGGCCGCGCCAAGCGCGTGCTGATCGAGAAGGACGCCACCACGATCATCGACGGCGCCGGAACCAAGGCCACCATCCAGGCGCGGATCGCACAGATCAAGGGCCAGATCGATGAGACGACGTCCGACTATGACAAGGAGAAGCTGCAGGAGCGGCTGGCCAAGCTGGCTGGCGGCGTTGCCGTCATCCGCGTCGGCGGCGTCACCGAGTCGGAAGTGAAGGAAAAGAAAGACCGCATCGACGACGCGCTGAACGCGACGCGCGCGGCGGTCGAGGAAGGCATTGTGCCCGGCGGCGGCGTGGCGCTTCTGCGCGCCAGGTCGGCGCTGGCCGGACTGACCGGCGCCAATGACGATGTGACGGCGGGCATCTCGATCGTGCTTCGCGCGCTCGAGGCGCCGATCCGCCAGATCGCCGAGAATTCCGGTGTCGAAGGCTCGATCGTGGTCGGCAAGCTCTCCGACAGCAAGGATCACAATCAGGGCTTTGACGCCCAGAACGAGGTCTATGTCGACATGATCAAGGCGGGCATCGTCGATCCGGCGAAAGTGGTGCGCACCGCACTGCAGGATGCCGGCTCGATTGCAGCGCTTCTGATCACCGCCGAGGCCATGATCACCGAGGTTCCGGCCAAGGATGCGACGCCCGCGGGTGGTGGCGGCGGCATGGGCGGCTATTGACCGTCGGCTGAAGTCTCCGCCTGGCAAGCCGGGCGGGCCAGACCTGCCGGGTTAGCATCCTGCGCTGACCCTCGAGAGACCGGGTGCTGCCTCGACCCTGTTCGGCGTGCTGCGCTATGAATTCGCAGCCATCGGCCGCCCTGGGCAGGTCCTTGAAGGTCATTTGAAGCGTAATTATATCAACAACTAAGCGTGCGGTGCACGCGACACATAGTGCTTTGGTCAAGCTTCTCTGTGGAGGTTGTCATGGCCAATAAACTCATGGAAGGAAAACGTGGCCAGGATCTGATTAATCTGATCCTTGCCGTTTGCCTGTTCGTCTCACCCTGGATAATCGGCTTCGCCGCTGAAACCACTGCCGCCTACAACGCCTGGATTGTTGGCGTCGTGCTCGGTGCGCTGGCTTTCGCGACGCTTTCCGTATTCGCCGAGTGGGAAGAGTGGGTGAATCTTGTTCTCGGGCTCTGGCTGATCGTCTCGCCCTGGCTGCTTGGTTTCATGGCGAACGCAAACGCAATGGGGACCCATGTGGTTCTCGGCGTGCTGGTGGTTCTCGCATCGGCCTGGGCAGTCTGGGACTTCCGTCACCCGCACGCCCATGCGTGATCGGTGACGACAAAAGAAGGAGCCCGGCGCGTGAGCGGCGGGCTCCGCTGATCGCTGAGAGCGATACGCCGGCCCGTGAGCCGGGCCGCGTGCATATAGCGTGAAAAACAGGACCGCCCGGTCAATATCCCGGCGGCCGCCGCAGAGCAGCATTGCCGGTTGCGTTCCCTTCACGAGACCGGCGCTGCCCCGCCCTGTTCAATGCGCCGCGCTATGAATTCATCGAGAATACCCGATGTAGCAGCCGCCGAAGCCGGCGGCTGGAACTCGGCCAACGCCCGCTTCCAGATGCCGGTGGCGCGCTCGGTCGCCGACTTCGAACCGGACTGCGTCCAGTTGCCGAAATTCGACCAGTCGGCAACCAGCGGCTCGTAGAAGGCGGTACGGTAGCGCGCCATGGTATGGCCGGCGGAGAAGAAATGCCCGCCTGGCTGCACTTCGGCGATCGCCTCGAAACCGATCGCATCGTCGTCGCCGGGAGTTGACGCGCAAAGCTCGGCAATCGACTGCACTGCCTCGATGTCGGTGATCAGCTTCTCGAAAGAGACGCTCAGGCCACCCTCCAGCCAGCCCGCCGCATGGATGCAGACGGTGGCGCCGGCAAGCACCGAACCCCAAAGGGCGAACTGCGACTCATGCGCTGCCTGCGCATCGGAAATGTTGGCGGCACTGCCGGCGCCCGAACGCCAGGGAAGGCCGATGAAGCGCGCCAATTGGCCGGCCCCAAGTGTCGCCTTGACGTGTTCGGGCGTTCCGAATGCCGGTGCGCCCGACTTCATGTCGACATTGGAGGAGAAGGAACCGTAAAGCACGGGTGCGCCCGGACGTACGATCTGCGCCAGTGCCAGACCGGCCAGCGCCTCGGCATGCTGCAGCGTCAGCGCGCCGGCGACCGTGATCGGCGCCATGGCCCCGGCCAGACAGAACGGCGTGATGACCAGGACCTGCCCGGCGCGGGCGAAGTCGATGATGCCTTGCGCCATCGGAATGTCGAGCTGGCGCGGCGAATTGGTGTTGATGATGGTGTAGCAATGGGCGCCAGCGCGGAATTCATCCTCTGACAGCCCGCGCGCCAGCCGGATCATCTCAAACCCATCCTCGACCTGCGGCGTTCCACGAGCGAAGACAAAGGGGAATTTGTCGGACAGCGTCAACTGCGCGCGGTTGACAGCATAGTGGCGTAAACGGTTATCGACATCCTGCGGCTCGATGCAGGGGCAAAGCATGTGCAGTACGTCGAAATGCTGGATGAGCTTGGTCAATTCCTCGAAGGCGCCGAGCGTTCCCGGCCGGCGGCCGCGTTCGAGATCGGTGACGTTAGGCGCGCCGGCGCCGGCGAGGAAGGTCATGGAGCCGAGTTCGAGCGTGAGGTCTCGGCTGCGATCGCCGGCCAGCGCCGGGATCGACTTTGGCGCCGAGGCCAGTGCGGCCGCGACGATGTCTCGGCCGATGCGCACCATCTGGCTGTCCTCATCGACCAGCGCACCGGCTTTCGCGTAGATCGCGCGCGCCTCGGGAAGCAGCACCTTGATGCCGAGCTCTTCCAGCGCCCGCAGCGCCGTGTCGTGGATGGCGGCGACGCGATCGTCCGAAAACACCGGCTGCGGCAGGAACGGGTTTTTGAGCGAACGGTAGTTGGGATGGCGGCTCGACCCGCTCCCGGCCTCTCCGCTGTGCCCGCGCCGGCGCTCGCGCCTGGTCTCCCTTATGACATCATCGACCATGGCCACCACTCCTCATTGCCGCATTGCGTTGCCGTCGGGGTCGTAGGGCGAAGCCGCAATGACACGCGCCGGTCGCTCGACGCCGACAATGTGCACCGAAAGCTCGGTCCCCTCGCCTGCGAAATCGTCGTCGACCAACGCCAGCGCGACGCTTTTACGAACCGTGTAGCCGTAGCCGCCCGAGGTGACGAAGCCGACGCGCCGGCCCTTGTGCCAGACCGGCTCGAAGCCGCCGGCGTCGGCATCGACGGCGTCGACTTCCAGCGTCACGATCCGTTGTATGACGCCGGCATCACGCTCCTTCAGCGCCGCCTCGCGGCCGATGAAACCGCTTTTGTCGAAGGCGATGAAGCGGTCGAGCCCGGTCTGTCCGGGCGTATAGCCTTGCGTGAACTCGCGCGACCAGATGCCAAAACTCTTTTCCAGCCGCAGCGCGTTGAGCGCGTAGTAGCCGATTTCGGCGAGGCCGAGATCCTCGCCGGCGGCGAGCAGGGTCTCGCGCAAGGTCGCATGCATGGTTGCCGGGCAATTGATCTCGAAGCCGAGCTCGCCGGCGATCGACAGCCGCGCCACGCGAGCGGTCACCATGCCGATGCCGAACCGGCCGCAAGCCATGAAGGGCAAGGCGCCTGCCGAGACATCCTGATGCGTGGTCCGCGCCACGATATCCCGCGCGTTCGGCCCGGTGACGAGGAAACCGCTGACTGTGTCGGAGATGTCGGCGACTGAGACGCCTTGCGCCGCATGCGCCTCGAACCAGCGCATGTGGAATTCCCGGAGATAGTAGGAGCCCATGAGCCAGTACTCGCCGCCGCCCCAATTGAGCACGGTGAGATCGCCTTTCAGCCGACCGTCCGGCCCAAGCATCGGCGCCAGTTTCGCGCGCCCCGGCTTCGGCAGCCTGCAGGCAAGCAGCCGGTCGAGCCAGGCTTCCGCACCCGGCCCCGATACAGCATAGCGCGAGAAGGCCGAGGTATCGACGAGGCCGGCGGCGCGGCGGACCTGCAACGCCTCGTCGCCAACAATGTCGAAAGCGTTGGAGCGCTTCAGTGTCGTCTCCTCGCGAAAGCCGATCGGCGCGAAATAAGCAGGGGTTTCCAGCCCCCAGGAGGACGTCCATTCGCAGCCGGCAGCGCTCATGCCGTCATAGGCGCCCGGGCGCTTCAGCGGCCGGCCAGCGGGCAGGCGCTCGTTGGGGAACGTCATGACGAAGCGGCGGGCATAGAACTGGCGCGTCGTCTGCCTGAGATATTCGCGGTTTGCAGCAAAAGCGCCGTAGCGGGCGATGTCCATGCCGAATATGTCGGCTTGCGGCTCGCCATGGACCATCCACTCGGCCAGCGACTTACCGACGCCGCCGCCCTGGCTGAAGCCGGCCATAACGCCGCACGCAACCCAATAGTTCTTCAGGCCGCGAACCGGGCCGACGAGCGGGTTGCCGTCGGGCGTGAAGGTGAAGGCGCCGTTGACCCATTTGCGAATGCCGGCCGTGGCCAGGCACGGGAAGCGCTCATAGGCTTTCGTCAGCTCCGGGCTGATGCGGTCGATGTCTTCCGGGATCAGCTCGATGCCGTAATCCCAGGGCGCGCCGTCCATATTCCAGTGCTTCGGGTTTTGCTCATAGACGCCGAGCAGGACGCCTTTGCGCTCCTGCCTGAGATAGGAGAAGCCGTCGAGGTCGACGGCGAGGCCGAGCTCCTTGTCGAGCGCGGCCACCTCCGGAATGTCCTCGGTGACGAAGTAGTGATGCTCCATCGGCGTCACCGGCAGCTCGACGCCGGCCATGCGGCCGACCTGTTTGGCCCACAGACCAGCGGCATTGACGACATGCTCGGCGACGATCGTGCCCTGCTCGGTCAGCACATCCCAGCCGCCATCGGGGCGCGCCTTCAGATCGAGCACCCGGTTGCGCAGGATGACATCCGCGCCACGTTTTTTCGCAGCACCGGCATAGGCGTGCGTCGTACCGTAGGGGTCGAGGTGCCCCTCGTTGGAATCGTAGAGGCCGCCCAGCACGCCGCTGACATCGACGATCGGGCAGATTGCCTTGATCTCCTCCGGCGTCACCAGCCTGGCAGTCTCGATGCCGACCGACTGGAACACAGCCCAGGCCGATTTCAGCCACTCCCAGCGCTGCGGGTCGCTCGCCATGTTGACGCCGCCGGTCATGTGCAGGCCGGCATTCTGGCCGGACTCGGCCTCGATCTCGCGATAGAGCTTGATCGTATAATCCTGCAGTGCCGCGACGTTGGGATCGGCGTTCAGCGCATGGAAGCCGGCCGCGGCGTGCCAGGTCGAGCCGGCGGTCAGCTCGGCGCGCTCGATCAGCGCCACGTCGGTCCAGCCGAAGCGCGCCAGATGATAGAGCACTGAGGCGCCGACCACGCCTCCTCCAATGACGACCGCCCGATAATGCGACTTCACGAGCCTCTCCTCTCGTTGGATGCCCCACGATACATATACTGGACACATGTGTCTAGACACTTATGTCCAGAGCTTGCGCAGAAGTCCGCGTCATGGCACTTGTGGGTTCATGATCATGATTGCTCCGCAGGCCGAGCCGGCACCCGGCAACATCAAGGTGACGCGCCAGGACTGGATCGATCTGGCGCTGCAGACCCTCATCGCGGACGGCATCGAAAGCGTGCGGGTGCTGACGCTCGGCCAGAAGCTCGGCGTCTCGCGCTCGAGCTTCTACTGGTACTTCCAGAGCCGCCAGGACCTGCTCGACCAGTTGCTCGCCCATTGGCATGACACCAACACCAAGGCGATCGTCGAGCGCGCAAAGCGGCCGGCCGAGACAATCATCATGGCCGTCTTGAACGTCTTCGAATGCTGGGCCGACGAGCGCCTGTTCGATCCGCGGCTCGATTTTGCCGTTCGCGAATGGGCAAGGCGCTCCGACGATGTTCGTGTCGCCATCGACCAGGCCGACAACGACCGTCTCGGCGCCATCCGCGCGATGTATCGCCGGCACGGCTATGATGAGGAAGACGCTTTCATCCGGGCACGTGTGCTCTACTACATGCAGATCGGCTATTACGTGCTCGACCTCAAAGAGCCGGTCGAGGCGCGGGTCAGCCATCTCGCCGCCTATCTGCGCGCCTTCACCGGTCAGGAGCCGAGCGAAGCGGATGTGGCGCATTTCATGCACTTCATCGCCGCGCGCTGATATCGGCCGGCGTGCCCATGCTCAACAATCCGTGCGGTGCGGCCCGGCTGCCCTTGTGAGCGGGCTGAAATGGATGAATAGTCTTCGCCGGGTTGTGCCCGCCCTGAAATTGCCCGCTTAGGGTTTTCAGGTCGTGGGTGGGGTGAGTTTCGGGAATGGCCAGTCCTTTAGAACGACGTCCAAGACGAAGAAGAGGTCGGATCGCGGCGGCGCTGCTGGCGGTGGATGCGTGGATCGATTCCTCGCTCTACGAGATCCGCTTCAAGGCCGGCCAGTTCTGGGAATCGGCAACCATTTTTTCTCGACGCTTTCGCGTCACCGGCTGGCGGCGCGGCATCATCGAAGTGCTGAGCGAAGGTTTCACCATGGGCGCGGGCGGCTTCGTGGTGCTCCTGGCGCTGGCGATGCCGGCCTTCCAGATCACCACGGGCGACTGGCGCAGCCAGGGCGATTTCGCCGTCACTTTCCTCGATCGCTACGGCAACGAGATCGGCCAGCGCGGCATCATCCAGCGCGATTCCGTGCCGGTCGACGAGATGCCGGACCATGTCATCAAGGCGGTGCTGGCAACCGAGGACCGGCGTTTCTTCGAGCATTACGGCATCGACGTGCTCGGCCTGTCGCGCGCCATCTTCGAGAATGTGCGGGCCAATTCCGTCGTCCAGGGCGGCTCCAGCATCACCCAGCAGCTGGCCAAGAACCTGTTCCTGTCGAATGAGCGGACCTTGCAGCGCAAGATCAAGGAAGCCTTCCTGTCGCTGTGGCTGGAAGCCAATCTGTCGAAGAAGGAGATCCTGCAGCTCTATCTCGACCGCGCCTATATGGGCGGCGGCACGTTCGGCATCGAGGCGGCGGCGGATTTCTATTTCGGCAAGAGCGTCAAGGATCTGAACCTCGCCGAGGCGGCGATGCTGGCCGGCCTGTTCAAGGCGCCGACCAAATACGCCCCGCACATCAACCTGCCCGCCGCCCGTGCTCGCGCCAATGTGGTGCTGTCGAACCTCGTCGATTCCGGCTTCATGACCGAGGGCCAGGTGCTGCAGGCAAGGCTGCATCCGGCCGACGTCGTCGACCGCGGCGAGCAGAAAAGCCCAGATTACTTCCTCGACTGGGCCTTCGACGAGGTCAAGAAGATCGCCAAGCCCGGCCAGCATTCGCTGGTCGCCCACACCACCTTCGACGCCAACATCCAGAAGGCGGCCGAGGAATCCGTCGAATTCCATCTCCGCCAGTTCGGCAAGGAATACAACGTCACCGAGGGCGCCGTGGTGGTGATCGAGACCAATGGCGCGGTGCGCGCCATCGTCGGCGGCCGCGACTATGGCGCCAGCCAGTTCAACCGCGCCACCAAGGCGCTGCGCCAGACCGGCTCTTCGTTCAAGCCCTATGTCTATGCGACCGCGATGGAGCACGGCTTCACGCCGGACTCGGTCGTCTCCGGAGGCGCAATCAGTTGGGGTGGCTGGTCGCCGCACAACTACAATGGCGGCTCGGCCGGCAACGTGACGCTGATCACGGCGATCGCCAAGTCGATCAACACCGTGCCGGTGCGGCTGGCCAAGGACCATCTCGGCATCGGGCCGATCAAGGCGATGGCCGAATCGATGGGCGTGGAATCGCCGCTTGAAGGGCACAAGACCATGGTGCTCGGCACGTCGGGCATGACGGTGATGGACCAGGCGACGGGCTACAGCGTCTTTGCGCAAGACGGCCTCGTCGGCTCGAGGCACGGCATCACCCAGCTCGTCACCCGCACCGGCGATGTCGTCTATGACTGGGCCAAGGACGCGCCGCCGCCGCACCGGGTGCTGTCGGAGCAGGCGCTGAAATACATGAACACGATGCTGGCAGCGGTACCGGTGATCGGCACGGCACGGCGCGCCCAACTTCCCAACATCGTCGTCGCCGGCAAGACCGGCACGACGCAATCCTATCGCGATGCCTGGTTCGTCGGTTTCACCGGCAACTACACGGCCGCCGTCTGGCTTGGCAATGACGACTTCACGCCGACCAACAAAATGACCGGCGGCACTCTGCCGGCGATGGTGTGGCAGCGGCTGATGGTCTATGCGCACCAGAACATCGACCTGAAGCCGATCCCCGGCCTCGACAAGCCCTTCGTCGACGAAGAGATCGCGGCCAAGGCCGAGGAAGTAGAGAAGAAGAATACCGAGCAGGCGGCCGCCGACGCCGCGGCCGAGCGCCCGCCGGTGCTGTCCAGCCGCACGACGCAGACGCTGCGCGAGATGACCAAGGTATTCCAGGCAGCACCCGCGCTCTACGCACCATCGGCGCCGGAGACCCTGTCGGCGCTCTGATCCGCCATTCCACTGGGCCGCTTGCCCTGCGGCCTGCCCCGCTATATCCCGAACGACAATTCTCTCGTCCCGGTTCTTCATGCTCAAGACCGCCTTTCTCACGCTGCTTTCGCTTGCCATAGCCATCGGCCTCGGCAGCGGCAGCGTCTGGTATGCGCTGCAGGCGCAGAGCGGCGTCGGCGCGATCAGCATCGGCCAATGGACCGCCTTCCCCGAGATCGGCACGCAAGATGCCGACCCCTATTCGAAGGCGCGCGTGGCGCGCGAGGGCGTGCTGACGCTCGGCAAGGCGGAGGGGCTGTCCTTCATCGCCGAACGCGATGCGGCCGGTAATGAGCTTCAGCGGCAGTGCGACTACAGGATCGAAGGCAGTTTCCCCACCGCCCGGTTCTGGACGCTCTACGCAGCCGATCAGTCGCTCGGCGTGGTCAACACCGGCAAGCCGCGGCTGGCGGCGCTGCAATCCTACCAGGTGCTGCGTCAGCCCGACAATTCGGTGATCATTGCCGTCGGCAATCGCCCGGCGCCCGGCAACTGGCTTCTGACCGAAGGCTTTGGCCGGATGTATTTCGTTCTCACCTTCTACGACACGCCGATCGCCTCGAGCACCGGCCTTTCAGACGTGACGCTGCCCCGCATCGTCAAGGCTGGCTGCAATGCGTAGGCTGATGCACGCCATCCTGCTCGGCCTGCTCGGCGCCGGCATCGTCCACATCGTAGTGCTTTTGCTGGTGCCGGAGTTTACCGAGCGCGACGCCTGGTCACGGCTGGCGCTGGCGTCCGACCTCTACAAGATGACCAGGCTCGACGCCGAGGCCGGCGGTGCGCCAGTGGTCAAGTCGGTCGATCCGCTGTTTTACGCTGCCGCCTGCCGCTTCGACCTTGCCGAGGGGATAGTGCGCATCAAGGCGCCGGGCAGCGTGCCGTTCTGGTCGGTCTCGGTCTATGACCGCAACGGCTACAATTTCTATTCCTTCAACGACCACACGGCGACCGGCAACAAGCTCGACACCGTGGTGCTGACACCGGCGCAGATGATCGACGTGCGCCGGGAGCTGCCGGAAGACCTGCAAGGGGCTATCTTCGTCGAAGCACCGATCGAGGAAGGCATCTTCGTCATCCGTGCCTTCGTGCCCGACGACAGCTGGAAGCCGATTGTCGAACAGTTTCTGGAGCAGAGCTCCTGTGAACTGCAGGACTACTGACCTCCAGCTCGATGAGGCCGTTCAGTGGTGCGGAACAGGCGTCCGCGGTGTGTCTGGCTTGTCCGAACCGGCTGTCCGCGCTCCGCCCGCCACTGGCGGATGCTCATAGCGGACGCCGGGAAAAATGATCACCGCCGCCGGCGTACCGGTGTCCTGAACTGCTCGATTGACTGGTGCCCGTCGCGGCACAAAAGACAGTACCATGCCCATGGTTCGCGTATTCCTCTCGGTTGCCCCGGAGCACAACGCAACGCCTCCAAATGTGATTAAGGCAGGCAGAGGGTTAACGGAGCGCTAACGGATCGCGGCTAATTTGATGTTTGTTCCCGGCCTCACGCGAAACCGACACAGTTGCGGTTGAGCATGGTCCGGGTTGTGTCGAGTGTCGGGCGTATCTTCCTTGTCAGCTTCGGATTTCAGGCAAATCGCTATACGGACGGAGTCGGGAAAAGCCGAAAGGCTGTTTCGCGCCGCCGTGTCGGCGTTCTGCTCGCTGACCCGCCCGTCGCGCCGCGAGATCGCCCAGCTCGAGGATCTGACGCTGCCGCTGTTCGACAGCGTGTCGGTCGAATCGCGCCGCTATGTCGCCGCCGCCCTTTCCGAATGCGAATATGCCCCGGCCGCCCTGGTGCGGCGGCTTTGCGACGAGCCGGTCGATGTCTGCGCTCCTTTGCTCGTCCGTTCGCGGGCACTCAGCGATATCGACCTGATCGCTTTGATCGGCCGCCACGGCCTGCCGCATGCGCGCGCCATCGCTCGCCGCAAGGATCTGCACCCGACCATCGCGCAGCTGATCAAGGCGCTGGAGAAACCGACGCTGGTGCGGGTGCGACAGCCCGAGCCGATTGCCAAGGCGCCGGGCGACAGTGCCGAACCCGCTGCCGCCGCTCCCAGCCCACCCAAACTACCCGGCAGCGCTGCCGAAAGCGCCAGGCACAGGCTGCGCGCGATGATGCTCGCCGAGGGCGAGGCGACATCGGTCAATCCCTTCGTCGGCTCAGCGACCTACGGCAAGCTGCGCGAGACGGCGCTGACCGGCAACGCCGCCTTCTTCCAGACCGCGCTTGCCGACGCGCTCGACATCGAGTTTTCGAGGGCGCGCGCGCTGACCGAGCAGTCGAGCTACGTCTCGCTGCTCGCCGCCCTGCGGGCGCTCGACCTCAGCGAGGACAGGGCATTCCTGATCGCGGTCGCGGTCTACCCCCGGGAGTTCCCGCACCCGCAGGCGATCCGCATCTTCCTCGACCGCTACCGTCTGCTGCACCACGATGCGGCCCTCGAAAAGCTCCGCGGCTGGAAGGCCGAGACACTGTCACGAGCGGTGAGTGGCAACGCCCCCGTCGCCGCGAATGCCGACCAGGCGCAAGACGGCAAGAAGGCCAGCCTCAAGGCATCTTGATCGAGAGAAGCTCCTCGACGGGAACCGAGCCGGCCTCGATCTCGACCACCCAGATATCGGGATCGAATTTCTTTTCCCGCTCCAGCCTGGCGTCAAACGGGCCGGCATCGTCGCCGGTGCCGAGCAGCGTGAAAAACCGGTCATCCGGTTTGGCCGAATCGTAGCTGGTCTGCGGCGCCGGGCCGAACAGGGAGACCTCGCCCAGCCGGCCGCGCGACAGCACAAAGACAGCGCCGGCCTCGGTGGCGCCGCGCTTGGCGACGGCCGCAAAGCCGCCGGCGCCGAAAACACGGCGCAGCAGGGCCGACACCCAAAGATCGGTGGTTACGCGCATGGCAGGGTTCCGGACGACATGCGCAGCGTCTTAGCCGGATTTTCAGTCGCCCGCGAGCGGTCGCCTGGTCTGTTCAGTTGGTCAGGCCGATTTCGCGCATCTTGACGTAGACGACCTCGTCGGGCTCGCCGGTCTCGGGCAGGCCGAACAGTGACTGGAATTCCTTGATCGCAGCCTTGGTGCGGGCGCCGACGACGCCATCGAGCTGCATGTCGTCATTGCCGAATGCCTTCAACCCGGCCTGGATCTTGACGATGCGGGGATCCGGCGCCTGGGCGGATGTCAGCGCGGAGACCGGAATTGGCGCGGGTGCAGCCGCGGGCGCGGCAGCAGGAGCAGTGGCCATATCCACCGGCCGTGGTGCCGGATGCGGAATACCCGCCGTTGTCTGCTTGGCGCCGAGCTGGTCGAGCAGGACGGCGTCGATCTCGCCGGATGCCGGCAGGCCGACCTTCTGCTGGTAGGCCTGGATCGCCTTGTGGGTATTTGGCCCGGAAATGCCGTCGACTGTGCCTGTGTAGAAATCGAGATCTTTCAGGATGCCTTGCACCTGCTCGACCGTCGGGTCGCTCTTGGCCGGCGCCGCGCCGGGCCGCAGGATGTTGATGGTGGTTTCGGGTTCGTCTGTGCCGGGGCGCGGGAAACCCTCGATACTGCGGGTGGCGAAGAAGGCGCCGGCATGCGGAAACGGCTGGTACCACAGCGCGTTGGCGGAAACGTAGAACAGCGTCACCAGGAAGGCGGTCGAGCCACCGACCAGGACCGGATTGCGCGAGATCGCGCCGCCGAGCGCAATCGCGCCGGCCTCGAAAGCGCCGCTGCGGCGCTTGACCGCCTTAGGCTGTTTTGCGGAGCGAGCCATTCCTGTCCCCTTTCGCGTCGCCCTTCGTCCTGGTCACGGGCATCGGCAGCACGCCGTTCCTGTCGGTCGCGCGCTTCTTCGGCCCGTTCACCGGCAGGCTGATCGTGACCGTGGTCCCCTCGCCCGGCATGCTCTCGATCGACATCGTGCCGTCATGCAGGGCCACCAGGCCCTTGACCAGCGACAGGCCGAGCCCGGTGCCCTCGAAGCGGCGGGTATAGTCGTTCTGAATCTGCATGAACGGCTTGCCGAGATTGGCGAAATCCTCCTCGGCGATACCGATGCCGGTGTCCCTGACCCAGAAATGCAGCCGCGAGCCGATTCGCTTGGCGCCGACGACGACATCGCCGCCATCCGGTGTGAACTTGATCGCGTTGGAGACAAGGTTGATCAGGATCTGCTGCACGGCGCGGCGGTCGGCATTGATCTCGCCGGCGTCGGGCGCAATTTGCGCTTGGAGGTCGATGTTCTTGGCGTTGGCCTGCAGCTGCATCATCGACTGGCACATCTCGACCGCTTCGATGAAGCGGAACGGTTCTGGCTCGGTCGCGTAGGCGCCCGCCTCGATCCTCGACACGTCCAGGATCGAGGTGACGACGGCAAGCAGATGCTGGCCCGAATCCCGGACCAGGCCGACATATTCCTTCTGGCGCGGGTCCTTGAAGCCGCCGAACATTTCATGCAGCAGCATGTCGGAAAAACCGATGATGGCGTTGAGCGGCGTGCGAAGCTCGTGGCTGACCACCGCCAGGAAGCGGCCCTTCGCCATCTCGGCCGAGGCTGCCGCCTCACTGGCAGCGGCAAGCTCGTCGCGCAGTTCGGCGATCTCGTCGTTCTCGCGCAGCAGCAGGGTGAAGGTCTCCTGCTGCTCCTCGGCCCGAACCAGTTCGAGCTGGAATGGCCGATAATTGTCGGCCATCGGAGCATTGCCGTCCTGCGGCAGCCTTACCCGAAGATCGAGCCGCCGCGCCAGGGCGCCATCGCGCATGTCGGCAAGGGCGCTCAGATAGGCAACGCGATCGGACAGATGGATGCGGTCGAACAACCCGGCGCCGAAAAGCAGTTCCGGCGGCAGCTTCAGCATGGTGCGCGCCTTGGCCGATGCATCCAGGACTTCGCCGTGCCGGGCGACATGCAAGACAACGGCGTCGATCATGTCTTCGAGGCGATCGCTTGGAAGGCACGCATTCTGCGCGCGTGCGGCATCGCCAAGAACTGCAAGGCGAGGAACCAGCGTCAGCCCCCAGGCCAGCGGCAGCAGCCAGTGCCACACCGCGACGTGCACCGCGCCGAGCGGGACGACAGAGCCGACAAAGGACTGCAGCAGCACTGCGGCAAGGGCGGAAATGCCGCCCCAAAGTGCCGCGCGCTTTGAACCACCGATCCACAAGGCTTCGAATGGTAGCGCCAGGACCAGCAGCGCAACCGGCGACGCCAGGCCGCCCGCTGCCGCGATGGCGCCGGCAAGGGCAAGACCGCCGGCGGCAAGCGCGACCTGGGCGGCCAGCGCCATCTTGCCCGACGCCGCCACCAGCAAGGCGGCGAACCAGCAAAGACCGAAGGCGGCGAAGATTGTTGCGACGGTGACGGCGGCACCCATGCCCGAGGTGACCAGTGTCACCGCAGCACCCGCGGCAAAGAACGGAGCGGCAAGCATGATGCCGATGAACCGGCGCTGGCGCAGGCGGTCGTCCCGGCCGACGATGGCTGGATGGACCATGCGTTCGCAACCGGCCGCCAGCGCGCCAGGCAGTTCAATATATCTGGCCTTTATCAAACTCAACTCAACGCACTCGCACCCGGTCGTGACTGCCCCTGCTTTGCAGGTCGTTTTTTGTTTGTTTGAAACTCGCATCCAGCGTTTAAGGAATGAATAAGGCTGACCGGAACAACGACGCCCCTGCGGCAAAAATTGCGGTGCCGACGCCAGAATGCACCGTCATTTGCGGCCATAGTAAACGGAGCGTTATGGGCAAAAGGCGTGCCTGAGGAGCTAAAGTCCTGAGCCGGCATGCCGGCACTTCTGGATATATCCATGCATAACAATCGCTTAGATGGTTAGTGCAGGGTTAAGGGAATCGCCGGCAGTTGAAGCCAATGCATTGCAAAATGCTTCGTTTCGAATTTGCCTAAAATTTGAGGAAAATTTTCGCTGGGCAAGCAAGTCGTCCTTTGCGCCTCATGTGTCATTGTCGCTGAGATAAAAGAGGTCATGTCGCATTGACGCGTGATCCGGTCATGGACGAGAGGGCAATTCGATGGGCTTTCTGATTAGAATGGCGTTCTGGTTTTCGCTGGTGCTCCTGGCGCTGCCGCTGAGCGTCGGCTCCGACGAGGAGGGCCACGAGAGCGTCGGGCCGATCCAGGCACTGTTCGCGGCGCGCGAGGCGGTCGGCGACATCGCCGGCATTTGCGAGCGCAAGCCCGATGTCTGCGAGACCGGCAAGTCGGCGATGCACACGATCACCGCCCGGGCCAAGGAAACCGCCAAGATCGCGGCCGCCATGCTGGACGACAAGGGCACCGAGCCCACGACATTGCCCGATACTTCACTGGCCACCGGCAGCGTTGCCGAGGACATCGTGCTGCCGGCGACCGTCAACATACCTGCCAACCTGGTGGTGAAGAACTAAACACCGTTTCCGCTGTCTCTACAGCGACACCGCAGGCCGGTAGGACCTCTCGGCGCCTGCGGTGTTTTTCTTCTTTTTCCGTGACGCCGCGGCCGAGGATGACTATATCCCAAGCAATGGCCACGACGATCCAGACGATCCGCGACGACTTTTCCCTGCTCGACGAGTGGGAAGACCGCTATCGCTATGTGATCGAGCTCGGCGAAGCGCTGCCGCCATTTCCCGACGCCGAACGCAATGCCGTGAACAAGGTGCCTGGCTGCGTCAGCCAGGTCTGGTTGACCACGGAACAAGCGCAAGGCGCCGATCCCGTCATCACCTTCACCGGCGATTCGGACGCCCATATCGTGCGCGGCCTGGTCGCCATCATGCTGGCGTTGTTTTCGGGGCGGACCGCCCGCAAGATCCTGGAAACCGACGCCGAAGCGACGCTGAGGTCGCTCGGCCTCGACGAGCACCTGTCGCCGCAGCGCGCCAATGGTCTGCGTTCGATGGTCAAACGCATCAAGCGCGACGCCGAAATGGCGCTCAAGCAGACCGCTTAGTTCCGGAAACAAAAACGGCGCCTCGAAGGCGCCGTTGATCTTGTCGAACTGGAGCCGGCGTTACCGGCCCTTGCGCTTGCGGCCGAGGCCCATCTTCTTGGCCAGCTGCGAACGGGCAGCAGCATAGTTGGGAGCAACCATCGGATAGCTCGCGTCGAGATTCCACTTCTCGCGGTATTCATCGGGCGTCAGACCGTAGTGGGTCATCAAATGACGCTTCAGCGACTTGAACTTCTTGCCGTCTTCAAGGCAGACGATGTAGTCGTCATGGACAGAACGCTTCGGGTTTACCGCAGGCTTCTGCTTGTCGGCAGGAGGCTGTTCGCTTGCTCCGCCCACGCGCCCGAGAGCAGCATGGACGTCGGCGATAAGATTCGGCAGTTCGCCGACTGGCACGGGATTGTTGCTGACGTAGGCAGCGACCACATCGGCGGTCAGCTCGATCAGCGCATCGCTATTTCTGGAAGGTGTTTCGACGATATCCATGGTCTTCAGGCCCCAACGAAAGATGTTTCTGTTTGCGCCCTTTTTGAGAGATCGGGCATGGCGCGAATTTCACGCTGGAAGAGCTTCATGGATTCGCGTCCGGGCATCTTAATGAGCCTGCGGACCAAGTAAGTCAATTCGCATCTTGCGCTATATTCAACGATATTCATCGAATAGTCGCTCTTCAGCTTCAATCTTTCGTGCACTCTGTAACTTCGCGATATTTTCTGGTCGGACCAGGACTGGCATGACGCAAGGTCAGGCATCGCTAAATCAGCAAGGACTCATAAAGTGGACTGCGATGCTTAGCCTATGCTTTGTAGGCTCGAATGGCTGAATTATTTGATTCGTACAAAATCAGAAGTTGAAAGGTGTTTTCGAGACCCGTCAAAGGAAGACCTGCTTTAGACCTGATTCAATAGGGAACGAGATATTTTCCGTAGACCCAGCCAGCGACAAAACCGCCATTCTGCGCCGGGTCGTGCCAAACTTGACACCATTGGTAGCGGATTGCCTGTTTCTGTTTCCAATGCGGCTGGCCGGCGATCTCCAGAAGATTTACCCCGCCGGTGCATTTGCCGGTCATCTGCAGGACCGTCCCGTTGGGATAGGCGGCCTGCTTCTGGGATGCGTTGGACGGATATTTGCGAACGTTGAGCGTGTCGCCGAACGGCACCTCAGCCACTTGCCAAGCGGCGAATGCGGTTGCATGAGACTGGCCGGTAACGGCCAGAACGGTCGAAGCGACGGCGAGAGCCGCGGCGGTACTGGTGTAGAAATTCATCATCCTCTCCTTTCGGCTCATTGTCGCGAGCCGCCGCACCAATGCCTGCCTGCCCTTGAACCCGCGCTGATCGGCGTGTTCATTTGCCATTCAAGTAACTTCTTCAGTGAGACGCAATGACCAAGACCCCAGCCTTTCCGACCGCCAGCCCGCCGAGCCCCGAGAAACATCCCGTCTTCGACACGCATCACGGCTTTACCCGCATCGACGACTATGCCTGGCTGAGGGCTGATAACTGGCAGGCGATGTTCAGGGACCCTTCCCTGCTCGACGGTCGCATCCGCACCCATCTCGAAGCCGAAAACGCCTATCAGGCAACACTGATGGCCGACACGCTAGAGCTGCAGAAGCAGCTGTTCGGCGAGATGAAAGGCCGCATCAAGGAAGACGATTCGACGGTGCCGATGAAGGATGGTCCCTATGCCTATGGCTCATCCTTCAAGCTTGGCGGCGAACAGCCGCGCTATTTCCGCATGCCGCGCGATGGCGGCGACGAGCAGATCCTGCTCGACGGCGACGCGGAAGCCGAGGGCAAGCCCTATTTCCGTCTCGGCGGCGTCGACCATTCGGCCGATCACCGCAAGCTTTTGTGGGCGTTCGACGACAAAGGCTCCGAATTCTTCACGCTGCGCGTGCGCGACCTCACCAGCGGCGAGGAATTGCCCGACCAGATAGGCGCCACCAGCGGTGGCGGCACCTGGAATGCCGCCGATGACGGTTTCTTCTACACCAGGCTCGACGACAATCATCGCCCGTCCAAGGTGCTGTTCCATGCGCTCGGCGAGAGAACCGAGAATGACCGGCTGATCTATGAGGAAACCGACCCCGGCTTCTTCATGGATGTCGGCGGCACGCGCTCCAATGAATGGATCATGATAGGCATCAACGATCACGAAACCTCGGAATACCGCCTGATGCGCGCCGACGAGCCGTCCGCCGAGCCAAAGCTTGTGGCGGTGCGCGAGACCGGCCTGCAATATGACCTGGAAGAAGGCGGCGACATCTTCTTCATCCTTACCAATGCCGACGGTGCCAAGGACTTCAAGATCATGACGGCGCCGGCTGATGACCCGGTGCGCGCCAACTGGCAAGAGCTGGTGGCGCACGAGCCGGGTCGGCTGATCCTGTCGGTGGTCGGTTTCAAGGACCATATGGTCAGACTCGAGCGCAAGGAGGGCCTGCCGCGCATCGTCGTGCGCGACCGCCGCAACGGCGAGGAGCATCTGATCTCGTTCGACGAAGAGGCCTTCTCGCTCGGCCTTTCGGGATCCTATGAATACGATACCGAGATCATGCGCTTCACCTATTCGTCGATGACGACGCCGGCGCAGGTCTTCGACTACAATATGCGCAGCCGCGAGCGCGTGCTCCTGAAGACCCAGGAAGTGCCGTCCGGCCATGACCCCGACCACTATGTCACGCGCCGGCTGATGGCGCCTGCCGCCGATGGTGAACTTGTGCCGATCTCGCTCCTGCATCACCGCGACACGCCGCTCGATGGTTCCGCACCTTGCCTGCTTTACGGCTACGGCTCCTACGGCATCGCCATTCCAGCTGCCTTCAACACCAACTGGTTCTCGCTGGTCGACCGGTGCTTTGTCTTTGCCATCGCCCATGTCCGCGGCGGCAAGGACAAGGGCTATGGCTGGTACGACGACGGCAAGCGCCAGCACAAGATGAACACCTTCACCGATTTCATCGCCGTCGCGCAGCACCTCGTCGCCGAGCGTTACACACAACACGACCGCATCGTCGCGCAAGGCGGCTCGGCCGGCGGTATGCTGATGGGCGCGATCGCCAATATGGCGCCGCAAAGTTTCGGCGCCATCGTTGCCGAGGTCCCCTTTGTCGACGTGATGACCACCATGCTTGACGCAAGCTTGCCGCTGACCCCGCCGGAATGGCCGGAATGGGGCAATCCGATCGCATCAGCGGAGGACTATCGGATCATCGCCGCCTACTCGCCCTATGACAATGTCGCCGATCACGACTATCCGCCGATCCTTGCGCTGGCCGGCCTGACCGATCCGCGCGTCACCTATTGGGAACCGGCCAAATGGGTGGCGCGGCTGCGCGAACGCAAAAGCGGCGACAATCCGGTGCTGTTCAAGATCAACATGGATTCCGGCCATGCCGGCGCTTCCGGCCGGTTTTCCCGACTGGAGGAGATCGCCTACACCTATTCCTTTGCGCTGAAGGTGACAGGCAAGGCTGAGACTTCAACGGAGGCGTAGAAATGATCGATCTCCCCACTTTGACGACTTACATCGCGGTTGTGCTTGGCTTTGTGTTTATTCCGGGCCCAGCCACGCTTCTAACGGTGGCGCGAGCGACAAGTTCCGGAACGAGAGTTGGCATCGCGACGGGAGCCGGCGTCGCGGCTGGCGATGTGTTCCATACCGTCATGGCGATGGTCGGCATTTCAGCGATCATCGCCACCTCGGCAGCACTGTTCAGCATCGTGAAATACATCGGCGCGGCGTATCTTATTTACCTCGGCGTTCGCGCGATCATCGAGAGAACACCGGCCGATCCTGCTGCCGGCGCGGTCGCGATCTCCGCGGGCAAGGCGTTTCGACAGGCCGTCCTGACTGAAGTACTCAATCCAAAGACCGCGCTTTTCTTCCTCGCCTTCCTGCCGCAGTTCGTGCGACCTGAAAACGGATCGGTGATGCTCCAGCTGATGATGCTGGGTGTAATCTTTGTTCTGCTCGGCCTTTTCAGCACAGTTGTTTTTGCCGTAAGCGCGGGCCGGCTCGGCACTTTCCTGCGCCGCAATCCATCCGTGGTGAAATGGCAAGGCAAGGTGGTTGGCGGCATCTACTGCGCCTTGGGCATTCGCCCGGCTTTGCAGCAGCGCTGATGTCGGTGGCGAAAGGCGCGCCCGTCGAAGCGTGCTGATCATCACTTTTTGAATTTCTCGCTGCTCATTTTTACTCGCATTTGCGATGGCTGCGCGCTACCCAATGCGCGGCACCTTCCAGGTCATGACATACGCAAAGGGTCCGCTATGCTGCTCGTCGACACCTATCTCGAGAAATCGCCGATCCAGGGCATCGGTGTTTTCGCCAAGACCCACATTGCCAAGGGCACGCTGGTCTGGAGGCTCGACCCACGCTTTGACCGGATCATCGACGTCGAGACTTATGAGGGCGAGAGCGGGCCGGTGAAGAGCTATCTCGATCGCTATTCCTATCCCGACCGGCGCGATCCGAGCTACATCGTCTTCGAAGCCGACGACGCGCGCTACATGAACCATGACGACGAACCGAATTGCGATGTTTCCTCGCCCGAGGAGACCTATGCCTTGCGCGACATCGCACCCGGCGAGGAATTGACTTGCAATTACAACCACTTCTTCGACAGCGGCTTCGATTTCCTTGGCGACCGTCACCCGTAACAGGGATCACTTGGCCGGCTTGCGCGCCGGGTAGCCATTGGGATGCGGCGGTACCGCCTTAAGGTAGGCGGCGATAGCGGCGCGATCTTCCGGCGGAAGTTCGGCCATGTTGCGCTGCACGTCGACCATGGCGCCGCCGACGGAATCGAAATCGGGCGTGAAGCCGGTTTCGAGGTAATTGGCAATGTCGGCTTCCGACCAATCGCCGATGCCGCCCTCGCCCGATGTGATGTTCGGCACGATGCCGCTGCCTTCGGCGGCAGCCGCACCCGCCAGCCATTGGCCTTTCTTCGTGCCGCCGGTGAAGTCGCGCGGCGTGTGGCATTCGCCGCAGTGGCCGGGTCCTTCAACCAGATAGCGGCCGGCCAGCACCTGGTCGGGCGTGCCGTCGGCAAAGGCAACCACCGGTTCCTTGCCGAGATAGAGCCGCTTCCACAGGCCAAGACCACGACGGATGTTGAAGGGGAAACTGAGCGAGTTGTCCGGCGCCTTGCCGGCAACCGCCGGCAGCGTCTTCAGGAACGCATGGAGATCGGCAATGTCAGCCGGCTTCATGCGGGCATAGGACGCGTAGGGAAAGGCCGGATAAAAATGCACGCCCGAAGGCGACACGCCCTTCAGCATGGCATTGGCGAGGTCCTCGACCGTCCAGGCGCCGATGCCGTCCTTGGGATCTTGCGAGATGTTGGGCGGCACGAAGGTGCCGAACGGGGTCTTGAGTTCGAGGCCGCCGACCAGTTGCAGGCGGGCTTCGCCCTTGGACCCCGGCTTGGCGTGACAGGAGGTGCAGCCGCCAGCATTGAAGATGCGCTTGCCCCTGACGGCATCGCCGGGGCCGAGTTGCGCCAAGGTTTCGGGGTCGAGTTTCACTGGCGCCGACAACAACCAGCCGGCGCCGGCGACGCCCAGAACAAGGGCGGCGCCGAGGAGTTTTTTCAACAGGGCCATCGCCCGGGATCAGCCCTTCTTTACCCGGTAGGTCTGGTGGCAGGTGCCACAATCGCTGCCGAGGGTGCCGATCTGCGCCTTGAGCGCATCGACATCGGCAGGTGCCGCGGCGACCGCAGCCTTCACGTCGGCGACATATTTCTCGTTCGTCGTCTTGAAGCCGGCCATGTCTTCCCAGATTTTCGGCGAAGCGGTGGTGTCACCGGTTTCGCTGCCGGCCGGGAACAGAGTTTCGGCATCGAATTTCTCGGCGTTCGCCTGCAACGCCTGCAAGGCCGTCAGCACGGCGGCGGCATCGAAGTCCTGTTCGCCCTTGGCGATTTTCGACAGGCCGCCGACGATCTTTCCACGCTCCTTCATCAGTCCTTGCCGGTCGAGGATCGGGTCGGCAAAAGCGGCCGATACGGCGAGGTTGAGCATAGAGATGGCGATGACAAGCTTTCTCATTCAATTGGCTCCAGGGGTAATGAGGGTTCGCGACCTGACGTTAACGGATGGCGAGACGGGATTATTCCCTCTCGCCGCCACGTATTCTGCCGATTTGCTGTGTGCTTCCCGTTTCGAGCTGAAAAAGAAAAGCCCCGGGTACCGGGGCTTCTCAGGATCAATCAGGCTTTCGCTTTTTCGTAGAGTTCGAGGACATGATCCCAGTTGATCAGGCTGTCGACGAAAGCCTCGAGATATTTCGGCCGGGCGTTGCGGTAGTCGATGTAGTAGGAATGTTCCCAGACATCGACGCCGAGGATCGGCGAGGCGCCATGGACCAGCGGGTTCTCGCCATTCGGCGTCTTGGAGATTGCCAGCTTGCCGTCCTTGACCGAGACCCAGGCCCAGCCCGAACCGAACTGGGTGGTGCCGGCGGCGATGAAATCGGCCTTGAACTTGTCATAGCCGCCGAGGTCGGCGTCGACCGCCTTCTGCAGGGCGCCGGGAAGCTTGTTGCCGCCGCCGCCCTTTTTCATCCACTTCCAGAAATGAATGTGATTGTAGTGCTGGGCGGCGTTGTTGAAGAGGCCGGCATTCTTGCCGAACGATTGCTTGACCACCTCTTCGACCGACAGGTCGCCAAGGCCGGCTTCCGCGGCCAGCTTGTTGCCGTTGTCGACATAGGCCTTGTGGTGCTTGTCGTGATGATACTCCAGCGTCTCCTTCGACATGTAGGGCTGCAACGCCTCGTAATCATAGGGCAAAGCGGGCAATTCAAAAGCCATCGGTCATACTCCTCATGGAAAAACCCGGTGTGAATACCGGATTAAGATAGGGCTGGATTGATCTGGAACAACTCCGGAATGAAGTGCCGGCTCCTTTTCTAAGCGGGTTCCGGAAAAGTGTCACACGGTTTTGCCGACAGGATGCTGCGTCAAAAAAGAACGCCTAGCAAACGAAGTGCCGGCGGCTCAGCCGGCAGGCTTCGAATGCGCCCATTCCCAATAGAGCTCGCGCGCCTTCTTGGCCACCGGCCCGGGCTGGAGATCGCGGTCCTCGATGCGGGTGATCGGCACAACCTTGGAATGGTTTCCGGTCGAAAAGATCTCGTCGGCTTCGAGGAAGTCGCGTACCGACAGCATCTTTTCGGTGGTCTTGAAACCGTAATCGCCAAGCAGCGTCATGGTGCGCGCGCGGGTGATGCCGGACAGGAAGGTGCCGTTCGGCGCCGGCGTCAGCACATGGCTGTCCTTGACCAGGAAAATGTTGGAGGTTCCGGTCTCGGCGACATTGCCCAGCATGTCCAGCACCAGCGCATTGTCGAAGCCGCGCATCTTGGCCTCGAGAATGGCGCGGCCATTGTTGGGGTAGAGGCAGCCGGCCTTGGCATTGGTCGGCATGGTCTCGATCGTCGGCCGCCGGAACGGCGACACGGTGATCGAAAAGCCGGTCGGTGAGATCATCGGCGATTCATAGAGGCAGAGGCAGAAGCGGGTCGAGGCCGGATCGGCCGGCACGCCCATATAGCCGCCATGCTCGGCCCAGTACATCGGCCGGATATAGACCGCGGTCTTGCCGTCAAACTTCTTCAGTCCGTCCCAGGTCAGTCCGACGATCTCGTCAGCGCTCATCGACGGTTTCAGGCCGAGCGCGATCGCGGACGCATTCACCCTGGCGGCATGCAGCTCGAGGTCGGGGGCGACGCCTTCGAACCAGCGGGCGCCATCGAAGACGCTGGTGGCAAGCCACATGGCATGGCTGCGCGGCCCCAGTATGGCGACGTTGCCTTCGTACCAGTCGCCGTCGACGAAGGTCCATGTCGTCGAGAGCGCCGCAGTCGCCAGTGTCATTGTTCGGTTCCGCTTCAAAGGCTGCCTGTTGTTGAGCATTGGAAGATGCTTTGAGCGGCGCCGTCAACCGGCATGGAGCGAATTTTGTTGAGGCCAGCGAGCCCCAAGAAAACGCCCAGGTCTGCAATCGATGCTTGCACCTTGCCCCGCCTGCCCTCAAAACTGTTGCCATGCATTACGCGGCTTACGTTTTCGACGCCTACGGCACGTTGTTCGACGTGCATGCCGCCGTGCGCCGTCACGACGGCGAGATCGGGCCGGACGGTCAGCTTCTGTCGGAAATCTGGCGCGCCAAGCAGCTGGAATATTCCTGGGTGCGCACGCTGATGGGCGGTTATGCCGATTTCTGGCAGCTCACCGAACAGGCCCTCGATTTCGCCCTGCGCAAGGTTCCCTCAGCAGACAAGGGACTGAAGGCAAAGCTGCTCGAAGCCTATTGGCGGCTCGACTGCTATCCGGAAGTGCCGGCCGTGCTCAAGGCGCTCAAAGCGTCCGGCGCCAAGCTGGCGATCCTGTCCAACGGCTCGCCCGAGATGCTGGAAGCTGCTGTCAAGTCGGCGGCCCTCGATCAGGTACTGGACGACATCTTTTCCGTCGATGCCGTCAAGCGCTTCAAGACCGACCCGTCGACCTACGACATGGTGGCGACAGGCTGGCGCCTCTATCCAGGCGCGGTCTCCTTTCAGTCGTCCAACCGCTGGGATATTGCCGGGGCGACCAAATTCGGTTTTCGCACCGTGTGGATCAACCGCGCCAACCAGCCTGAGGAATACAGGGACTTTCCGCCGGCGCTTATCCTGCCGTCGCTGGAAGGGTTGTTGACAGGCGGCTAAGGGCTCTGTTGCCTTGGAGCAACAGTGGCAGGACGGTCACAGCTTCGCCTTTGTTTGTCCACCCTCAGGCCAGAATCGGAACCGCCTATCGCGCCAGGCATTGGGGGGTAGGGCCGACAGTGCGCCGCCTGAAGGCATTCACGCTTTCTTGCGATCTGAGACTTTAAAAAAGGCAACCATGTTGAAGACCGAAATCGACCCCTATCGCCTGAGCCGTCGCGGCTTCCTGAACGCCGCAGCCCTTGGCGCCGCCTCGATTGCGGTCTCCGCCTGCACCACCACCGGCTCGCCGCCGCCGGCCGAACCGCCGCCGCCGACCTATGAAGAGCCACCGCTCGGCGACTACGCGACGATGTACGGCCCAATGTCGGACAGCGGCTTCGAGCTGCCGGCCATCCCGATCAAGAAGATGGACCCGCAGTTCCTGCGCCAGATCGTTCCCGACCCGACCGGCCAGCGGCCGGGCACCATCATCGTCGATACGACCAACCATTTCCTCTATCTGGTGCGCGAGGGTGGCCAGGCGATCCGTTACGGTGTCGGCCTCGGCCGCGCCGGCTTCGAATGGTCTGGAGACGCCGTCGTCCAGTGGAAGCAGAAGTGGCCGAAATGGACGCCGCCGGATGAGATGGTCGCCCGCCAGCCTGAACTGGAACAGTACAGCGCCAAGAATGGCGGCATGCCTGGCGGGCTGAAGAACCCGCTCGGCGCGCGTGCGCTCTATCTCTTCCATGACAATGTCGACACGCTCTATCGCCTGCACGGTTCGCCGGAGTGGAACTCGATCGGCAAATCCGTCTCGTCGGGCTGCGTGCGTCTGATGAACCAGGACATCATCGATCTCTACGACCGCGTACCGTCGAAGAGCCCGGTGGTCGTAACGTCCGACATCGGCCAGCCGATGGTGGCGAGCGCAAACCGCCAAGCCATCCCGATCGACGGCGGCGTGCCCGACGGTTCGGTCCTGCTTGGCCCGGTAAACTGACCGGCGAAACGGGATTTTTTCTGAGTGAGCGTCGCGAACCGAAGCTGGGCGTGTGCCTATTGTCAGTTCGGCAAATAGGCACCGCTCCAGGAAATACTGGCGGCACCCGACTTCAGCATTCTGTCGATTTCAGCGTCGGTGTAGCCAACCGAAGCGAGTACGGCGCGCGTCGATGCGCCGTACTTCTCGGCTGATGCGGGAGCGTAGACCTTTCCCCGAGCCGGCCGGACGGCGAAAGGATCAAGCTGCGTCACCATATGACCGCTTGGGTGGCCCGGAAAAACCGAGAAAGAATAGCTGCCATATTCAATGCCGGGCTTCCCATCCGCCGTCCTTGCGCTGCGGCTTCGGATCGTCTCGATGTTCTCGCACAGCGATGCACCAATGTCGGCGTGGACCAGGCGCTGCTGCCAGGTTTCGGCTGGTTCGGTTAAAAACGCGCTGGCCAGATGGCCCTCCCGTTCGGGCTTCGGTATCGAAGCCAGTCCTCGCAGGCCTTCGACGGTGTCGAGGCGTGGCAGGTCGGCGTCGTCGGCGCAGAGCAGGATTGAGCCGCCGGACGCCGTTTCATAGAGCCTGGACAACACATCGAAGCCTTTTGTCTCGCGGCCAGCGGGTTCGTCGAACGGTTGGCGACCATCATAGTCGTAGCAGAACGGGATCTGCGCCAGACCCGTCAGCGCCGACAGCGACGTGCGTGGCCGGCCGACAATACCGGTCGTCGATTTCTGGTAAAGCGCTGCGGCCACGCCGAGAGCGGCGCCAAACCCGCACATGACATCGATGGTGCCGACATGGGCATGCTCTTCCGGCGTCTGCATCGATCCACCAAACCGAAGCATGATGCCGGTCGCCGCCTGAACCAGATCGTCGTAGCCGAGATAGTTGGTTCGAGGTCCGGCACGGACGCCGCTGAAGCAATCGAGCTGGCAGAAGATTGCCTGAGGATTGAGTGCTTTTAGCCCTTCGGGATCGAGGCCCATGATTTCGACCTGACGGTCGGTGGCATTCCAGATAACGACATCTACGGACTTGACCAGCCTTTCGAAGGCCCCACGCCCGTCCGCGCTGGCGATATCAAGCAGCGCCGATTTCTTGCCGCGCATGTGGGACATGCCAAAGATCACGGTGTTCCAGCAATCATAAAATGGCTTTGCCGGATCGATCTTGATCACCTCCGCGCCGAAGCGAGCGAGGTAAGCGGCTGAGTGCGGACCGGCAATGACGTTGCAGAGATCGAGGACTCTGATGCCGTCGAGCCAGCCAGCCGAGGCATCTGCGATAGGGTCGGGCAAGGGTGGGCGGGGTGTTTGTGCCAGCCTTGCCAGCGCCTCGGCCACGGTGACCCAGTTCCGCGGCGCCGGGCTCAGCATGGCTTCGCCGCTTTCCTGCAGCCACACCATCGGCCCCGGCTGGACCATGTGGCCCAGAATCGGATCCTCAACCTCGATCATCAGGCCAGCCGCCTTGGCATGATCGTCGGCGATCCATTCCTGCAGCCAGCGCTGCGGCGCACCGGGAAACAATCCCTCGCCGAAGATGCGCTCCCATTCCGCCGCCGGGCGCGTCAGGAAAACCTCCTTCATCCGCGCCGCAATCTTGTCGGCCCAGAATTTCGGCAAGGGATAGACGCCTAGCGACACGTCCGACGACCATTCTGAGACTGGAAGATAGGTGTCGTCTTCCTCGCGCAGCCCCTCGCCCACAAGCTCATCGTAAAGGCCGAGCGTCTGCAGGCAGCGTTTGGCGTGATTTTTGTGGCTCGGGCACACGACGTAGAACATGCGACCGTCGCTGCACATGTAGCTGCGATAGAAAGGGTCGAGAAACTCCTGCAGATCGTCGTAGGACATGTCCATCCGCAGGCCTTGCCCACGGCGCCTCTCAATCTCTTGTTCGCGCTGCGTCTGGTAGCGAAGCGGATAGTTTTCGATCCTGATGGAGTTGTAGGACAGGCCCTCCATCACCGCGCAGGCGAGCGGCACCTCGATATGGTCGCCATGCCCGGTCCGTTGCCGGCTTTGCAGAGCCAGAACCGTGGCAGAGGACGCAAGCATGGTGCCATAGGCGGAGGCGAGCGGAAGTGGCGAGAAGGATGGATTGATCCCCATCAGCACCCGGTTCAGGCCCATGTCGGTGAAGACGCCGGACGAAGCGGCGATAACGGTCTCGAAGGCGCGCCAGTCGCGGCGCAGTTGATCGTTCGAGGCAAAGCCGGGGATCGACACCGTGATCAGTTCAGGGCGGGCCTTTCGCAGTGCCGTGAAGTCGATGCCGAGCCGGGCCAGCACGCCGGGCCGAAAATTCTCGATGACGATGTCTGCCTCGGCAACAAGTGTACTGGCCTGTTCCAGGCCGGCTGTGGTTTTCAGATCGATGGTGACGATCAGTTTGTTGCGGTTGAGGATCGCATTGGCGGGATTGTCCCAAAGCGAACCGGACGGCGGATCGACATGCACCACAGTTGCACCGAGGTCGCCAAGGATCATCGCCACCGCGGGGCCGGCGATATACTGGCCAAAATCGACGACCCTGATACCCGATAGCGGCAGAGCCGAACGAGAGATCGATGTCATATTGTGATCCTCCGGCGCTTTTCTTCAGTGGGCGCGCTGTCGCGCGTCGTCGATGATCCAGCGTGCTGCCTTTTCGGCGATCATCATTGTCGGGGCGCTGGTGTTGCCGCTGGTGATCGTCGGCATCACGCTGGCATCGACGACGCGCAGACCTTCGATGCCGCGCACAAGCAGCCGGCTGTCGAGGACAGCCATTGCGTCGTCCTTGCCGCCCATCCTGGCGGTGCCGACCGGATGGAAAATGGTGTTTGCGATGTCGCCGGCGAGTTTGGCCAGATCTTCGTCGCTCTGAAACTCGATGCCGGGTTTCCATTCGACGGGATTGTATCTCGCAAGGGCCGGCTGGGCGACGACCGACCTGATCTGCCGGATGCTATCGGCGGCGATCTTGCGGTCTTCCTCGGTACTCAAATAATTGGGTGCGATGGCAGGTGCTTCGCCACGCCGTCCGGAGCGGACCCGCACATTGCCGCGACTGGTCGGATTGAGGTTGCAGACACTGGCGGTAAAGGCCGGGACGGAATGCAGCGGTTCGCCGAAAGCATCGAGGCTGAGCGGCTGAACGTGATATTCGAGATTGGGGTGCGTCTGGCCGGGATCGGAGCGCGTGAACGCGCCGAGCTGCGACGGCGACATGCTCATCGGGCCGCTGCGCTTGACGGCATATTCCAGCCCGATCATCGCCTTGCCAAAGAGGCTGTTGGCGAGCGTGTTGAGCGTCCTGGCATTGGTGACCTTGAAGACGGTGCGGATTTGCAGATGGTCCTGCAGGTTTTCTCCGACGCCGGGAAGATCGAGTTCGACGTCGATGCCGGCACCCTTCAGATGGGCCGCCGGGCCGATGCCGGAGAGTTGCAATATCTGCGGCGAGCCGATGGCGCCGGCGCACAGGATGACCTCGCCACTGGCCTCGACCGATAGCGGTTGGTTGCGTCTGTGGAGAGACAGCCCCGTGCATCGTTTGCGCCCATCCGGCGCGGTTTCGATGCGCAGCCTGTTTACTTCGGCTTCGGTCCAGACCGCCAGATTGCGGCGATGGCGGACCGGGCGCAGAAAGGCTTTCGAGGTGTTCCAGCGCCAGCCGGATTTCTGGTTGACCTCGAAGTAGCCGATACCTTCGTCATTGCTGCTGCTGAAGTCGGGAGAGCGAGGGATCCCCGCCTGCACCGCGGCATCGGTGAATGATTCCAGAATATCCCATTTCAGGCGCTGCCTTTCGATGCGCCACTCGCCGCCATGGCCATGCATGTCCGAGAAACGGCTGTTGTCGCCGGTCACCGGGTCGGCGCCGCCGTCGAGGCGATGGTGATCCTCATGCGCCTTGAAGTCCGGCAGCGCGTTTTCCCATGACCACTCATTGTCGGCCGTCATGGCCGCCCAATGATCGTAGTCGCGCGACTGGCCGCGCATGTAGATCATGCCGTTGATCGACGAGCAGCCACCGAGCGTCTTGCCTCGGGGATAGCGCAGTGAGCGGCCGTTGAGGCCCGCCTCGGTCTCGGTTTTGTAAAGCCAGTCGGTACGCGGGTTGCCTATGCAGTAGAGGTAGCCCACCGGTATGTGGATCCAGGGGTAATTGTCCTTGCGGCCAGCCTCGATCAACAGGACCCGCTTGGCGGGATCATTGCTGAGGCGGTTGGCTAGCAGGCAGCCTGCGGAGCCGGCGCCGACGACAACATAGTCGAAAACCGCGGCAACCGGACGGTTCGTCTGCGGGTTCATGGCTTGCGTTTCCCACGAAGAGCAATGAGCGGAGAGAAGTGACGGGTGGCGCGACCAGCGCGGCCAAAACCCCGCCATCTCTTATAATTCTGGCCAGCAATTACAGACATGAAAATCCTCCGATGCCTACATAGCGGCTATTCCTGTGGCAAATCCAATGATAAACGCGAGAAAGCATTATAAGGAATTTTTATATGCCTGATCACCTCGATCTGAGGCTGCTGAGAGCCTTCGTCACCGTGGCGCAGGAAGGCAACGTGACCCGGGCGGCCGAATTGCTGCATCTGACCCAGCCCGCCATCAGCCTTCAACTCAAGCGCCTTTCTCTGGACCTTGGCGTGACATTGTTCCAGCGAACGGCGAGCGGACTTGAACTGACCCGCGACGGCGCGCTGCTCGCCGCCAAGGGCCAGCAGGTGTTGGCGCTGGCGGGCGAGTTCAGGCAGACCGCGAGGCATCTCAACGCACAACTGCGCGGCAAACTTAGGATCGGCACGATTATCGACCCTGAGTTCACTCGCCTTGGCGCGTTTCTGCAAGCTCTTGGCGAAAGCGGCCCAGGCATCGACACCGAACTTCGACAAGGCATGAGCGGCGAAGTTGCCAGCCGGCTGAAGCGCAACGAGTTGGACGTCGGCTTTTTTCTCGGCGACCTCGATGATTTCGGCACCAGCACCACCACCATCGATGCCGAAGCCCAGTTCTTCATAAAGCCATTGTCGCGCTTGACCTATCGCGTCGTGGCCCCGCCTGCCTTCGCCGGCATGGTCGCAGGACGGGACTGGAAGGAGCTTGCCGAACTACCATGGATCGGCACGCCGCCGGCATCGGTCCACAACCGGCTGCTGGCAAGGCAACTGGGCAGCATCAGGCAAAACATCGTCGCTCTCGTCGATCAGGAATCCTCAATGCTGGCGATGGTTCGCACCGGCCTTGGGCTCAGCCTTTGCCGCGAATCCATCGCGCTTAACGAACGACAGGCAAACGGCATGGTCATCGCTGACAAAGTCAGACTGGAGACAAGTCTGGGTTTTGCCTGCCTGTTCCCAAGGCGATCCGATCCGAATGTTTCTCTCGCTTTCGATGTGATCGACCGCATCTGGCGCGGAGAAAATCACGGCGATTCCAGGAAAGTGCGTAGCGATTTTCCGTCCGAAATTTCGTAAAAACAAAGAGTTATAGCGTTTGGGTGATTCTTATACTGATTGCTAAAACGCTCTAGCTGCGGGATGGCGGCCCGCGGCTTCTGCCCGGGGCCGCAAGACACAGGTGTCATCGACGCCATCCTGGCCTACCACGCCACCGATCAGACGGCGGCGAGCACCAGCCCGGAGCCGTCTCCTGCGATAATCGGCCCCTACTCAGCTGCCATTGCAGCTGGCACGTCCGGTTCCTCCATCGAAACCTCATGGATCTCATCCGCGGTCGGCTTGATCCGGAACCAAGCGACATAGAGCGCGGGCAGGAACAGCAGGATCAGCGCCGTGCCCGCCGCCGTGCCGCCGATCAGTGTATAGGCCATCGATCCCCAGAAGACGGAGTGGGTAAGAGGGATGAAAGCAAGCACGGCGGCAAGTGCGGTCAGGATCACCGGCCTTGTGCGGTGCACCGTGGCCTCGATCACGGCGTGATAGTCGTCAAGGCCGGCGGCACGGTTCTCCTTGATCTGTTCGGTCAGGATCAGCGTGTTGCGCATCAGGATGCCCGCCAGTCCGATCAGACCCAGAATGGCGTTGAATCCGAAGGGCTGATTGAAGGCCAGCAACATCGGTACGACGCCAACGAGGCCGAGCGGTGCCGTCAACATGACCATCGCCATCGTCGAGAAGGATCGCACCTGCAGTATGATGACGATCAGCATGGCGGCGATCATGACTGGGAAGACCTTACCCAGCGCGGTGTTGGCCTTGGCCGCCTCCTCGATAGATCCACCCAATTCGATGCGATAGCCGGCCGGAAGGGATGCTATCAGCGGCTGAAGGGCCGTCATGATCTGCTTGGAAACCTCCGGCGGCTGGGTCGCCTCATTGATATCCGAACGGATCGTGATGACCGGTGTGCGATCACGCCGCTTCAGGATCGGCTCCTCCAGACGGATTTCCGAGTGGCCGATCTGGTCTAGCGGGATCTGGCGGCCGTCCCGGCTCATCAGGGAGAAATCCACCAGACGCGATGGATCCAGTCGCTCTGCGCCGGCGCTGCGTGCTACGATCGGGACATTGCGGATGTCCTCGCGGACCTGCGTGACCGGGATGCCGGTGAGGAGGAACTGGAGCTGCTGGGCCACCTCCGCCGGCGACAGGCCGATGAGGTTCAGTCGATCCTGATCCGGGATGAAGCGCAGTACTGGCGTGCGATTGGCCCAGTCGCGATTGGCCTGACGCACGTCCGGGACGCTCCGCATGACCTCGAGGGCTTTTTCAGAGATGTCGTACAATTGCGCGGGATCGGGCCCCATGACCCGGAACTCGACCGGGAACGGGGTGTAAGGTCCGAACACGAGTTGCGTGACGCGGATGCTCGCTTCGGGGGCAAGCCCTGTCGCAACCGCTTCACGCAGCCGGTGCTTCAAGGCCTCGCGCGCCTCCGCGTCCGGGGTCAGCACGACGATTTTAGCGAAGGCTGGATCCGGCAGTTCCGGCGCCATCGCGAAGAAAAAGCGGGGAGCGCCCTGGCCCACGTAGCTGGTCACGATCTTGGCCTCGGGTTGGTCGCCAAGCCAGCGTTCCAGCTTCTCGACCGTAGCGGTCGTCGTCTCGATGCCGGTGCCTTCCGGCAGCCGAACCTCGACCAGCACTTCAGGGCGATCGGATGTCGGGAAGAACTGCTGCTTGAGGCTGCCCATGCCGACAACCGAAAGTGCGAAGACGATGCCGACGGCAGCGCAGGTCACGAACTTGTGGCGCACGGCAAAGGTGATGAGCCGGCGAAGGCGCCGATAGTTCGGTGTGTCGTATATGGCGTGGACGCCGCCTTCGACCGGTTTGATCGCGGGCAGCATCTTTACGCCCATATAAGGGGTGAAGACCACAGCGACGATCCAGGAGACGATGAGGGCGAACCCCACGACCCAGAAGATGTTGCCGGCGTATTCCCCGGCCGTCGAGCGCGCGAAGCCCACCGGGAGGAACCCGGCGATCGTCACGAGCGTGCCTGAGAGCATCGGCGCCGCGGTGTGGCTCCACGCATAGGCCGCCGCCTTGATGCGGTCCATACCCTCTTCCATCTTCACCACCATCACCTCGATGGCGATGATGGCGTCGTCGACGAGAAGTCCAAGTGCCAGAATAAGGGCGCCGAGCGTGATGCGGTCGAAGAACCGGCCAGTTTCCAGCATGATGAGGAACACGACGGCGAGCGTCAGAGGAACGGCGGCCGCCACGACGATGCCGACGCGCCAACCCATGCTGATCAGGGCGATCAGCAGCACCACGCCGAGCGCCATCGCGAATTTGATCATGAACTCGTTGACCGACGAGCCGATGTTCACCGCCTGGTCGCTGACCTTGGCCAGCGTCATCCCGAGAGGCAGCGTTTGTGCAATCGCCGCCGATCTCTCCTCCAGCGCCTTGCCGAGTTCAAGACCATTCCAGCCCTCCTGCATCACCGCCGCGAGCATGATGGTCGGCTCGCCCTGGTGACGGATGACGTAGGTGGCAGGATCCTCATAGCCGCGCCGGACCTCGGCGATGTCGGAGAGCTTCAGCGTCCGTCCCGCGGCGACGATCGGCGTGTCGGCGATCGTTTGGATACTGTCATAGGCGCCGTTGACCCGTATGAAGACCTGCGGCCCCTCTGTGTCGATCGAGCCCGCCGGTGTGACGGTGTTCTGCCGCTGCAAGGCGGCAATGATGTCCTGTGCCGACACGCCGAGGGTTGCGAGCTTGGCATAGGAAAACTCGACAAATATCTGCTCGGGACGTTCGCCGAGGATGTTGATCTTCTTGACGCCAGGCACATGCAGAAGGTCCTGGCGAATGGTCTCGGCTTGCCGTGCGAGCTCCCGCATCGGCATGCCTTTAGCCTTGAGGGCATAAAGGGCGAAGCTGACATCGGAGTATTCGTCGTTGACGAAGGGACCGAACACGCCGGGGGGCAGGTTGCGGGCTTCATCCCCAAGCTTCTTACGGGCCTGGTAGAACTCCTCCTGCACGCTGGATGGCGGTGTGCTGTCCTTCAGCGTGACCGTCAGATACGCATAGCCCGGCCGTGTTGTCGTCTCCACACGATCGTACCAGGTCAGCTCCTGAAGCCGCTTCTCCAACGGTTCGGCGACAAGGTCCTGCATCTCACGCGCCGTCGCGCCCGGCCATACTGTCGTAACCGTCAGGGTCTTGATGGTGAAGTTGGGATCCTCCGCCCGTCCAAGCTTGAGGAAGGCGTAGGCGCCGGCGGCAACCAGCAGAATGATGAAGAAAAGGGTGACGGCTCGCTCGCGAACGGCGATCGCGGAGAAATTGAGGCTCATCAGTTGCTCCTGCTTTCAGAGGCAGTCCTGACGCGAGCGCCCTCCTGCAGGAGATGAGCGCCGAGCGACACAATCGAATCACCCGAGCTAAGCCCGGAGATCACGGCGGCTTCGCTGGTCAAACGAACAAGCTTGACGGGCTGAAAGTGTACGGTCGAGGTTGCGCCATCCAAGATCCAAACGCCGGTTTTCTGGCCATCATCCAGCACGGCCCCCAGCGGCACCTGCACTTCCGGTTGGATCGCCGGGCTTGCAAGCCGGATGGTTACCGTCGCGCCAAGCGGGGCTGCCGCGGCCTCACCATCGAGCACATAACGGGCCTCATAGGTACGAGTCTGGGGATCGGCGGCGTCCGACAACTGCCGGAGATGCGCCGTAAAATGCCGCCCATCGGCCCCATACATGCTCGCCTCGGCAACCGAGCCGATCGCCGGTCGGATCGTCTCGGGAAGCGCGACCACCGCTTCGCGGGGGCCGGCGTTCGCGATCCGAACCACTGTCTGTCCCGCGGCGACAACCTGTCCCGGCTCGCCAAGCGTTTCGACAACCGTTCCATCGGCGTTCGCGTCCAGGACGGAATAGGCCGCCTCGTTTTCCGCGACCTTCGCATCCGCTTCCGCAGCTGCAAGCTGTGCCGTGGCGGTATCAAGTGCTGCCTTCGCCTGCTCGTAGCGCTGCGGGGTTGCAGCCAATTCCTTCTTGACCAGAACGGCATAGCGCTTTTCGTCCGCACTGGTCTGAACCAGGACAGCGCGTGCCGCGGCGACAGCGTTGCGCTTGGCGGTGAGTGCAAGGGCCAGATCGGTGTCGTCGATCCGCAGCAGCGGTTGGCCCGCCTTGACCTGTTCACCGACATTCACAAGGCGCTCGATGATCTTGCCGGGGACGCGAAAGCCAAGATTGCTCTGTACCCGCGCGGCGATTGTGCCTGTGAAACCGCGGTCGGATCCGGGCACCGGCACCGCCGTCACCAGCCTGACCATCGGAGGTTCCTGCCTCGGATCGGCCGCGGCAGCGGCCGTCTGCGTGCGAAGCGTAATGAATGCGGCCATCCCGACCCCCACGACCAGGATGCTCCCCAACACAATAATGAGTCTCTTTTTCATGCCCGTTGCCTCCTGTTGAAATAGATTGCATTCGCACTCTATATCTGCTATTGATTACGAACGCAATCTAAAAAAGGAGACCGACCATGCGCGTTAGTCGCAGTCAGGCTGAGCAGAACCGCCAAATCGTGATCGATGTGGCAAGCCGCCTATTTCGAGAGCACGGCTTTGACGGTATCGGGCTGAAGGATCTGATGAAGGGTGCCGGGCTGACCCAAGGCGCCTTTTACAAGCAGTTCGAGTCCAAGGAGGATCTGGCAGCGCAGGCATCGAGGCGAGCGATGGAACACGCGACCCGCAGATGGTCGGCTGCCGTCGCGGCGAAACCGGAGGATCCGCTTGGCGCGGTGATCGACCTCTATCTCAGTAAGGGGCATCGCGAAGATAGGATGGATGGCTGCCCGGTCGCGGCGCTCGGTTCGGATGCCGCCAGACAGGGCAACGAGGTGAAAGCGTCATTCGAAGCGGGAATCGGGGAATACCTCGGGATGCTGGGCCCCTGGATTGGCGAGGCGGACGGCGAAGCGCCCAGCGGCAAGGCCATGGCCGTTCTCTCGACAATGGTCGGTGCGGTCGTCCTCTCGCGCGCCGTCAATGATCCCGACCTCGCGAAGGCTTTTCTGGATGCAGCGACCGATCAAGTTCGCGAAGCCGTCGCGGCTTGAAAGCCGTGCGCAGCGCTGGCGACGCACCCAAGCGATAGGAGAATAGATGCGACGGATCGTTGTTACGGGTATGGGAGCGGTCACGCCCCTTGCCGCAGATGTTGAGACGTCCTGGTCGCGTCTGCTGGCCGGTCGCTCGGGCATCCGCAGGCTTCCCGACGATGTGGTCGGAGACCTGCCGGCGAAGATCGGCGGCACGGTTCCTTCCCTGGAAGAGGATCCCGAAGCGGGCTTCGATCCGAACACTGTCCTGGCGCCTAAGGATCAGCGCAAGGTCGATCGCTTCATTCTCTTCGCACTGGCGGCGGCGGAAGAGGCGATTGCCCAGGCGAACTGGAAGCCTGTCTCGGAAAATGACAGGACCCGCACCGCGACGATCATCGCTTCGGGGATTGGGGGGTTCCCCGCAATAACCGAAGCGGTGCGAACGGTCGATCAACGCGGTGTCCGGCGCCTTTCACCGTTCACGGTGCCATCCTTCCTGGTGAACCTCGCGGCAGGACAGATTTCGATCCGTCACGGCTTCAAGGGTCCGCTGGGCGCGCCGGTGACGGCGTGCGCGGCCGGCATTCAAGCGATCGGCGATGCGGCTCGTCTCATCCGCGCCGATGAAGCCGACATTGCGGTGTGCGGCGGGACGGAAGCCTGCATAAACACGGTCAGTCTTGGTGGGTTTGCCGCGGCACGCTCACTTTCGACCTCGTTCAATCACCGTCCCGACGAGGCCTCTCGCCCGTTCGACATGTCGCGTGACGGTTTCGTCATGGGCGAAGGCGCCGGCATCCTGGTCATCGAGGAATTGAGCCACGCGCTTGCGCGCGGCGCCGAACCGCTCGCCGAGCTCGTCGGCTACGGCACGACGGCGGATGCCCACCACGTCACGTCCGGTCCGGAGGACGGCGACGGTGCGCGCCGGGCCATGGAGATCGCGATTGCCCAGGCCGGCATTTCGGCGCGTGAGGTGGGCCACCTCAACGCGCACGCGACCTCAACGCCGGTCGGCGACCTCGGGGAAATCGCGGCGATAAGAAGCGTCTTCGGGACGGATTTCGGCATAGCCGTCAGCGGAACAAAGTCGGCGACCGGACACCTGCTTGGAGCCGCCGGCGGGCTTGGAGCCATCTTCACGATCCTGGCGCTCAGGGATCAGGTCGCACCGCCGACGCTCAATCTGGGCGCCCCCGACCCAGCCGCCGAGGGGATCGACTTCGTCGCAAACCGCGCCCGGCCAATGGAGATGGACTACGCGATCTCCAATGGCTTCGGCTTTGGCGGCGTCAACGCCAGCGTGTTGTTCCGACGCTGGACCGACAATGCTGACCGGCAGGATTTGGGCTACCCCGCCCGCGACTGAGGAGGAGCGCTCTCCTCATGAAAAGAACCAGTGAGCACCGGAATTATCAGCGCCGCAAACTTCGGCGCGAGCGTTGGTCAGCTGCAAAGACAAGGAAAAATAGAATGCCAGCCTCGTCTGAACTCCAACCGAGCCTTCTGCAAATATCGGATGCGCTGAGCCTGCGTTACGAAAAGACCGGTGATGGGCCACCGTTGGTCCTTATGCATACGATCCGCACCCAGCTCGAATATTTTCGCAGCTTGGCGCCCATTCTCGCCAAGTCTTATACGGTCTACGCGATCGATCTGCCCGGCCACGGTCATTCGCCGATCGATCCGCTCGCAGCCTTCGATGAGCCGTATTTCCGACAAGGCGTCATCGGCTTCATCGAGAAGCTCGACCTTACCCATGTCACGCTTGTTGGCGAATCGATCGGCGGCGCATTGGCACTCACGGTTGCGGCCGCAATTCCGGGACGGATCGAGCGCGTCTTCGCGGTGAACCCTTACGACTACGACACCCGCTATGGAGATGGCCTGCGACGTGGCAACTGGTTCGCGAACCTTATCATCGGAAGTTTGCAGATCCCTGGCCTAGGCGCGTTCAATGCCGCGATAGAAAACAAGATGGTGCTCGGCAAGATCATGGGCGGCGGATATCACGATCCGCGCAAACTTCCGTCCGACCTTCTTGCCGAGTTCGGTCGGGTGGCGAAGCGCCGCGGATACAAGCGCATCGCCCGCAAGGTACTGGCGGGTTGGCGCTCCTGGGGCAAAGCCCGGGACCAGTACCGGCTCGTCTCGGCGCCCGTGACGCTGATCTACGGCGATAGCGATTGGTCGCGTCCCAACGAACGGAAGCGGACCCAGGCACTGCTCCCCGACGCACACATGTTCACACTCAAAAATACCGGACACTTTTCAGCGGTCGAAAATCCGTCGGAACTGGCGGGCATCATACTGGGGGGCTAGCTGCGGAGCCTCGAAATGCGCAGCGCCGAGCCGGTCATCCAGCGGGCGGCGGGCGAGACCAGGGCAGCCATCAGTTCGGCGATTTCCTCCGGCTCGCCATAGCGGGCGATGCCGGCTTTTTTGGGAAGCGGGCCGTTGCCTCCTTCCACTTTCCCTTGCCGCCAGCGCCACCACTGCGGCTTCTGCCTCCGCAAGCCGGTTGAGATCCAGCCGATGAACGTCGCCGCTTGTCTCAGCGGCCAGTTCCGAGGCAATCCCTTGGTCCGTCCTCTGCATCGGCGGTCGAGCATCGGTACGCGCGCGCCGGCTCGCGTCGGCGTCACCGCCTAGGTCCGGCCGGCCTAAGGCCGCCGGTCAGAAGCACGGCTCGATCGACGAGGACCTTCATTGCCACCTCTTACAGAACGCCGTGGGCTTCATCGATCGAGGTGTTCCGCGACACGGCATGGTGGCAGGCAGCAGGCGTTGACGTCCGCTGCCTCAAATCAGCCTGGCCGGCTAATGCTGTTTTTACCGCCCTCGCGACAGGCTGCCCAGAATCCCGCGCACGATGGCGCGGCCGACCGATGAGCCGACCGAACGCACCACCGCCTTGATCGCGGCCTCGGCGACCGTCTGGCGGTTGGAGGGCCTCGGCGCCGGTGCACGGCGACCGCCCGATTGCGGCGGCGCCGGACCGTCATTGCCGAAGCCCGGAATGGTCCAGCGCGAGCGGCCGCTATCGGCCTGCTGCGCCTGCTCGTCCTGCGCATCCTTGGCTTTCTTCTGCAGCATCTCGAAAGCCGAATCGCGGTCGATGGTCTGGTCGTACTGGCCCGCGACCGGGCTCTGGTCGATCAGCTTGCGGCGCTCGTCCGCCGTGATCGGGCCAAGCCTGGACGATGGCGGCCGAATCAGCGTCCGCTGCACCATGGACGGCACCCCCTTGGCCTCCAGCGTCGAGACCAGCGCTTCGCCGGTGGCGAGTTGGGTGATCGCGGTGGCGCAATCGAAATCCGGGTTGGGCCGGAAGGTGTCGGCGGCCGTCCTCACCGCCTGCTGTTCGCGCGGCGTGTAGGCGCGCAACGCGTGCTGCACGCGATTCCCGAGCTGGGCGAGAACCTTCTCAGGGATATCCAAAGGGTTCTGCGTGACGAAATAGACGCCGACGCCCTTGGAGCGGATCAAGCGAACCACCTGCTCGACGCGGTCGATCAGCACCTTCGGCGCTTCGTCGAAAAGCAGATGCGCCTCGTCGAAGAAGAACACCAGCTTCGGCCTGTCGGGGTCGCCGACCTCGGGCAATTCCTCGAACAGCTCCGACATCAGCCAGAGCAGGAAGGTGGCGTACAGCCTGGGGTTCATCATCAGTCTGTCGGCAGCGAGCACGCTGATGGCGCCGCGGCCGTCGCGGGTGGTGCGCATGATGTCGGCGATGCGCAAAGCCGGCTCGCCGAAGAAATGCGCCGCACCCTGCTGTTCCAGCACCAGCAGCGTGCGCTGGATGGCGCCGACGGACGGCTTGGTGACATTGCCATAACGGGAACTGATCTCGTCGGCGCGCTCGGCGATGTTGGCCAGCAGCGCCTGCAGATCCTTCATGTCGAGCAGCAGCAGACCGTCCTCGTCGGCGATGCGGAAGGCGATGTTCATGATGCCTTCCTGCGCTTCGGAGAGGTTCATCAGCCGCGACAGAAGCAGTGGCCCCATTTCCGAGACGGTGGCGCGGATCGGGTGGCCTTGCTCGCCGAACAGATCCCAGAAGATGACCGGGAATTCCTGGAAGTCGTAAGGGTCGAGCTTGACCTGTTCGGCCCGCTTGACCAGGAAATCCTGCGCCTTGCCCATCATGGCGATACCGGACAGGTCGCCCTTGATATCGGCGCAGAACACCGGCACGCCGGCATTAGAGAAGCCCTCAGCCAGGATCTGCAGGCTGACCGTCTTGCCAGTGCCGGTGGCGCCGGTGATCAGGCCATGGCGGTTGCCATATTGCAGCAGCAACTGTTCGGCGCGCTGATAGCCATCGTCGGGCTTGCGGCTGGCGCCGAGGAAAATGCTGGTCTCGTCAGCCATATGTCCGTGTCTCCGCAAACTGATGTGTTAAAGCCAATGACCTTTGCCGCCGGTATAGTGAGGCCGTTGCACAGCGACAATGCTATTCATCCAGATTGGCCATTCATCCAGATTGGGCCAATTGTCCAAATTGGTTTTTGGAGCTTGCGGATTTTGCCGGTGTTTGGCAATCGTTCATGGTTCGTCCACGCAGGTACACATATGTCAGCCGACCGAATTGGGTCCGTGCAGGCGCATTGCATTGCGATATCGGGCGGGGAACCGTAGACTGGAGTGCTGAGGCTGGTGCGGCCGCATAAGAACGAGGAACATGGATGGGCGCCGGAGCCTTGACCAGGAGTGTCGAACCCGCTGATGCAGAGCGCCAGCGTTGGCTGGCCTTGGCCGAAAAGGCGCTTGCCGGCGCCTCCTTCGAGGACAAGCTGGTCTCGCACACCGACGACGCCATTCGCATAGAGCCGCTCTACGACCGCGCTGCTGGCGCCGAACCGCTTGTTCGCGCCAATCCCGGATCGCCCTGGATCGTAAGCCAGCGCATCGATGATCCCGATATCGGCCGTGCCAAGGCGCAGGCTCTCGACGATGTTGCGCAAGGCGCGACGGGATTGTCGCTGGTCTTCGAAGGCGCCCCGAATGCGTTCGGCTATGGCCTGCCGAGGACCGCGCAGGCGCTGGAGACGGTGCTGGATGGCATACCGCTCAACCGCACGCAGATCCGCATCGACGCCCATCCCTGGAGCCGCGCCGTGGCCGACTGGCTGGTGGCGTTCCTGAGCAAGCGCCGCTCCGACCCGACGAAGCTCAACCTCTCCTTCGGCATCGACCCGGCGGCGATCTTCGCCGGAACCGGCCGGCTGCGGATGTCGATCGAGGCGTTGCAGGCATCGATGCCGCAATCGCTGGCGCATTTCTTTTCGCTGGGCGTGCCAGGCGTACTGCTCGAGGCCGACGGGCGCGTCTTCCACAATGCCGGCGCCACCGAGGCGCAGGAACTCGGCACCATGCTTGCCTCCGCGGTCTCCTATCTCAGGATGTTCGAGGACGCGCGCCAGCCGCTTGTCTATGCCGCACCGCATATCGGCTTTGCGCTGAGCGTCGACCAAGACCAGTTCCTGTCGACGGCCAAGCTCAGAGCCTTGCGCAGGCTGTGGGCGCGGATCCAGGAGACGTGCTCGATCCCGGCCTCCACCGCCAACATCCATGCCGAGACGTCGTTCCGCATGATGACGGCAGCCGACCCCGAGACCAATATTCTACGCACTGCGATCGCCGGTTTTGCCGCGGCCGCCGGCGGCGCCGATTCGATCTCCATCCTGCCGCACACGATCGCTCATGGCCTGCCGGCACCTTTTGCCCGACGTGTCGCCCGCAACGCACAGCTGATCATGGCCAATGAAAGCCATATCGACCACGTCGCCGACCCCGCCTATGGCTCGGGCGCGGTCGAGGCGCTGACGCTGGGCCTGTGCGAAGCGGCGTGGGAAGAATTCCAGAGGATCGAGGCGGAAGGCGGCGTTCTGGTGAGCCTGCAGCAAGGCCATATCCAGAAGCGCGTCAAGGCAGCATCCGAGCGCCGCGCCGAGGCCTACCGGTCGGGTGAACGAGCAATCATCGGCACCACGCTTTACCCGGCGAAAAGCGAGGTCCCGGTCGAGACGCTGGCGGCCGAGCGGCGGCCTCCCTTCACCGAGGGCGTGACGGTTTGCGAAGCCCTGTTTCCGGTTCGCATCGACCAGTCAATCGGAGCCGCACCGTGATCCCGGATTTCTCAGAGATCGGCTGGTCGGCGCCACGGCGCGCGCCCGTCGAGGTCAAGGGCCAGCGGCTGACACCGGAAGGCATTGCCGTCAAGCATCTCTACACGCAGGGCGACCTCAAGGGGCTCACCCATCTCGATACCTATCCGGGCATGCCGCCCTTCGTGCGCGGGCCCTACCCCACAATGTATGTCCAGCAGCCCTGGACCATCCGGCAATATGCCGGCTTCTCGACGGCGGAGGAATCCAACGCCTTCTACCGCCGCAATCTCGCCGCCGGCCAGAAGGGCCTGTCGGTCGCCTTCGATCTGCCCACCCATCGCGGCTATGACAGCGACCACCCGCGCGTATCAGGCGATGTCGGCATGGCGGGCGTGGCCATCGATTCCATCCTCGACATGCGGCAATTGTTCGACGGCATCCCGCTCGGCGAAATGACGGTGTCGATGACCATGAACGGCGCCGTGCTGCCGATCATGGCGCTCTACATTGTGGCGGCGGAAGAACAGGGCGTTGCGCAGAAGGATCTCGCCGGCACCATCCAGAACGATATCCTGAAGGAGTTCATGGTCCGCAACACCTACATCTATCCGCCGAAACCTTCGATGCGGATCGTGTCGGACATCTTCTCCTACACCTCCCAGCACATGCCGAAGTTCAACTCGATCTCGATCTCCGGCTATCACATGCAGGAGGCCGGTGCGACGGCGGACCTGGAACTCGCCTACACCATCGCCGACGGCATCGAATATGCCCGTGCGGGCGTCGCCGCCGGTCTCGACATCGACCGGTTTGCACCGCGGCTTTCCTTCTTCTGGGCGATCGGCATGAACTTCTTCATGGAGGTCGCCAAGCTCCGCGCCGCGCGCCTGTTGTGGGCGACGCTGATGCAGAAGAATTTTGCGCCGAAGGACGAACGCTCGCTGTCGCTGCGCACCCATTGCCAGACCTCCGGCTGGTCGCTGACGGCGCAGGACCCTTACAACAACATCACCCGCACAATGATTGAGGCGATGGCGGCGACGCAGGGACATACGCAGTCGCTGCACACCAACTCCTTCGACGAGGCGATGGCGCTGCCGACCGACCATTCCGCCCGCATCGCCCGAAACACGCAGCTGATCCTGCAAAAGGAATCCGGCACCACCCGCATCATCGATCCATGGGGCGGCTCGGCCTATCTGGAGCGGCTGACGCATGATCTTGCGGCGCGCGCGCTTGCCCACATCGAAGAGGTCGAGGCCCTCGGCGGCATGGCGGCGGCGACCGAGCAGGGCATCCCGAAACTGCGCATCGAAGAGGCGGCGGCGCGTACGCAGGCGCGCATCGATTCCGGCGAGCAGATGCTGGTCGGCGTCAATGCGCATCGGCCGGAGAACGACATCGAGGTCGATGTCTTGAAGATCGACAATGCCGAGGTCAGGGCCCGGCAGTTGTCGAAGCTGCAGAACCTGAAAGGCACGCGCAATGTCGGCGCAGTCGAGAGCGCGCTCGATGCGCTGACCCGCGCCGCGCAGGGTAACGAAAACCTGCTGGAATTCGCCATCCGCGCCGCGCGCGCCAACGCCACCGTTGGCGAGATCTCGCTGGCGCTGGAAAAGGTCTTTGGCCGTCACGTCGCCTCGGTGCAGACGATCTCCGGCGTCTATCGCAACGCGCTTGGCGACAATCTGACGGTCGACAGGCTGCTGGAGAAGCTCGAAGCCTTCGAGAAGAAGTCCGGCGGCAAGCCGCGCATCCTGGTGGCCAAGATGGGACAGGACGGCCATGATCGCGGCCAGAAGGTCATCGCCACGGCCTTCGCCGATCTCGGCTTCGACGTCACCGTCGGCGCAATGTTCCAGACGCCGGAAGAGATCGCCAAGCTGGCGGTCGCGCAGGACGTCCATATCATCGGCGCCTCGTCGCTGGCGGCGGGACATCTTACGCTTATCCCCGAACTGCGCGATACGCTGAAGAAACTCGGCCACGCCGACATACTGATCGTCGCCGGCGGCGTCATCCCGCCGCAGGACTATGACGCGGTGCTGGCAGCGGGTGCTGCAGAGATATTCCCGCCGGGCACGGTTATCCCGGAAGCGGCGGATCGGCTGCTGGATCGGCTGCTGGCGGGCTGAACCAAAGACCGCTTTTCCGCCACGCAAAGTTGTGCCACAGTGGCGAATGCAATCAAAAGCCGTGAAAACTGCTATCCACAGGCTCCATGACGGATCAGGCGCGTTGATCTTGCCGCGAGAAATTCTCGACGGCCTGAAACTGCAATTGGGCGATCAACTCGAGATCATCGAAACCGGTAGCGGCATTGTTCTGACGCCGGTGGAAAGCACCGATGTGGAACGGCAGATGCGTACGCCCGCGCCACCATGGATGAATACGAGGCTGAACTGCAAAAGCTGGCTGTGTAGCTCCTGACGGCCGGCATCAGTTGTCCGACAGCTTGACGATTTCCCATTCCTTGCCGTTGACGTGTGCGACGTCGCCGACCTTCTTGCCGAACAGCGCCACCGCCATTGGCGAGACGTGGGAAATGCTGCCCTTTGACGGATCGGCTTCATCCTCGCCGACGATCTTCCAGTGCACCTTCTTGCCGTCATCGCTTTCCAGCGTGACGCCCATGCCGAAACGCACCTGGTCGCTCCCCGGTTCGGGTACGGAAAGCTCGGCGCTTTCGCGGCGCGCAGTCCAGTAGCGCAGGTCGCGCGAGACGACGGCAATACGCTCGCGATCGGCTTTTCGCTCGGCTTTGGCCAGTATGTCGCGCAGATCGGCAAGATTTTCCTCGATCTGCGCCAGACCGCGCTCCGTGACCAGATTGCGGTGCGGGCTGATCGGCCGCTCGCCAATGCCGGCAATGGCGTTTTCGCTGTCTTCTTCGCGCGTAAAAGCTCTGCTCATCGGGTAAACTTAGGCCCGCTTCGGCGACTGTACAAGCCACTTGCCGAGCCCGGTCATTCGCCGGACTATGGCCGGGCGAACACCTCTGCGGCTGGCATGATTCCTGCGATTAGCCGGGCGATCGCAAGGGATGTGCTGATGTTGAACAGACGAGCGCTGCTGAAGGGAACGGCTGGCTTTGCCGTGCTCGGTCTTTCGCTGGGCAAGGCCTCGGCAAAGACGGCAACGCGTGGCTCGATCGACGCCGCCGAGCTTGGCGTGCAGCCGGACGCAGCGGACGACCAGAGCAAGCCCTTTGCCAGGATGCTTGCCGAGGCCAGCGAACGCAACATGCCAGTGTTCCTGCCCCCCGGAAACTATTTGGTATCCAACCTGACCATGCCCGCCCGTGTCAGGCTCTCCGGCGTGCCTGGCGCCTCGCGCATTCTTTATGGCGGCAACGGCCATTTGCTGACGGCCGAACAGGCAGAGCATATCGAACTCACCGGGCTGGTCTTCGACGGTGCCAACAACTGGCTGGCCGATGGCGCGCAGGGTCTGCTCGATCTGCGTCGCGTCGCTCATCTCGTCATCGACAATTGCCAGATTACAGGCAGCGGCAAGCACGGCCTGGCGCTCGAGCATGCGGCGGGCCGCGTCGAGCGTTCCGAAATAACGGGGGCAGCTGACGCCGGCATTTATTCCGTCGAGGCGGCCGGCCTGGCGATCTCCGGCAATATCGTGTCCGACTGCGGCAATGGCGGCATTCTCGTGCATCGCTGGCAGCAGGCCGAAGACGGCACCATCGTCAGCGGCAACCGTGTCCAGCGGATCGGTGCGCGCAGCGGCGGCACGGGCCAGAACGGCAACGGCATCAACGCCTTCCGCGCCGGCAATGTCTCCATTACCGGCAACATCGTCTCCGACTGCGCCTTTTCGGCGATCCGCGCCAACAGTTCCAGCAATCTGCAGGTGACCGGCAACACCTGCTCGCGTTCGGGCGAAACCGCGCTCTATTCCGAATTCTCCTTCGAAGGCGCCATCATCGGCAACAACATCGTCGACGGTGCGGCCAACGGCATTTCGATCGTCAATTTCAACGAGGGCGGCCGCATGGGCGTGTGCTCGAACAACATCGTGCGTAATCTCTCGACCACGGGCCCCTACCCCGCCGATGCGCCGGGCTTCGGCGTCGGTATCAGCGTCGAGGCCGACACCGCCGTCTCGGGCAACGTCATCGAGAACGCGCCGCTCTACGGCATGCAGATCGGCTGGGGCGCCTATATGCGCAATGTGGTGGCGACGGGAAACATCATCCGCAACGCCGGGACCGGCATTGCCGTCACCGTGGTCGAGGGCGCGGGAAACGCCATCATTTCCGACAATGTCATCGAGGGCGCCAGGAACGGCGCCATCATCGGTCAGCGCTGGGCCGAACCGGCGACCGGCGACCTCGCGCGGTCAAGCGATACCGGCTATGCGCATCTGACGGTCGAGCGAAACCGCGTCAGCTAAGCGCCGCAGTCGGGCGTAGCGAGCCGACTTTGGCGCCGATGCGGCTTTCGATTGCTGGATTGGTCTGCTCCAGCAGATTTGCCGCCAGCGCCTCGTCGGCGCTGAGAAGTTTTGCCAGCACCGCTGCGATCATGACCTCGGCGGCTCGGCCGGCGCCGTCGTCGCATTTCAACGCAATGCCGAGGCCAAGCTCCGGAATGGCGGCGCAATAGACGCCCTCGGCGCCGGTCTTGACGAAGATGCGGCCGGGCGCGGCCTGCATCAGCGCGACGTCCGCCTTGCCGGTGCCGGCAACCAGGAAAGGTTCGGCCATGCAGGCTGCCAGCAAACGTTTGGCGGCCTTGGCGCGCTCAGGGCCAAAGCTCCTGCCCGTCGCCATACGGGCAAAGCCCAGCGCAAACCTTTTCAGCGGCACGGCGTAGGTCGGGATCGAGCAGCCATCGATGGCCCGGTCATCGGCATCGTGGGCAGCGCCGGTCACCGCCTGCATGGCGTCGCGCACCATCTCCTGCAGGCCGTGGCCGGCCTTGACGTAGCCCTGGTGGGCCATGCCTGAGTGCACGCAGGTGCAGAGAAAGCCGGAATGCTTGCCGGAACAATTGTTGTGCAGCGCATTTGGCGAGCCGCCTGCGCGGGCCAGCGCAATCTCCGCACCATGGCTGGAAGGCCAATGCGCGCCGCACTCCAGCGCCGATTTGTCGAGACCGGCCTTGGCCAGCATGGCCTGCGCCAGTTCGACATGCGCCGGCTCGCCCGAATGCGAGGCGCAGGCGAGCGCCAGTTCGCGGTCGCCGAAGCCGTACGCATCGGCAGCACCCGTTTCGACCAAAGGCAGTGCCTGGATCGCCTTGACCGCGGAGCGCGGAAACACCGGGCGCGCCGTATCGCCGATCTCCAGGACCGGCTTGCCGTCGCCATCGAAGACAGCCACAGCGCCGCGATGGGCGCTCTCGACGATCGCGCCGCGCAAAACTTCGACCAGAACCGGATTCGACATGTCACCTCCCGCAAATGCAGGGCGGTTTATCTGATCCGATCGAGAATGGAAACGTAGTTGGCGACGGCAGCGCCGCCCATGTTGAAGATGCCGCCGAGCTTGGCGCCAGGCACCTGGATGCCGCCGGCCTCGCCGGTCAATTGCATGGCGGACAGCACATGCATCGACACGCCGGTGGCGCCGATCGGGTGGCCCTTGGCCTTCAGCCCACCGGATGGATTGACCGGCAGCCGGCCGTCCTTGGCGGTCGTGCCGTCCAGCGCCAGTTTTGCGCCTTCGCCGGGCTTGGCCAGGCCCATCGCCTCATATTCGATCAGTTCGGCGATGGTGAAACAGTCATGCGTCTCGACGAAAGAGAGATCGTCGAGCGTCACGCCGGCCTTTTTCAGCGCCTGGTTCCAGGCCTGCTCGCAGCCTTCGAACGACAGGATGTCGCGCTTCGACATCGGCAGGAAATCCTGAACATGCTCGTTGGCCCTGAAAGCAACCGCGCGGCGCATCTTCAGCGCCGTCGACGTGTCGGCCAGCACGAGGGCAGCGGCACCATCGGAGACCAGCGAGCAGTCTGTGCGCTTGAGCGGACCGGCGACGAAGGGGTTCTTCTCGCTTTCATGGCGGCAGAACTCAAAGCCGAAATCCTTGCGCATCTGCGCATAGGGATTGTCGACGCCGTTCTTGTGGTTCTTGGCGGCAATCATGGCCAACGCATCCGACTGGTCGCCGTAGCGCTGGAAATAGGCCTGCGCGATCTTGCCGAAGACGCCAGCGAAACCGGCAGGGGTGTCGCCCTCCTCCGGCAGGTAGGACGCCTTGAGCAGGTTCTTGCCGATCTCGGGACCGGGCGTCGTAGTCATCTGCTCGGCACCGACCACCAGCACGATGCGCGCTGCATTGGCATCGATGGCGCGGATGCCTTGGCGGACCGCGGCAGAGCCGGTGGCGCAGGCATTCTCGACCCTGGTCGCCGGCTTGAAGCGCAGCCGGTCGTCGGCCTGCAGCACCAGGCTGGCGGTGAAATCCTGCGGGGAAAAGCCGGCGTTGAAGTGGCCGAGCACGATCTCGTCGACCTCATCCGGGCCGATGCCGGCATGGTCCAGCGCGTCGACCGCGACCTTGGTGATCAGCCCTTCCAGCGTCTCGCCTTCGAGCTTGCCGAAGCGCGAATGCGCCCAGCCAACGATGCATGCGGTCATGGCGGTCTCCATCCTTGGCGCCAGCCTAACATGGGGCTCATATGGCGCACTTCGCCTTTATTGTTCAAATATAAACAATCCCTCCCTCTTCGAAAAGGGCCGCAAGCCGACAATCGCTTGGTGCAGGCTGCAATCGAGTCGATTTTTTGTTGATTGACGGATCAATAAAAAATAATCTGCGGGCACAGAACCGGGAACAACAATGCCGAAAGTCGGAATGGAGCCGTTGCGCCGCAAGGCGCTCATCGACGCGACGATCTCGGCGATCGGCGAGCGCGGCTCGCTTGACGTGACCATGTCGGAAATCGCCGGACGCGCCGGAGTGTCGTCGGCATTGGCGCATCACTATTTCGGCGCCAAGGACGAACTGCTGCTGGCGACTATGCGGCACATACTGGCCGAACTGACGATCGACATGCGGCGGGCGCTGCAATCGGCCGGTTCGCCGCGCGAACGCGTTTCGGCCGTTGTGGCCGTCAATTTCTCCGACATCCAGTTCCGGCCGGAAACCATCGCTTCCTGGCTCGCCTTCTATGTCGAGGCGCAGAAGTCATCGGCCTTGCGCCGGCTGCTCAGGGTCTATGCGCGGCGGCTGCATTCCAACCTGATGAGCGGGCTGACCGGCATCCTAGCCAGGCACGAAGCCGATCGCGCGGCGGAAGCAACCGCAGCGTTGATCGACGGCCTCTACATCAGGCGCGCGCTGAAGGACGGCGTGCCGGACGCAGCCACCGCGATCGCGCTGGTCGAGGATTATCTGGAAACCAAACTCGGCGGGCGACAGTGACCGGCAAGCGACCCAACATACTGATCGTCATGGTCGATCAGCTCAACGGCACCATGTTTCCCGATGGGCCGGCGGACTTTTTGCACGCGCCGCATCTGAAGGCACTGGCAGCGCGTTCGGCACGCTTTGCCAACAACTACACCGCGTCACCGCTCTGCGCGCCGGGCCGCGCTTCGTTCATGAGCGGTCAGTTGCCGTCGCGCACCGGGGTCTATGACAATGCCGCCGAATTCATCTCCTCGATCCCGACCTTCGCCCACCATCTGCGCGCCGCCGGCTACTACACCTGCCTGTCGGGCAAGATGCATTTCGTCGGGCCGGACCAGATGCATGGTTTCGAGGAGCGGCTGACGACCGATATCTATCCTGCCGATTTCGGCTGGACGCCGGACTATCGCAAGCCCGGCGAGCGCATCGAATGGTGGTACCACAATCTGGGTTCGGTGACAGGAGCAGGCATCGCCGAGACGACCAACCAGATGGAATATGACGACGAGGTCGTGTTCCTGGCGACGCAGAAGCTGTACCAGCTTTCGCGCGATCAGGACGATGCGGCCCGCCGGCCCTGGTGCCTGACCGTTTCGCTGTCGCATCCGCACGATCCCTATGTGGCGCGCAAGCAGTACTGGGACCTCTACGAGCACTGCCAGGCGCTGGACCCGGAGACGGGGTTCATCGCGCAGGACGATCAGGACGCGCATTCGCAGCGGCTCTACCATGCCAGCGACTATCCGTCCTTCGAGATCACCCCGGAGCAGGTCCGTCGCTCGCGACGCGGCTATTTCGCCAACATCTCCTATGTCGACGACAAGCTCGGCGAGCTTCTGGACGTACTGAAGCGGACACGCATGTCCGACGACACAACCATCCTGTTCTGCTCGGATCACGGCGACATGCTGGGCGAGCGCGGCCTCTGGTTCAAGATGAGCTTCTTCGAGGGTTCAGCCCGCGTGCCGCTGATGATCGCCGGGAAGGGCGTTCCGGCCGGGGTGATCGAGGCGCCGGTCTCCAATCTCGACGTCACGCCGACGCTGTGCGATCTCGCCGGCATCGACATGAGCGCGATCGCGCCATGGACCGACGGCCAGTCGCTGCTGCCGCTCACCGAGGGCGGGCAGCGCACCGCACCTGTGCTGCTGGAGTATGCCGCGGAGGGCTCCTACGCGCCGCTGGTGGCGATCCGCGACGGCCGCTACAAATTCATCCATTGCGAGCTCGACCCGCCGCAACTGTTCGACCTCGAAGCCGATCCGCTCGAGCGCGTCAATCTTGCCGCCGATCCGGCGCATGCCGAGCTTGTGGCTGCTTTCACGAGAACGGTCCGGGCGCGCTGGGACATGGCGGGTTTCGACGCCGCCGTGCGTGAGAGCCAGGCGCGCCGCTGGGTCGTCTACCCGGCACTGCGCAACGGCGCTTACTACCCCTGGGATTTCCAGCCGCTGCAAAAGGCGTCGGAACGCTACATGCGCAACCACATGAACCTGGACAATCTCGAAGAGAGCAAGCGGTATCCGCGAGGCGAATGATGACCATTCTTGTACCATCCCTCGACCACCTCAAGCAGGCCTATGCGGTCACCTCGCAGGCAACGCAGATCACGCCTTTGCTGGAATCGGCGGCACTCGCCAAAGAGACGGGTGCGGCGCGCGTTTTCATCAAACCGGAATCGCTGCAATGGGCCGGCTCGTTCAAAGTGCGCGGGGCCTATTGGCGGCTGAAGCGTCTGTCACCGGATGAAGCGAAGAAAGGCGTCGTCGCCTATTCCTCCGGCAATTTCGCGCAAGGGCTGGCGGCCGCCGGCCAGGCGCTGGGCATTCCCGTCACCATCGTCATGCCGATCGACGCGCCGGCCGCCAAGCGCGACGCCACCGCCGGCTATGGCGCCAGGGTCGTGCTGACCGACCACGGCGAGCGCGCGCGTGAAGAAGTGGCAGCCACCAAGGCGCGCGAGATCGCCGAGACCGAAGGCCTTGCGCTGCTGCACCCGTTCGACGATCCGGAGATTGTTGCCGGCCAGGCCGGCGCTGGGCTGGAAGCGCTCGAGCAACTCGAGGCGAAGGGTGCCAGCGCCGACCTGTTGTTCTGCTCGGTCGGCGGCGGTGGGCTGATCGGTGGCGTGTCGCTCGCCTTCCACTATCTGTCGCCGGCAACCCAGATCATCGGTGTCGAACCGGAAGGGTTCAACGGCATGGGTTCATCGCTGGCGCATGGCGCCATCGAGACCATGCCGATCGCGCCGAAGTCGATCTGCGACGGGCTGATGTCGCGGCGGCCGGGCGATGCGCCCTTCGCGGCGGTCAAGGCCGCCGGCGTGCGCGGCATCACTGTCGACGACGCCTCGGTCCGGCGCGCCATGAAGATCGCTTTCGAACGGATGAAGCTGGTGCTGGAGCCGTCAGGCGCGGCGTCGCTGGCGGCACTGCTCGACGGCACGGTGGATGTGGCGGGTAAAACCGTCCTGGTTGTGGCTACCGGCGGCAACGTTTCGCTCGCCGATTTCATGGCGCATATGAACCATGCTTGAAGCAGATTTCGTTATCATCGGCTCCGGCTCCGCCGGCTCGGCCATGGCCTACCGGCTGTCAGAAGACGGCAAGCATTCGGTCATCGTCATCGAGTTCGGCGGCACCGATATCGGGCCGCTGATCCAGATGCCGTCGGCCCTTTCCATCCCGCTCAACATGAGCCTCTACGACTGGGGCTTTGCCAGCGAGCCGGAGCCGCATCTCGGCGGCCGCGTGCTGGCGACGCCGCGCGGCAAGGTGATCGGCGGCTCTTCATCGATCAACGGGATGGTCTATGTGCGCGGCCATGCGCGCGACTTCGACCACTGGGCCGAAGAGGGCGCGACCGGCTGGGGCTTCGCCGACGTGCTGCCCTACTTCAAGCGGATGGAAGACAATGATGGCGGCGAGGACGGCTGGCGCGGCCACGGTGGCCCGCTTCATGTCCAGCGCGGCCCGCGCAAGAATCCGCTCTATGGCGCCTTTGTTGAGGCCGGCCGCCAGGCCGGGTTCGAGCTGACCGACGACTATAATGGTTCGAAGCAGGAAGGCTTCGGGCCGATGGAGCAGACAATACGCGGCGGCCGCCGCTGGTCGGCGGCATCAGCCTATCTGAAGCCGGCTCTCAAACGGCAAAATGTCAGCGTGGTCAAAGGCTTCGCCCGCCGCGTGATCATCGAGAATCAACGCGCCGTCGGCGTCGAGATCGAAGCTCACAAACAGATTCAGGTCGTTAAGGCACGACGTGAGGTGATCGTTGCCGCGTCGTCGATCAATTCGCCCAAGATCCTGATGCTGTCCGGCATCGGCCCGGCCGCTCATCTCGCCGAAAACGGCATCGAGGTGATTGCCGACCGCCCCGGCGTCGGCCGCAATCTGCAGGATCATATGGAGCTCTACATCCAGCAGGAATCCACGCAGCCGATCACGCTGAACTCAGTGCTCAACCCGTTCTCCAAGGCGCTGATCGGGGCGCAGTGGCTGTTCTTCAAGACAGGTCTCGGCGCCACCAATCATTTCGAGGCCGCGGCCTTCGTGCGCTCTCAAGCCGGTGTCGACTACCCCGACATCCAGTATCACTTCATCCCGGCGGCGGTCCGCTATGACGGCAAGGCAGCGGCGAAGGCGCACGGCTTCCAGGCGCATGTCGGGCCGATGCGTTCGAAGTCGCGCGGCTCGGTGACACTGCGCTCGCCAGACCCGAAAGCGACGCCGGTCATACGCTTCAACTACATGTCGCATCCGGACGACTGGACGGAGTTCCGCCACTGCATCAGGCTGACCCGCGAGATCTTCGGCCAGAAGGCTTTTGACAGCTTCCGTGGCAAGGAAATCTCGCCGGGTTCGCATGTTCAATCGGACGAGGATCTCGACGCCTTCATCCGGGATCATGCCGAGAGTGCCTACCACCCGTGCGGCACCTGCAAGATGGGCCGCGCCGATGACATGATGAGCGTGGTCGATCCGGAGTGCCGGGTCATCGGCGTCGAGGGCCTGCGGGTCGCGGACTCCTCGATCTTCCCGCGCGTCACCAACGGCAACCTCAACGCCCCGTCGATCATGACCGGCGAGAAGGCATCCGACCACATTCTCGGCCGCACGCCGCTGGCGCCGTCCAACCAGGAACCCTGGATCAATCCGCGCTGGCAGGTCGCGGATCGATAGGGCATTGTCCAGCGAAGATCATTGGAGAATTCATATGCGCGCCCAGCCAACGGCATCGCACTATGTCAACGGCCGCTACATCGAGGACGTAGGCGGCGCACCGTTGCCGGTGATCTATCCGGCGACCGGCGAGGTCATCGCCACGCTGCATTCGGCGACGCCGAATGTGCTGGAGTTGGCGATCGAAGCCGCACGCGCGGCGCAGCCCGCCTGGGCGCGGATGAAGCCGGTGGAGCGCGGCCGCATTCTGCGCCGCGCCGCCGACATTCTGCGCGCCCGCAACGCCGACCTCGCCCGCATCGAGACACTCGATACCGGCAAGGCGATCCAGGAAACGCTGGTGGCGGATGCGCCTTCGGCCGCCGACTGCCTCGAATATTTCGGCGGCGCGGTCGCTGCCTTCAACGGCGAGGCCATCGATCTCGGCGGACCCTTTGCCTATACGCGGCGGGAGGCGCTCGGTGTGTGCGTCGGCATCGGCGCCTGGAACTATCCGATCCAGATCGCCGGCTGGAAATCCGCGCCCTCGCTCGCCATGGGCAACGCCATGGTGTTCAAGCCGTCGGAGAACACGCCGCTGTCGGCGCTGGCGCTGGCCGAAATCTACTCAGAGGCCGGACTGCCCGACGGGCTGTTCAACGTTGTGCAGGGCTATGGCGATGTCGGCGCCGGCCTGGTCGGCCATGATGTCGTTGCAAAAGTCTCGGTGACCGGCTCGGTGCCGACCGGCCGCAAGGTGCTGTCGCTTGCCGGTTCCAAGATGAAGCACGCCACGATGGAGCTGGGCGGCAAGTCACCGCTGATCGTTTTCGATGATGCGGATCTCGAAAACGCCATCGGCGGCGCCATGCTCGGCAATTTTTACTCCACCGGTCAGATCTGCTCCAACGGCACGCGCGTCTTCGTGCAGAGCGGCATCCATGACCGTTTCGTCGACCGGCTGGTCGAGCGGACGAAAAAGATCCGCATCGGCGATCCTCTCGACCCGGAGACGCAGATGGGACCGTTGGTGAACAAGGTGCAGCAGGAGAAGGTCGTTTCCTATGTCAAGGCCGGTCAGCAGGATGGCGCGACGCTCGCCTGCGGTGGCAACGTGCCGGCGCTGCAAGGTTTCGATGGTGGCTTCTTCGTCGAGCCGACGGTGTTCACCGGTGTCACCGACACCATGCGCATTGCGCGCGAGGAGATTTTCGGACCGGTGATGAGCGTGCTGAAATTCGACGGCGAGGACGAGGTGATCGACCGCGCCAACGACACCGAATTCGGCCTCGCCGCTGGTGTGTTTACCCGCGACATTCAGCGCGCGCATCGGGTGATTGCCGAGCTGCAGGCCGGCACGTGCTGGATCAACGCCTACAATCTGACGCCGGTGGAAATCCCGTTCGGCGGAGTGAAGCAATCCGGCATCGGCCGGGAGAATTCGCTGGCGGCGCTGGCGCTCTATTCGCAGTTGAAGGCGGTGTATGTGGAGACCGGGGATGTGGCGAGCCCGTATTAGGGCTTCACCCCTCCGCCGTCCCATCCAGATACTGCGTCAGCGCACAGACCAGGTGGTAGAAAATGCTGGCCGGCACGTCCGATGCCAGTGAGCGGCCGCGTTCGTCGATGCGGTCGATCCACAGGCCGAGCGGGGCCGGGTCGATGTGCCAGCGGAACAGCCGGCCAACGCGCGCCTCGATTTCGGGCTTGAGGTCGGGGCCGCCAGAACCATCCAGCGCAATCGCCGCCTTGATGGCTTCGGCCTGTGGCCAGCTGCGCGACACGAGGTCGAGCGGCATGCCTTGCCGGGAGACCGCGCCATAGGCAAGGCCGGTGGCGCGGTTGAGGCCGTTGGCGATGGCCGAGGCATAGAGTTTTCGGGCAAAATTGCTCAACTCGCTCTGGCCGCTGCGGGCGGCAAAATCCGTAAGCAGCGAGGCCCATTCGAAATGATGGCCGGGCTCGGTCCATGTGCCCCTCTCGCCGGCGGCCGGCTTCCATCCTGCGTCGAAAAATTCGCCCAGCGTCCAGCTCTCGGCATCGAAGAAATGGCTGCGGAAGAGGTCGATGATGCGGGCGGCGCGGCGCAGATAGGTGCGGTCGCCGGTCGCCTCGTACCAGGCCAGGAAGGCTTCGAGCAGATGCATATGCGGGTTGGAGTGCCGTTCGCCCTCGCCGTCGGGCGTTTCGAGAAACCCGGTCATGCGGCTGTCCTCGAGATGTGTATCGAGGAACGAGAAGGTTTCCTCACCCAGCCGAAGCGCATCCGGGTGGCCGCAGATATGCGCATGCGCCAGTGCCAGGAGCACGCAGGAATGGTCGTAGGCATCCTCGGTGGCGTCGGCGACGGAGCCGTCGACATTGAGCGTGCGCACCCAGCCGCCGCGATCGGTGCGGCCCTTGCCGGCCATGAAGGCAATGCCATGGCTAATCATGCGGTCGGCCGGACCATCCCAACCACGCGCCTTGGCTACGGCGAAGGCATAGACCTGTCTGGCGGTGGTGCGCATGCGCTTGGGCTTCAACAGCGGATTGCCGTCGAAACCCAACGCCTCATGAAAACCGCCATGGCGTTCGTCGACGCCAGCCGTAGACCACAACGGCAAGGTCTCCTCGAACAGCCAGTGATGCACACGCCGCCGCCAGGCGCCGCTTTCGATCACGCGGTCATGCGCAGGCGTGAACCTGGTTTCCAGCCGGCCCGATTTCTCCAGCTGCTCGACGATCTTCTTCACGTGCTGGCTGTGGCTCACCGGAGCGACAAAGGTGGCGTCCGCCGTCGAGACGATGGCAACGTCCTTCATGCCGATTGCCGACAACAGCCGTCCGTCGCTTCTGATGTAGGAGTTCTCGCAGTCGATAGCGACGACATCGCCGACGACGACATTGCCCTTGGCGTCGGCAGGGCCGACATCGAGCAGCGACTGCCACGAGCCGAGATCGTTCCAACGGAAGCCGGCCGGCACCATGGCGATGTCTTTTGCCCGCTCCATGATGGCGTAGTCGATCGAGTTCGACGGAATAGCGGCGTAAAGGTCCAGCGGCATATAGAGGCCGGACAGATCCGATGTCGCCGCCTTGTAGGCCGCTTCGGTGGCCTGCCAGATATCGGGCTGGAAGGCCGCAAAGGCGTCGCGCATGGCGCCGGCGCGAAACAGGAAGATACCGGTGTTCCAGTAGAAGGTGCCCGCCTTGAGGTAGCTTTCGGCGGAAGCCAAGTCGGGCTTTTCGACGAAGCGCGAGACGTCGAAGACGCCGCCGCTTTCGGCTGCAACCTCGATATAGCCATATCCGGTTTCGGGCTGTGTCGGCTTGATGCCGAACACGACGAGACGACCGGCAAGCGCTGCCTGAGAGCCCGCCTCGATGCTTTGCCAGAACTGTTTCGGCGTGGCGATCTCATGGTCTGACGGCACCACCAGAACCAGGCTGTCGCCGAACTCCGACAATGTACGCAGCGCAGCCAAGGCAACAGCGGCGGCGGTGTTGCGGCCGGTCGGCTCGAACAACGGACCGCCGCCAGAGAGGTCAAGACCGGCAAGGTCGGCATGGACGCGCTCGGCATGGCGCTCGGCGGCGATCAGGAAGATCGGCGTCTCACCTTCCGGCCGCGCCGTCAGCCGACGCAAGGTCTTGGCCAGCATCGAGCCGTCGCCGGAAAGATCGTGGAACTGCTTTGGATTGTCCTCGCGCGACAGTGGCCAGAGCCGCGAGCCGACACCGCCACTCATGACAAAACTGACAATGCGCTCGGACATGAAAGGCCCAATCAAAAGGTCTGGTTATAGGCGCCGACTTCAGGATTGCGGCGCAGCACGGCGTCGACAGCCTCGAACATCTGGCGGCGGCGGGCCGACGATACCGGGCTTTCGACAACCACGACAAGCTCCGGCTTGTTCGACGACGCCCGCACCAGGCCCCAAGTACCGTCCTCAGCCACGACACGCACGCCGTTGACGGTGATCAAGTCTGATATCTTCTGGCCGGCAAAGCTGGCGCCTTCCCGCTGCATGGACTGGAAGTCCGCCACCACGCGTTCGACCACGCTGTATTTCACCTCGTCGGCGCAATGTGGCGACATGGTTGGCGTGCCATAGGTCAGCGGCAGTGCGCGATGGAGATCGGCCATCGAACGCTTTGGGTTGCGGTTGAGCATCTCGCAAATGGCGATCGCGGTGATAAGGCCATCATCATAGCCGCGGCCGATCGGCGGGTTGAAGAAGAAATGGCCAGATTTCTCGAAGCCGGCGACAGCACCGAGCTCGGCCACGCGGCGCTTGATGTAGGAATGGCCGGTCTTCCAGTAATCGGTGACGGCACCATTGGTGCGCAGCACTGCATCGGTGTTGAACAGGCCCGTCGACTTGACGTCGACGACGAAGGTCGAGCCGGGATACTGGCTGGAAATGTCGCGCGCCAGCATGACGCCGACCTTGTCCGCAAAAATCTCGTTGCCTTCGTTGTCGACCACGCCGCAACGGTCGCCGTCACCGTCGAAGCCCAGCCCGACATCGGCGCCGGAATCCAGAACCTTGTCCCTGATGGCATGCAGCATCTGCATGTCCTCCGGGTTCGGATTGTAGCGCGGAAAAGTGTGGTCGAGATCGACGTCGAGCGGGATCACCTCGCAGCCGATGCGCTCCAGCGCCTGCGGCGCAAAGGCACCGGCGGTGCCATTGCCGCATGCGGCCACAACCCTGAGCTTGCGCGCGATGTGCTTGCCGCCGACGAGATCGTCGAGATAAGTCTCGCGAAAACCGGAGACGAAATCGTAGGACCCGCCGCCGGCAAGATCGAAATCGCCCGACAGCACGATCTGTTTCAGCGCGCTCATCTCCGCCGGCCCGAAGGTCAGCGGCCGCGCCGCGCCCATTTTGACCCCGGTCCAGCCATTTTCATTGTGAGACGCCGTGACCATGGCGACGGACGGTGTGTCGAGGGCGAACTGGGCGAAATAAGCCATCGGCGACAGCGCCAGGCCGATGTCTTTCACCCTGGCGCCCGCAGCCATCAGGCCGGAGACCAGCGCCAGCTTGATGCCGAGCGAATAGGCGCGGAAATCGTGGCCGGTAACGATGTCTGGTCCCGCACCAAGACGGCGAATCAACGTGCCCAGCCCCATGCCGAGCGCCTGGACGCCGATCAGGTTCAGTTCCGGCGGCTGCGCCGAGCCCGGGTGGCCGAACCACCAGCGCGCATCATACTCGCGAAAACCGGACGCCTTGATCAGCGCTTGCGTTTCGAATTCGAGGCTGTTGGGCCGGGCGTCGCCTACGATTTTCAGGGGCAAGGCAGCAGAGCTCCAGATTGCGAAAACACGATTTATCGAGCCTGCCACTTAGCACACAAGGCTTTAAGCCGGGTTTATCCCGGCGGGAAATCCGAGCTTTGCGGCAACGCCCGACGAAAGCGAGGGAAATGCGACAGAAGCGCTGCCATTGCCGCTTGCAGGAACGGGATGCGGCAGCTATAAGCCCGCGGTCTGGTCACGGAGTGTAGCGCAGCCTGGTAGCGCACCTCGTTCGGGACGAGGGGGTCGCAGGTTCAAATCCTGCCACTCCGACCAGAAAAAACAGACACTTAGGTGTCCGTTCCTCCCGACATTCCACAAGATACCTTAAAGCCAAACCGGCCGCATCGGCGTCCGGTGTCGGCATGCTATTTTGACGAGACATCCATCTGCGCTACCTCGATAATAGGACAACCACCAAGACAGCGGCGCCGAACGAGGTTTGCGGAAGATGAATTTGTCGATTTCGAACGCAAGCCGGCTGTCAGCGCTGCTTGCTCTGTCGCTGGCGACAGGCTGCTCGTCGCTGGGCGGCACGGTCAACCCGGCGAAATACGACAGCATGTCCTGCGCCGAGCTCAACAATGCCGTGGGCGATACCGCGCGCGACATCTCGCAGACCGCCATCACCCGCGGCAAGGTCGCCAACACCAGCGTGCCGAACTGGCTGCTCGGCGGCGCACGTGTGAAGACCGCTGTCGCCAACCGAGAGACGGCCAGGATCGAAAGGCTGAAGCAGCAAGAAGATGCGCTCGTCGTGGCAAGAGCCAACAAATGCCCCGGGTCAGCGGGCTAAGCGAACTGGCCCTACCCTGACGATCTGCTCCGCGTCACGTCTCAAGCACTCAACCGGAACCGCGTGACATCGATCGCAGCGTTCATCAGCGTCTGCGTATAGGCGGCCTGCGGGTTGCTGAAGATCTCTTCGGTCGGCCCTTCCTCGACGATCTTGCCTTGCTTCATGACGATGATGTAGTCGGCCATGGCACGCACGACCGCAAGGTCGTGGCTGATGAAGAGGTAGGACAGTTCGTGGTCGGCCTGCAGCTTGCGCAGCAATTCGACGATCTGTTTCTGCACCGACCGATCGAGGGCGGAAGTCGGCTCGTCCAGCACCACCAGTTTGGGCTTCAGAATCATGGCCCGCGCGATGGCGACGCGCTGGCGCTGGCCGCCGGAGAATTCGTGCGGGTAGCGGTTGCGTGCGTTGGGATCGAGGCCAACCTCGAGCAAGGCCTCGACCGCGCGTTGATCGCGTTGCTTGCCAGACAGATTCGGCTCATGCACCAGAAGCCCTTCGGTGATGACCTGGCCGACGGTCATGCGCGGCGACAGCGAGCCGAACGGATCCTGGAAGACGAGTTGCATCTCGCGCCGCAGTGGCCGCATGGCCTGGCGGTCGGCGGTGGAAATGTCGCGATCCCCGAAGCGGATGACGCCATCGCTCGGCAGCAGCCGGAGCAGTGCGCGACCGAGCGTCGATTTTCCCGAACCGGATTCACCGACAATGCCGATGGTCTGGTTGCGCTTCAGCCGGATCGAAATGTGGTCGACGGCGCGTAGCAGTAGCGGCTCGCCGGCGAGGAAGCCGCCGCCGATCTTGAAAGTCACTTCGACATTCCTGCCTTCGAGCAGCACCGGCGCATTGGCTGGCGGCGGCGCCTTGGTGCCGGTCGGCTCGGCGGCCAGAAGCATTTTCGTATAGGCATGCTGCGGATTGGCGAACAGGGCCTCGGCCTGGCCCTCCTCGACCACTTCGCCATAGCGCATGACATAGACTCGGTCGGCGAAGCGCCGGACGATGCCGAGATCGTGGGTGATGAAGACGATGGCCATGCCGAGCTTGCGCTGCAATTCGGCGAGCAGCATCAGGATCTGTGCCTGGATGGTGACGTCGAGCGCCGTCGTCGGCTCGTCGGCGATCAGAATGTCGGGGTCGTTGGCCAGCGCCATGGCGATCATGACGCGCTGGCGCTGGCCGCCCGACATTTCGTGCGGATAGGATTTCATCCGCCGCTCGGGATCGGGAATATGCACCAGCCGCAAGAGCTTGAGCGCCTCTTCCCGCGCCTCGGCCGCGTTCAGCCCGCGATGCTTCCGGATCGGTTCCATCAGCTGGTTGCCGATCGAATAGAGCGGATCTAGCGAGGTCATGGGCTCCTGGAAGATCATGCTGATCTTGGCACCGCGCACCTTGTTGAGGTCGGACTTGCTCAGCGTCAACAGGTTGCGGCCGCGATAATCGACGTGACCTGTCGCCTCGCCGTTGGACGCCAGCAGGCTCATCGCCGCCATCATCGTCTGGCTCTTGCCGGAACCGGATTCCCCGACCACGGCAACGGTTTCGCCCGCCTTGACGTGAATGTTGATGCCCTTGACGGCTTCGACCGCGCCGTCGAGCGTGCGGAAGCGGACGCGGAGGTCCTTGACGCTGAGGATCGTTTCGGGAGTTCCCATCTCAACGGTTCCCATCTTTATCGATCCCCATTTTTATCGATCCCTTGGGTCGAGCGCGTCGCGCAGGCCGTCGCCAACGAAGTTCAGCGCAAATAGCGTCGAGACGAGGAAGAAGGCGGGGAACAGGAGCAGCCAGTTGGCGGTGCCGATGTTCTTGGCGCCGACCGATATCAGCACGCCCCAGCTGGTCATCGGCTCCTGCACGCCAAGGCCGAGGAAGGACAGGAAGCTTTCCAGGATGATGACCTGCGGCACCAGCAGCGTCATGTAGATCACCACCGGTCCGAGCAGATTGGGGATGACATGGCGGATCAGGATGCCGCGCTGGCCGACGCCCATGGCTTCGGCCGCCTGGACGTATTCCTGGCGGCGTATCGACAGCGCCTGGCCGCGCACGATGCGCGCCATGTCGAGCCACAGCACCGCCCCGACCGCTAAGAACATCAGCACGAAGTTGCGGCCGAAGAACACCACCAGCATGATGACGAAGAAGATGAAGGGCAGCGAATAAAGCACGTCGACGATGCGCATCATCACCTCGTCGATCTTGCCGCCGGAAAAGCCGGCCGCCGCCCCGTAGAGGACGCCGATGACCACGGCGACAATGCCGGCAAGCAGGCCGATGGCCAGTGAAATGCGGCCTGCCATCAGCGTGCGGGACAACAGATCGCGGCCGGTGTTGTCGGTGCCGAACAGGAAATATTGCTGCTTGACCGACGCGCTCATCGTCACTTCGAGACCGTCGGGCGACTTGCTCTCTATCTTGGTGTCGTCGAAGGCATCGGAGCGGTCGAGGTAGCGGATGTTGCGCTCGTCGATCGGCTTGGTCGAGGTAACGGTGACGGTGACGCGACTGCCGTCCTGTTTCCACTCCTTGATGTCGACGCGCATGCGCTTGATCGCATCCGTCAGCGCTGTCTCGATCATGTCGGCCTTTGGATAGGCTGAGAAGCTTGGCGGCGTGCGCACATAGTCGGCATAGATGGTGGTGTATTGATGCGGCACAAACCAGGGCCCGAATATGCTGATGACGCCGATGAAAGCCAGATAATAGAGGCTGAACATGGCGGCGCGGTTGGCTTTGAGCCGCGCCCATGCATCGCCCCAGAGCGAGCGGCCGACGACGGCCGGCGGAGCAGCGGCGGCTGTGATGTCAGTCATACCGCACCCTTAGTCATAGCGAACTCAGTCATAGCGAACTCTGGGGTCGACGACCGCGTACATGACGTCGACGATCAGGTTGAAGACGATGGTGAAGAGCGCGATCACCACCACGGTCCCCATCACCAGCGTGTAGTCGCGGTTGAGCGCTGCATCGACGAAATAGCGGCCGACGCCGGGAATAGAGAAGATCGTCTCGACGATGACAGAACCGGTAAGCAGCGCCGCGGCCGCCGGACCGGTGAAGGAAACGATCGGCAGAATGGCGCCGCGCAATGCGTGCTTGACCACCACCGACCAGTCGGACAGGCCGAGCGCACGTGCGGTTCGGATATGATGCGAGCGCAAGCTCTCGATCATCGAACCGCGCATCAAGCGGGCGACGATGGCGATCTGCGGCAAAGCGAGCGTCAGCACCGGGCCGACCTTGTTGATCAGTGCGCCATCACCCCAGCCGCCGATCGGCAAAAGCTTCCAGGTCAATCCGAAGGCAAGCTGGATGATCGGGGCGATGACGAAGGTGGGGATGGTGCTGCCGGCGGTCGCCAGCGCGATCACCGTATAGTCGCCAAGCTTGTTCTGGTTGAGGGCGGCAATGGTGCCGAGCACCGAACCCAGCAGAAGCGCCAGGATCAGCGCGGAGGTGCCGAGCTGGACTGAAATCGGCAAGCCCTTGGCGAAGAGTTCGGTGACGGTGAAGTCAGGCAAATTGTAGCTCGGCCCGAAATTGCCCCGCAGCAGGTTGCCGAGATAGTGGGCATATTGCAGCCAAAGCGGATCATCGAGGCCGAACTGTGCTTCCAGATTGGCCCTGATCTCGGGACTGAGGCCCCGCTCCTGATTAAACGGGCCGCCCGGTGCGACGCGTATCAGGAAAAACGCCAAGGTCACGATGACGAATAGCGTCGGTATGGCGGTCAGAAGCCGCCGTAAGATATATCGCAGCATCGGCGCCCCGTTTCGGCCAGAGCGACACACGTCCATGCGGACGCATAACCACGCTCCGGCGCCAAATCTTCGCACCGGGCTTGCCGAAAATCGACCACGACTTTCGGACCGGTGCGATGACCGACCAGCCCGCCGCGCCCGGATAAGGCGCGGCGGTCCAGTCAAGGATGACTATCAGTCCTTGGAGACGAAGCGGGACGGATGGATGTCCATCACATTGTCGTCGAAGCCGTGCAGCTTCGAGGAAACGATATCGTGGAAGCTGTAGTAGAGAAGCGGAATGTTGCCGACATCATCAACGAGGATGCGCTCGGCCTCAGTGAGGTCCTTCATGCGCTCTTCCGGCTTGCCGCCTGCGGCGGCGGCCTTGTCCATGGCCGCCTCGTATGCCGGGCTGCTGTAGTTCGAATAGTTGTTGCCGCTCGCCTTGCGTGTGATGCCGAGGAAGGTTTCCGGATCCTTGTAGTCGGCGATCCAGGCGGCACGCGCCACGTCATAGTTGCCCTTCTGCTCGAGGAAGGAATAGTGGGTCTTGGTATCGGTGTTGAGCAGCGTGATCTCGACGCCAAGCGGCTTCAGCTGTTCCTGGATGGCGACCGCGGTGTTCTTGTGATTTTCCGAGGTGTTGTAGCGAATCTCCATCTTCAGCGGATGCTCGGGCGTATAGCCGAGTTTCTCGAGGATCTTCTTGGCGGCGTCCTCGCGGTCGATCTGAGACATGTCGGCGTATTTGGCCATTGCCGGCGTGTAGCCCGCGATGCCCGGAGGCACCATCGAATAGCCAGGCAGCATCGAGTTCTGCCAGACCTTCTCCGCGAGGAAGTCGCGGTCGATCGCCATCGAGATGGCGTTGCGCAGCTCGACATTGTCCCACGGCGCCTTGTCGGTCTTGATCGCGTAATAGTAGGTGCCGAGATATGGTCCGACGCGGACCTGATCGCCGAACTTGGTCTTGAGGTCAGCAAGCTGTTCGGTCGGCAGGTCGCCGTAGCTGTCGAGTTCGCCGGCCTCGAAACGCTTCATCGCCGATGAGCGGTCTTCGGTCGGGATGTAGTTGACGACGTCCATCTTGACGGTCGCGGCGTCCCAGAATTTCGGATTCTTGACCAGCTTCATGTGGTCGTTGGGAATCCACTCGGCCAGTGTATAGGCGCCGTTCGAAACGAGATTGCCCGCCTTGATCCAGTCGGCGCCGAGCTTGTCGATCGAGGCCTTGTTGACCGGATAGGTGGCCTGGTGAGTCAGCATCTCCAGGAAGTATGGCGTCGGCGCCTTCAGCGTCACTTCCAGGGTGTTGGCGTCGATCGCCTTGACGCCCAGATCCTCGGGCTTGCCCTTCTTGGTGTTGACTTCCTCGGCGTTCTTCACCGGATAGAGCATGGAAGCGTATTCGGCGGCGGTCGCCGGATCCTCCAGCCGGCGGAAGGAGTAGACGAAGTCGTCCGCCGTCACCGGGCTGCCATCCGACCACAAGCCGTCCTTGCGCAGCTTGAAGGTGTAGACGGTGCCGTCATCCGATACCGTCCAGCTTTCGGCGGCGCCCGGAATAAGGTTCGTCTTCTGATCGTGCATGACCAGCCCCTGGAACAGGTCGCGTATGATATCGGCTTCGTAGACGGTCGAGGTCTTGTGCGGATCGACCGTCTCCGCTTCGGCAGCGCTGCCCCTGTTATAGACAGTCTCGGCAAGGGCCGGCGTCAGGAACGTGCCTGCGGCAAAGGTCATGGTTGTGGCGACCAGCGTCGCCTTCAGCATATTTTTCAGCATGAAGTCTCTCCCTGTGGCGCTGCCCAGCGGCTCGCGCCTTTCGAGTGTTGACGCCCCGGAACCGATTTCTGGCCCTTTTTGAGCGCGCCACCGGTTCCCGTCCGGCAGCTTGGTGGCAGGAGACTAGACAGACGGAAATATTATTTCAACCGTTGCTTGCTTGACGTTGAGTGAGCTGCTTCAACGCTAAAACAGCGTTCCCTAAAATATAAGCCCGCCTGAATTTGAGGACATGGGATCTGCCAAAGGCGATTTTGACGCCAGCCTGTCCCTGAACGGATCAGGCTATCTTGCCGACAAAGCAGCCCAGTGCCGGCAGCGACAAACCATCCTCCTGGAGGGCAGCGCCATCCAGACCGATCGCCACGACAGGCCCGAAATCCAGCGGCAGTGGCCAGTCGGCCGGCTCGTCCGCGAAGTTGAAGACGCAGAGCAATGTCTCGCCCTCACCCTGCCTGACGAAGGCAAGGACTTCGCCTTCGGTATCGAGAAAGCGGATCGACCCCTTGACCAGCGCCGGATGCGCCTTACGCAGGGACAGCATCGTCCGATAGCCGGCGAGCACGGAATTTTCGTCGCCATTCTGGATGTCCACCGCGTGGGCGCGGTGACTTGCCGGCACCGGCAGCCAGGGCTTGGCCGTCGAGAAGCCGGCATTGTCGGCGCCCGCCTCCCAGACCATCGGCGTGCGGCAACCGTCCCTGCCCTTGAGCCCCGGCCAGAAACGGATGCCGAAGGGATCACGCAGGTCCTCGAAGGTCAGTTCCGCCTCTTCCAGCCCAAGCTCTTCGCCCTGATAGAGGCAGATCGAGCCGCGCAGGCATGAGAGCAGCGCGATTGCGAATGTGGCCACCGCATTTGGATCGCCGCCCGGCCGCGTCCAGCGGCTGACATGGCGCACGACATCGTGGTTGGAGAACGCCCAGCAGACCCAGCCGTCGACAACCGCTGCCTCGAAGGCCTCGACGCAGCCGCGCACATGGGCGGGCGAGAATTGTGACCCGAGCAGATCGAAAGTGTAGCACATGTTGAGCTTGTCGCCGCCGGAGGTGTAGGCGGCCAACGTCTGCAGCGAGCGGCCTTCGTCGCCGACCTCGCCGACGCTGGCGCGGTCGGGATACTCATCGAGCAGAGCGCGAAAGCGCCGGAGGAAATCGAGGTTCTCTGGCCGCGACTTGTCGAACAGATGTTCCTGGAAGAGGTAGGTGTTGGTTTCGCCGTTGGTGCCGGCGACGCTCGACGCCAGCGGCGGATTGCTGCGCAGCCAGCGGTCATGGACATAGTAGTTGACTGTGTCGAGACGAAATCCGTCGACGCCGCGTTCGAGCCAGAACCGCACCGTCTCCAGCAACGCGTCCTGGACTTCCGGATTGTGGAAGTTGAGGTCCGGCTGCGAGGCCAGGAAATTGTGCATGTAGTATTGCCGGCGGGTCGCGTCCCACTCCCAGGCCGGACCGCCAAATACCGACAGCCAGTTATTGGGAGCGTTGCCGTCGGGTTTGGTCTCAGCCCAGACGTACCAGTCGGCCTTGGGGTTGTCGCGGCTGGCACGGCTTTCGACGAACCATTCGTGCTTGTCGGAGGAGTGAGACAGAACCTGGTCGATGATCACCTTCAGGCCGAGCCGGTGCGCCTCGGCCACCAGCGAATCGAAATCCTCCAAGGAGCCGAACATCGGATCGACCGCCTGATAGTCCGATACGTCGTAGCCCATATCGGCCATCGGCGATTTGAAGAAGGGCGACAGCCAGACGGCGTCGACGCCGAGCGAGGCGACGTGCGCCAGCCGCGAGGTGATGCCCGAGAGGTCGCCGCTACCGTCGCCGGTCGTGTCCTGGAATGAGCGCGGATAGATCTGGTAGATGACGCAGCCGCGCCACCATTCGGCGCTCTGTTCAGGTCCCGACTGGGCATTGTCGTCGGCCATCACGAACCCTTCCTGGCGCGGCCCTTTGCGGTCCGGCGCTCGATCATGAAACTGACGCTGCGGCCGGGCAGCGGGCGCGCGAGGTCGATCGCCTGCGTTTCAATCGCCGGCTGCCATTGGAACCCTTCCCGCGCAGGCAGCGTGAAGACGCATTGGCGGCGGTCGCCATTGACGATGACGGCGAGGCGCTCGTCCCCGCCATCGGCGAGCAGCATGACGAGGCGATGGCGCGCGGCATCGTTCCAGTCGGCCACGCTCAGTGGCGCGCCGGTCTCGGTCAGCCAGGCGACGTCGGGCACGTCCGAACCGCCTTGCCGTTCTCCAGTCAGGAAGCGCGGGCCGGCAAGCGCCGGCATTGCGCGGCGGAGTGCCGCGAGCGCCGACACATGGGCTTCCAGCGCAAGGTCGCGCCCGGCCCAGTCGAGCCAGGTGATGGCGTTATCTTGCGCATAGGCGTTGTTGTTACCTTTTTGCGTACGCCCGAATTCGTCGCCCGCGGTCAGCATGATCGTGCCGCGCGAGGCAAACAAGGTGGCAAGCAGCGCGGAGCGATCATGGAGCCGGGCCTCGGCAATCGCCTTGTCGGAGGTCTCGCCCTCGACGCCATTGTTCCAGGACAGGTTCTCGTTGTGGCCGTCGCGGTTCTTCTCGCCATTGGCCTGGTTGTGCTTGGCCTGATAGGCGACGATATCGGCCAAAGTCATGCCGTCATGCGCGGCGATGAAATTGACCGTGCGGCTGAAGCTGCGGCCTTCTTTGGCGAAGACATCGGACGAGCCGGCAAGCCTTGTCGCCAGCGCGCCGACCACACCGGCATCGCCTCGCCAGAAACGCCTGACATCGTCGCGGTAGCGGTCGTTCCATTCGAGGTAAGGCGGGCGGAAATTGCCGAGCTGATAACCGTTCGGGCCGATGTCCCAGGGCTCGGCGATCAGCACACGGTCGGCCAGAACGGGATCATCGATGATGGCTTGCAGCAAGGGTGCGTTTGGATCGAAAACGCCGTCGACGCGGCCGAGAACCGGCGCCAGATCGAAGCGGAAGCCGTCGACGCCGGCATGGCGCACGAAATGGCGAAGCGTATCGAGCACCATGTCGCGGACGACCGGGTGGTCGCAGGCGACGGTGTTGCCGGTGCCGGTGTCGTTGGCCAGCCTGCCGCCCGCCTCGTGCCGGTAATAGGCGCTGGCATCGAGGCCACGCAGCGACAGCGTCGGCCCGAGCCGGTCGCTTTCGCCGGTGTGGTTGAAGACGAGATCGAGGATGGTCCCTATGCCGGCCTTGCGCAGGGCCGCAACCGTATCGCGCAATTCGGCGAGACCGCCCGGCGCCAGGCGCGGATCGAGCGCCATGAAGGTGACTGGGTTGTAGCCCCAGGCGTTGCTGAGGCCGAGCGGCGGCAGATGCCGCTCGTCGATCGACGCGGTGGTCGGCATCAGTTCGACAGCGGAGACGCCGAGCTTCTTGAGGTGTTCTATGATGGTCGGATGGGCAAGCGCCGCAACGGTGCCGCGCTGGCCTTCGGGGATGTCGGGATGCAGCTTGGTGAAGGAACGGACATTGAGCTCGTAGATCAGGCCGCCGGGCTGGAACAGCGGCGGCGCGGCCGGGACGGCTTTGGGCAAAGCCACAGCCACCGCCTTGGGCATCAGCGAGGCCGTGTCCATACCCATGCTGCGGGGCCGGGTCAGGCGCCAGTCATAGGCGTAGGGCCTGTCGATCTCGACGGCATAGGGATCGGTCAGCAACTTGTCGGGGTCAAACCACAGACCGCGCTCTGGCGCATAATCGCCATCGGCGCGCAAGCCGTAGCGCGTGCCGGCAGCGAGGCCGGCGACGAAAAGCGCATGAACACCCTCGCCTTCCGGCTGGAGTTCGACCCGGTCGACCTCGTGGTAGCCCGCATCATCGAAGATCGACACCCAGAGACGCCGCGCGGATGACGACCAGACGGCGAAGCGTATGCCTTGGTGGCTGATGGTGGCGCCGAGCTGGTTCATGGGCGCACTTCCCCTTCTCCCCTTGTGGGAGAAGGTGGATCGGCGCGCAGCGCCGAGACGGATGAGGGGTGTTGGAAGCAATGCGGCGTCCATGATCTGGACGTCGGGTTGCGCCAAGCTGGAGCACCCCTCATCCGTCCGAGCTTCGCTCGGCCACCGCCCGGGCGCGAGCCACGGGTCTCGCCCCGTCCTTCGGACCCCACAAGGGGAGAAGGGGGAGCCATCTTCACCACCCTCAAGTAATCACGCTCGGCTTGTTGCGGCCGGTGTGGCTCTTGATCCCTGCAATGTCATCCGCCGCGGCAATCAGATCGGCGAGCGCCTCTTGCGTGTCGAGATCATGCCTCGCCCTGTCCGGCTCGTAGCGCTCGATATAGACGCGCAGCGTCGCGCCCGAGGTGCCGGTGCCGGAGAGGCGGAAGACGACACGCGAGCCGCCTTCGAACAGGATACGGATGCCCTGGTTCTTGCTCACCGAACCGTCGACCGGATCGTGATAGGCAAAATCGTCGGCATTGGCGATCTTCAGGCCGCGCACGCTGGTGCCAGGCAGCGAGGTCAGCTTGGCGCGAAGTTCGTCGACCAGCGCGTTGGCGCGTTCAGTCTCGACCTCCTCATAGTCATGACGCGAATAGTAGTTGCGGCCATAGGTCGCCCAGTGCTCGGTGACCACCTGCTTGGCGCTTTCGCCGCGCACGGCCAGGATGTTGAGCCACAACAGTACCGCCCACAGCCCGTCCTTTTCGCGGACATGGTTGGACCCGGTGCCGGCACTTTCCTCGCCGCAGATCGTCGCCATGCCGGCATCGAGCAGATTGCCGAAGAACTTCCATCCGGTTGGCGTCTCATAGATGCCGATGCCGAGCTTTTCGGCAACGCGGTCGGCGGCCCCGCTGGTCGGCATAGAGCGGGCGATGCCTTTCAGGCCGTCCTTGTAGCCCGGCGCCAGTTGCGCATTGGCGGCAAGCATGGCCACCGAGTCCGACGGGGTGACGAAGATGCCCTTGCCGATGATCAGGTTGCGGTCGCCATCGCCGTCCGAAGCGGCACCGAAATCCGGCGCGTCCGGTCCCATCATCTCGTCATAGAGATGCTTGGCGTGGACCAGGTTGGGATCGGGATGATGGCCACCGAAATCCGGCAGCGGCTTGTAGTTGCGGCAGGTGCCGTTTTCCGCGCCAAGCCGGCGCTCGAGGATTTCCTTGGCATAGGGCCCGGTGACCGCATGCATGGCGTCGAAGCGCATGCGGAAGCCGTATTTGAAATTGGCGCGGATGGCGTCGAAGTCGAACAGGCTCTCCATCAACTCGGCATAGTCGGCGACCGGGTCGATGATCTCGACCTTCATGCCGCCGGCCTCGATCGTGCCGATCTTGTCGATGTCGATCTCAGCGATATCGGCGGTCTTGAAGCTCGAAATCGTCTTGGTCTTTTCGAAGATCGCGTCGGTCAGTTTTTCCGGCGCCGGGCCGCCATTGCCGGCATTGTACTTGATGCCGAAATCTTCATGCGGGCCGCCCGGATTGTGGCTGGCCGACAGGATGATGCCGCCGAAGGTCTTGTATTTGCGGATGACGTGCGAGGCGGCCGGCGTCGACAATATGCCCCCCTGCCCGACCATCACCTTGCCGAAACCGTTGGCGGCGGCCATGGCAATGGCCTTCTGGATGACCTCGCGGTTGTAGAAGCGGCCGTCGCCGCCGATCACCAGCGTCTTGCCCTTGAAGCCGTCGAGCGCATCGAAGATCGACTGAATGAAGTTCTCGGCATAGTGCTCCTGCTGGAAGACAGGCACCTTCTTGCGCAGGCCGGACGTGCCGGGTTTCTGGTCAAGATAGGGTTTGGTGGGGACGGTCCGGATCATGCTTCAGGCAACCCTTTTCGAAAGCAACAGGCGGTAGAGTTCAACGTATTTGTCGGCGCTCTTGTCCCAGGAGACATCGGCCTTCATGCCTTGGCGCTGGATCTGTTCCCAGACTGCCGGGCTCGAATGCGCGTCGACCAGCCGGCGGATGGCGTGCAGCATCGCGCCGCCATTGTTGGGCGCGAACTGGAAGCCGGTAGCCACACCTGCCGAGATCGCTGCCTCGTTGGCATCGATGATGGTGTCGGCAAGGCCGCCGGTGCGGGCCACGACCGGCACGCAGCCATAGCGCAGGCCGTAGAGCTGGGTCAGCCCGCAAGGCTCGAAGCGCGACGGGATGACGATGGCGTCGCAGCCGCCTTGCATTGTGTGGGAAAGCCCCTCGTCATAGCCGACCACGACGCCGATGCGGCCGCGATGGCGGGCGGCGGCGGCAAGCAGCGCGCCTTCGAGGCCGGCGTCACCCGAACCAAGGATCGCCAGCCGCGCGCCGGTGGCAACGACGCCGTCGACGACCGCCGCCAGTATGTCCATACCCTTTTGCCAGGTCAGCCGGCTGATGACGCAGACGATCGGGCTGTCGTCCTGCTCCAGATTGAAACGGTCCTCGACAACAGCCCGGTTGGGCAGGCGAGCCTTCAGCGCCTGCGCGGAATAGGCCGACACCAGATGCTTGTCGGTCTCGGGGTTCCAGATGTCGACATCGATGCCGTTGACGATGCCGTAGAGATCCGAGGATCGCATGTTGATCAGGCCGTCGAGACCCATGCCGAATTCGGGCGAGCGGATCTCCTGGGCATAGGTGGGGCTGACCGTGGTGATCGCCCAGGCAGCCTGCAGCCCGGCCTTGAGGAAGCCGACGCCGCCATAATATTCGACGCCGTCGAGCGCCATCGCCACCGCCGGCAGGCCGAGCTCGCCGAAGATGCCGGCGCCGAACTGGCCCTGGAAGGCAAGGTTGTGCACAGTGATCAGCGACGGCACGCCGACCGCCTTGCCGTATCGCATATAGGCGAGCGTCATCGCCGACTGCCAGTCATGGGCGTGGACGAGATCCGGCTGGTAGCCGGAAATGGCGCCGCCGGCGATGTCGCCGCCGACCTGGCTCAACGCGGCGAAGCGCCGCCAATTGTCGGGCCAGTCGGCGCCGGCCGCGTTGCCGTAGGGGCCGCCGGGACGGTCGTAGAGATGCGGCGCGTCGAGCACGAACAGGTCGAGTCCGGCAATCTTCACGGCATGGACTGAAGCCTTGCCGCCCTGCAGCAGCGGGTACTGATAGACGGCCTTCTTTTTCTTGAAGGCGTCCATCACCTGGGGAAAGCCGGGAATGAGCGTGCGCATCGTCACGCCCTTGGCGGCAAGTGCGATCGGCAGTGCGCCGGTCACGTCGGCCAGTCCGCCGGTCTTGATCAGCGGGAAGATCTCGGGCGTGACCGACAGAACCTGCATGCGTTTCTGATCCTGTCTAACTCTTTGTTTTTGCGCAATTCCGGACGGAAAACCGTTTCACACTTTTCCTGGAATAGCTCCTAAAGCTTCAACTTGTCGATCATGTCCTGCGTGACCAGGCAGATGCCCTTCTCTGAAACGCGGAAACGCTTGGCGTCGAGCGCTGGGTCTTCACCAACCACCAGCCCTTCCGGTATCCTTACACCGTGGTCGATGACGACGCGCTTCAACTTTGCGTTCCGCCCGACATGAACGTCGGGCAGCATGACGACTTCTTCCAGCGTCGAATAGGAGTTGATGCGCGCGCCGGTGAAGATCAGGCTGCGCTTCAGCGAAGCGCCTGAGACGATGCAATCGCCCGACACCAGCGAGGAGACGGCCGAACCGCGCCGGCCATCCTCGTCATGCACGAACTTTGCCGGCGGCTTCAATTCGGCATAGGTCCAGATCGGCCAGTCGCGGTCGTAGAGGTCGAGTTCGGGGGTAATGTCGGTCAGGTCGATATTGGCTTCCCAATAGGCGTCGACGGTGCCGACATCGCGCCAATAGGCCTCGTTCTCGGCCGTCGAGCGCACGCAGGATTTGGCGAAGCGATGCGCAATCGCCTTACCGTTCTGGACGATGTAGGGGATGATGTCCTTGCCGAAGTCGCGGCTGGAACCCGGCTCGGCGGCATCGCGGCGCAGCTGTTCCATCAGGAACTTGGTCTTGAAGACATAGATGCCCATCGAGGCCAGCGCGAATTCCGGCTTGTCGGGAATACCGGGCGGATCGGCAGGCTTTTCGACGAAGGCGATGATGTTGTCCTTGTCATCGACATGCATGACGCCGAAGCCGGTCGCTTCCATGCGCGGCACTTCGAGGCAACCGACGGTGACGTCGGCATTGGCGTCGACGTGCTGACGCAGCATCAGCTCGTAGTCCATCTTGTAGATGTGGTCGCCGGCGAGGATGACCATGTATTCGGGGCCATAGGCCTCGATGATATCGATGTTCTGGTAGACGGCGTCGGCGGTGCCTTCATACCACTGGGTTTCCGAGACACGCTGGCTGGCCGGCAGGATGTCGAAGCTTTCGTTTCGCTCGGGGCGCAGGAAGTTCCAGCCGCGCTGGAGGTGGCGGATCAGCGAATGCGCCTTGTATTGGGTGGCGACACCGAGGCGGCGAATGCCGGAGTTGAGCGCATTGGACAGCGCGAAATCGATGATGCGCGTCTTGCCGCCGAAATAGACCGCGGGCTTGGCGCGGCGGTCGGTCAATTCCTTGAGCCGGCTGCCGCGGCCGCCGGCCAGCACATAGGCCATGGCATCGCGGGCCAGCGGCTGGGTTCTTTTCAAGTCTGCCATTTTTACCCTCCCAAATTACCAGTCTGGTGCATCGCTCAGTCGCCAACAAGCTGACGGACTTCGTCCGCAGCGCATTGACGGACCTAGTCCGCAATGAATTCAAGCATGATCGTCGACAGCGGCGGCAAAAGCATCGTCGCCGAAATGCCTCCTCCCTCCGCCCTGGCTTCGACCACGCCGCCATTGCCCTTGCCCGAACCACCATAGTCCGAAGCGTCGGTGTTGATGATTTCGCGCCATTTGCCGACCTGGGGCAACGGCACGCGATAATTGTCGCGCGGCACCGGCGTGAAGTTGGAAATGACGGCGATCGGGTTGCCGTCGGGCGCGCTGCGCAGCCAGGCGAAGACCGAGTTCTCCTTGTCGTCGACAATCAGCCAGGAGAAACCTTCCGGCTCGCAGTCGCGCGCATGCAGCGCCGGGCGCGAGCGGTAGAGGTAGTTGAGGTCGCGCACTGTCTGCCAGACGCCGCGATGCGGGCCGAAGTCAAGCAGGTTCCAGTCGAGCGCGCGCGCTTCGCTCCACTCGCGGCGCTGGGCGAATTCCTGGCCCATGAACAACAGCTTCTTGCCGGGATAGCCCCACATGAAGGCGTAAAAGGCGCGCAAGGTCGCGAATTTCTGCCAGTCGTCGCCGGCCATCTTGCCGAGCAGCGTGCCTTTGCCGTGCACGACCTCGTCATGGGAGAGCGGCAGCACGAAATTCTCTGAAAAGGCGTAGGTCAGGCCGAAGGTCAGGTCGTTGTGGTGGTGCTTGCGGAAGATCGGCTCCTTGGCAAAATACTCCAGCGTGTCGTGCATGAAGCCCATGTTCCACTTGAAGCCGAAGCCCAGTCCGCCTTCATGCACCGGAGCGGAGACCTTCGGCCATGAAGTCGATTCCTCGGCGATGGTCATCACGCCGAGATGGTGGCCGTAGACCTCCTTGTTCATCTTCTGCAGGAAGGATACCGCTTCGAGGTTTTCGCGACCACCCTTCTCGTTGGGGATCCATTCGCCCGCCTTGCGCGAATAGTCGAGGTAGAGCATCGAGGCCACGGCATCGACGCGCAAACCGTCGACATGGTATTTCTCGGCCCAGAACAGCGCATTGTTGACGAGGAACGACACCACCTCGCGGCGGCCGAAATTGTAGATTGCGGTGTTCCAGTCGGGATGAAAACCCTTGCGTGGATCGGCATGCTCATAAAGTGCGGTGCCGTCGAAATTGGCCAGGCCATGCGCGTCGACCGGGAAATGCGCCGGCACCCAGTCGAGGATGACGCCGACGCCGGCGCGGTGCGCACCGTCGACGAAACGGGCAAAACCTTCAGGGTCGCCGAAGCGCGCCGACGGGGCATAAAGTCCGGTTGTCTGATAACCCCATGACGGGTCATAGGGATGTTCGGAGATCGGCAGGAATTCGATGTGGGTGAAGCCGGTTTCGACGGCATAGGGGATCAGCTGGTCGGCGAGTTCGTCCCATGACAGGAAGCTGCCGTCATCGTGTTGCTGCCACGAGCCGGCATGGACCTCGTAGATCGATATGGCTTCTCGCCGCAGATCGGCCTTGCGCCAGTAGCTGCGGTGCGCATCGTCACCCCATTCATGCGCCGGCGGCACCGCCGTCACCGAAGCGGTGGCCGGGCGAAGCTCGGATTTGAAGGCGAACGGATCGGCCTTGAGCGGCAGGCGCACGCCATCAGGGGCAATGATCTCGTATTTGTAGGGCCGGCCAGCGCCGATATCGGGAATGAACAGTTCCCAGATGCCGGTGTCGCGGCGGTCGCGCATCGTATGGCGGCGGCCGTCCCATTCGTTGAAGTCGCCGACCACCGAGACACGCCGCGCATTGGGCGCCCAGACGGCAAAATGCACGCCCGACGCGCCCTCATGGTCGATGAGATGGGCGCCGAGCTTGTCGAACAGCCTGAGATGCGACCCTTGGGCGATGTAATAGTCGTCCATCGGGCCGAGCACCGGGCCGAAGGAATAGGGATCGGTCAGCCACCAGTCGCCGCCGGCATTTTTGGCGTGAAAGCGCAGCGGCTGGCGTTTGCGGATCGAAACCTTGCCCTCGAAGAAACCGGCATCGTCGCGACGTGAGAGTTCGCCGACTTCCTTGCCGGTCAGCGTATAAGCGGTGACAAACTCGGCATTGGGCACGAAGCAGCGGGCAACGAAGCCCTTGCCGGCTTCATGCACACCCAGAACCGCGAAGGGATCGCCGTGCGTGCCGGCAACAATCGCCGCGACATCGCCGGCTGGCGCCAGCCCGTCCGGCCCGCTTGTCGCAGCGGTCACGCGCGGTTTCCTCATCAGGTAGCGTCCCTCCCAGGGTGCTATTTTGTTTTGTGCATGTCGTTGGCCCAAAACCGCTATGCACTTTTGGGCGACATGCACGAGGCCACATTGTTCGTGGGCCTCATGCAATCATATCAGGCGGGCACGTTCCAGATTTCTTTCGCATATTGGCGGATTGTGCGATCGGACGAGAACCAACCGACGCGGGCGACGTTGCTGATTGCACGTGCGTACCAGTCGGGACTGTTGCGCCAGACGGCGTCGACATCGCGCTGGGCAGCGGCGTAGGCGTCGAAATCCGCCGCCACCATGAACCAATCGGTGTTGTAGAGACCGTCGACCAGTTCGCGGTAGCGATCCGGCTGGTCGGGCGAGAACACGCCCGACGAGACGGCAGCGACAGCCTGCGCCAGTTCCGGCGATCCTTCGATGACGGCGCGCGGGTTGTAGCCATTGGCGCGCCGCTCGGCGACTTCGGCCGTGGTCAACCCGAAGATGAAGATGTTGTCGTCGCCGACACACTCCTTGATCTCGACATTGGCGCCGTCGAGTGTGCCGATGGTCAAGGCGCCATTCAGCGCGAACTTCATGTTGCCGGTGCCCGAAGCTTCCATGCCGGCAGTCGATATCTGCTCCGACAGGTCCGCGGCCGGCATCATCACCTCGGCAAGGCTGACATTGTAGTTCGGTACGAACACCACCTTCAGCAGGCCGCGCACCGACGGGTCGCTGTTGATGACCTTGGCGACGTCGTTGGCGAGTTTGATGATCAGCTTGGCGTTGTGGTAGCTGGGCGCCGCCTTGCCGCCGAAGAATTTCACGCGCGGCATCCAGTCCAGCTCGGGATGCGAGCGGATCTGGTCGTAAAGGGCGATGGCTTCCAGGATGTTGAGCAGCTGGCGCTTGTATTCGTGGATGCGCTTGACCTGGATGTCGAACAGCGCAGACGGATCGACCTTGATGCCAAGCCGGTCGGCGACGAGATTGGCAAGCTTGACCTTGTTGGAGCGCTTGACCGCAGCAAACTTGTCGCGGAAGGCGGCGTCGCCGGCAAAGGCATCGAGCCCCTTGATGGCGTCGATATCGTCGAGGAAGCGGTCACCGATCGCTTCACGGGTGAGCGCGGTGAGACCCGGATTGCACTGGATCAGCCAGCGCCGCGGCGTAATGCCGTTGGTCTTGTTGTTGATGCGATCGGGATAGAGCTTGTGGAGATCGGCAAACACCGTCTCCTTCATCAGCTCTGTATGCAGCGCCGACACGCCGTTGATCGAGTGCGAGCCGACAAAGGCCAGGTTGCCCATGCGCACGCGGCGGTCGCCGGCTTCCTGGATCAGCGAGATGCGGCTGATCTGCTCGTTGGAGAACTGGTTGGTGGCACGGGCCTCCAGCAGCACCTGGGCATTGATGGCGTAGACGATCTGCATGTGGCGCGGCAAAAGCCGCTCGAACAGCGGAACCGGCCAGCTTTCCAGCGCCTCGGGCAGCAGCGTGTGGTTGGTGTAACCGAAGGTGCGCTTGGTGATGTCCCAGGCCTGGTCGAAATCCATGCCGTGGACATCCATCAGCAAGCGCATCAGCTCCGGCACGGCAATCGCCGGATGGGTGTCATTCAGATGGATCGCGGCCTTGTCGGGCAGCGAGAAGAGATCGCCATACTGGCTCAGATGGCGCTGGACGATGTCCTGCAGCGAGGCGGTGGAGAAGAAGTATTCCTGGCGCAGCCGCAGTTCCTGCCCGGCCTTGTGGGAATCGGCAGGGTAAAGCACGCGCGACAGCGCATCGGCCTTGTTGCTTTCGGCAAGCGCGCCGATGTGGTCGCCGGCGTTGAACTTGTCGAGCAGGATCGGATCGATCGGCATGCCGGACCACAGCCGCAGCGTGTTGACGCGGTTGGCCCGCCAGCCGACCACCGGCGTGTCGTAGGCGACGGCCTGGACATGCTCTGTCGGCTTCCAGACGTGGCGTTCGAGCCGGCCGTCCTTGGAGGTGATCGATTCCACCGAACCGCCGAAGCCGACCTCGAAGGCACGCTCGCGGCGTTCGAACTCCCAGGGGTTGCCGTGGTCGAGCCAGGTCTCGGGCAGTTCGACCTGCCAGCCGTCATGGATCTCCTGGCGGAACATGCCATTGGCGTAGCGGATGCCGTAGCCATGGGCGGGAATGTCGACGGTTGCCATGCTTTCCATGAAGCAGGCGGCAAGCCGGCCGAGACCGCCATTGCCGAGCGCTGCATCCGGCTCGAGCCCGGCGATGAGGTCGAGGTCGACGCCCAGCGACTTCAGCGCCTCGCGCATATTGTCCATCAGGCCGAGATTGGAGAAGGCATCGCGCATCAGCCGGCCGATGAGGAATTCCAGCGACAGGTAATAGACGCGCTTTTCCTGCTGGGCGTAGGCCTCCTGCGTCGCCTGCATCCAGTGATCGACGATGCGGTCGCGCACGACCTTGATCGAGGCCGTCAGCCAATCATATTGCGTGGCGACGTTGGTGCCCTTGCCGACCCTGTATTTGAGGGCCGACAGCACTTCGTCGGCGAGCGTCTTGGGATCGGGGATTTCGAGATCAGGGGCTTCGGATGTCATCGTGCGCGTCATACTGCCTCTCGTGATAATGCCGCGATCATACCGGCTTTCAGCGCAAGTCCCAGCCTATCCTAGTGCATTGCAGCATATATTCAATCGATTTAGGCTGAGATGCCGCATGCTTCCCCCTGCGGCAATTTACCCGTAGGGCCGGTCAGGCCGCCAGCGCATCCTCCGGCGGCTTCTTGGCCCCGGTCATCAGCGCCACCGCATCCGACATCGAAATCTGCTTCGGATCGACGACGCAGAGGCGCCGGCCGAGCCGATGGATGTGGATGCGGTCCGCGACCTCGAAGACATGCGGCATGTTGTGTGAGATCAGCACGATCGGCAGGCCGCGCTTCTTGACGTCGAGGATCAGTTCCAGCACGCGGCGGCTTTCCTTGACGCCAAGCGCGGCCGTCGGCTCGTCCATGATCACCACGCGACTGCCGAAGGCAGCGGCGCGCGCCACAGCCACGCCCTGGCGCTGGCCGCCCGAGAGCGTTTCCACCGCCTGGCTGATGTTCTGGATGGTCATCAGGCCGAGTTCGGTCAGTTTGTCGCGGGCGCGCTTTTCCATCGCCGGACGGTCGAGCATGCGCAGCCATTGGCCGAGAAAGCCAGGTTTGCGGATTTCGCGGCCGAGGAACATGTTGTCGGCGATCGACAGCGCCGGCGACAGCGCCAGATTCTGGTAGACGGTTTCGATGCCGGCTTCCCGGGCCTCCATCGGCGACTTGAAGGCAACGGGTTTGCCTTCAAGCCGGATTTCCCCTTCGTCGGGCACTGCCGCGCCGGAAATCGCCTTGATCAGCGATGATTTGCCGGCGCCGTTGTCACCGATGACGGCCAGGATTTCGCCCGGGTAGAGGTCGAAATCGGCATTGTCGAGGGCGGTCACGCGGCCATAGCGCTTGATCAGGCCGCGCGCGGTGAGGATGGGTTCCTGGGTCATGATTATGCCGAAACCTTTCTGATCCATTGGTCGATCGCCACCGCGCCGATGATCAGCACACCGGTCAGCAGCACCTTCCATTGCGGATCGGCGCCCAGCATGTTGAGGCCCATCGAAACGACACCGACGATCATCGCGCCGAACAGCGTGCCCAGAATTGAGCCGCGTCCGCCGAACAGTGAAATACCGCCAATCACCGTCGCGGTGATCGCCTGCAGATTGTAGTCGGTAACGGCGGCTGACGGCGAGATGGAGCCGTTGCGACCGATGGAGACCCACGCAGCGAAAGCGGCGATTAACCCGGCAAGGGTGTAGACCGTCACCAACACCTTCTTGGTCTGGATGCCAGAGAGCTTCGCCGCCTCCTGATCATCGCCAACAGCGTAGACATGGCGGCCCCATGCGGTGTGGTTGAGCACGTACCAAAGGACCATAACAAGCACGACCGTGGCGATGACGCCGAGTGTCAACACCGCCGTGCCGACCTTGAAGCTCAGGGCAAAGAGATGCAGCAGCGGCGCCTGGGTGTCGACGTCGGTGTCGCGGATCGTCTCGTTGGCCGAATAAATGAAGTTCGTCGCCATGACGATGTTCCAGGTGCCGAGCGTGACGATGAACGGCGGCAGCTTCATGTAGGCGACCAGCAAGCCGTTGAGCAGGCCGCAGGCCGCGCCGGCGGCAAGTCCGATGGGCACTGCGAGCACGGCCGGCATACCGTAGCTGACCGCGCAATTGCCCATGATCACGGCCGAAATCACCATGATCACGCCAATCGACAGGTCGATACCAGCGGTCAGGATGACCAGCGTCTGCGCGGCACCGAGGATGCCGACGATGGCGATCTGCTGCAGGATCAACGTGAGAGTATAGGATGAAAAGAAACGCCCGCCGATGGCGATGCCGAAAATGACGATCGACAGGACCAGCACAATCAGCGGCACCGCCGCCGGTGTCGAGTGCAGGAAATGCTGGATGCGCTTGACGGCCGATTTGTGCTCGTCAAAAGCCGCAACGCTTGTGTCGCTGCTCGAGAGAACTTTTTCGAATTCCTGAGCCTGAACCATGTTTCCTCCCCTGGGCCTCGGCTCCATGCCGACACCCGCTCGCGCCTGTCCGGTCTGCTGCCGGGATTATTCGCGTTTACAGTGGCGCATCGTCCACCCGAAGCGGCCGGGGATCAAGCCCCCGGCCGTCAGCTTGTTGCTGGCTGTCAGCCAGCCATCAGCCCCAGCACTTGGCGAGGCCTTCCTTGGTGTCGATCGACTTCACGCCATTGGCCGGCTTGTCGGTAACCAGGTTGACGCCGGTGTCGAAGAAATTCTTGCCTTCGGTCGGCTTGGGCTTGGTGCCGTCCTTGGCGAAGGCGGCGATCGCCTCGATGCCGAGTGCCGCCATCTGCAGCGGATATTGCTGCGAGGTGGCGCCGATGACGCCTTCGGTCACCGACTTGACACCTGGGCAGCCGCCATCGACCGAGACGATCAGCACCTGGCTTTCGAGACCGACAGCCTTGAGCGCCTGGTAGGCCCCGACGGCGGCAGGCTCGTTGATGGTGTGGATGACGGTGATGGTGTTGTCCTTCTGCAGAAGGTTTTCCATCGCCTTGCGGCCACCCTCTTCGTTGCCGTTCGTCACGTCGTGGCCGACGATGCGCGCATCGTCCTCATCGCCGATCTTGTTGGGGTCCTTCACGTCGATGCCGAAGCCCATCATGAAACCCTGGTCGCGCAGCACGTCCACGGTCGGCTGCGACGGCGTCAGGTCGAGGAAGCCGATCTTGGCATCCTTGGCCTTGTCGCCGAGTGTTGCGGCGGCCCAGGCGCCGATCAGCTTGCCGGCTTCCAGATTGTCCGTCGCGAAGGTCGCGTCGGCGGCGTCGATCGGGTCAAGCGGGGTATCGAGCGCAATCACCAGCAGGCCGGCGTCACGCGCCTTCTTCACCGTCGGCACAATGCCCTTGGTGTCGGACGCGGTGATCAGGATGCCCTTGGCGCCGTCGGCGATGCAGCTTTCGATCGCCGCCACCTGGCTTTCGCTGTCGCCGTCGATCTTGCCGGCATAGGTCTTGAGGTCGACGCCAAGCTCCTTGGACTTGGCGGTCGCGCCCTCCTTCATCTTGACGAAGAAAGGGTTGGTGTCGGTCTTGGTGATCAGGCAGGCGCCGACGCCGGCGGCCGATGCTGTCGAAGCAAACGCCATCAGGCCGAGGCCCGCCGCGGCGAACACGGTGGACTTCAATAATGCTTTGGTCACGATCTTCCTCCCATGGAACCATGCGGATGCCGCCAACCGGCATCTCGAGCGCATCCACTGAAGTTCTCCCAGTGTGGACGCGCCCTCAAATGACACCAGCGGGAGGCGCCTGTCAATAATTAAATCACTCTTATTTATTATTGACAGCATTGCACGGTTCACTCATTCTGCCGCAAAAGCAGTAAGAATAAACCAAGGGAAGGAACAAGGGTGGAGACCGGCATTGCGAGGCACGGTTCGCCCGAGGCGGCCGCCAGCCGTCTCCACCGTGGCACCAACCAGAGCGGCATGCGCGACCACAATGAGAGGCTGGTGCTGTCGCTGGTGCGCCAGCATGGCAGCTTGGCCAAATCGGACATTGCGCGCATGACCGGGCTTTCCGCCCAGACCGTCTCGGTCATCATGCGCGAACTCGAGGAAGACAGCCTGCTGGTGCGCCAGGCGCCGTTGCGCGGCAAGATCGGCCAGCCTTCCATTCCGATGGCGCTGAACCCTGAAGGCGCATTCTTCATCGGCCTGAAAATCGGCCGCCGCAGCGCGGAACTGGTGCTGATCGATTTCCTTGGGCATGTGCATTCCATGCTGCAGCACTCCTACCGCTATCCGGCGCCGCGCGACACGGTGGAGTTCGTCACATCGGGCATGAAGACGATGCGCGCCGAACTGACACCGGCCCAGGACAGGCGCATTGCCGGGCTCGGCATAGCCATGCCGTTCGAACTGTGGAACTGGGTCGACACCGCCGGTGCGCCGCGCGACATCATGGACGAGTGGCGCCATCGCGACATCCGCACCGACATCCAGTCGCAATGCGAATTCCCGGTCTATCTGCAGAACGACGCGACGTCGGCCTGCGGCGCCGAACTGGTGTTCGGCCAGACCGGCGGCGCGCGCGACTTCGTCTATTTCTACATCGGCGCCTTTGCCGGCGGCGGCATCGTGCTCAACGGCCGGCTTTTTGGTGGGCCAACAGGCAATGCCGGGGCGCTGGGCTCGATGCCGGTGCCCGGGCCGGACGGCAAGCCGACACAGCTCATCGACGTTGCCTCGATCGCCATGCTGGAAAAGGCGCTCAGCGACCGCGGTATAGACGGCTCCTACCTCTGGACGTCACCGCAGGAATGGGGCGATATCGGCGCCGAGCTGGACGACTGGATTGCCAGCGCCTCACGGGCGCTGGCCTATGCAATCGTATCGGCGTCCTCGGTGATCGATTTCGAGGCGGCGGTGATCGATGGCTGGATGCCGCTCGCTGTCCGGCGGCGCCTGGTCGATGCGATCAAAGCGGCCATCGGCACGATCGACGGCGAAGGCCTGAAGCTGCCGGTTGTGCGCGAAGGCACCGTCGGCATCCACGCCCGCGCGCTGGGCGGCGCCAGCCTGCCGCTGTCCGAACGCTTCCTCATCGGTTCGACCACGATCTCCAGGAGCACCTGAATGCTGATCGGTATTCCGTCGCTGCTCGGTCCGGAGCTTCTGGCGACCTTGCGGGCCATGGGCCATGGCGACGAGATCGCGCTTGTGGACGGCAACTACCCGGCGGAAGAACAGGCAAACCGGCTGGTGCGAGCCGACGGTCATCATCTGATACCGGTGCTCGACGCCATATTGAGCGTGCTGCCGGTGGACGACTTCGTGCCGGAAGCGCTGTTTCGCGCGTCGGTCCGAGGCGATCCCTCACTTGCCGATCCGGTCCACCACGAGATCGAGGCACTCTGCGCCCGGCGCGCACCAGGACGCAAAGTGGTTGCGCTGGCCGGCGCCGACTTCTATGCACGCGTCCGGTCGGCGCACGCCATCGTCGCGACCAGTGAACCCAGGCTCTATGCCAACATCATCATCCGCAAAGGCGTGATCCATCCGCCGGAGAACAAGAAACCATGATCCTCTGCTGCGGCGAAGCCCTGATCGACATGCTGCCGCGCACCACGACGCAGGGCGAGCCGGCCTTTGCGCCCTATGTCGGCGGCGCGGTCTTCAACACGGCGATCGCGCTTGGCCGCCTCGGCGCGCCGGCGGGCTTCTTTTCCGGCCTGTCGTCCGATCTGTTCGGCGGCCAATTCCGCGAGGCGCTGGGGGCAAGCAAAGTCAGCTCCACCTATGCGCACACCTCCCCTCGCCCTACCACACTCGCCTTCGTGCGGCTCACCAACGGCCAGGCGACCTACACCTTCTATGACGAGAACACCGCCGGGCGGATGCTGACCATCGAGGACCTGCCGGAACTCGGCGCAGAGATCGAAGCCATGCTGTTTGGCGCCATCAGCCTGATCTCGGACCCGGCGGGTGCTGCCTATGAGGAATTCATGAAGCGCGAGCACCAGCGCCGCGTTATGATGCTCGACCCCAACATCCGGCCGAACTTCATCCCCGACAAGGCCAAGCATCTGCGTCGCATCCGCTCGATGATGGCGATGGCCGACATTGTGAAGCTGTCGGACGAGGATTTGCTCTGGTTCGGCGAGGCCGGCTCGCATGAGGACGTCATTCGCAACTGGCTGGACCGCGGCCCGAAGCTGATCGTCGTCACCCATGGCAGCGAAGGTGCTGTCGGCTACAGCCGCGAGCATAAGGTCACGGTGATGCCACAGAGGGTCGAGGTCGTCGACACGGTCGGCGCCGGCGACACTTTCAATGCCGGCATTCTGGCCTCGCTGCACGAGCAAGGCCTGCTCACCAAGGCTGACATCGGCGGCCTTTCCGAGGACGCCATCCGCGAGGCGCTGGCACTCGGCGCCAAGGCGGCGGCCGTGACCGTATCGCGGGCCGGCGCCAATCCGCCCTGGCGGCATGAAATCGCCTGATCGACGCGCCGTCCGGCCAGTAGCCTCCACGAGAGCCGATCACTTTATGTTTCCGCGAGCCGGAAAGACGCGATAAATTAGCCGCGTCACGTCCTGGAAAGCCCGGATTTCCGGCATCTTGCTGCATTGCGGCAAAAACCTGAGGTAACAGGCTGCGACACCTCGGCCACCCGCCGCCCGGCCGGTCCGGCTTTCTCGACCGGCCCAACTCTGGTACCAGCGGGCCGGTTAAGTTGTTGTTTCTGCGCGTGTCGTTGTCCCCCCGGGGAACCGCGCGCATTACCGTTTGAGGCCGGCATGCAGTTCATCGATCTTGGCGCGCAGCGCGAACGTATCCGCGACCGGCTGAAGGCCGCGATCGACAATGTCGTCGAAGAAGGCCGCTACATCCTCGGGCCGCAGGTCACCGAATTCGAAAACAAGCTCGCCGCCTATATCGGCACCAAGCATGTCGTCGCCTGCGCCAACGGCACCGACGCGCTGCTTTTGCCGCTGTTTGCAGCCGGCATCGGCCCCGGCGACGCCGTGTTCGTGCCGAGCTTCACCTTCGCGGCAACGGCGGAAGTGGTGGCGTTGGCCAAGGCCGAACCGGTCTTCGTCGATGTCGACGCCGAGACCTACAATATCGACATCGCCAGCCTCGAGGCGGCGATCGCGATGATCAAGAAGGAAGGAAGGCTGAAGCCCAAGGCGATCATCCCGGTCGACCTGTTCGGACTTGCCGCCGACTACGAGGCGATCATGGCAATCGCCAAGCGCGAAGGCCTGCTGGTGATCGAGGATGCGGCCCAGTCGATCGGCGGCTCGGCCGACGGCAAGATGTGCGGCGCCTTCGGCCATGTCGGCTCGACCAGCTTCTATCCGGCAAAGCCGCTCGGCTGCTACGGCGACGGCGGGGCCATGTTCACCAATGACGACGCGCTGGCCGACCAGCTCAGATCGTTTGCCTTCCACGGCAAGGGCGAAACGCAATATGACAATGTTCGCGTTGGTATCAATTCACGCCTCGACACGATCCAGGCGGCGATCCTGATCGAGAAGCTCGCCATCCTCGAAGACGAGATGGTCGCCCGCCAGGTGGTGGCCAAGCGCTATGCCGAAGGTCTCGGCGACATCGTCAAGGCGTCACGCAATCTGGGTGGCGGCCGCTCGGCCTGGGCGCAATACGCCATCGAAACGCCGAAGCGCGACGGCTTGAGGGCGCATCTGACCGAAAAGGGCATCCCTTCGGTGATCTATTATGTGAAGCCGCTGCACGAGCAGGTCGCCTATCGCGACTATCCGCGCACGCCGACGGGTCTTACCGTTTCGGAGGAACTGCCGAAGCGGATTCTCTGCCTGCCGATGCACCCCTATCTCAGCGAAGCCGACCAGGACCGCATCATCGAGACGATCAGGAATTATATCGGCTCGAACTCCGCGCATGTGGCGGCGGCGTAGGTCGATACGCGCGTCGCTTCACTCCTTGCACCGCCCTAGAATGACGAAGCGATCGTAGCGAACGTCAAGCGGCCTCAGCCGCCTTCCCGCTCGCAATAAAATGCGGGTTGGCGAAATCCTCGTCGTCGCTCTGCCTGCGCTTGCCATAGGCCAGCGGCTCGCCGTCGAGCGTGCGCGTCATGCCGCCGGCGGCGCGCAGCACCGCATCGCCTGCAGCCGTGTCCCATTCCATGGTGCGGCCGAAGCGCGGATAGATGTCGGCTTCGGCTGCGGCGAGCAGGCAGAATTTCAGCGATGAGCCGACCGAGACGATCTCGGCGGCGCCGAGGTCCCTGATGAAGGCTTCGGTCTCCGGCGTGTTGTGCGAACGACTGGCCACGACGGCGAGCGGCGGTACCGCCGTCCTGACCGATATCCGTCGCCGGCCGACGATCCGGTAGTCGCCATCGACCTCGATGGATTCCGCGCTGCCCGGCCGCCCCGAAAAGAATCGCCCGCTGCAGGGCGCGAAGACGACGCCGATCTCCGGCACGCCATGCCGGACAAGCGCGATGTTGACGGTGAAATCGGTCCGGCGGTTGACGAATTCCTTGGTGCCGTCGAGCGGATCGATCAGGAAGAAGGCGCCATCCAGATCGGGCGGCACGATGCCGGCGGCCACCTCTTCCTCGGCAACGCAAGGAATGTCGGGATAAGCCGCGCGCAGGCCGGCAAGGATGATCGTCTCGCTCTCGCGGTCGGCTTCCGTCACCGGCGAGGAGTCGGACTTGCTGTCGACCGCGCAGCCGGCCTTGAAGACCCGCATCACCTCGCGCCCGGCTTCGAGCGCCAGGCGCTCAAACACGGCGAGCATCACCTCGTCGTCAGATGCCGCCGCCGGCTTCGTATTGGTCTTCAGCAATGTCGCGCTCGTTCAGCCAGTGTTCCAGAGCCTCTACCATCTCCTCTGCCGTCTTGCCGAGTGTCTTAAGATGGATTTCCGGTTTTTCCGGGGCTTCATACGGGGAATCGACGCCGGTGAAGTTCTTGATCTCGCCATTCAGCGCCCGCGCGTAAAGGCCTTTCGGATCGCGCCTTGCGCATTCCTCGAACGGCGTATCGACGAACACCTCGACGAATTCGCCGTCGGCCATCAGCTCGCGCGCCATGCGGCGCTCGGCGCTGAACGGCGAGATGAAGGAGACGATGACGATCAGCCCGGCGTCGGCCATCAGCTTGGCCACTTCGGCGACGCGGCGGATGTTTTCGACGCGGTCGGCATCGGTGAAGCCGAGATCGCGGTTGAGACCGTGGCGGACATTGTCTCCGTCGAGAATGTAGGTGTGGCGCCCCGAGGCGAACAGCTTCTTCTCGAGCAGGTTGGCGATGGTCGACTTGCCCGAACCGGAAAGCCCGGTGAACCAGAACACGGCGGGGCGCTGGCCCTTCAGGTCGGAGCGACCGCGCTTGCCGACATCGAGCGACTGCCAATGGATGTTTTCGGCGCGGCGCAGCGTATGCAGGATCATGCCGGCGCCGACCGTGGCGTTGGTGATGCGGTCGATCAGGATGAAAGCGCCGGTGGTGCGGTTGTCGGCGAAGGTGTCGAAGGCGATCGGCGCGCGGGTCGAGATGTTGCAGATGCCGACTTCATTCATGTCGAGCGACTTTGCCGCCTCACGGGCGAAGTCGTTGACGTTGACGCGGTATTTCAGATCGGTGACGGTTGCGCTGGTCTGGTCGGTCTCGGTGCGCAGTATGTAGGAGCGGCCGGGCAGCAGCGCTGCCTCGTCGAACCAGACGATGTTGGCGGCGAACTGATCGGCAACCTGCGGCCGCGCCGCTGGCGACACCAGCATATTGCCGCGCGAGACTTCCACCTCGTCGTCGAGCACAAGGGTGATGGCCTGGCCGGCGACCGCCTGGGCGAGATCGCCACCATGGGCGACGATGCGCTTGACCCGCGAGGCCTTGCCGGATTTGGCGACGACCACCTCGTCGCCCTGGGCGACCTGGCCGGACGCGATGGTGCCGGCAAAGCCGCGGAAATCGAGATTGGGCCGGTTGACATACTGCACCGGAAACCGGAACGGCAATTCGACCGCCGCCTCGTCGACCGACACGGTCTCAAGATGCTCGATCAGCGAGGGGCCGGAATACCACGCCGTCTTGTCGGAGCGGCTGGTGACATTGTCGCCGTAGCGGGCCGACATCGGGATCGGCACGATCGTCTGAAAGCCGAGCTCATGCGAGAACTGGCGGTAATCCTCGACGATGCGGTCGAACACCGCCTGGTCGAAATCGACGAGATCGATCTTGTTGACGGCAAGCACGATGTGGCGGATGCCGAGCAGCGAGGCGATGATCGAGTGGCGCCGGGTCTGGCGCAGCACGCCCTGGCGCGCATCGATGAGCACGATGGCCAGATCGGCGGTCGAGGCGCCGGTCGCCATGTTACGGGTGTACTGTTCATGGCCAGGCGTGTCGGCGACGATAAACTTGCGCTTGGGCGTGGCGAAGAAGCGATAAGCGACGTCGATGGTGATGCCCTGCTCGCGCTCGGCCTCGAGGCCGTCGACCAGCAACGCAAAATCGATGTCGTCGCCGGTGGTGCCGTGCTTGCGGGAATCGCGCTCGAGTGCTGCGAGCTGGTCCTCGAAGATCTGCTTGGTGTCGGACAGAAGGCGGCCGATCAGCGTCGATTTGCCGTCGTCGACCGAGCCGCAGGTGAGGAAGCGCAGCAGCGACTTCTTCTCCTGCGCCGCCATGTATTCGCGGATGCCGTCGGTAGGGGCGAGGCTCTTGGCCAGGATGTGGCGCATGCTCAGAAATACCCCTCGCGCTTCTTCTTTTCCATCGAGCCGGCTTCATCGCGGTCGATGAGGCGGCCCTGGCGCTCGGAGGTGCGCGCCGTCAGCATCTCGCCGACAATGGCTTCCAGCGTGTCGGCGTCGGATTCAATAGCGCCGGTCAGCGGATAACAGCCGAGGGTGCGGAAGCGCACCAGGCGGTTCTCCACCGTCTCGCCGGGACGCAATTGCATGCGATCGTCATCCTTCATGATCAGTATGCCGTCGCGTTCGACCACCGCGCGCTCCTTGGCGAAATAGAGCGGCACGATCGGAATGTTCTCCTGCAGAATGTACTGCCAGATGTCGAGCTCGGTCCAGTTCGACAGCGGAAAGACGCGGATCGATTCACCCGGCGCGATGCGGGTGTTGAAGATCTTCCACATTTCCGGCCGCTGGTTCTTCGGGTCCCAGACATGCTGGGCGTTGCGGAAGGAAAAGATGCGCTCCTTGGCGCGCGACTTCTCCTCGTCGCGCCGCGCTCCGCCGAAGGCGGCGTCGAAACCGTATTTGTCGAGCGCCTGGCGCAGCGCCACGGTCTTCATCACATGGGTGTGGGTGTTCGAGCCGTGGTCGAAGGGATTGATGCCGTCGCGCACGCCGTCTTCATTGACATGGACCAGCAGGTCAAAGCCGAGCTTCTGCGCCATCTGATCGCGAAAGGCGATCATCTCGCGGAACTTCCAGGTGGTGTCGACATGCAGGAACGGAAAAGGCGGCTTGGCCGGATAAAAGGCCTTCATCGCCAGATGCATCAGCACGGAGGAATCCTTGCCGACGGAATAGAGCATCACCGGCTTGGAAAAGGAGGCGGCAACCTCACGGAAGATGTGGATGGATTCGGCCTCGAGCCGCTGCAAATGCGTAAGCGCGATGTTCATGGACTGTGAGCGTTCTCTCGTGCCATCCAGACCTTGCATCAGATGGATCGGGCGTCTTTTTCAGCCGCCCGGTTCAAGCTTCACCGCTGGACACTATCGGTTCGTGCCGGCGTTCTAGCAGATCGCTACCTGATATAACAACGCTGGAAAGGCCGGCGGCCAAGCCGTTTGGGAACGAATTTTCCAGGAAACGCCCGGAATCCGGAAATTCCTGCCCGGCAAATTGATTGCCTTCAAAGGTCGGGAAAAATATTGCCGGAACCCTGGGAAAACGGTCGGACCGGTGGATGCTTCCGCTATGCGATGCGGCCACGCCACCGATTTCGATCGCTGCAAGATCCTCGTCGCACTATCGAAAACCGGACCCAGCCGCTATACCGGCTCCTGAACCCGCGCGGGGCGGGATGCCGCAAAAGCCGCCGCCAAGCCACCGTCCGTCGCCAAGCGACCCCAGCGCATTGTGAACCAGAGCATTGACCCCGATTTCCACTATCAAGCAGCACCTCTCGCCGTCTCGGATCAACATCACCTTCTCCATTCTCTGCTTCCTTTGCCCGCCTGTGCTGGGGTCGGCGGTCAGCTTTGTGTTCAATGGCGGCGGCCTGTGGTCGGTGTTTCTGCTTGGGCTGAAAAGACGGCGTTTCAACATCGACCGGCCGATGGTCGCGATGACGGTGGCGATCTATGCCTATTGCGCAGCCTGCCTGCTCGCTTCCATCGTCAACAATTCGATCGCCAGGGATGCGCCGCATCTGGCGGGGCTGATCACCTTCCTGTTTTTCCCCGTCTCATACGCGACCTGGAGCATTACCGAGAAAACCACGCTGGCGCGCATCGTCGTGCTGGCGAGTGCTGCAGCCTGTTTTAGCGCCCTGCTGCTGGGAACCGTGCAATATTACTGGCTGGGCATGCGGGCCGAAGGCGGCGCCGGCAATGCGATCGTGTTCGCGACCGTCGGCTGTCTCAGCACGATGATGTGCCTGGCGGGCGTCCTGTCGGGCATGGAAAAGCACAGGGTCCTGCTGGCCTGCGCGACACTGGCCGGTGCGATCGCCATCCTCTTTTCGGGGTCGCGGATCATCTGGCTGGCGATGCTGGTGGCCGGCATCGCCGTCCTGCTGATCAACCGTCGCAAGCTCAACAACAGAAACGCCATTCGCCTCTTGCTGATTGCGGGCACGACCGGCATCGTCATCGCTGTCGTCGGTTTCCCCATCATTTCCGAGCGCGCGGCTTTCCTGTTCAGCGACTGGGATGCGCTGGCCACGAAAGGCGACCACACCACGGCGCTCGGCTTGCGCGCAGCACTTTGGCAGATCGGCCTTAGCGCCTTCCACGACATGCCGATTTTCGGTCACGGCATTGCTGCGAGCCGTGACCTGATAAAGCAAGGCTTCCACGACCAGTTCAACATGCCGTCTACGGGCTTCAGCCATTTCCACAATGGCTTCCTGACCGCATTGGTGGAGGCCGGGTTGCTTGGCGCCATTACGCTGGCGGCTGTGTTCGTCGTTGCCGCGAGAAACGCCGCCATTGTGCTGCGCAACAGCACCGACGCGATTGAGCGGTTCGGCGCCACGATGATTGTCGTTACCGTGATCACCTATCTCATCGGGGGCTTGACCGGCATCCTGGTCGGCCATGATATCCTCGATTCGACATTGATGGTGTTCCTGGTGTCCGGGACCTACCTTGCTTCGGGCCGGCAACAGGCGCTGCCGGAACAGCGGACGCCAAAGGCAAGCCAGCCATGAAAGTGCTGGTCACAGGCGCGACGGGTTTCATCGGCAGGCAGGTCGTCAACCAGCTTGGCGAAGCCGGGTTCGAGGTGCGCATGGCCTCGCGTCACCCGGAACGGCTTGATCCCGCGAGCGATGAGGTCCTGTTGCCGAACGTCGGCGCGCCGGCCCAGGCATTCCAGGCGCTGATGCTAGACATCACCCATGTCGTCCACTGTGCGGCGCTCAACAATGACCGCAAGGCAAGCGAGGCCGATTTTATGGCCGTCAACGCGACACTGACCGCCCAGCTGGCGCACGCCGCGGCCCGGCGGGCAAGCGGGCGTTTCATCTATCTCTCATCGATCCGGGCGGTGGCCGGTCCTGCTTTCAGCGGCACCATCGACGAGGCGACACCCCCTGCCCCGCAATGCGCCTACGGGCGCTCCAAGCGCGAAGGCGAGATCAGGATGCTGGAAGCCTATGCATCGAGGCCCGCCGATGCGACGGCGCTGCGGCTGCCGCCGGTCTATGGCGAAGGCATGAAGGGAAACCTGCGTGGGATGATGCGGCTCGCAGGCACTACACTGCCAGTGCCCGCTGGCCTTCTAACGGCAGTTCGTTCGCTGATGTCCCGTGACGCATTAGCCGGCGCCGTGGTGCATCTTTTGACCCGTCCCAAGCAGCCGCGACCGACCTATGTCCTGGGCGATGCTTCTCCGGTCGCGATGTCCGAAGTCATCACCGCATTCCGCCACGGGTTCGACATTCCGGCCCGCCCTCGCCTCATGTCGCCTCGACCGTTCCGGTTGTTGGCCACGCTGCTTGGCAGACGAGCGTCGTACGAAGCGTTAATGGCGACACAGATCTGCGACCCGTCACCGCTGGTCTCGGAAGGCTGGATGCCGGAAACCGACACGCTCGGCCGACTTGAGGAACTCGCGCGAAAGGCCCATCAGGCCCGGTAGATTGTGCCGAACAGGATTTTGACGTCGAGGCCCACCGACGCCATCCTGAGATATTCGGCATCGGTTTCGGCGCAGAGTTCTGGGTCGGACATATCGATACCTTTCATCTGCGCAAGCCCGGTAATGCCCGGAACCGCCGCAAGCACGCCCAATTGCCTGCGGCGTTCGATCAATTCCGTTTGCGTGGGCAGGCATGGACGCGGCCCGACCAGGCTCATCTCGCCCTTCAGCACATTCCACAGCTGCGGCAGCTCGTCGATCTTGAATTTTCGCAGCACTTTGCCTGCGGCAGTGATGGAGTTTGCCGGCGCCTGATGCGAAGGCAGAGACGGTGTTCCCACAACCATCGTTCGCAGCTTGCGGCAGCGAAACAGCACGCCATTCTGTCCGATCCGGGTTTGCGAAAATAATGCGGGTCCAGGTGACGACAGCCTGATCGCCAGCATGGCAAGCAGGATGACGGGCGAGGTCAGCGGCAAGAGAACCGCCGCCACGACGAGGTCGAAAACTCGCTTGGGTCCCCTCATGGCCGTCCCTGCATGCTCTAGATCCGCCGCCAGATGAAGGCCAAATAGAGCCCAAGCGTACCAGCCAGCGTCTGCCGGTAGACGCCGCTTTTTCTGAGAAGACGCAGGCGTCGCAAGACACCGCCCTTGCGCGCCCTGATGAACAGGCCGAGACAGGCGGCAGCATCCCTGCTGAGGATGTCGCGATTGACCGCCAGACCGCTCAGATTGTGATCGGTCCAGACGGCGAACTCACCCTTGAACAGGCGCCCCAGCCGCGACAGCCGCGCCCTCCACGACACGTTGGCGCCGACCAGGTTTGCCTCATGCTGGCGGTAGCGCACCAGCGGCCGAGGGTCATAGCTAACTATGCCGCCGGCGGCGGTGACGATCAGATAGGTCCACCAGTCATGGCTGACGAACTCGGTCCTTGCCGATGCCTTTGCCAGCAACATTCGCGCAGTGCGGTTGATCATCATGGTGTTGCCGCCGGCAATGCTTTGCACGAGCGCGTTGCGAAACGAGGGCGGCTTCAGGAACAGCGGCGAATGCCCTTGCGCTGCTCCGGTTTCGGATATGGTCGCGGTCCTCGAGCAAAACAGCAGCGGCGTTCCGGCATCGTGGCCCTGCATCCAGGCGATAGCGCTCTCCAGCCTGTCCGGCTCCCAGATGTCGTCCTGGTCGCAGAAGGCGTAGTAGTCGGCATCGATGCGTGGATCGATGATCATAGAGCGGAAGTTGGCGGCAAAGCCCTGGCGAGGACCGTTCACAAGGGTTAGCTGCCCCTTGGACCAGCGGCTCTGCCAGGCGCCGATGATGGCAGCGGTGCCGTCCGTCGAACCGTCGTCGGAGATCCAGAGGTCAATATGGGGATGCGATTGCGCAAGCAGCGATGCGAGCTGCTCGTCAAGGAAGGCCGCGCCATCTTTCGTGCCCAGCAGCACGGCCACACGCTGATCTTGTCTGCTCACTGGTTCAGAATCATCTGCAAACGCCTGGGACCGGCCATCGGATTGGTTTCAATAGCCAATCCCGGTCGATCAGGACAGCTTGTTTGTTGTACGCAATTCCGGACGGAAAAACCGCTTCACACTTTTCCTGGAATTGCTTTAACCCGCTTGTCCGACCGTTTTCGCAATGGTTTCCCGGTGCGTGTCGGCTGGAGGCTGTTCGGCCTGATGAAGCCCGGCCATGACGGCGAGCGCTGCGGCCTTGTCCTGGTCGCGCATTGCCGCCTGCAGCGATGTCAGCGCAACCTGGACCTTGGACCATCCCACGACATCGGTTCGCAGGCCGAAGATCTTGGGGATGTCGAGTGCGACGATCTCTTCATCGCCGCCATGCAGCACCTCGTGAAGCTTCTCGCCCGGCCTGATCCCGGTGAAGCGGATCGGAATGTCGGTGTAGGGGCTTTTGCCGGCCATGCGGATCATGGTTTCGGCGACTTCGAGGATCGGCACCGGCTTGCCCATGTCGAGCATGTAGATGGCGTAATCGTCCTTGCTCTGGCGCCGCTCGGCGTCGGCCGCCGACATGATGACGAGATCGACGGCTTCGGCCACCGTCATGAAATAACGGGTCATGCGGCGATCGGTGATGGTGACCGGACCGCCCGCCTCGATCTGCGCCTGGAAGATGGTGGCGACCGAGCCGTTGGAGCCGAAGACATTGCCGAACCGCACGGCGATGAACTTGGTGCCGGAACGACGGCCATTGGGTTCGATGGCGTGCGTCTCGTGCAGTGAAGAGACGATCTGCTCGGCGGCGCGTTTTGTCATGCCGAGCACCGAGGTCGGATCGACCGCCTTGTCGCTGGAAATCAGCAGGAACTGCGGCACGCCGCATTTGGCGGCAACCTCGGCGCAGACAAGGGTACCCAAAATGTTGGTCTGGATCGCCGATTCCCAGTTTTCCTCGAGCAGCGGCACATGTTTGAGCGCGGCAGCGTGGAAGATGATGTCGGGCTTGAAATCGCTGACCACGCGGGTGATCTGGCGCCGGTCGGTGACATCGACGATGCGGCTCTTGAGCCGAGCATGATCCTTTTCCTCGACCTGCTGGTCCAGCTGGAAAATCCCGAACTCCGAGATATCGGCGACCAGAACCGCCTCGGCGCCAAGTTCCAGCGACCGCTTGACCAGGATGCGACCGATCGAGCCGGCGCCGCCGGTGACCAGGACGCGCTTGCCGCCGACAAAGCCGCCGATCCGCTCAATATCGGAAGGAACCGTGGAACGGCGCAGGATGGTTTCCATTTCGACAGCGTCGAGAACCAGCTTCCCGCCCTGCCCGAGTTCCGAGACGCCGGAGAACTGGACGACGGCGATGCCGCTGTGACGGGCGACACGGACCAACTCCGAATACTCCTCGATCTCGCGTTCGGTGCCATTGCCGAAAATCAGCATGTCGAGGCTTTTGGTGCCTCTTGCATATTCTTCCAGGACCTCGACCAGGCGGGGCCGCACGGCCACCACCGGGACGCCCTGGATCTGCCTGCCCAGCGGCGCGCCGTTCTCGATGGCCATGATGCCGGCGATGGAATATTCGGCCGGCTCTGCCGCGCGCGTGAACCGGATTATGACGTCTGCTTCGCCGAGCCTGCCCACGAACAGCGCCTGCTTGATCGCCACATTGCTCGCATTGCGGCTCAGGATTCGCCAGCTCGCGCCGTCACGCAGGAACCGGTAGTAAAGCCGCGGCGCCGATATGATGGTGAAGGAGACGAGGAAAAAGACGATGAACTGGCGCTCGTTGAGGCCGGTCACCGGCTGAAACGATCGAACCGCCAGCGAGACGACATAGAGCGTGACGGTCAGGATCGCGCAGCTCTTCAGAATGTTGAAGAAGTCCGGCGTGGAGGCGAAACGCCAAACGGTGTTGTAGAGGCCGCAATAGCGAAACAAGATATGGCTGAGAAGAACAATGCTCACCCAGCACGCCAGGCCCGGCCAGGAGAGCGCATCGAATGAAAGTCTCGACTGCGAAAGCCCGAGACTCAGCGCCACCGCAACCAGGACCATGACCAGGTCCTGGATCATTATAATGGCGCGCCGCATCTTCGGCCGAAGTCCGGATACGACTTGTACATAGGATGTCATTGGGTAGTACTGAACTCCAGGCGCGGGTATATCAATACCAGACAGGCGCCGGATGGAACATCATCCGTCACCACTCCAGATTGCAAATCCCAAGTCCCTTGCCCAGCTATCGCAATAGCGCGGAGTCGGGGGTATCGCCAGATGTTTTTGACGAATATGTGATCAAAGGTGAATGCGGCTGTTCCGGACCAATCGCAATTGGCTGAACTGCGGCCTTTCAGGACAATTGTACAGGTCCAAAAGACATTGCTAATGGTTGGTCTCAAGATATTGCTGGGCTTCACTAAGCCGCAATCAGTTGCCATACGCTCGTCGCAATGGCTATGAAATGTCCCTCGCCTCATGTGGCCATCGGACATACGAAGCGACCAGGAACGGATTGCGATACCAACAATGATTTTGGCATTGAACGGCGCCCTCGACGATATCAGCAAGGCTATGAGGCTGCATCGGGTCTGGATCAACCTTGCCCATGAGGACATCGGCGACCAGCACAGGCGCACGACGCTCGGGCCGCTTTGGCTTCTGGTCAACTACGTCGCTTTCGTGGGCACGTTCGTTTTCGTATTCCAGCCAGCCGGCAAGGATGCCGCAGGGTATTCGGCCTATGTCGCTATCAGCCTTATGGTCTGGTCTTACCTCATGGAAGTAATCCCCTTGAGCGTATCGCTTTTCAAGCGCGAGGAGAGCTTCATCGAAGGTACGACGCTGCCGTTGTTTGTGTATGTGATGCGGATGACGGTGCAGTCCGCGATTCGCGCGGGCTATGCGATTGCAGGTTGTGTCGTCATTCTACTCCTGAGCGGCTCGTGGCCCATGCCATCGTGGTTGTGGTCACTCGCTGGTCTGCTCCTAGTGCTGTTGGCCACTCCTGCCATTATTACGGTCTTCGCTTTTACCGGCGCGTTCTTTCCTGACAGCGAGTTCATTGTCGGCAACATGATGCGGGTCGGCATGTTCTTCACACCTGTTTTCTGGGTATACAATGGACAGGCCGGCATCCAGAAATATGCATATCACTGGAACCCGTTCACGTATTTCCTGGAAGTGGTTCGTGTCCCGATCCTCAGCGGCGAACTGCCGATCCGCGCTTTTGCCGTTACCGGCATCATATCATTGGCGGTGTGGGCAATTGCATTGCTGCTCCTTGGCCGATACCGCAGGCAAGTTGTATTTCTGATCTGAGTTTTCGATGGTTTCTATCAAGCTGGATAATGTCAGTCTGGTCTACAGGCTACGCGAAAAGCTGACGCTTTCCGCGCCGGATAACCGTTTGAGCGCAACAGGCGGTAGGATTGAGAGCTCTGGCAGGAAGCAGTTTGTGCAAGCGCTTGACGGCATCAGTCTCGAACTGAAGGCGGGTGATCGGCTGGGTCTCGTCGGCCCGAATGGTGCCGGCAAGACAACTCTCCTGAAGGTGCTCTACGGGATATACGAACCTTCCGGAGGAAGCATTGCCATCGACGGCAAAGTTGACGCCTTGTTCAACATCAACATTGGCTTTCGCCGCGAGGCCACAGGTCGCAGGAACATTGTCCTGCGTGGACTGATCAACGGATGGACGGAAGCCGAGATCGAGGAAAAGATGGAGGGTATCATTGCCTTTAGCGAGCTCGGCGACTTCATCGACGTGCCGTTCAAGGCATACAGCCAGGGCATGGCCGCGCGGCTTGCCTTTTCGATGGCCACTGCGCTCGATCCAGAGATTCTCCTTATGGATGAATGGATCGGAGCGGGCGATGCCTCTTTCCAGAACAAGGCCAAAAGACGCATGGACGAACTTGCGGAAAAGGCGGGCATCATTGTTTTGGCCAGCCACAATGAGAGCCTGATAGAAAGCGTATGTACAAAAAAACTGACACTCAAAGGCGGTCGAACGGAATCTCTTACCACGAAGCCGGATGCTCGAACTGACAAGACGGTTCTGTCACCACCATCGTGATTTGGATATCTTGCCCATGAAACTCAGCAACAAGCCGCCGTTTTCTGGTCCTGGCTGCGGCGTCCGTCGGAACAGGTCAATGTCCTGCCCTGATCCGCGCAACCTCGTAAAGCGCGCAATCATAGCCGATCCAGTCGCCTAAGGTTTTCCGCCACGTTTCGCGATCGAACTTTCGATCGTATTCCTGCACATTGGCATAAGGAAGCCGCAGATCCGCATCGGTCATAAGCACCTTCTTTAAGCCCGCCACGACCCCAACCGTGTCTTCGTGAACTCCGACGAAATCGAACTGAGCCATTGATCTAATCGCGGTCACAAGGTCTTCGTGATCGAACCTGCGGTCCGTATATCCCGGGAGAAAATACCTTGATTGACCATTGTCTAGCAGACGGACGCGATCGACCGACGTGTCGTCCTGTTTCATCAGAAAATTGTAGACATGGTTGGGATCGTTGAGATCGACATCAACCAGTGCGTCGCTGATCTTTAGAATATGTGGAGGAGTATCCTTCCTAAGGTCAAGATTTGTCCCTAAAAGACGTAGCCAGTGAAGATGTGACCGAGTTTGCGATATCGGCTCCCGCAATACTGTAATGTATCTAAATGGCTTATCGTTCGCAGCTTGCTTGAACAACTGGAAATGTAGATGTCCAGATAAGCATTCGTAGTCTTCACTTATCCGCCTTTTCCAATCTATATCCACCTCTATGTGGTCAACAAAACGGCTTCCAAAATGCTCTCTAAGCATATGATTGACCGCCGAGCCGGCGGTCTTACCTATATGCATGTAAAAAAATCTAAGGTGCTTTCGATTTACACTCAATAACCTCTTAGCGAACGAGGTCAGACTCGCAACTTCCATCCCCTGTATCCACCCTACAAAACCGGAACACCATTTTTCTCCGTCTCTGTATCGTGAATTTCCCGGCCCTTCAACGCAACACTGGTTGCACGGTAACCTACGCTCCGCACCATCGCGCAAAACACCCGCTCAATGGCATGCGCCAAGGTACCGTCCTGCTTTCCGGATTCCGGTTCAAACCTCAACATCTCCTCATCAATCGCCTGCAGCGGGCGGAGAGCATCAGGACGAAACCAAAACATCGAGCCAGCGAAAAAACCAAGTTCCGGCTCGTCCTCCGCTTCAAGTAAACCCATCCCCAAAAGCAAGTGACGTACAAGGTTGCGGTCTGCGCCCCAATATTTAAGGTCTGTGAGGTAGTAAGCGTGAGGTCCAACAATTCCGACCTCGCCCGACTTCAGGAGCTCAATTGCCCTAAGGACAGTCAGAGAATCACCCGCCAAGCTACGGAAGAGAATACCGCGCCATAGGTTGCCCTGGTCGCTGTATGTGCTCTTCTTCGAATGCACCTTGAGGACGGCTGCATATCCGTCCAGTTCCCCAGAGCGATAGAGCGCAACAAACGGCCCGATGTCACGCCCTCTGTTTTCTGTAACATATACCGAGACGCTAGCGCCCAGCTTGGAAAATTCATTCACAATCGGAACGACATCGGCTTCAAATGGTGTCGTAACAAATATATCGGTCGGCAATATTATATTTTCAATATACTTCTTTATTTCTTCTATCGTTTCTATGTAATATAAATGGATGACCACCGCTGTTGAGACGCCCTTTCGGCGCGGCAATTTCCATCGAACTTTTTTCATCACCGGAAGCGGCGAAACGTCTTTGCCCCTCAAAGTGACCAGATTGTCGGGTCCGATCTGGTAGTGCCCCCTCGCTCGCTCTACCATCTGCTCAACCTGCTTCATCCTCTCTTCGCTTACGACTTCGCGTATCGCTTGAAGATCGATCCCGTGCGGGTTGTCCCGCAAGACTTCCATCTTCACGAACCCAAGCTGTCGCGCGATCGCGCCCGCAGCAACGTGCGTCCAATTTTTGTCGGCCCGGGAGGCAGGGTTGAAAAGCGTCGCGACGCGAGCATGATTTCTTACCAATTCAACCGATAGCCCGATTTCATACTTGAAGATCATATCCATCTTGCTATTCAGAGGATTAATATCTTCAATAAAACTTTGAAACCATTTTGATTTTAATACACTTTTCCCAAATATCATCAAATAAGACTGCATGTGCCAGCCGAACTGCAGCGAGCTTGTCGCCCCAACAGCGTCATATGAGCCGCACATAGATAGCATCTCATGGAGGGCCGAACCAAACGCATCCTCATTCAAGAGGATGATGCTGGAATTTACCAGAGCTATTCGATCAATTCGTTCGCAACTAAGAAGTTTATTCAATCCAACCTTATAGCTATAAAAGTCATAACCAATATTTGGTCTTCTTACAACTTCAACTCCAGGTATTTCTTTCACTACTCCAATTTCGCTTGTAGTTACAACTATTACTCTACAAAACTCCGTCCTGAGGCAGGCAATAAGTTCGACAAAATTATCTTCAAATCTGCCATTGGGATCAAAGTGCGCTACAATTGCCGCGTTAATGGACATTTCTACGCCCTAGTCTCATGGAGACAATATAGGCAAACTTCGCAACCTTATGTATTTTTGGCCATTTTCGAAGTTCAAAAGCAGTTTTCTGGGCGAACGCACTAGGAGCATGATATGATGCTAGTTCGGCTTCCGGATCTAAACCGAAAGGCGATTCTCCGCCTGCGGATGCTTGCTTCAGTGCTTTAAAAAGCAATGATCGGGCGCCATCGATCTCGCTCTCACCTTCCGCGCCCTTGATACGGAATGAGGTCTTCAGGGTTTCTTCCAGATATGAGAGCCCATGTTTTTGATCAGGCTCCAGGTAGCACCCCTCTCCCCACTCGTTCCATGCGTTGATGAAAATAAGCCTTCCTGCCTCATCAGGCGATTCCGTACGGACGTATGCCCGCAAATACCTAAGCCAGGCGCCGTACAGATATGGGCTGGAATTCACAACGATCGTCGGCGTATTCTGTCGTCGCGGCGTGTTATCCCAAGACGGCATGATGCCGCGAAAGAGCTTGAAGCTCGGTACCTCGCGAAGCGCACTCTGCGAGACGACCTTTTGGTAGTCGACAATTCCCCCGGCAAAATCAGAGTTCGTTATCCGAGGAAGCACATCAGGTCGACTCTGAGGTCCGTTAAACTTGTGCGGAGGGAATTCCACCAAAGCGTCGGCGCCGACCTCGTTTGGGTTTGAAATGTCGTAGAAGTCCACAACGGCAATATATAGACCGGGGAAACCCTGTTGCTCCGCTCGCTTCCTCCAGATCTCAAACCACTCGCTGGGATTCGGTATCGCTTTGGCGCGATAGACCAGCAGCAATGGCTTGCCTGAAATTCTGATGTAGCGCTCATCGGACAAAGCATCGGCAATCGAGTCAAAAAATGCTTGCGCATCCCCTTCAGCATATTCCTGGGCCAGCAAGACGCTTTTGGTATCTCCGTCCCAAGTCCTCGTCCAATTTTCGTTGGCCCAACATAGACAGAATTTTATATCAACGTCCGATTCCAATAAATTTTGAACCGGATTCTCCAATATTCTCCGGCCGCTGAACCAGTAGTGATAAAAACAAAACCCGCCTATACCATATAATTTCGCAAGCTCGGCCTGCTCTCGTATCACATTTATATTTTCTAAATCGTAATACCCCAGCTCGCGCGGGATATTAGGCTGTACATGCCCGTCAAAGTTTGGTTTCGCTCTAGATACATTGGTCCACTCAGTGAATCCTGGCCCCCACCATTCTGAATTTTCAGGGATGCGATGAAACTGCGGCAGATAAAATGCTATTAACTTGGAATTGTCCGCTTCAATCTCGGCCAATCTTGAGGTGCCTTCGTCGAGGTTGGCCGACAACGCTTCAAAAGACGGGGCACTCATCCCTACCCAATTGGTTCCGTCAGATATTCCTCGTGCCATGGCCGGACTTTCAGTCGCATCGCTTGACTTTCTCTTTTTGAGAATGCTGCTGGCAGACGCAAGCGCAGCTGCACCGCGCCTCAAGCCTCTCAACGGCCGAGTCAGGCGCCAAGAACTACTGGCATAGACGGCGTCGAGAACATCACGTAGGCGCTTCTCTTCAGAGCGGGCATGATCGCGGTCGGAGAGCAACAAGCTGTAGCTTGCATGTGCAGCCGAGTGCTGCGTCTCAAGAGCTTGAAGTTCCTCGGCCACGCCTGCGGCGTCGGCTTTCGCGCGGGCCGCTTCGGCCTCGCTATCCCTAATGTTTTCTTGCGCATGGGCGATTTGATCGGCAAGCTCCCGCAGTTGTGCCGAATGTTGGCTGACTGCTTTCCGATTTTCCGCAATCTCCCGCTCGATTGTCACCAACTGAAGGGACCATGGATTTCTGGCCTCGTTGGCGACGGGGGCGGATACGCCATCCACGGTCAGGATGTCTGGCACAACGACAGCGCTCCGACCGGCCACAAAACGGGGGCCGAGCACGTTTTCCAAGGGCGGCCGTTTGGTTATGACGCAGAGCGAGTTCAGGAATTCGATGGAATGGATGGACGCCAGCGTAGTCTCATCGAATGCAATTCCGTAGCGGCTGGCGAAGGCCATAAGGGCATCGGTTCGACTATGCTCCAGTCCCCAATGCTCGTGGTTGACCAGGTCAAGCAGTCGCTTGAAGAACGACATCGAGGACAGCGGATCGTAGAGGCCGCCTTCGAAGTCCTGCCAGTAGCTCGTATGCAGATCTTCAACGACAAATACCCCACCGTCGGCAAGATGAGGAAAATATCGCGAGAAGGTTTGCACGACATCCGAAGATTTGTGTGAGCCATCGTCGATGACGATCTCGAATGCCCCGGATTTTTCAAGGATATGGCGTTGCGTTTCATCGGCGTTGGCATCGCCGACCACAACGCTGATCCGCTTGTCATCGAAATTCAGTAGACCGCAGGCCTCATTGATATCACAGCCGATGATAACCTCTGCGCGGGGAAAATATTTGCCCCATATCTCAAGTGAGCCGCCATTCTGGATGCCAATTTCGAGGATCCGGACCGGTTGATTTCGATATTTCGAAAACATCCGATCATACTCGTCGAGATAAATCGACCACTTGTCCGAGACTTTGCCGTCATGGGCACCGTAGAGCTGGCGAAGCAATTGTTCACCGGCATCCGTCGTTTCCACGGTCTTTTGCGGACCGCTGCTCTTGGGCGAGCGTGTTGGCTTTTTCATTGTTGCAGACTGTCCTTGACCGACGTCAGACCACTAGGAGCGGGCTCTGGAAACAAATCCGTGGCGCCATCTCGTAGTCGAAGTCCCAAACTCCCTTCCGCCAGGCAGCAGATCACAATTTGGGCAGAAACGTGCCACTCCGGCACGGCCCACCCGAACATGGCTGAGAACCTCGCCGTCGACAGGCGCGAATTGGCCGGACGTCTTGCCTTGGCCGGATAGTCGCTGGTGGCGATGTCGCGCACCCGCGCGGTAGGCCCGCCGTGCCGCGCGCTGGTGTCGAGAATATGACGGGCAAAGCCGCTCCAGTTGGTCTCGCCGGTGCCGGCCAGATGATAAATGCCGTAGCCGCCAAAGTCACCGCGCAACATCGCCGCCGCATGCAGGATCGCATCGGCAATATCAAGCGCCGAAGTCGGATTTCCCCACTGATCGGCAACCACGGCGATCTCGTCACGATCGCCGGCCAGGCGCAGCATGGTCTTGACGAAATTCTTGCCGAACGGGCTGTAGACCCAGGCGGTGCGCAGGATCAGATGGCGTGGATTGGCGGCTGCCACCGCCAGCTCGCCCGCGAGCTTGGAGGCGCCGTAGACGCCGAGCGGCGCGGTGGCGTCGGTCTCGAAATAGGCGCCGTCCTTCGAACCGTCGAAGACGTAATCGGTCGACAGATGGATGACAGGGATGCCGAGCCGAGCCGCCGCCTCGGCGACCTTGCCGGCGCCGACGGCGTTCACCGCGAAAGCGAGATCGGGCTCGTCCTCGGCCTGGTCGACGGCAGTGTAGGCAGCGGCCGACACCACGATATCCGGCCGCGCTGCCGCGAGCGCGTCGAACACGGTGTCGGGCCGCGCCAGATCGAGCGTCGGCCGGCCGACGGCGATGACCTCGATGCCGTCGCGCGCCTTCCCGGCCTCCAGCAGGCTGGCGGCGACCTGACCGTCGCGTCCGGTGACAACCAGCCTCACGCCGCGCCCTTCCTGCCTTCAACCTGGGCCCGGGACTGGACTTGGCCAAGCCGCTCGCCGGCATAGCGCTGCTCGCGGATCGGCCCCCACCACCATTTGTTGTCGAGGAACCAGTCGACCGTCCTTGCAAGACCGCTGTCGAAACTCTCAGCCGGCGCCCAGCCAAGGTCCCGGCCGATTTTGGAGGCATCGATGGCATAGCGGCGGTCGTGACCGGGGCGATCGGTGACGAAGCTTATCAAATCACGGTAGCTCCTGCCGCCCCTGCGCGGACGCCTGAGGTCGAGCAGGTCGCAGATCGTCTCGACGACGCCCAAGTTAGTGCGTTCGGAATTGCCGCCGACATTGTAGCTCTCACCCGGCTGACCCTTGGTGGCGACCAGTTCCAGGGCGCGGGCATGATCCTCGACGAACAGCCAGTCGCGCACATTGGCGCCGGCGCCGTAGACCGGCAGCGGCTTTTCATCGAGTGCGTTGAGGATCACCAGCGGGATCAGCTTTTCGGGAAAGTGATAGGGCCCATAATTGTTCGAGCAGTTGGAGAGCACGACCGGCAGGCCGTACGTCTCGTGCCAGGCCCGCACCAAATGGTCGGAAGCCGCCTTCGAGGCGGAATAGGGCGAGGACGGCGCGTAAGGCGTTTCCTCGACGAACATGCCGCCGTCGAAGGGCAGATCTCCGAACACCTCGTCGGTCGAGACATGGTGGAAGCGGAAGCGGGCTTTCCTGTCCTCACCCAGGCCGCGCCAATATTCGAGCGTCGAATTCAGCACCTTGTAGGTGCCGACGATGTTGGTCTCGATGAAGGCGCCGGGTCCGTCGATCGAGCGGTCGACATGGCTTTCGGCGGCGAGATTCATGACGACGTCGATCTCGTCGCGGTGGAGGATGTCGAGGACCGCCCGCTCGTCACAGATGTCGGCCTGCGCAAATTTGTAGTTGTGCGCATTCTCGATCGTGCGCAGCGAGGCGAGGTTGCCGGCATAAGTGAGCTTGTCGAGATTGGTCACATGATAAGCCGGATTGGCGCACAAATGCCGGCACACCGCCGAGCCGATGAAGCCGGCACCGCCTGTCACCAGAAAATTCATGGCGCTCTCCTCACATCGTCGCGCGTCATGCGAACACCTCGGCCGTGGCAAGCGTCGGCGCCTCGAGGTCCTTGGCCGAGAGCTCGAAGGCGCCGGCTGGCGACGGCCAATCGATGCCGATGTCGGGATCGTCGAAACGGATCGATCGGTCGTGCGCCGGCGAATAGGTGTCGGTGACCTTATACAGAACCTCGGTGTCCGGCACGAGCGTGACGAAGCCGTGCGCGAAACCCTTCGGCACCAGAATCTGGTTGCCTTTCTCGGCCGATATTTCGAGCGCGACCCATTTTCCGAAGGTTTTCGAGCTGCGGCGAATGTCGACCGCGACGTCCAGGATCTTGCCTATGATCACACGCAGCAACTTGTCCTGCGCGCGTGGGGGCAGCTGATAGTGAAGCCCCCGCACGACGCCCGCGGCGGCCGAATAGGAGTGATTGTCCTGGACGAACGCCAAGTCTATGCCGGCCTCGGCAAAGCGCTCGGCATTCCAGGTTTCGATGAAATAGCCGCGCGCATCGCCGTGCCGCGTCGGCACGATCTCCAGCACGCCGTCGAGTCCGAGCTGCCTGACGTCCACTCTAATTCTCCGTCAGCTCGGTGACACGCCGGCGCAGATAGGCGGCGTATTCGTTCTTGCCCAGGCGCGTGGCGCGCTCAAGCACCTTGTCGGCGGACAGCCACCCCTGCTCGAAGGCGATTTCTTCAGGACAGGCGACCTTGATGCCCTGGCGGTGCTCGATGGTGCGCACGAAGGATGAGGCTTCATGCAGGCTGTCATGCGTGCCGGTGTCGAGCCAGGCATAGCCACGGCCGAGCTGATGCACATGCAGCTGCCCGCGCTCGAGGTAGACGTTGTTGACCGCCGTGATCTCGAGCTCGCCGCGCGCCGAGGGCTTGATCGTCGAAGCAATGTCGACGACCTCATTGTCGTAGAAATAGAGGCCAGTGACCGCCCAGTTGGACTTCGGCTTCTCAGGCTTTTCCTCGATCGTCAAAGCGGTGCCGCTGAGCCTATCGAACGACACCACGCCATAGCGCTCCGGATCCTCGACATGGTAGGCGAACACCGACGCGCCGCTTTCCCGCTGCGCGGCAGCGCGGCAGAGCTGCGACAGGCCCTCGCCGAAATAGATGTTGTCGCCGAGGATCATCGACACATTGTCCTTGCCGATGAAGTCGCGGCCGATGATGAAGGCCTCGGCAAGTCCGTTGGGCTGCGGCTGTTCGGCATAGGACAATTCGAGCCCGAACTCCGAACCGTCACCCAGCAACTCCCGAAAGATCGGCAAGTCGCGTGGTGTCGAAATGACCAGAATCTCTCTGATCCCCGCGAGCATCAAGACGCTCAACGGATAAAAAATCATCGGCTTGTCGTATATCGGCAGAATTTGCTTAGAGATCGCTAATGTCAGGGGATAAAGGCGCGTCCCGCTGCCTCCTGCAAGGATGATACCTTTCAACAAGCTCTCCTTGAATTGCCAGGCCCCCGCCCGAAATCAAGTTGACCGTGCTTAGGTTTCGTGCGGAGGCTTGTCAATTCAAACTCGGCCGTGGATTAGCACCGAGTTGACCTGCATCTGCCGCCTCGCGGCAATTTTGACCGACTGGCCACAAGCTATTGACTGACCGGCCACAGGCTGACGATGCAATGGGCGCGGCGATTTGGCAAACCGGCTTCACGCCATCCTGGTGGACGCGTGACAACAAAAAGCCGGCGAGTCATGGACCCGCCGGCTCGTTCTGTTGTCCAGTTTCAGGGCTGCTTCGGCAGCAGCGACCAGAGCGCCGGCACCAGGCTGGCGGCGAGCGCCACCTTGATCAGGTCGCCGAGGATGAACGGCAGGACACCGAACTGCCACGACTTTTCCACGCCGATGATTGTGGCCAGCCAGGCAAAGCCCATGGCCATCATGACGATCTCGGCGACCAGCATGGCGTTGAACAGCTTGATCGGGTGGCGGTCCCAGCCGCGATCGGCGGCCCAGCCGACAATGGCCGCCATGACGACGAAGCCGGCGAGATAACCACCGGTTGCGCCGAGCATGTAGGCGATGCCGATGCCCTTTTCAGGCGTGCTCTGGAAGACCGGGAAGCCCATGGCGCCTTCGGCCATGTAGAGAAGCAGGGTAGCAACGCCAAGCCGCAGGCCAAATGCGGTCGCGATCAGCAGAACGGCCAGCGTCTGCATCGAGATGTCGACCGGCCCGAGCACGACTTTCGTCTTGGCCGACAGGGTCAAAAGCAGCGTTCCGGCGATCGCCAGCAAAAGCTGCGTTGCCAGGCGCAGCGCACCCTCCTGAGGTAAAGCGAGAGAAACAAGCGGACGCATCGTCGTTGCAAGTGCCATGGTCTTCCCCAATCCGGATTGCCGCAGATGGCGGCCTCGCTTTTTCCTATATTGGCTTCCGTGCTATGCGGCAATCGCTTTTGCCGTCCCTTGACCGGAGCTCAACGACACCGCCATGGCGCTCAAATTCGACACCAGCTTCGATCCGGCCTACGGCCAGGGGGTCATCGTTGCGCCGGACGTGCAGCGCGTCACCGCCAAAAATCCCAGCCCGTTCACCTTTCACGGCACCAACAGCTACGTCATCGGCCGCGGTACGCTGGCGGTCATCGACCCGGGCCCTGAGGACGATGCGCATTTCCAGACGCTGCTCTCGGTGATCGCAAACCGGCCGGTCAGCCACATTTTCGTCAGCCACACGCATCGCGACCATTCTCCGCTGGCCGCCCGGCTGAAGGAGCACACCGGTGCTGCAGTGCTGGCCGAAGGCCCGCATCGCCCGGCGCGGGCGCTCCGGATCGGCGAGATCAATCCGCTCGACGCCAGCGCCGACACGGCTTTCGCGCCTGATATCGCGCTGCCCGACGACGGGCTGATCGAGGGCGACGGCTGGGCGATCCGAACCGTGCTGACGCCGGGCCACACCGCCAATCACGCGGCATTTGCGCTGGAAGGCACTAGTATCCTGTTTTCGGCCGACCATGTGATGGCGTGGGCGACCTCGATCGTGGCGCCGCCGGATGGCGCGATGGCCGACTACATGGCCTCGCTCGACAAACTGATCGCGCGCGGCGACCGCCTGCTGCTGCCTGGCCATGGCGGGCCGGTAAGCGCGCCGCGCGCTTTCATGCGCGGGCTCAAAACCCACCGCAAGATGCGCGAACGGGCGATCCTCGAGCGGATCCGCGGCGGCGACCGGACGATCCCGGACATGGTCAGGGCGATCTACAGGGACACCGACCCGCGCCTGCATGGCGCCGCCGCCCTGTCGGTGCTTGCCCATCTCGAAGATCTGGTGGCGCGCGGCCTGGTCAGCACCGAAGGTGATGCCGCCATCGACGGCGTTTATGTGCTGGTTGGCTAAAACCGGCTGGAACGTTCTTCCGGTTGAGCCGACTTCAAACCGTGGCAAGAGCATTCGGGATTAGCCGGAAGTCGTGCCGCGGTCTCCAGCGCAACCCGCGAGGCTGTCATTGAGAGGCTTGGCAACACGTCGTCCTGCAGCAATTTCTGGCGATTGCGGTCCATATAGTCGTTGAAACCTGCCGTCACGAACGCAAGAGGCACGAAGCACGCGCCGATCTCGCGCGACAAGGTAGCCTCGGGGGCGATCGAATGGTTGAGCACATCCGCCCCTAGGTTTCGAAACGCCAAGGCTTCCGCCGGGGTGGTCAGCCGCGGCCCGTAACAGTGGCCAGCGACCAACTGCTGCTCGATGCCATGAACGCGGCATTCGGCTGGCCAATGACGGCGGGCGGTTTCGACCAGAGCCGCCGCACATCTTGGACACACGATCTGCTTGCCCGAGCAGTCGAAGCTCTGGCGGCCGGGAAGCAGTGAAAACGGGGTCTGCGTCAGTTCGATGATATCGGCGTTCACCACCATGTCGCCGGGCTTGATCGCCTTGTTGACGGCGCCAATGGTCGAGCAGGAAAGGACTTGCCGTACTCCCGCTTTCATCAAGACCCAGAACGCCCGGCGATGGCAGGAATGGTCGATATGGTCGCGGGGATTGCCGTGCGAATACATGCACAAGGCACGTTTCGGTTTACCTTCGACGGTAATCGACGCATCGAACTCGAGCAGCTTCCAGTTGTCGCTGCAACCGAAAGGCGTTTCAAAACTCATGTCGCGCCGCAAGGTCCGAACGCCATCGACTGCGACGTCTTCCGGAAAGGCGAGACCCCAATTCGCCGATCCGGTGATGATCGCCAACCCCACTTGGGGTATGTCCGTTGAATGATCCGCCAGATCGTCGGCTGCGTGATGATTGTTGGGCATGTTTCCAGTCTCTGTCAGGATTTTTGGCGAAGGCTCACGATCAGGACGGCGACCAGGACGATGACGGTCCACAAGGTCGAAATCGCCGCAATGGTCGGGTCGATCTGATCGCGCAGCGACAGGAACATAAGCTTCGGCAGCGTGCTGTTTTGACCGCTGGCGATGAAGATCGAAATGACAGACTCGTCAAGCGAGGTCAGGAAGGCCATCAGCGTGGCCGACAACAGACTGATCTGAAGTTGCGGGACAATTATTCCGCCAATGGCTCTCGCCCAGTTTGCGCCGAGGCTGCGCGCCGCCTGGACCTGGTTCCAGTCAAAGCGGACCAGAGCGGGCAACAAAACAATGCAGGCGACCGGGATGGCCAGCACCACATGTCCGACCAGGACGCCGAACAGCGTTCCGACCAGACGTTGCGCCGCCAGAACAAAGAAGAGACCGATCGCGAGCAGGATGCCCGGCACAATGGACGGGGTGAGCAGAATGCCTTGAATGGCTACGGCGGCCTTTCCGCCAAGCCTGTTCATCGAGATGCAGGCCAGCAGCCCCAGGGGCACTGCGATCATCGCCGTCAATGTCCCAAGGATCAGGCTCGTCCTGAGCGCGGCCATCCATGTAGCCGAACCAAAGAAAGTCTCGTACCAGCGCAATGAGTATGCGCTCGGTGGGAACTCGAGAAGATTGGACGCCGAAAAGGAGAGCGGGACGACGACCAGCGTCGGCAGCATCAGGAACACCATTACGAGCGCGCAAAAGCTCCACAGGAGGATGCGGGCCAGCCTGTTGTCTGGATAGGCTTCAAGCATGGGCTGTACCGACTTTGCGCCGGGCAATCAGCCGCCGTGCAGCCAGGAACATCACCCCCATCAACGCCATCAAAATGAGGAGCAGAATACCCAGGACGCTCGCCGACCCCCAATCCTGAAATGTCGACAGCGTGCGCTCGATCCTGATGGAGAGAGGATTTACCTTGCCCCCGCCAAGCACCGCCGGCGTGATGAAGAACCCTATCGTGTAGATGAAGACGATGATCGAACCCGAGAAGATGCCGCCGGCCGAAAGCGGCAGAATGACGGTGCGGATCGTTTGCCCGAGAGTGGCGCCCATGCTCGCCGACGCGCGGACGAGGTTTGCGTCGATATCGCGCATCGCCGCATAAACGGGCAGCAGAAAGAGCGGCAGCATGTAGTGAACCATGCCGACGAGCGTTCCCGTGAAGTTGTAGACCAGCGGCAATGGCTCGGCTGTCAGGCCTGAACCGGTCAAAGCCGCGTTGATCAGGCCATCGCGCCGCAAGAGCACGAGCCAGCCATAGGTGCGCACCAGTATGGAGGTCCACAACGGCAGCATGACGAAGGCCATCAGCAAATTGGCCACCCTTGGTCTGGCGCTGGCCAAGGCGAGCGCCAGGGGGGTACCGAGAAGAATGCAGATCGCCAGCGTGCCGAGGGACAGCTCAAGGGTCGTGACGAGCGCCGACCATGTCAGTCCGCTCGACAGCACCTTCTCGTAGTTGCCGACGGTGTATTCGCCCCCTGTGGTCAGGAAGGATTGCCGGATGATCCAAACGATGGGCAGTATCGCCGCCAGCCCAACGATGAAAAGCGCAGGCAGTGAAAGCGAGAGGAAGAACCGCCGCTCGCGTCGAGCGTCTGCCGCGAGCGCAGGATCGGCGATGACGGTCACGCTACCGCTCCTGGTATGGCGTGAACTTTCGCTGCTGGTGCATAGGCGGTCACCCGCTGACCGGTGGCAAGTTCGGCGCAGCCAGTGGCCAGCGCCGCCGGAATGCAGACAAGGATCTCTTGCCCGCCGTCAAGCGCCAGCGTCAATAGCCAGTTCTCGCCACGAAACGCCTTGGCGCGCAGCCTTCCCTCAAGCGCCACCCCGTCTCGCCCGACGAGCTTCGCATCAAGATGGAAGCTTTCCGCGCGGATCATCAGAGCTTCGCGTGACGCATCGGCGCCGTCTATTCTGCGCACCGCGCCTGGGGCCACAATGTTGGCCTCACCCATGAACTCCGCGACGAAGCGGGTCGATGGACGATCATAGATCTGCTGTGGCGTGTCGATCTGCTGAATGCGGCCGGAGTTCATCACCGCAACCCGGTCTGACATGATCAGTGCTTCGCGCTGGTCATGCGTCACATAGATCGTGGTGATCCCCAGATCGTCGTGCAGACGACGGATCTCGTACTGCATGGTTTCGCGCAGATTCTTGTCGAGCGCCGACAACGGCTCGTCCATCAGCATCACGCGCGGCTCGAAGACGATCGCCCGCGCCAACGCCACCCGCTGGCGCTGGCCGCCGGACAGTGCGGCAATGTTGCGCTCCGACAGACCTTCCAGCTTCACGCGGGCCAATGTGTCGAGCGCCCGCTGGCGCGCCTCCGCTTTCGGCGTCTTGCGCAGCACCAGCGGATACTCGACATTTGCCAGAACGTTCATGTGGGGAAACAGGGCGTAGTTCTGGAACACTATCCCGATGTCGCGCTTGTTGGGGGCCAGGCGGGTGATGTCCCGATCACCCAACAAGAGCCTACCGGAATCGGGCCGGACAAAACCGGCCAGAGCCATGAGCAACGTGGTCTTGCCCGATCCGGACGGCCCCAGCAGTGTAAGGAATTCGCCAGCCTGAATGTCGAGCGAAACATCGTCCAGCGCGACGTAGGATCCATAGGTCTTGCGCACGCTGTCGATGGTGATCGGGAGCGACTTCATCATGTGCTGCAACCCTGGAGCTGACGAGTTCGAAGCTCAGCGGTTCATCATTTCATCGAAGGCTTTTTGGGCGGCCTCGCCGTTCTTGACCCACCAATCCGCATTCGAAAACACCGAAGTGCCGGCATTGTCAGGCGCGGTCGCCAAGGTCTTCAGACGGTCCTCAGGAATAAGGCCACCTTCATAACCGGCAGGATTGACCGGGCCATAGGCGATGAAGTCGGTCAGCTTCGCCACGCGCGCGGGCTGTGTCATCGCCGCGATGAGCTTCATGGCTGCTTCCTTGTTCGGCGCCCCCTTCGGCACCGCAAGACAGTCGGTGCCGATGACCGAACCCTTGAACGTGTAGTCAACCGTGCCGCCATCGGCTTTCACGGTCTGTGCCCGACCGTTCCAGGTCACGACCAGATCCGCCTCACCATCTTTCAGCAACTGGGCGGACTGCGCTCCCGAGGTCCACCAGACCGAGACATTCGGTTTGATCGCCTCGAGCCGCTTGATTGCGCGCTCCAGACCCTCCGGCGTGCTGAGCACGGGATAGACGTCGGTCGGCGCCACCCCATCGGAGAGCAGCGCGATCTCGATCAAGTCCTGCGCATTGGCGCGCAGCGCGCGGCGGCCAGGGAATTTGGCGACATCCCAGAACTCGGCCCAGGTCTTCGGCGACTTCTCGCCATAGGTCTTGGTGTTCCACGACATGACAGTGCCATAGGAGTCGAACGGATAGCAGTAGTCGGACTTCGCGCCGGCGGGCACGGAGTTGGGATCGATGATCTTGTAGTCGAGCGGCTCCAGCAGCGACTGTGCCGCCGCCTGCGCGCCTTCTGGCGAGCCGAGATGGATGATGTCGGTGGTCACCGCACCCGAAGTGACCTGCATCTTCAGGGCGGCAAGGCCGTCGCTTTGCGTCTCCTCACGGATATCAAAGCCGAGCTCCTTTGCAGCGGGGGCCCACATGGCCTCCTTAATGGCGTTGCCATAGTCGCCGCCCGCGGTGGTGATGGTGACGGTTTGGGCATAGACGGGCAAGGCAACTGAGACCGCGATCGCTGCCAGGGAAATGCGTAGTAAACGGGACATAGTTTCTCCTCCTCCGGATTCATCGAAACGCCGATAAAATCGGCTTTTTTGTTAATCGTAACGTTACGATTGCTGAAAATAACCCCGGAGTCAAGCTGGTGCCAGGCAGGTCCGTTCAGGTTCGCCGAGCCTGGATTTGACCCTCAGGTCGAATCCGGTAACGTTACGATGCCCAGCAAAATCAGCCGGCGCTTTCGCAAATCAAGTCGGGCGACATGGCCAATCTAAAACAGATCGCGGCGGAACTTTCCCTTTCGGTGACTACGGTGTCCCGCGCTCTGAAGGATGGGCCGGAAGTGCAGCCCTCGACCATAGCCCGCGTCAAGGAGGCGGCGAAGAGGGTCGGCTATGTCCCAAATCATCATGGGCGCGCGCTGAAAACCGGACGAACCCTGACGCTGACGGCAGTGCTGCCGATGGAGACGCGCGACTACCTGTCCGATCTGGCAAAGCTTCCCTTGATCGAAGGCATGACGCTGGCTGCGCGTCAAGCGGGTTATAGCCTATCCATCTATTCGACCACGCCCGATGACGATCCCGTCGAAAGCGTGCAGCGCCTGCTCCACGCGCGCAGCGCGGACGGCCTGATCATCACGCGCATGGTCTCGGGTGATCCGCGCGTCAAGCTGCTGCTGGATCAACGCGTTCCGTTCGTCGCGTTTGGAAGAACCGACCTGAACATCGCCTATCCCTATGTCGATATCGACAATGAGCAAATTGCCTATGATGCGACCCAACGGCTCATGGACAAGGGCTGTCGACGCATTGCATTGCAACTTCTCGTGCCGAAGGATCAGGCGAGCGCCATGCGTCTTGCAGGCTATGGAAGGGCGATGGCCGAGGCCAGTATTCCGATTGACCAATCGCTGATCGGTCATGGCACGTTCACGGTGGAATCGAGCGCAGCCTGGTTCGATAGCCTGCTGGCGTCGTCAGATCCGCCGACGGGCTTGGCATGCGCCAACGAATTGGGCCTTCTGGGAGCGTTGCACGCTCTCGGCAGGCGCGGTCTCGAGCCGGGCCGCGACGTCCACGTCGTTACACGCGACAACACGCGTCTGGCGCGCTTCCTGCCGGCGAAGATCGGCGTTCATTCCGTAGACATGGCAGACGTCGGGCACAAACTCATCGAGGTTCTGGAGAGCCGGATCGTCAATCCGCTTGGGCCGATCGCGACAGTCTTATTGCAAGGCAGATACGACCCCGCCGAGTAGTCTGCCCGCGGACTCAATCCGCATTTTTGCGGCGCCGAGCGATTCCGATTGGCCGTCCGATGCTCTGGATGTCACTCAGCCGGCGCAGCACCCACCTGGCCCGCAACTTCCTGATCGAGCTCAGCGAGGAAGCCAACGATTCGCGCGGCATTGTCGCCGAGGTCGTAGCGGCCGTAGCGGGAGGCCGAGCGCATGTCGACGACGACCGAGTCGCCGTCATTGCTCACCCGGATGGCGATGTCGGCGGGCAGGCCGACCACGAAGCTCCGGGCCACTGCCGATATCGTCACCTCGTCCTGACCGTCTGTCGCCGGGTATGGCGCGGTAAGCTGCCAGTCGCGGCGGTCGAGCACGGTTTCGACGGCGTCGACGACGGTTTCGAACGGCAGATTGTAGCTGTGGCCGGTGACCAGCGGATAGGCATCGGTTTGCAGGCGCGCCTCGCCCGGGGTTAGCGGCGATAGCACGTTCATATCCTTGGTGCGGTCGCTGGTGTCGAGCACAGGCGGATTGTCGAGATCCGTCGAGATGTCCCTGAGCGGCGGTGTGGTCGCCGCCCAATAGGCGGCGATGCCGTAGGGCGTCAGCACCAGTAGCGCCAGCAAGGCACCGACCGAGAGGTCGCGGCCGCCGCGGTCGCCGAAATGCCACAACCTGGACAGAGCGAGGCCTGCAAACAGCAAGGCGAAGGCGGCAAGCAGGGCGACAATCGCCAGCACCCACAGGAAGGCCGGCGTTTCGACCAGTTCGAAATGATGGCCGGCCAGCGCGGTCAGCAGCAGCACCAGGGCAAAAGCGCCCGTGCGCCGCGACCAGCCGGCCGCCGTCGATGTCTGCCGCTCGTCAACGTCCATTGTCTTCAGCACCGCCCCACCCCGCACAGAGGCTTAGAGCAAAGGCCGCTCAAATTGAACATCCCCTGCCTAACGTTTTCGACAGCCCAAAAAGCGCACGACCTCAATCAATCCGTCGGCAGCCGATAGTCGCGGAACTGCTGACGCAGGGTGATCTTCTGGATCTTGCCGGTGGCGGTGTGCGGGATTTGGCCGACAAACGCTATATCGTCTGGCATCCACCACTTCGCCACCTTGCCGTCCATGAAGGCCAGTATGTCGGCCTTGCTCGGCTCCTTGCCCGGCTTGGCGACCACGACCAGCAAGGGCCGCTCGCCCCATTTCGAATGATGGACGCCGATTGCCGCGGCTTCGGCGACATCGGGATGGCCGACGGCGAGGTTTTCCAGGTCGATGGTCGAGATCCATTCGCCGCCCGACTTGATGACATCCTTGGCGCGATCGGTGATCTGCATATAACCGCCCGGATCGATATGGGCGACGTCACCGGTGTCGAACCAGCCGTCCTTGTCGAACTGCTCGGAGCCGACGCCACCATAGTAGGCCCTGGCGATGGCCGGACCGCGCACCTTCAGCCGGCCGAAGGTCTTGCCGTCCCAAGGCAGTTCCTTGTCCTCGTCGTCCGTCACCTTCATTTCGACGCCGAAGGGCGGATAGCCCTGCTTGCCCTGGACATCGAGCCGGGCTTCGCCCTCGAGCTCTTGATATTGCGGCTTCATGGTGCACAGCGTGCCGAGCGGTGACATCTCGGTCATGCCCCAGGCATGGATGACCTCGACGCCGTAATTGTCCTGGAATTTCCTGGTGATGGCGCGCGGGCAGGACGAGCCGCCGATGACGACTTTGCTCAGATGGGGAAGCTTCTTGCCAGTCTCCTCCAGATGCTGCAGCAGCATCATCCACACGGTCGGCACGGCGGCGCTGAAGGTCACCTTCTCGGTGTCGAGCAGTTCATAGATCGAGGCGCCGTCCATCTTGCAGCCGGGCATGACCAGCTTGGCGCCGATCATCGGCGCGCTTTGGCCAAGGCCCCAGGCATTGGCATGGAACATCGGCACGACGGGCAAGATGGTGTCCCGCGCCGAGATGCCCATGGCGTCAGGCATGGCGGCGATCATGGCGTGCAGCACATTCGAACGGTGGCTGTAGAGCACGCCTTTGGGATCGCCTGTCGTGCCCGAGGTGTAGCACATGCCGGCGGCGGTGTTTTCCGGGAACGTCTTCCAGGCGAAGTCGCCATCGGCCTCGTTCAGCCAGTCCTCATAGGCGACCACATTCGGCAGCGTCGTCTCGGGCAGATGCGCTTTGTCGGTCAGCACGATCACCTTGCGCAGCGATTTGACCGCGCCGGCGATCTTTTCCAGCAGCGGCATGAATGTCAGGTCGACGAAGATCGCCCTGTCCTGCGCATTGTTCATGATCCAGACGATCTGCTCGGGAAACAGCCGCGGGTTTAGCGTGTGGTAGATGGCGCCGATGCCCATGATGCCGTACCAGGCCTCGATGTGGCGTGCGGTGTTCCAGGCCAGGGTCGCGATGCGGTCGCCGAGAACAAAGCCATCGCGTTCGAGCCGTTGGGCAACCTTCAGCGCGCGGCGATGGATCTCGGCATAGGTGGTGCGCACGACCGGACCTTCGATCGAGCGCGACACGATCTCGCGTGTCCCGTGCTGCCGCTCGGCATTGTCGATCAGCTTGTGGCAGAGTAGTGGCCATTCCTGCATCAGTCCGAGCATCTGGTTCCTCCCATTGGTTCCTCGTTCTACCGCTTTTTGTTCCATTGTGAGACGAACGGGCCGATTGTCCAGCCATCAAGTCTCCAACCGTTAACGGCTGAAGCAAGCAGTGATCGAACGCTAGAGAAAACCGCCACAATCCGGCCATCGTCGGTGTTAACGTTCGTTAACGGGGCAAGGGGTGCGATTGGCGACTGAAAGAGGTTCGCATGGACGCGCAGCTCGACGACAGGCCGTTGGACGAGAGCCAGGCCGAAGACGTGCAGTTGGACGATATTCAACTCGACGACAAAGAGCTTGAAGATACGCTGGCCGCAAGCCTGGCCGATCTGGTGCCGGAGGCCAAAAAGGTTTCCGAAGACGAATTTGTCGAGGTTGTCGGCGGCGCCCTCGAGGCGGTCGGCGGCACGCTGTTGTTCAAAATGTGCGTCCAGAACGAGGGCGAAGGCCAGCATGTCGCGGCCGCGTCCATCGGTGACGGCGGCAATCGCCAGTTCCTGCTGCTCACCTTGCCGACCGGCGGCGGCGCGCTGAAGGTCGAGACCACGTCAGGAAGCACCAACCCGGTGGCCGGCATTGCCGCTGCCTATGCCGGCCTCATGGACGTCTTCAAGACCGCAGCCTGAGCGTTCGCTACGCGATCGTTTCAACGACTGACCAGGCACGCCTGGCCTGCTACGACGGCCTTGCGCAACAGGTTCTCCGAACACACCTTAAGGGCGAGAGCAAATCCCCCGTCGCGCTCCCAACTGGACAAGGAGAACCCCCGCATGGACCAGATCGCCAACCCGGCCCCCGGCTTTCAGAGCAATCCGGCCAAGGTCATCACCGTCGAGCCTTATCGCGGCACGGTCGTCGTGCGCGCCGGCGATACGGTGATCGCCACGTCAACGCGGGCGAAGCTTTTATCCGAACCGCCCTACCCCCAGGTGCTCTACATCCCTTTCGCGGACATCGATTTCAGCCAACTCGCCAAAACCGCCCATTCGACGCATTGCCCCTACAAGGGCGACGCCAGCTACTGGAGCGTGCTGCCGGCCGGCGAAACCGGCAAGAACGCGATGTGGGGCTATGAGCAGCCTTTCGACGAAATGGCAGAAATTCGCGATTACGGGGCGTTTTATCCCAACAGGGTCACGATCGACGCCACGCCGGCCTGAGGGGGTGCGACATCGATAGCGTTGGTTGCGCCACATGCCTTGGAGATTGGCCGGAACGCACGTCGCGTCGCCATCCACGGGCGAAGCTGTAAGGCCCTAGCTAGCTTCAGATGCCAGAGGTAGCGCTGTCGAACGGCGGATACGACTACCGCCGCCGCAAGCTAATCAGTCGTGCCGTCATTGCCGACCCCATCGGCGTCATCGAGGCGGACGAAGGTGAGGCCCTTGGCCTTGAGCGCCAGCAGGCCTTGCACGACGCCCTCGCCGGCCGCGTGAGTCGGCTGGTTGATGTGGGCGATGATGACATCGCCATCCTTGGCGGCGGCGATGCGACGGGCGGTTTGTTTCGCGCCGAGCAATGAGCCGCCGTCGCCGTTTATCGAAAAGCCGGCGATCTTGAAGCCGAGCTTGCGGATCATGGCGATGGCCGACGGGCTGTATTCGGCGGTCGCGCCGCGGAACCATTTCGGGGCCGGCTCGCCGGTGCCGGCCAGAGCGGCCGCGCCCGACTCGACTTCGGCCTGGACCGCTTCAGGGCTGCCGGCGCTGCGGATGCCGTAGATTTTCTGCGGCGTGTCGACGGCCGGGACGTGACGGCCGCCATGGTTTTCCAGTTCGAACAGATCGGGATGCGCGCGCATGATCTCGACGGCGGCGGCATTGCGCTTCAGCCAGATGCCGGTGACGAAGATCGTCGCCGGAATCCGGTTCTCCACCAGCGCCGAGAGGATCCGGGTGTCGGTCTGCCCGCCGCAGGCGTCGAGCGTGAGCGCGACGCGGCCCACACTGCCGGCCGCGTCCGCCTTAAGGCGCAGCGTCGGCTCGACAAGTGGCGCTGCATGGGCCGAAGACACGGCCAAGATAAATAGCGCCAAGGCGCAAAGCAGCTTCTGCAAGGGATGCCTGTCTTGTTTCGGAATCGGCGTTGTCATTGCCGCATCCCAAGACGGGCATCAAGGCGGAAATCGGGATATCAGCCATGAGAAAGGCTGATATCCCGAGAATGTGACCGCCGCGCACCGTCAGACGGCGTGCTCCAGCTCCACTTGCGTTCGCGACAGGATCTCGCGCACCGCTGCGACGACCGGTTCGACCTCGAGGCGCCAGACGCAGCAGGCCTTGCTGGGATCGAGCGGGTTGCACAGGCTGCCCGCTACACAATTGCACGGCATGGACGGCTGCAAAGCGACGCTGGGCACGCCGACCGGCCCCCATATGGCCGGGCTGGTGAGGCCGTAGAGGCCGACCACCGGCGTTCCCGCGGCTGCGGCCATGTGCATTGGGCCGCTCTCATTGCCGACAAACATGCGCGCCTGCTGCAACATCGCCAGCAGTGTTTCCAGCGACATCGCACCGACGAGATTGACGATCGGCGACGTGGCCCTGGTCAGGATTTGCTCGGCCGGCTTGCGCTCGTCCGGTCCGCCGACGAGCACAAAATCCAGTCCGGTCTCGCGCGCAATCGCGTCGATCACGGCGGCAAAGCGTTCCGGCTGCCAGCGTCGGCCGTGAAAACTCGCGCCGGCATGCACGGCGATGAAACCGTTTGGCCGCAGGCGGTGTTTGTCCAGCAATGCATGGGCTCGCGCGGTCTCCAGCGGCAAGGGCCGGATCGACGGCGCGCGCACGCGCAGGCCGACGCCAAGCGGCTCGAGCGGCGAAAGATAGCGGTAGAGGTAATGCTGCTCGCCAAAGCCGAACGGCCTGGCAAACAGATTCGCCGGCTGACGCTCATGCCAGCGCAGCGGCCTTTCCGGAGGGTTATAGCCGATGCGTGTCCTGGCATTGAGGAGCCTGACGATGATGCGCGAGGTCTTTGAATCTGTCAGGTCGATGGTCAGGTCGAAGCGGAACCGGCGCAGCTTGCTGATCATTGAATAGAGTTCGCGCCCACGCTCCAGCGGGGTGCCGCGCATGGCCGCGCGGTTGAAGCTCACAACCTCCGACGCGATGCCATGCGCGGTCACGAAACTGGCGAGGCGAGCCTCGCAGAGAAAGACGATCCTGACGCCGGGATATTCGAGCTGCAGGTTCCTGGCGAGCGTGGAGGATAAAACAATATCGCCGATGAACTTGGTCTGGATGATCAGGATCGAGCGATAAGGCGTGGGCGAAATCTGCAACATGTTTTTCTCGGCACCGGGCGGGTTGGAGCCGTGAAATTGGGCAGAAACGATGTCGGGATTGCGTGCGCGGATGCGCACATCAGCGTGAATTTGCTTACAAAATCGTAAGCTTAGTGGCAAACGGCCGCCCTTGGGACGGCCGTTTGGTCGACGCGGAAAGAACTATGTCGAAATCAGGATGCCGCGGCGCTCTTTTTGAGGCGCGGCACTGCTGTCTTGGCAATCTGCACCGCGGCTTGCGCGGCGGCCAATCTTGCGATCGGAACGCGGTAGGGCGAGCACGAGACATAGTCGAGGCCGACCTCTTCGCAAAAGCGGATCGAGGCCGGATCGCCGCCATGCTCGCCGCAGATGCCAAGCTTGATACCCGGCCGCGTTGCCCTGCCCTTTTCAGCCGCCATACGCACCAGTTCGCCGACACCCTCGATGTCGAGCGAGACGAACGGATCCTGCTCGATGATACCCTTCTGCCGGTAGGTCTCAAGGAAGGACGCCGCATCGTCGCGCGAAATGCCGAAGGTGGTCTGGGTGAGGTCGTTGGTGCCGAAGGAAAAGAACTCGGCTGACTCGGCGATGACGTGGGCGCGGATCGCCGCGCGAGGGAGCTCGATCATCGTGCCGGTGAGATAGTCGATCTTGACGCCGGTCTCTTCCATCACGCTTTTTGCCACGGCATCAATGCGTGCCTTGACGTAATCGAGTTCCTTCACCAGGCCGACCAGCGGCACCATGATCTCGGGGACCACCAGCGCGCCGGCCTTCTTGCCGGCCTCGACCGCGGCCTCGAAAATGGCGCGCGCCTGCATCTCGGCGATCTCGGGATAGGAGACGGCGAGGCGGCAGCCGCGATGGCCGAGCATCGGATTGAACTCGTGCAAGGCCTCGGTGCGCTGCCTGAGCTTGTCGGGCGAGACATTCATAGCAGCGGCGACTTCCGCCACTTCCGCCTCGGTCTTTGGCAGGAATTCATGCAGTGGCGGATCGAGCAGCCGGATCGTCACCGGCAGGCCGGCCATGATCTCGAACAGTTCGAGGAAATCCGAACGTTGCATGGGAAGAAGTTTGGCCAAAGCGGTGCGGCGGTCCTTCTCGGTGTCGGCCAGGATCATCTCGCGCATGGCGACGATGCGCTCGCCGTCGAAGAACATGTGCTCGGTGCGGCAGAGACCAATGCCTTCGGCGCCGAAGGAACGCGCCATGCGCGCATCGAGCGGCGTCTCGGCATTGGTGCGTACCTTCATGCGGCGCACGGCGTCGGCCCATTCCATGATGGCGGCGAAATCGCCGGACAGTTCGGGCTGCAGCATCGACACGGCGCCCTTCAGCACCTGGCCGTTGCTGCCGTCGATAGTGATGATGTCGCCCTTGCGAAAGGTCTGGCCCATCGACATCAGGGTGCCGGCCTTGTAGTCGACGCGCAGCGAGCCGGCGCCCGACACGCAGGGCTTGCCCATGCCACGCGCCACCACGGCGGCGTGGCTGGTCATGCCGCCGCGGGTGGTCAGGATGCCCTCCGAAGCATGCATGCCATGGATGTCTTCGGGGCTGGTCTCGATGCGCACCAGGATCGCCTTGCGACCTTGCGTCTTCAGCTCCTCGGCATCGGCGGACGAGAAGACGATCTCGCCGGTGGCGGCCCCAGGCGAAGCCGGCAGGCCCATGCCGATGACGTCGCGCGCGGCCTTGGGGTCGATGGTCGGGTGCAAGAGCTGATCGAGGGAGGCCGGGTCGATGCGGGCGACCGCCTCCTCCTTGGTGATCAGCCCGTCCCTGGCCATCTCGACGGCGATCTTGAGCGCCGCCTTGGCGGTGCGCTTGCCGGATCGCGTCTGCAGCATCCACAATTTGCCGCGCTCGATGGTGAATTCGAGATCCTGCATGTCGCGGTAGTGCTGTTCCAGGCGGTCGGAGATGTCGACGAAGGAACGGAACGCGTCCGGCATCAGCTTCTGCAGCGACGGCTTGTCGGAACCGGCGGCGATGCGCGCCGCCTCGGTGATGTTCTGCGGCGTACGGATGCCGGCCACGACATCCTCACCCTGCGCGTTCACCAGGAACTCGCCATAGAGCATCTTTTCGCCGGTCGAGGGATTGCGGGTGAAGGCAACGCCGGTGGCCGAGGTTTCGCCCATATTGCCGAACACCATGGCCTGGACGTTGACCGCCGTGCCCCAGCTTTCTGGGATGTCATGCAGGCGCCGGTAGGTGATGGCGCGGTTGTTCATCCAGCTCGAAAACACGGCGCCGATCGCGCCCCAGAGCTGCTCGTGCGGATCCTGCGGAAACGGCTTGTCGAGTTCCTCCTCGACCTTGGCCTTGTAGAGCGCAATGACGTCCTGCCATTCCTCAGCCGTCAGTTCGGTGTCGAGCTCGTGGCCGAGGCTCGCCTTCTGGTCCTCGAGGATCTCCTCGAACACTTCGTGGTCGAGCCCCATGACGACATCGGAATACATCTGGATGAAGCGGCGATAGCTGTCATAGGCAAAGCGGGCATCGCCGGAATCGGTGGCCAGCGCTTCGACTGTCTCGTCGTTGAGGCCAAGATTGAGCACGGTGTCCATCATGCCCGGCATCGAGGCGCGGGCCCCGGAGCGTACCGAGACCAGCAGCAGTTTCGACGGATCGCCGAAACGACGCCCGGTCAGCGCGCCGATATGGTCCAGCGCCTTGACGACGTCGGCCTTCAACGTGGCCGGATACGATTTGCCGTTGGCGTAATAGGCGTTGCAGACGTCGGTGGTGAGGGTGAAGCCCGGCGGCACCGGCAGGCCAAGACTGCACATCTCGGCCAGGTTGGCACCCTTGCCGCCGAGATGATTGCGGTCGCCGGCACGGCCTTCCGCGGCACCATCGCCGAAGGTGTAGACCCATTTGGTCATGCTCGCCCTCCAAGTCCTCGGAAGATAGACAACACTTCCCCGGAAGATAGACAACACCGCGGCCAAGGCCCGGTTCCCCCGCATTCCGACCCGAGCGTTATTATGCTGCAGTGCGAAAGGCAAGGCATGGTCAGGCGAGCCTCGGCCACTACAATCGATTAAGCAAAAGCTGCGTCAAAAAGACTTGCCGACCAGTCGTCCGCGATATAGAACATAACATGAACATAGTTGGGAGTAGCGTGATGAGACTCAACGGAAAACTCGACTATCTCGAATTGCCTGCGACCGGCGGGACGCTGGACAGCGTCAAGGCTTTCTACAGCGCGGCCTTCTCGTGGTCGTTCACCGATTACGGGCCGACCTATTCGGCCTTTGGCGAAGGGCTTGACGGCGGCTTCCAGGCCGATGGCACGGAGGCGCCGGCCAAACCGTTGCCGGTGCTTTATTCGCAGGATCTGGAAGCAACCTTCGACGCTGTCGAAAATGCCGGCGGCACGATCGTCAGGCCGATCTTCTCGTTTCCGGGCGGCAGGCGGTTCCACTTCACCGATCCTGCCGGCAATGAACTGGCGGTCTGGGGCGAATAGAGATCACCGTGCCAAGCGGTGGATCAGTTTTGCACAGGGGGCCAACTCGGCATTGAGCTTTCCACCGGCTCGTCCTATAAGGCCGCCCGCAGCGGGTCGCCTGCTGGGGCGTCGCCAAGTGGTAAGGCATCGGTTTTTGGTACCGACATTCCCAGGTTCGAATCCTGGCGCCCCAGCCAATTCACATGCCTCTCGGAATCAATGATTTACAGACGCCGTGAGTGGCTGCCGTCGGCGGTATCTGACTCCCCACGCGGCCCGACTCCATCCACAGAGCCGGGCCGTGCGAAAAGGATCAGTAGTCGTTGTCGTCCTGGATGATAACGTGATGATGCCGATGATGGCGACGCTCGACCGAGCCAGTCACGATGACAGTATCCGGGCGATGATGTCTGCGGCCGTGGTCGTAGAACGCAACCGTGCCGTGTTTACGGTGATGGAGGCGTTGACCCTGATCATTGATGACCTTGACGGTCTTGTGATGGCGACGCTCGATCGAGCCGGTCACGATGACAGTATCCGGGCGATGATGTCTGCGGCCGTGGTCGTAGAACGCAACCGTGCCGTGTTTACGGTGATGAAGGCGTTGACCCTGATCATTGATGACCTTGATGGTCTTGTGATGATGTCGATGATGGGTTGCGATGATTACGTCAGCTTCGGCTGCCGACGCTATCGTCGGCATCGCGATAAACAGCGCCAACGCGCTTACGATCATTGTTTTCATTGCAATATCTCCGTCTGCTAATTGGCCCTTCGCGGGGATAACCGCGTCCCATCCCTTTGGTTCCGAGTGGCGTCGTCGGGTCACGCGGCGCGATCAGTGACCGCTGCTGCCGAGCATTGCGGCATGTCGAAAGAGGGAATTTCGCCACCAGGTCTTGTTGGCGGGACGCTCTTTCAGAGCCGACCCGAGGCGTTGCGCAGCTCGGCAAAGCAGCGCTGCGCACGACCCCCTCCATGTCATCGCGTTCGATCACCTGAGCTGTGGTGTGAAGCATCTGCCTTGTGAGGAAGACCGTCGGCACGCGCCTTCCGAGAAGACGACCAATCAGGCCGTCTCAGATGCCGTAAGCAAGTGCAAAGTAGGCCACCGGTGCCAAGATCAGCAAAATCCCCATCGCGATCAGCACGGCGATCGCCAGGCGCTCTGTTCGCCTGACAAGGTCAGCGACCTTGTCGTCGTCAGCCGACGGTATGAGGTCAAGGACCGAAGAAACTTCAGGAGGACTGTCGTTGTCGTTTGCGGGTCGGGTCACCCCTTCACGCACTGATCTCTGGACAAAGGTCACTGTTGGCCTCTCTATCGAATACGCCACGCCGCTTGGCGGGTGCCACAAACAATCGGGTGCCCGCTAGTCTTTGGAGAATGGCGGGCACCCGATTGACCGCCGATGAAGGGACTCATACTCGGCAGCCTGCTTGCAATGTATTGGGAGGGCATAGGTTGCCGCCTCCAGACCTATGGCTGTGACCCCAGGACTTCAGTCAATACCCTGTTCCGACCTTGGTCCGCAGTTCGACGAAGGGGTGGCGGACATTTGTTTCGACGCAGAAGAACGCGGGAACATTAGTAGGCTCTGATGAGTTCACTCTCAGCAACACAATTTTGGGAGAGATATCGTGAACAACATAATCTGGCTCGTCGGAGCAGTCGTCATCGTGATTGCGATACTGAGCTTCTTTGGCCTCCGATAGACGTCGTGTCTGCCGAATTGGCGATAACCGCGAACTCGCTGGCGCAACTGGAAGCGATTCAGCACGCTATGGGGCCACGCCACGTAGTCCCATAGCGTGCGTTTTCCCGTTCCCTACGCCAAGGCAGGCTCGGGGATGGTAGTTGCGCCGCCATTGCCTCGCTTCGGCGGAATTGCGCAAAAAGCAGGACAAGGTGGCGGATCATCGTCGTCATCCCGCCCCAGGCGACGAAACCAAGGGGACAACCGCCTCAGCGGCCTTCGATCGATGGGCTTTCGCCACGATGTCCGAAGCCGATACTGCGCGTCAGGGTGTTGACCGTCGAGCGCTTTCAGAGCGTCAACAATTGCATCAATCGTCACGATTGAACCGTCATCCAACTGACGCAGCATCGGCATTCCAGCGACGGCGCGCGCGTCGGATGCCCACGAGGCGAGTAACGCCCGTTTGTCGACGATGCTCATTGTTGGGTGGTGGAGGACATCATCAGGATGTCCCAGTATTTCCGACATGCTGCCGGGGTTGCGTGCTTCGGTTTGTGAAAGGATTTCAGATTCCCTGGTCATCTCCATTCTCCGCAATCAAGGCCTCCCGGCTCGGCCGGGAGGCGGGACCGCAGGGTGAGGTGGTGGGTCAGGCTACCTTGCTGTGTGGCCGGGTATCCTGGCTGATCTGCCTGGCCTGCAAGCCTTCCTTGTCGGTCGATGTCCCAATGCCAATCCGACGCGGCTTCAGCTCCTCGGGAATGTCGCGAACCAGATCGACCGACAGCAAGCCATTCTCCAGTGTGGCATTCGCGACCTTCACATAGTCTGCCAGCTTGAAGACCTGTTTGAAGTTTCGCGTCGCCATGCCGCGGTGAAGAATTTGCCGGTCGCTTTCCTCGGGCTGTTTCTGACCGGTTACAATCAGTTCAGGGCCGTGTTGTGTAAGCTCGACCTCATCGCGGCTGAAGCCGGCGATTGCCATCGTAATGCGATAGTCGTTGTCGCCGGTCTTCTCGATATTGTAGGGCGGCCAATCCGACCGCACTGTGTCATCGAGCATGTCAAAAAGGCGGTCAAAGCCGACCGTCGTGCGATACAGGGGGGCGTAATCATAGCTTCTCATAGCCATATCCTCCGTGAAGCAACATGGTTTCCAAGCTACGTCGCGGGGGGTGACCGCGACGCCTATTTGTCGAGCTTAAGCCTCGACGGCGAGCGATTTGGGAATGCCAAGGAGACCTTTCAAGAGGGGGCTGCAAAATTTTTTGAGGTTGCCGAAGCACCTTGTCGGCGCGCTTTCCGCAGCCGCCAATGACCGCTCGACGGGTTCTTCCTGTTAATGAGTTTTCCAGGTCGCGTTGCGGTTTGTTCCGATCTGTCCAGTGCGGTTTGGCATCGCCTGGTTCTGGAATGCTGAGGCACTGGCGATCACCTCGTGACCAATTTCGCCATCCATTCCGAGCGGTACCAATCGACGAATTTCTTCAGGCCGTCCTCGATCGAAATGCTGGGGCGAAAGCCGAAATCGCGCTCCAACGCCGTCATGTCGGCATAGGTCTGCTCGACATCGCTGGTCTGCATCGGCTCGTTGTTGCGGATGGCTTTGACGCCGAGCAGCCGCTCCAGCGTGGCGATGAAATCGTCGAGCCGCTCCGGGCGGTTGTTGCCGACATTGTAGATCCGGCACGGCGGGGCCTCGACCGGCGGCTTGTCGAGCACGGCGACAATGGCGCGTACGACGTCGTCTATATAGGTGAAATCGCGCCACATCTCGCCATCGTTGAAGACGCGGATCGGTCTGCCCTCCAGCATCGCCTGGGTAAACAGCCAGTAGGCCATGTCGGGCCGGCCCCAGGGACCGTAGACGGTGAAGAAACGCAGCCCGGTCTGCGGCAGGCCGAAGAGATGAGCGTAGGTATGGCTCATCAGCTCGTCAGCCTTCTTGGTGGCAGCGTAGAGCGAGACCGGCCTGTCGACCTGATCGGTTTCCGCAAACGGTACCTTGCGGTTGCCGCCGTAGACCGAGCTCGACGAGGCATAGACCAGATGCTCGAACCCGACTGCCGCGCGGCAGAATTCGAGCACTTCGAGGTGGCCGACGACGTTGGAGCGGACATAGAGCCTGGGATTGTCGAGCGAATGGCGCACGCCCGCCTGTGCTGCCAGATGCACGACCTTGACGATGCCTTGCCCGGCGAGCGCATCGGCGAGCGCGCCCTGCTCAGCGATGTCGAGCTGGTGAAAGGAAAAACCCTTGTGTGGCTTGAGACGCGCGAGCCGGCCCTCTTTGAGCGCCAGGTCGTAATAGTCGTTCATGTTGTCGACGCCGACGACGGCTTCGCCGCGGTTCAGCAAATGATGGCAGACATGGCTTCCGATGAACCCCGCGGCTCCGGTGACGAGTACAGGCAACAACGTTCTCCAGGCACATGACCAAGCCAGCCATAAGAGGCGATTGGCTGCATTCCATTGGTGCTATAGTCGAAAGCCGAGATTGAGGCCATTGGCCAAGCTGACGCGTCAGCTCGCCTCGCGCATCGCCTCGGCGGCCTGCAGATCGACCGAGACCAGCTGGCTGACGCCCTGCTCGGCCATGGTTACGCCGAACAGCCGGTTCATGCGCGCCATGGTGATCGGGTTGTGGGTGATGATGACGAAGCGCGTCTCGGTAGTGGCGGCCATCTCATCCATCAGGTTGCAGAAACGCTCGACATTGTGATCGTCGAGCGGCGCGTCGACTTCGTCGAGCACGCAGATCGGCGCCGGGTTGGTCAGGAACACGGCAAAGATCAGCGACATCGCCGTCAGCGCCTGCTCGCCGCCCGAGAGAAGCGTCATCGTCTGCGGCTTCTTGCCGGGCGGGCGCGCCAGGATTTCGAGCCCGGCTTCGAGCGGGTCGTCGGATTCGATCAGCTGCAGTTCAGCCGTGCCGCCTCCGAACAGATGCGAGAACAGCCGCTGGAAATGGCCGTTGACGACGTCGAAGGCGGCGAGCAGCCGCTCGCGGCCCTCGCGGTTCAGGCTCTGGATGGCTTGCCTGAGCTTGCGGATCGCCTCGATAATGTCCTCGCGCTCGGAAACGATGGTCTCCAGCCGGTCGGACAATTCCTTCTGCTCTTCCTCGGCGCGCAGATTGACGGCGCCGAGCCGTTCGCGCTCGACCTTCAGCCGGTCGAGCTGGCGCTCGATGTCGGCCATTTCCGGCATCGGGCTGTCGACCTCCAGCCCGGTATGGCGGATGACCAGATGCGGCGGCGTGTTCAGCGTTTCCTGGATGCGCGCCTCGACCTCGAGTCGGCGTTCGTCGGCCGCGGTCAGCCGCTCCTCGGCGCGGACGCGGGTTTCGCGGGCATCGGCCAGCGACTGGATCGCCGCGGTGGCGGCCTTGTCCAGCTCAGCCTGCTTGTTTTCGGCCTCCTGCAAACGGTCGGCAGCCGCCTTGCGCAAGGTTTCGGCCTCGGTCAGCTGTGACAGCAGCGCGCGGCGCCTGGCGTCGATCTCGTCCGGGGCGTCGGCCAGCGTTTCGCGCTCGGCCTCGGCTTCGGCCCTGCGCTCGCCGAGCGAGGCGATCTGGGTGGAGGCGTTTTCGGCCCGCTGCAGCCAGCTGCTGCGCTCGGCGCCGATGGCGTCGAGCCGGCGCGTGCGCGCCTCGGCCTCGCGCCTCAAACCCTCATGGACGGCGCGCGCGTCGGCAAGGGTCGCGCGGTCCCTGCCGACATTGGCGGCGGATTGTTCGAGCTGCAACTGCAAGTCGCCGAGATCGGGCGCGTCCTGCAGCAGCATTTCGGCCTCGGCAAAGGCGGCGGCGGTCTCTTCATGGCTGTCGACGATGCGCGCCCGCGCCTCGTCCAAAGCGGCACGGCGGCTCGCCAGCTCGCCGCCGGCCTTTTCGGCCTCGGCCAAAGCGTTGCGGGCGGCGTCCAGCCCGTGCTGGGCATCGCGCCCGGCCTGGCGAGCATTGCGTTCAGCTTCGCTTGCCTGGCGCAGCGCCTGTTCGGCCTGGGCAAGCGCGGCTTCGGCCTCGCGCACGATCTGCGTCGCCTGTACCGCCTCGGCGTCGAGCTCGGCCAGCCGGTTCTTCTGCGCCAGCCGCTGCGCGGCAGCGGTCGGCGCATCGGCGCTGGCGGTCAGTCCATCCCAGCGCCACAGCGCGCCGTCGCGGCTGACCAGGCGCTGGCCGGGTGCTAGCAGTGCCTGCAGCCGGCGGCCGTCAGCAGCATCGACGATGCCGATCTGCGCCAGCCGGCGGGCAAGCTGCGACGGCGCGCTGATCACGCTGGCAAGGCTCTTGATGCCTTCCGGCAGAGCCGCATCGCCCGGCTTGACCTGGCTTTCGCCCCAATGCACCGGCGCGCTGCGGTCGAGCGGTACGTCGAGGTCTTCGCCAAGGGCAGCACCCAGGGCCGTTTCATAGCCGCGCTCGACGCTGAGCTGTTCGAGCACGGATGGGAAAAGATCGCCGCTGGCGGCGTTCAGGATCTTGGCAAGCGTACGGGCTTCGGTCTCGATACCGGCGAGTTCCGCCTTGGCGTCCTGCAGCGGGGGACGGGCGGCACTCTCAGTCTCGCGCGCCTCGGCGACCGCCTGTTCGGCAGCAACGGCGCCGGCCTCGGTTTCCTCCAGCCGGGCAAGCGCGTCCTCGACCAGCGCACGCTTCTCGGCGGGATCAGGCAAGCCGGCGACTTTGGAGATGATCTCGGACAGTTCGCGGTCGACGTCGGCCAGCTGGCGGCCAAAACGGTCGCGGCGTTCGGCGGTTTCGCGCAGCGTGCGCTCGATCTGGTTTCGCGAGGCGGCGGCTTCGGCCCGTTCGGCGGTCAGCGCAGCGAGTTTTGCTTCACTTTGGGCGAGCGTCGCGCCGGCCTGCTCGAAAGCGGCGCGCGTGGTGGCCTCACGTTCCGCGGCACCGGCATTTTCGGAGTTGAGCGTGGCCTCTTCGTCGCGCAGGCGCTCAAGGATGTCCGCATTGTCGCGCACCATGCGCTCTTCGCGGGCGATGTCGCCGTCGAGTTGCTGCAGCCGGCGCTCGAGTTCGGCCTGGCGGGCACGGATGCGGCCGGCCTCCTCCTCGATCTGCGCCTTGGCGATCGACAGGCGCTGGAAGGCGGCCGCGGCCGCGGCCTCAGCGTCGCGCAAGTCGGGCAGCCGGTGGGCGGCGATGCCTTGCTCGCGGGCGGCAGCCATCTGCGCAGCGGCGCGGTCGCCGACCAGAGCAGTGGCAATGGCGAGTGCCGAGCGGGCCTCGCCCTCTTGGGACTTGGCCAGTGTCCAGCGCAAATGCAAGAGCGTGGCTTCCGCCTTGCGGATATCGGCCGACAGATTCTTGAAGCGGGAGGCCTGGCGCGCCTGGCGCTTCAGGCTTTCGATCTGGCTCTCCAGCTCACCGACGACGTCGTCCAGCCGTTCAAGGTTCTGTTCGGCCGCCTTCAACCGAAGCTCGGCCTCATGCCGGCGCGTGTGCAGGCCGGAAATGCCGGCCGCTTCTTCGAGCAGCGCGCGGCGCGCTTGCGGCTTGGCCTGGATCAATTCGCCGATGCGGCCCTGGCCGACCATCGACGGCGAGCGGGCGCCGGTCGACTGGTCGGCGAACAGTAGCTGCACGTCCTTGGCGCGGGCTTCCTTGCCGTTGATGCGGTAAAGCGAACCTGCCTCGCGCTCGATGCGGCGCGATACCTGCAGTTCATCGGCGTCGTTGAAAGCGGCGGGCGCGGTGCGGTCGCTATTGTCGAGGAACAGCGTGACTTCGGCGGTGTTGCGGGCCGGGCGCGTTCCCGAGCCGGAAAAGATCACGTCGTCCATGCCGGACGCGCGCATGTTCTTGTACGAGCTTTCGCCCATCACCCAGCGCATCGCCTCGACAAGGTTCGACTTGCCGCAGCCATTCGGCCCGACAATGCCAGTCAGGCCGCGTTCGATGACGAACTCGCCGGGTTCGACGAAGGACTTGAAGCCGAGGAGGCGAAGGCGCGAAAACTTCATTCGCGCCTGCCCGGAAGACACAGAGATGCGCAGACGCCGAAGCGCAGTCGCTCCGGCGCCGCCTGGACGTCAGAGCAGAGGGTCGATGATGGCCGATATTTCCTCAATCGACATCGCACCTTTGTAGGTCTTTCCGTTGATGAAGAAGGTCGGCGTCGAGTCGACCTTGAATTCATCGGCGCCGCGCTTCTGGACCGATCTCACATCGTCCAGAAGTTTCTGGTCCGTCAAGCAGGCCTCGAACGACTCCTGTGTAAAACCGGCGAGCTTGGAGATCTGCAGCAGGGCGTCCTTGGTGTTGTTGACGCCGACCCAGTTAGCCTGCTGCTTGAACAGCACGTCGACCATCGGAAAATAATTGTCCTTAGAACAGCGCGCCAGCATGAAACCGGCTTCGGCGCTCGGATCGAACGGGAATTCGCGCAGGATGTAACGGGCCTTGCCGGTGTCGATGTATTTGGCCTTCAACTCAGGGAAGGTGGTTGCGGCGAAATGCGCGCAATGCGGGCAAGTCATCGAGGCATATTCGACGATGGTGACCTTGGCGTCGTCCTTGCCGAGTTGCTTGTCGGGCAGAGCGCCGGGCTTCAGCAGCTGAGCCATGTCGACGTCGCCGCTCGATTCCGGCGCCTTTGCCGCGGCAGGCGTGGCAGGCGTCGCGGCAGGCACGGCTGGCGCCGCAGGCTTTACGTCCGCAGCCTTGGCGTCCTCGTCGGAATCGCTGCATGCGGCGAGCATTGCCACTGCCGGAATGGCTGCCAGCGACGACAGAAGGTTTCTGCGGGACAAGCTACGGTTCATGCGAATCACCTGACTATGGTTGGATTTTGCAATGCAAAGGCTAGAAAAGGCGAGAGTTGGCGGGAATTAAGGCATCGCCGTCCCCATTCCAATCGGCTAACTCTATATGCATCATCACGAATGCGCGAGATTGGTGACGGGTTCATGACCGGCCGACTATCCTGGTCGCTTGCGCTCGCCAAGAATGGTGGCGCCCAGCCGCTCCAGCGAGGCGCGCAAGCCTTCATCCTCGATCTTGCCGACCGTATCGGACAATTTGGCCTTCTCGACAGGCGTCAACGGCCTGGGAGCCGGCTTGGGCCGAGCCTTCTCTGACAGCACCGGCTTCTGCACGATCCTGATGCGGCCGATTGCGTTGAAACCAAGGAAGGCGTTGACCCGGTTGATGATTTCGCCGGTCTCGTGCTGCAGATGGAGTGCGGCCATGCCTTCGCAGGCGATGACCAGTGTCGCCGGCTCGAACGGGTCGTCCTCATGCATGCGGCGCGGCCACTGGATTTTTTCCGGGCGCGAATGGCCGGCGAGCCTGGTGCCGGCGATCTCTTCCCACGACTGCACCAGGCCGATCGAAATGCCCGCCCGCTTGCGCAGCACGGGATCGAGAATCTGGGTCGCGAGATCGCTCACCGGAACGGGATTGCCGTAGGGCGTTCTCCCTGCCATGTACGTTCTCCAGCCACGCTCCTCACCAGCCAGACCTTACCAACCAAGAGCCAGCCCGCGATCAATGGCACTGCACGAACAGACCCGCAAGGCCGCATCCCATGACAGCAGCAAAGCCGCGTCCGGAGACATCGCTCTCCGCCTGCTCGGCTGGTACGACGCGCACCACCGCGAACTGCCATGGCGGATCACGCCGCGCGCGGCCGTGGGTGGCGCGCTGCCGGATCCCTACCGCATCTGGCTGTCGGAAGTGATGCTGCAGCAGACCACGGTCGAAGCGGTAAAATCGTATTTTCGCGCTTTTGTCGAGAAATGGCCTGATGTCGTGGCATTGGCCGCGGCACCGACCGAGGATGTGATGAAGGCCTGGGCCGGGCTCGGCTATTATTCGCGGGCGCGCAACCTCAAGGCCTGCGCCGATCTCGTCGCGGGGCAAGGTGGGCGATTTCCGGATAATGAAACGGGATTGAGGGAATTGCCGGGGATCGGCGCCTATACGGCGGCGGCGATCGCGGCAATCGCCTTCGACCGCCCGGCGGCGGTCGTCGACGGCAATGTCGAACGCGTCGTATCGCGACTCTATTCGGTCGCTACGCCGCTCAGCGAGGCAAAACCCGAAATCCGCGCGCGGGTCGAAAGACTGGTTCCGCAGACAAGGCCGGGCGACTTCGCCCAGGCGATGATGGACCTCGGCGCCACGATCTGCACGCCAAAGCGGCCGCGGTGCATGCTGTGTCCGTTGCGCGAGGATTGCAGCGCCCTCCTGTCCGGCGATCCCGAGCGCTTTCCGGTGCGCTTGCCGAAGGCCGACAAGCCCCTCAGGCGCGGCGCCGCCTTCGTTGCCGAGCGCACCGATGGCGCCATCCTGTTGCGCAAGCGGCCGGAAAAGGGCCTGCTCGGCGGCATGACCGAAGTACCGACCTCCGGCTGGACCGCACGGATCGACGGCGCGACGACTGCGGACGCGGCGCCCTTCCCCGCCGACTGGCGGCGCGCCGGTGAGATCGCGCATGTCTTCACCCATTTCGCGCTCGAACTCGAAGTCTTTCACGCTCACATCGGAAGTGATGCTCCTGATGGGTATTTCTGGTCGCTGGCCCATGACATTTCCGGGGAAGCGTTGCCGACCGTCATGAAAAAGGTAATCGAAGCGGCGATACCGGGAGCGACCAAAAAGAAGCTCGCCTCGAAGGGATAAAAATGACTGAAATCCGCCACATCGTGTTCGACATCGGCCGCGTGCTGATCCACTACGATCCGAACATTCCGTTCAGCCGCCTGATCCCGGATGCCGAGGAGCGCAAGTGGTTCTTCGACAATGTCTGCACGCATGACTGGAACATCGAACAGGACCGTGGCCGGACGTGGGAAGAGGCGGAAGCGCTGCTGATCGCCGAGCACCCCGATCACGCTGAAAACATTCGCAATTTCCGCCGCTACTGGCACGAGATGGTGCCGCATGCCTATGAGGACAGCGTCGCCATCATGCTCGGCCTGATCGAGAGTGGCCACGACGTGACCATGCTAACCAATTTCGCCGCCGACACGCTTGCCGAGGCCCGGCAGCGTTTCGACTTTCTGAGCCGCCCGCGCGGCGTCACCGTCTCGGCCGATATCCGTGAGATCAAGCCGGACCGCGCCATCTACGACCACCACGTCGCCGCGTTCGGCCTCGATCCATCCGCGACGCTGTTCATCGACGACAGCCCCAGGAATGTCGACGGCGCCAAGGCCGCCGGCTGGCAGGCAGTGCTGTTCAGGGACGCAAAAACGCTCAAGGCGGACCTTGAGCGTTTTGGGATCGCAGTCTGAGACAATCGGGAAGTGGCCGATCAGGCCCCTGCCCGCTCCATGCCGAGGCGGGCGATGCGGCGCAGTTCGTCGATCGGGGTCAGGCCGCCGCTGCGCTCATAGTGCCAGAAAGTCCAGCCATTGCAGGCGTCCAGCCCCTGCACCTCGGCGCCGATCTTGTGGATCGAGCCGGCGCTGTCGCCGATCGCCACCGTGCCGTCGGCGCGGACCTTGGCCGCCCAGCGCTTCTTTGAGTCGTAAAGCGTGGCGCCTGGGGTCATCAGCCCGGTATCGATGAGGCTGACAAAGGCGACGCGCGGCTCCGCGCGCTTGCCGGTGAGTACGGTGAGATCGGCGCCTTCCAGCGGACGCACGGCGTCAATGCGCTCATTGGCGGCGTCGATATAGGCCTGCTCGCGCTCGATGCCGACAAAATGGCGGCCGAGCCGCTTGGCGACGGCACCGGTGGTGCCGGAGCCGAAGAACGGGTCGAGCACGATGTCGCCGGGCTTGGTCGAGGCCATCATGATGCGGGCAAGGAGCGCTTCCGGCTTCTGCGTCGGATGCAGCTTGTCGCCATTGTCGTTCTTCAGCCGCTCGCCGCCGGTGCAGATCGGAAACAGCCAGTCGGAACGCATCTGGATGTCGTCGTTCGACGCCTTCATCGCTTCGTAGTTGAACGTATAGCTCTTGCCCTTCTGGTCGCGCGAGGCCCAGATCATGGTCTCATGCGCGTTCTGGAAGCGGCGGCCACGGAAGTTCGGCATCGGATTGGTCTTGCGCCAGACGACATCGTTGAGGATCCAGAAGCCGAGATCCTGCATCTTGGCCCCGACCCGGAAAATGTTGTGGTAGGAGCCGATAACCCAGATGGTGCCATTGGGCTTCAGGACGCGGCGCGCCGCCAAAAGCCAGGCGCGGGTAAAGGCGTCGTAGGCCTCGAAGCTCTCGAACTGGTCCCAGTCGTCGTCGACGGCATCGACCTTGGACTGGTCGGGCCGGTGCAGGTCGCCGTCGAGCTGCAGATTGTAGGGCGGATCGGCGAAGATGACGTCGATGGACTTTTCCGGCAGCCGGTCAAGTGCGGCAACGCAGTCGCCCTTGAGAATCGTGTCCAGCCATTCGGATTGCTGGGGGGCGTGGGAGAGGTCGTCGAGAAGACGCACGGCAGACATGTTTACACCCAAGGCACGCGTTACTGTTTACTCCCCGTTATGGTTACCGATCAGCGTAAATATTCCGTGAAGGGAAGGACCGGACCGATGGTATCGGCCTCGTTCATTTGCGCGAGCCGGCCTGTTGGTGTATGCCGCGCGGCTCAAGCCCTGCCGGGCTTGCCCCTCCTTCCCCTGTTCCGGATTGCCATGCCCCAGCCAGATCTTGTCATCTTCGATTGCGACGGCGTGCTCGTCGATTCCGAAATCATCGCCGCCCGCGTCGAGGCCGAACTGCTGACACTCGCCGGCTTCGAAATATCGGCCGAGGAGATGGCCGAAACCTATGCCGGGCTGACCTTCAAGGACATCATGATGCGGGTCGAGGAGAAATCCGCGATCCCGTTCCAGGCCTCGATGATCGACCGCGCCGAAGAGTTGGTCGACCGCAAATTGCGCAGCGACGTGCGCGCCATCGACGGCGTGCGCGAAGCGGTGGCCTCGGTGACGGCGCCGCGCTGCGTCTGCTCCAACTCGCGCTCCGAGCGGATCGAGTTCATGCTGGAGAAAGTGGGCCTGCTGCCGTTCTTCGCCGGCCGGATCTTTTCAGCGCTGGAGATACCGAGCAGGAAGACCAAGCCCGCCCCTGACGTGTTCCTGGTCGCGGCGGAGAAACTCAATGCCGATCCGGCAAACACCTTCGTCATCGAAGATTCCGTGCATGGCGTCGCCGGCGCCAGGGCTGCCGGCATGCGCGTGATCGGCTTCACCGGAGCCGCGCACAGCTATCCCGGCCATGCCGATGCGCTGACCGAGGCCGGCGCCGAAACGGTCATCCGTCGCTGGGCCGAACTGAAAAGCGTGATTGCCGCTCTGTCGGAGTGGTCGGACGCCTGAGTCAACTCAGTCCTTGGCTTTGGCCGACCTTACTCGCGCCGGTCTTTTCTTTGCCCTATTATAGGCAATAGCGGCGCGGACGAGCGCTTTCAGGGCATCCGCATCGATCTCCTCGCCCTCGGACACATCGATGGCGCGCCACACCTTGCCGTTCAGCCCGTTGTTGAACAGCCCGTCTGGATCCGGCAGGCTGGCGCCGTGGGAAAAGGTAAGCTTCACCTTGTCCTTATGGGCGTTGCCGACGGCGATCATGCCGTCGCACGACCACACCGGGCTTCCCATCCACTTCCACTCCTCGATGATTTCAGGATCGGCGTCGAGGATGGTCTTGCGCAGGCTGGCGAGCGTTTTGCCCCGCCAATCGTCCAGTTCGCGGATTCTGGCGTCTATCCGTGCGGAGGGTGAAGGTCCTGCCTCTGACTTGTTGGCACCGCTGGTCTTCATGGTGTCCTCCGTTCACATCTTCTCGCCGGGCAATTTACTGGCCTGCTTCACCCAGCTGACAAACCTGCCTTCGTCGATCACTTCGCCTTCATGAATGTCGAGATAGCGCACTTCCTTCTGTTTCGACCCGCCGGGAGGAATTGGATCCAGCGACATGCCGCGGAAGAAGGCGACTTTGACGTAGTTGGTGAAGCAATGCAGGCTGAGGAACCAGCCGCCGCCCTCGATCCCGTAGAGCGGCGAGTTCCATTTGACGGCCTTGTAGACGCCGGGGAAGGCACGCTCGATGAGCGCGTCGAGGCGGCGCCCAACACCGCCTTTCCAGCCCGGCATGGCCGCGATATAGGCCTGCACGGGCGCATCCCCATAGGCCTTCGGGATCTGCGGGTTGCCGGCTGAAAGCAGCGCCGGCTTGGCTGGCGCTGGCTTGGCTGGAGCCGGCTTTGCCGCCTTCGATTGTCTGGTCACCCTGGCCTCCGTCCCTACCCCTGCGCGCGCTGCTCGCCACGCGGTCGGGCGACATAGGGCAGCACGAACATATAGAGCCCGCTGAACAGCAGCAGGAAGAGAGGCGGCAACGGCGAATAGACCACCCATGCCGGAGGCTGCCCGAATGCCATTGTGATGAAATTGGCTGCCACGGTCGCCGTAAAGATGATCGACAGCCAACGGTGGGTTTGCCTTATCCACTTGCTCCAGTTCATTGCCACCTCCACCTGAAAACGAGCGCTTACCAGAGCGCCAGCTGGGTGATCTGGATGAGATTGCCGCAGTTGTCGTTGAGCTGGGCAATGGTCGAGCCGGTCACTTCGGTCGGCGCCATGGCAAACGCACCGCCGCGCCCCTTGATGCGCTCATAGTCGCCCTTGATGTCGTCGGTGAACAGCATGATCGCGGGCTGCCCCTGTTTGAAGATGGCCTGCTGGTAGGTTTTAGCGGCCGGATTGTCGTTGAGCGCGAGTTGCAGCTCGGTTCCCTCGGGCTCGTCGGGTGAGGTTACCGTCAGCCAACGAAAAGGCCCATTGCTGAAGTCGGCCTTCACGGAAAAGCCCAGCACGTCGGTATAAAAGCGCAGTGCATTGTCCTGGTTGTCCACATAGACGCTGGCCAGCTTGATCTTCATCGATTTTCTCCTTTGTGCTCGGTGACCCGGCGATCGGGGCATGGCGTTGAATTGTGCCGGCAGGTCTCAATCTGGCTTTGCCAGAACCTGCTCCAGCTTGGTGAGGAATTGCTGCCACCCGGCCCGGGCGCCGCCATAGGCCTGCTTCTGATCGGGACGGAAGCCCGACTGCTCGACGCGCAGATGGGTTCCCGTGCTGGTGGGCGTGAGTGTGAACGTCACCACGCTCTTCAGATTGTAGGCCGCATCCTCATGCGCAAAATCCCAGCTGTAGGACAGCGTCCTGTTTTGCTCGATGGCCAGCACCTCGCAGTCCAGCACGCCGCCCCAGTCGCCGCGAAGATTGAAGCTGTGGCCGATGACGGGCTTGAAATCGTTCTTCATGAGCCATTCCTCCATCAGATGCGGCTGCGTCAACGCGCGCCAGATCTTCTCCGCCGGCCAGGATATGTCCCGCTCGACGACGACGGTGCGCAGTTCCGGCTTGCTCACTGGTCCATCCTTTTCAGCAGGTGCTCGAGATCATCGAAGCGGCTCTCCCAAAACCCGGCCATCTTGCTGGTCCAGTCGTTGAGAGGAGCGAGCGCGCCGGGCTGCGCGCTGTAATGGGTCTGCCGTCCGGCGTGGCGGTCGAGCACGAGGCCGGCCTGTTTCAGGACGCCGAGATGCTTCGATACAGCCGGCTGCGAGACCCCGGACTGCGCCGTCAGCGCCCCCACCGTCTGCTCACCCTGTCGGCACAGGCGCTCAAAGATGGCCCGCCGGGTCGGGTCGGCAAGCGTTCTGAACAGAGTGTCGTGGGCGTCCGGCATCGGGATCAATAACCTGCGAGCTATTGATTGACGTATAACCGCCGAGATATGAATGAGTCAAGTGCCGACAGGATCCAGGCAAACGCCACCTGCCTGCAGGCTCACTCCTGCAGGGCCACGACCAGATCGTGTCGATCTTTCAAAGAGTTGACAGTCACCGTCGCAACAGCGACGCCGCCCAAGCACTGCCTAGTTCGTGGCGGGAGCTCGCTTCTTCTTGCCGGACTTCTTGTCCGCCGCCGGCGCGATCTCGTCGTAGCCGGCATAGACCTGGTAGTCCTTGGCGGAAGGCTCAGGCACGACGACATTGGAATCGGTGAAGACGAACTGAGTGGCGGTCGAGGGATCGCTGACCTGGATCTGATAGGGATGGATCTGCGAATAAAGCACGTCGGTGCCATGCATGACGGCGATGCGGATCGGCATGGTGATTGTGCCGGGGGTGAACATCGGTCCCGGCACGATCTTGCCGGCAACGCCAACCTTCATCGTCAACTGTCCGTTGGCACGGCTGCAATCGCGGCTCACATCGCTGATCGAGGCCTGGTAGATGATCTTGGTCGGATCCTTGTTCGGGTCGACGATGGTGCCATCCGGCGCCGTCTGCGCGGCGGCAGCGGCCTCGGCATCCTGCGCGGTGTCAGCCTTTTTCTTTTTCGACTGCGGCGCACCCTTGGCGTAGGTGTTGAAATAAGCGGTGCCGTCGCGCACCGTCACTTTCGGGCAATAGGCCTGCAACTGGCTGGCGAGCACCTTGGGGTCCTGCGGCGGTATTGGCGCATTCGGGTCGGTCTTCTTGCCCAATCCGAGGTTGAGGATGCCATTGTCGCTCGATTGGCAGCCAGCGGCGGCAAGCATAAAGCCGGTGAGCGCCAGACCCGCGACAAAGCGACGGTTGAACGAATAGAACGCCATGAAACTGCACTTCCCTCTCGCAAAGCTGGTGACCTATAGCAATGGCGCGGCAAAAATGCGACTGAGCCAGCGCAGAAATTAACCACTCTGTGGTGAACGGAAACGCCAAGCGGCAACGGGTCTGTGACATGCAATATGTGAGTACTCGCGGGGAAGCGCCCGCGCTTGGATTTTCCGACGCGGTGCTGGCCGGACTGGCACGTGACGGCGGGCTCTACGTGCCGCGCGAGTGGCCGCAGTTTTCGGCAGCCGAGATCCGCGCCATGCGCGGCCTGCCTTATGCCGACCTCGCCATCCGCGTGCTGACGCCGTTCCTCGGCGGCGAAATCGCCGCACCCGTTTTCGAACGCCTGGTGCGCGAAGCCTATGCCACCTTCCGCCACCAGGCCGTCTGCCCCCTGGTGCAGACCGGCCCTAACACCTTCATCCTCGAACTCTTCCACGGTCCGACGCTGGCTTTCAAGGACGTCGCCATGCAGCTGCTTGCCCGGCTGATGGACCATGTGCTGGCAGAGCGCGGCCAGCGCGCCACGATCGTCGGCGCCACCTCGGGCGACACCGGCGGTGCGGCCATCGACGCCTTTGCCGGCCGCGACCGCACCGATATCTTCGTGCTGTTCCCGCATGGCCGCGTCTCGCCGGTGCAGCAGCGGCAGATGACGACATCGACCGCCGCCAACGTCCAGGCGCTGGCCATCGAAGGCAATTTCGACGATTGCCAGGGGTTGCTGAAGGATATGTTCAACGACCATGCCTTCCGCGATGGAGTGTCGCTGTCGGGCGTCAATTCGATCAACTGGGCCCGCATCATGGCCCAGATCGTCTACTATTTCTCCTCGGCGCTTTCGCTGGGCGCACCCGACCGGCCCGTTTCCTTCACCGTGCCGACAGGCAATTTCGGCGACATTTTCGCCGGTTATGCCGCAAAGAAGATGGGCCTGCCGATAGAGCGACTTATCGTCGCCACCAACGACAACGACATATTGGCGCGCACTTTCGCGACCGGCGAATACCGCACCAAAGGTGTGTTTGCGACGACGTCGCCTTCGATGGACATCCAGGTGTCGTCGAATTTCGAGCGGCTGTTGTTCGAGGCCTCCGACCGCAATGCCGAGACGGTGCGGCGCTATATGGCCGGGCTGAAACAGTCCGGCGCCTTCACCATCGAAACGGCTGAAATGGCCAGGATGCGGTCGGAATTCGACGCCGGCCGGGCTAATATGAGCGAGGTCGCCGCCACCATCCGTTCGACGCTGGAATCAAGCAACTACCTGCTCGACCCGCATACAGCCGCGGCCGTGCATGTCGCCGCCGGCAAGGCTGACGGCGCAGTGCCGATGGTGGTGCTGGGCACGGCCCACCCGGCCAAGTTCCCGGCGGCTGTCGAAGCCGCCTGCGGCGTGTCGCCGGCCCTGCCTGCATGGCTGGGGTCGTTGATGTCAGCCGACGAAAAATACACGGTACTTCCATCCGACCTGAAAATGGTGGAAGATTACGTGAGCCGCCACTCAAGGGCAGCGCGTTAGGGAGTAATTGCCATATGGGTGTTGAGGTAAGCCGTCTGTCGAACGGCCTGACAGTCGCCACCGAAACCCTTCCAAGCCTCGAATCCGTTGCCCTTGGTGCCTGGGTCAAGTCGGGCGCTCGCAATGAGCGTGACGAAGAGCACGGAATGGCCCATTTGCTCGAGCATATGGCCTTCAAGGGCACGAAAAGGCGTACCGCCTTCGAAATCGCCTCGGAAATCGAGGATGTCGGCGGCGAGATCAACGCCGCCACCTCAGTCGAGACGACATCCTACTATGCCAGGGTGCTGTCCGACGACGTGCCGCTGGCCGTCGATATCCTTGCCGACATCCTGCAGGAGTCCGAATTCGACCCGCAGGAGCTGGAGCGCGAGCAGCATGTGATCCTGCAGGAGATCGGTGCCGCGCACGACACGCCCGACGACATCGTCTTCGACCGTTTCACCGAGACGGCGTTCCGCCACCAGACGATCGGCCGCTCGATCCTCGGCACGCCGGAAACCGTCAAATCCTTCACCTCCAAACAGCTGCACGATTTCATCGAACGCCAATATGGCGCCGAGCGCATGGTGATCGTGGCCGCGGGCGACATCAAGCACGACAATTTCGTGCGCGAGGTGGAAAAGCAGCTCGGCGGCTTCCGCAGCAAGGCCGACAGCACGATGCCGCAATATGCGCAGTATGTCGGCGGCGATTTCCGCGAGGATCGCGACCTGATGGACGCGCAGATCGTGCTCGGCTTCGAAGGCCGCGCCTATCACGTGCGCGACTTCTACGCCTCGCAGGTGCTGTCGATGATCCTCGGCGGCGGCATGTCTTCGCGCCTGTTCCAGGAGGTGCGCGAAAAGCGCGGCCTGTGCTACTCCGTCTATGCCTTCCATTGGGGCTTTTCCGATACCGGCATTTTCGGCGTCCATGCCGCGACCGGCCAGAGCGACATTGCCGAACTGGTGCCTGTCATCATCGACGAATTACAGAAGGCCGGCGAAAACATCCTGCAGGAAGAACTCGACCGGGCGCGTGCGCAATACCGCGCCGGACTGATCATGTCGGCGGAAAGCCCGGCCAGCCGCGCCTCACAGATCGCCAGGCAGTTGCTTCTGTTCGGCCGGCCGATCGCCAAGGAGGAGTTGATGGAACGGCTGTCGGCGCTGACCATAGAGCGGCTGACCGACCTGTCGTCACGGCTGTTTTCGACCAAGCCGACGCTGACCGCCGTCGGCCCCGTGGGTACGCTCGCGCCCTATGAGGCGATCCTCGATTCGCTTGCGGGCACGCACACCACGGCCCGCAAGCTCGCCGTCTAAGCCCCCTCAAGGCGCGCCCCGTGTTCGCGCTCCCTTTCTTTCGCCGTGACCTGCCGGCACTGAAGGGCGACCGGGTCACGCTGCGCGTGCCCTACACCAACGACTATCGCGAATGGTCGGCGCTGCGCGGCGAAAGCCGCGGCTTCCTCGAACCGTGGGAGCCGCGCTGGACGCCCGACGAACTCGACCGCACCGCCTGGCGGCTGCGCATCGGGCGCTACCGCGAAGACTATGCACAGGGAACCGCGATCGCCTTCTTCATCTTCGAGAAGGCGAGCGGCAAGCTTGCCGGCGGCATTACGCTGGGTAACATCCGCCACGGCGTCTCGCAAAGCGGCCATGTCGGCTACTGGATCGGCGAGAGGTTTGGCGGCCGCGGCCTGATGACCGACGCGGTCAAGGTCGTCTGCCGCTTCGCCTTTGATACGCTGAGGTTGCACCGGATCGAAGCTGCCTGTATTCCCGACAACGCGCGGTCGATCCGAGTGCTTGAAAAAGCCGGATTCCGGCGCGAAGGACTTTTGCGATCCTACCTCAGGATCAATGGCATCTGGCAGGACCACTACCTCTACGCCCGGATCGCGGACGATCCGCCGGGCGGCGCTGGAACGAAGGACTGATTTTTGACGAATTTCCTGCGAAACGGGTCGCTGTTGGCCTTCGTTCTGGCGGCTGTCGTCACGCTATGCGCGGCGCTCCCGGCCTTCGCCGTCGAACCGATCAAGATTGCCCGCGACGACGTCGCGCTCGACCTGTCGCGCGCCGTCACGATCTACCCCAACCAGGGCGAAAACTTCCAGGTGTCGACTGCGCCCGGCCCCGACGGCATCGTGCGGCGCATCGAGGTCGAGGCCAATAACGCGCGCTCGAGCGGCGACTGGGCGGTGTTCGCGCTCGCCAACACCACCGACCAGCAGCTCGACCGGCTGATCGTGGCGCCGCATTTCCGGCTGGTGAATTCGGGTATCTTCTGGCCCGATCTCGGCGCTACCCGCATCGCCGCAATCACGCCCAGCGAAGGCTTTGCGCTCGACCGCCAGTCGAGCCCCGACGCCGATGTGTTCCGGGTGACGCTGAACCCGGGAACGGTGATCACCTTCATCGCCGAACTCGCCTCGCCCAAGCTGCCCCAAGTCTATCTCTGGGAGCCGGAGGCCTACAAGGACTCGGTCAATTCCTACACGCTGTTTCGCGGCATCGTCATCGGCATTGCCGGCCTGCTGGCGCTGTTCCTGACCATCCTGTTCGTGGTCAAGGGAACCTCGATGTTCCCGGCGACCGCGGCCCTCGCCTGGGCAGTGCTTGCCTATATCTGCGTCGATTTCGGCTTTCTGAACAAGATCATAGAGATATCGCCCGGCAATGAGCAGATGTGGCGAGCGGGAACGGAGGTGGCGCTTGCGGCGACCTTCGTGGTGTTCCTGTTCGCCTATCTCAACCTCAATCGATGGCACGGCCATTTCAGCTATGGCGCGGTGGTCTGGATCCTTGGCCTGGTGCTGATCGCGGGTGTCGCCATCGTCGATCCGGCCGTCGCCGCCGGCATTGCCCGGCTGTCCTTCGCCGCCACCGCGCTAACCGGGCTCGGCCTGATCATCCTGCTCGGTATCCGTGGTTACGATCGAGCTATCATGCTGGTGCCCAGTTGGGTCATGGTGCTGCTCTGGCTATGCGGATCGTGGATGGCGATCACCGGCATGCTCGACAACGACATCGCCCAGCCGGCCCTGGGCGGCGGGCTGATCCTGATCATCCTTCTGATCGGCTTCACCGTCATGCAGCATGCCTTTGCCGGCGGCGCGCTGCATCAAGGCCTGTTCTCCGATCTCGAGCGCCAGGCGCTGGCGGTGGCGGGCTCCGGCGACACGGTGTGGGACTGGGACGTTCTGCGCGACCGCGTCGTCACCAAGCCCGATGTCAGCATTCAGCTTGGCCTTGCGCCCAACAGCCTGGGGGGTGCCGCCCGCAACTGGCTGCCGGTGCTGCATGCCGACGACCGCGATACCTTCCGCACCACGCTCGACGTGGTGCTCGAACACCGGCGCGGCCGGGTGTCGCAGAATTTCCGCCTGCGCGGCGCCGACGGGCATTACCACTGGTTCTTGCTGAGGGCGCGGCCGGTGATCGGCTCGGACGGCGAAGTGATTCGCTGCGTCGGCACCATGGTTGACGTCACCGAGCAGAAAAAGTCCGAGGAAAGGCTGCTGCACGACGCCGTTCACGATAATCTGACCGGGCTGCCCAACCGCGAACTTCTGATGAACCGGCTGGAAGCCATCATCTCGATCGCGCGCACCGAAGAGAAGGTGCGCCCGACCGTCTTCGTCATCGACATCGACCGGTTCAAGCAGGTCAATGACGGGCTCGGCATCTCGGCCGGCGACACCATCCTGCTCACCATTGCGCGCCGCCTGCATCGGCTGCTGAAGCCGAAGGATTCGCTGTCGCGCTTTGCCGGCGACCAGTTTGCGCTGATGCTGCTGTCCGAACAGGACCCTGCCCGTATCGCCGCGGTGGCGGACGCCATCAAGCACGCCATCAACAACCCGATCACCTTCGCCAAGCGCGAGATCGTGCTGACTGCCTCGATCGGCCTGATCACCTGGACTTCGGCGCAGACTTCGGCCGAGGACATGGTCAAGGACGCCGAGCTTGCCATGCACCAGGCCAAGCGCTTCGGCGGCGACAGGATCGAGCCTTTCCGGCCGGCCTTCCGCACCGTCGGTACCGACCGTCTGCAATTCGAATCCGATCTGCGCCGCGCCATCGAGCGGCGCGAGTTCACCCTTGCCTACCAGCCGATCGTGCGGCTGGAGGATGGCAGCATTGCCGGCTTCGAGGCGCTGCTGCGCTGGGACCACCCGCGCCGCGGCATGATCCCGCCGGGCGATTTCATTCCGGTCGCCGAAAGCTGCGGTCTGATCGTACAGCTCGGCCTGTTTGCCATGCAGCAGGCGGCCGAGGACCTCGCCGGCTGGCAAAAGCAGATCGGCGACACGCCGCTATCGGTGTCGGTCAACCTGTCCAGCCGCCAGCTGATCCGCCGCGACCTAGTCAGCGATGTCCGCTCGGTCATCGCGCGGGCCAATCTGAAGCCGCGCTGCTTCAGGCTCGAACTCACCGAATCGCTGGTGATGGACAATCCCGAGCAGACCTCGCATGTGCTGACCAAGCTGAAGCAGCTCGGCATCGGCCTGTCGCTCGACGATTTCGGCACCGGCTACTCGTCGCTCGCCTATCTGACGCGCTTCCCCTTCGACACCATCAAGATCGACAAGAGCTTCGTCGACGACGCGACGCCGAAGCGCGCGGTGCTGCTCAAATCCATGGTCAACATGGCGCATGAGCTCGGCCTGTCGGTGGTGGCCGAGGGTATTTCCGACGAAAGCGATGCGCTGGAACTGCGCCAGATGGGCTGCGAATACGTGCAGAGCTTCATGTTCGGCGCCCCAATGCCCGGCGATCAGGTGCTGAAGGCGCTGAAAGAGCAATACCCGATGACCCAGGCTTAGGGCCGTTTGGCCTTTGGGTCAGCTGATAGGTCAGGCGTGCCCCGCCGCGAGGCTCAAATGCGCCAGGTCGATGCCGATGGTGGCCAGGATACGGTCGTATTTGCGTTCGATGTCGGTGTCGAACAGAAGCTCCGGCGTCGCCGGGCACGTCAGCCAGCCATTTTCGGCGATCTCGGTCTCCAGCTGGCCGGCGCCCCAGCCAGAATAGCCGAGCGCCATCAGCGCGCGCCGCGGGCCGCGACCGGACGAGATGGCGCGCAAGATGTCGACGGTCGCGGTGAGGCAGATATCATCGGAGACGGTGAGCGAGGATTCCACCCGGTAGTCGCCGGAGTGCAGGACAAAGCCGCGGCTGCGGTCGACCGGGCCGCCATTGCGCACGACGAAGTCGCGGGCCTGCGCCGGCAGCCTGATCGCCTCCTGCTCGTTCATGATGCCTAGCTGCACCAGAAGATCGGGAAACAGCATCTGCTGCGTCTGGTTGATGATCAGGCCCATCGCGCCTTCGTCGCTGTGCGCGCAGATGTAGATGACCGAGCGCGTGAAGCGGTCGTCCTTCATGCCGGGCATGGCAATCAGGAACTGGTCGTCGAGAAAGCCGCGTCCGCCGGCCGTCTTCTTGTGCCGCAACAAGTCCATGGAGGGGAGCGTAACGCGTTTCCGGGACGCCGAAAAGATGCGCCGCGCGCGATTCGCCCAAAGCCCAATAGCTGGAGCAACGGATTCCCGATTGCCAACTTAATCCGGCTGATCGCTTGAACTCGACTGTTCCTCGCCCGAAAGTCACGCAAATATGATACGCAGAGCGCCATGAAAACATTGCGCGGCCATGAACTGACGATCAAATCACCGCCATGCAAAGCTTGAAAATCCTGCTGCTCGGCGCCGCCATCGGAGGCGGAGCAGCTCTTCCCGCCGCGGCTTCCTCTTCGGACTGGTACAACAGCGAAGGCGGCAAGGTACGGCTGGTGACATCAGGCAAGGCCGACGACGCCGGGCGCATCCATGGCGTGCTCGACATTGCGCTCAAGCCCGGCTGGAAAACCTACTGGCGCGATCCGGGCGACGCCGGCGTGCCACCGCAGATCGACGTGTCGGCCAGCACCAACATCACCGATGCGGCGTTTTCCTTCCCGCCGCCGCAGCGTCATGACGACGGCTATGGCAAGTGGGCCGGCTACAACCATCCGGTTTCGCTGCCGGTGACATTCACCCTGTCGTCGCCTGGGGATGCGGCCGTCATCGATGCCGACATCTTTCTCGGCATCTGCGAGACGATCTGCATTCCGGTGCAGACGCGGCTGAGCGTCGATCCCGCCGCCGATCCCGACAATGCCGAGGATGCGGCCCTGGTGAAAGCGGCCCTTGCAACCTTGCCCGCCCCCGCCAAGGCCGATTTCGGCATCAAGGTCCTGCCCGGCAACCACGAGACGCTGATCGTCGAGGCGACCTTTCCCGGCGATCCGGAGGCGGCGGATTTCTTCGTCGCCGGCGAACGCGATTACATGTTCGGGGCGCCTGCGCGCAGCGAAAAGGACGGCCGGCTGGTGTTTACCGTACCGATCCTCGACCGGCCGTCGACGACACCGACCGATGGGGGGTTGTATTACACGCTGACAAGTGCGGAAGGCGCGGTCGAGGGCGTTTTGCCTTTCCCTTGATACATACCCGATCCAGGCTTTCCCTTGATCCAGGCCTTGTCGGCGGTTGCGGGAGATGCCTGATTTCGCTATCGCAAGAAACCTTCCCTGCTTTCACACGAGGACCATCATGACGATTGCCGTTGGCGACAAACTACCAGATGCGACCTTCAAGGAAATGACCGCCGACGGCGCCAAGGTGATCACCTCGGCCGAGATTTTTGCGGGCAAGAAGGTGGTGCTGTTCGGCGTTCCCGGCGCGTTCACCCCGACCTGCAGCAACAACCATCTGCCGGGCTATCTCGAGAACCACGACGCCATCCTGGCGCGCGGCGTCGACACCATCGCCGTCGTCTCGGTCAACGACGTCCACGTCATGGGCGCGTGGGCGAATTTCACCGGCGGTGAAGGCAAGATCCTCTATCTGGCTGATGGGAATGGCGACTTCGCCAAGTCGGTCGGCCTCGATTTCGTAAGCAACGATATGGGGCTACGCGCGAGACGCTTCTCGATGATCGTCGACAATGGCAAGGTCACCGCGCTCAATGTCGAGACCAAGCCCGGTGTCGACACATCCGGTGCGGCTCACATTCTGAGCCAGCTCTAAATAGCGGCAGCCGCGTGGGGCTATGCGCGCCATGGCCTGACCATCGCGCGCTTCCTGCCGGACTGCCTTGCTTTTGGGGGATATCGACGATGTTTGCCATCATCTGGCGCAGTGTTGCGATCGGCATCGGCGCCACGGTGCTGATGGACCTCTGGGCGATGTTCCTGCATCTGGCGTTCGGTCAGCCGCGGCCGAACTGGGGGCTGCCCGGCCGCTGGGTCTGGCACCTCAAGGACGGCAAGGTCTTCCACGATGATATCGCCAAGGCCGCGCCCTATGCGCACGAGCACGCGCTGGGCTGGGCCTTCCATTACTTCACCGGCATCGTCTACGGCGTCATCCTGGTGGCGCTGGTGGGCAGGGCGTGGCTGGACGCACCGACCTTCCTGCCGACCTTCATCCTTGGCATGGTCACCATCGGCGCCGGCTGGTTCCTGCTGGCGCCCGGAATGGGCGCCGGCTGGGCGGCTTCAAAGCGCCCCAACCCGATGCAGATCCGCGCCTTCAACGTGATCTCGCATACGGTGTTCGCACTCGGCCTTTACGGCACTGCCCTGCTGATCCGCTGAGGACAGGTTCTATTCGCTGATCGCGCGCGGCTTCATCGCGGCTACGGTGTCGACGATCTCCTGACGCAGCACGTTTTTCTCCGCCTCGAACTGCTCCCGCGTGATGCTGCGACCGCCGGTGGCGGTGACGCCGAATTCTTCCAGCGCGAATTCATAGCGCGCCTTCCATCGGACCACGTGCCCGGTCATTGCCTGGGTAAGCGCCGGTACCGAACCCGGATGTGCCGGCAGGCCGCATGATTGCGTGGTCCGCGCATCAGCCGCCAGCATCACAACATTCCAGTCGTCGAAGCCGACGAGATCCATCTGGGCATAGAGGAAGGCGCCATGTTCGCCGTCCCAGATCGACTGGTCGATGACCAAAAAGGGCGCGGCCCGGCAATAGCCGTTGCGTGCCGCCATCTCGGCGTTGAAGGCCTCGGTGCGCTGCTGAAGCCGGTATCTCGCCGCGGCGAAAAGGGCGATGTAATCATCCGCCGTGCGCATGATGTTGCGCTGGTCGTCCGGTGCGATGCCGGCCTCACGCAGGAAGGAACCGATCTTCGGATCGTCCCAGAGCTCTTTTGAGAAAACGCGCGTCACGCCGTCGGCATCCGGCGTCGGACGCATCATTTTCTTGAGATCGGCAAAGCTGTGCTGCTGCTTGCCGAAAGTCCTGCGTCCGAACATCGCCGCGCCTCACCGCCAGGATCGATTGCGCCGTTCTATCACCCAGGGATGAAATCGACTTTAAGCCAAAGCCTAGAATTGCTGGCTTCCGGCCATCAATTACCGTGGCGCGGCTTGTCTATCGGCCACCATCCGTGGACGACGCGGCGTAGGCCGACATCGTAGGCGAAGCAGTTGCCGCCGCCGGCCGGCTGGTCCGCCTCGCGGCTGATTTCGCGACCACTGAGCGAAAGCAGCAGCAGGGTTCCGACGCCGCCATGGCCGACGAAGGCAATATCGCCACTGCCGGCGGTGCCGAGCACCGTTTCGACCTCGCTGACAATGCGCTGCTGGGCATCGATGGCGCGTTCCCAGCCGCGAATGCTTTTGTGCGGGTTGGCGAAGAACTGGTCGGCGACCGCTTCGAACTCCGGCGGCGGCAGGAAGCCGGTTGCCGACCGGTCGTTCTCATGCATGCGTTCGCGCAACTCGACCGTAAGGCCGAGATGCCTGGCCAGTATCTCAGCGGTTTCGATCGCCTTGCGCTCGGTCGACGCGACGACGCGGCGGATTGGGCCGACCCATGGTTGGTCGAGCATGGCTGATGCCCGCGCCCGTCCGATCTCGGACAGCCCCCATTCCGGCACGGGAACGTTGGCATCGATCTGAACCTGGGGATGGGTGATGTAGTATGCAATCGGCACGGGTGAGATCTTCCTGCCGGGAAGCCTGAACTCAATAGCTCTGGGTCGAGCGCCGTGCTCTTGGGGCCGCCGGCTGCGTCGCCGGCGCGGCCGGCTTCAGCGCCGCTGCGGGCTTCGGCGTTGCAGATGCGGCCGAGCCCTTCTTGAACGGCGCCATGCCTTCCCTTGCGAGTTCGTCGGCGCGTTCGTTCTCGGTGTGGCCGGCATGGCCCTTGACCCAGTTCCAGGTCACCTTGTGGCGCCTGTTGGCCTCGTCCAGCGCCTGCCACAGCTCACCGTTCTTGACCGGCTTCTTGTCGGCGGTCTTCCAGCCGTTTTTCTTCCAGCCATGAATCCATTTGGAAATGCCGTCCATGACATATTTGCTGTCGGTGTGAAGCTCGACGGCGCACGACTCCTTCAACGCGTTCAGCGCCGAAATGGCGGCGAGCAGCTCCATGCGGTTGTTGGTAGTCTCGGCCTCGCCGCCCGACAATTCCTTGGTCTTGCCGTTGAAGCGCAGGATCGCGCCCCAGCCGCCGGGACCTGGATTGCCCGAGCAGGCGCCGTCGGTGAAGATTTCAACCTGCTTGGTCATGTCAGTCCATATTCCGAAGGGGATCTGATCGCGCGATGGAAGCGCATGCGGCGGATATATTCTGTCGGATCGCGCTTCATGACCAGCCCGCCATCGGGAACGGTCAGCCAGTCATAGAGCCGGGTCAGCATGAAGCGCAGCGCCGAGCCTCGCGCCAGCATCGGCAGCGCCGCCTTCTCGGCAGTGCCCAACGGCCGCACGCTCTGATAGCCGGCCAGCAGCGCCGTGCCCTTGGTGAGATTGAAGGAGAAATCCTTCTCGAAACACCAGGCGTTGAGGCAGGTGGCGACATCATAGGCGTAGAGGTCGTTGCAGGCGAAATAGAAGTCGATGAGTCCGGACAGTTTCTCGCCGAGGAAGAAGACATTGTCGGGGAACAGATCCGCATGGATGATGCCCGTCGGCAGGTCCTGCGGCCAATGACGTTCAAGATCGGCGAAATCGGCATCGACCTCGGCCGCCAGCCCCGGCTCGACCTCGTCGGCGCGGTCGCGTGAGGCGTTCCAGAGCTTGCGCCAGCCATCGATGGCGAGCGCGTTGTCGCGGGTCATCGCAAAGTCCTGGCCGGCCAGATGCAGGGCGGCCAGCGCCTTGCCGACCTCTGCACAATGCGCCGCTGTCGGCCGCCGCAGCGACAGGCCCTCGAGGAAAGTGATGATGACCGCGGGACGGCCGGCCAGCGTGCCGATGACGGTGCCGTCATGCGCGGTCACCGGCAGCGGACAGGAAATGCCTTTGCGGGCGAGATGGCCCATCAGGCCGAGAAAGAACGGCAGGTCGGCCTTGTCGACGCGCTTTTCGTAGAGCGTCAAAATGTAGGAGCCGCTCGATGTGTGCAGCAAAAAATTCGAATTCTCGGTGCCTTCGGCAATGCCCTTGTAGGACAAGAGTTCGCCGACCGGATAGGCCTTGAGGAACGCGCCTAGTTCGCCCTCGTTGACATCGGTGTAGACCGCCATGTTCTGTTCACGCGGCTCCGTTGACGAAGGCCATGTCGGCCCGCGTCAGTTCGACATCGCGCAGAACCCGCATGACTGGAAAATCCTCCGTTTCGGTCGCCGTGATCGCGAGATCGATGGTCACTTCGAAGCGCTGGCGGAAAGCGTCGATGATCTCGTCGACGATGATCTCCGGCGCCGACGCGCCGGCCGACAGGCCGAGCGTCGAGATGTCGGCGATGTCATTCCATGGAATTTCGGAAGCGCGCTGTACGAGAAGCGACATGCTGGCGCCGGCGCGCTCCGCCACTTCGACAAGACGGCGCGAATTGGAGGAATTGGGCGCGCCTACGATCAGATAGAGATCGGCGCCGGCGGCGGTTTCCTTTACCGCTTCCTGGCGGTTGGTGGTGGCGTAGCAGATCGATTCGGCGGCCGGCGCATTGAGCTGCGGGAAGCGCTCCTGCAGCACGCGCAGGATGCCGGCGGTGTCCTCGACCGACAGCGTCGTCTGGCTGACAAAGCCGAGCGCTTCGGGGTCGGCTGGGGCGAAGGTCGCGGCGTCGGCCTCGGTCTCGATCAGCGTGACGGCGCCTTCCGCCAACTGGCCCATGGTGCCGATTACTTCGGGGTGCCCGGCATGGCCGATCAGAAGCACATGGCGGCCGAGCCGCTGGTGGCGCATCGCCTGCTTGTGCACCTTCGACACCAGCGGACAGGTGGCGTCGAGATAGAAGAGTTCGCGCGCCTGGGCGTCGGCCGGCACCGATTTCGGCACGCCGTGGGCCGAAAACACCACCGGCGACTTGCGATGCTCGGCCGGGATCTCCGACAGTTCCTCGATGAACACCGCGCCAAGGCTTTGTAGGCCCTCGACGACATAGCGGTTGTGCACGATCTCGTGGCGGACATAGACCGGCGCGCCGTATTTCTTCAGCGCCAGCACGACGATCTGGATGGCACGGTCGACGCCGGCGCAAAAGCCGCGGGGCTGGCAGAGCCGGATCGTCAGCGGAGGCTTGGTCTTGGTGTGAAGCATTTAATCCGGGCCGTTGTTCAGAGGCGAAATGAGGTCTGCGCCCCCACCCTGTCAAGGGCAGCTGACATCATTCGGGCTTTGCCGGACGGCGCAGCCTGATGATCAGCACCGCCGCGAGAGCGGCTGCAAGGCCGTACCAGGTGAAGGCATATTGCAGATGAGAATTCGGCAGATCGATGATGGTGACGCCGCCGACCGGCAGCCCACCGGGGTTCGGCGACTCGTCGGCGTCGATGAAGATCGGGACCAGCACGGCACCGGCCGGCAGGCCGGCGCTTGCCGCCATCGCATCGCGGTCCTTCCAGTAGAAGATGTTCTTGGCCACGTCATTGTCGGGCAGCATCGTCGACGGCTTGGCCGGCAGCGGATTGCGCGCCAACCCGGTGACCGTAACCTTGCCGGTGACCTGCCCTTGCGGCCGCTTGGCGGCATCCTTGAGATCGTAGGGCACGAAGCCGCGGTTAATCAGCACGAAGCGGCCATCGTCGAGCGCCAGCGGGGTGTAGACATTGAAGCCGGCATCGCCGTCCCAGGTGGCGTAGAAATGCCGCTCGCCCGAATGCAGGAATGTGCCGCTGACGGTGACCGGCGTGTAGTCGACATCGCCGGTGGCGGCGAATTCCTTCTCGACATCCGCCAGCGGGCGCGGCACTGAGTGGGTGCGCTGGTCGATGGTCTGCAGCAGGCCTTCCTTCCATTGCAGGCGCTGCACCTGCCAGGTGCCGAGCCCAAGCAGGATGACGAACAGCACCAGGCCGAGGCCGAGCAGCAACGCCGTCTTCGGCCGCGAACGGCCGGCAGTCCTGGCCAGTGCCTCGCTCATTGCTCGCGATCCAGCCGGCCTTCGGCCGCCTTGTTGGCGTATTGCAGCGTCAACAGCACGCCCTTGATCAACCTCAGCGCCGTCAGGCACAGCGCCACCGCCAGCGGTATCCAGATGATGAAATGCAGCCAGAGCGGCGGGCTCAGCGTCACTTCCACCCACAGCGCCAGCCCGACGATGATGAAGCCGATGATCAGGATGACGAACACCGCCGGACCGTCGCCGGCATCGGCGTAGGAATAGTCGAGACCGCAATTCATGCAGCGCTTGCCAACGGTCAGGAAGCCGGAGAACAGCCGCCCTTCCCCGCAACGCGGACACCGGCCGTGCAGGCCGGCCGAGATCGGCTCGATGGGTGGCCAGATCGCCCTATCTTCACTCATGGATAGCGTCTTCGGTCATGTTCTACGGCTCGATTTCTATCGGCGTTCCATCCGGCACCATAGTCCAGATTTCATCCATGTCGGAGTCGGTAACCCCAATGCAGCCATCGGTCCAGTCGACCAATTGAAGCAGCCAGCCCCACCAGCCGAAGCCGTTGGGCTGGCCATGGATCATGATGTTGCCGCCGGGATCCATTCCGGCGGCTTTTGCGGCCTCGACCTGCGCGGCGTTGGGATAGGAAATGTGGATCGACTTGTGGGCGACGCTGCCGGGATTGCGCCAGTCGAGGAGATAACGCCCCTCGGGCGTGCGCTCATCGCCCTCCCGGCTTTTTTGCCCAACAGGATCGCTGCCGAGCGCAATGCTGTATGTGCGCAGGACCTCGCCGGCGCCGATCAGATGCAGCCGCCGCTCCGACTTGTCGACGCGCACGAGATCGATGCGTTCGGGGGCAAAGGCCGTGGTGGGTAGGATCATGCAGATCGCCCAGAAAATCGTCAGCCGCATCGGCTACCGATCGGTGATCATTGCGCCGAAAAGAAGAAGGCGGCAGCGTTACCGCAGCCGCCTCATCAAACTTTCCCAGATCAGTCTTAGATCTGTATCAGTGGCCTTCGATCAGCGCGCCGGTCGATCCCCAGACATAGATCGCGCTGAACAGGAACAGCCAGACCACGTCGACGAAGTGCCAGTACCAGGCGGCGGCCTCGAAGCCGAAATGCTGCTTGGGGGTGAAATCGCCCTTCATCGCGCGCAGCAAGCAGACAGCCAGGAAGATGGTGCCGATGATGACGTGGAAGCCGTGGAAGCCGGTCGCCATGAAGAAGGTGGCACCATAGATGGAATCCTTGAAGCCGAACGGCGCGTGTATGTACTCATAGGCCTGCACCATGGTGAACAGCATGCCGAGGCCGACGGTCAGCACCAGGCCGTTGATCAGCCCCTTGCGGTCGCCGTGGATGAGCGAGTGGTGCGCCCAGGTCACCGTGGTGCCCGACAAAAGCAGGATGATGGTGTTGTAAAGCGGCAGATGGAAGGGATCGAGGACCTCGAGACCCTTCGGCGGCCAGACGCCGCCCGTAAACGCGGTACGAGCATATTGCTGCGCTTCGCCCGGAAACAGGCTGGCGTCGAAATAGGCCCAGAACCAGGCGACGAAGAACATCACTTCCGAAGCGATGAACATGATCATGCCGTAGCGCAGATGCAGCGACACGACGCGCGTGTGGTGGCCCTCATGCGCTTCCTTGATCGTGTCCGACCACCAGGCGAACATGGTGTAGAGGACGATGACCAGCCCAATGAAGAACAGCCACGGATTGGCGATGTTGTGGCCGAAGATCGGAAAATCACCGTTCTTGAGATACTGCATCAGGGCAACGCCGCCGACGGCGGTGACCAGCGCACCGATGGAGCCCAGGAAGGGCCACGGGCTCGGGTTGACGAGATGGTAGTCGTGTTGTGGTTTTGCGTGCGCGTCTGCCATATCAACCCCCGAGATTTGCTTCGGTATCTGAAATTTTGCTGCTGTTGGCCGGTGCCGACGAGGCGACCGGTTTGTTCTTTTCGACCGGGAACATGGTGTAGGACAGGGTGATCGTCTTCAAGTCCTTCAGTTCCGGCACGTTGACGATGTCGGGATCCACATAGAACACGACCGGCATGTCCAGCGTCTCGCCGGGCTTCAGCGTCGTGTCGGTGAAGCAGAAACACTCGACCTTGTTGAAGTAGGGACCAGCCAGTTCCGGCTGCACGTTGAAGGTGGCGCGGCCGGTGACGGCGCGGTCGAATTTGTTGGTGGCGCTGTAATGCGCCTGCGTGGTCTCGCCGATCTTGACGGTGACCGAGCGGGCGACCGGCTGGAACTGCCAGGGAATGCCGTTGGTGTTGGCGTCGAAGCGTACGGTGATGTCGCGGTCGAGGATGCGGCCGGCATATTGCTTCTCGGCGCGCTGCGTGGTGCCGCCATAACCGGTAGCCTGGCAGAACATCTTGTAGAGCGGCACCGCGGCGTAGGCCATGCCGATCATGCCGCCGAAGAAGGCGACGCAGACGGCGGCGACGACGCGGTTGGTGTTGTTCTTTTTCGGGTCGGTCATGGTCTGGCGGGTCATCATCGGCCTCACATCGATCCGCTATGGCCGAATTTGACGATGGTGATGACGTAGAAGACGACAACCAGCGCCGCCAGCGCCAGGCCGATGGCGGCCGAACGGTTGCGGCGGGCTTTCTGCTGGCGCTCGGTCAGCGTGACCAGTTCAAGCTTCTTGTCGACCATGGTCATGCTCCGCCGATGGCCAAAGCGCGACCGATGACACAGTCGGCGAGGTAGATAGCGAAGATGGCGAAGAGGTAGAGCAAGGAATAGGCAAACAGTGCCTTGGCCGGCTTCATGACGCGGTCTGCGTCAGTCATACGAAGCACTTTCCAGGCGTACCAGATAAAGCCGGCGCCGAGCGCCAGCGAAGCGATGCCGTAGCCCGCGCTGGTGAAGCCGAGCACCCAGGGCAGCACGCCGATCGGGGCCAGGATCAGCGCGTAGGCAAAGATCTGGCGCCGGGTCGAGGCGTGGCCGGCAACATTCGGCATCATTGGAACGCCGGCCTTGGCGTAGTCGTCGGACTTGAACAGCGCCAGCGCCCAGAAATGCGGCGGCGTCCACAGGAAGATGATCAGGAAAAGAACGAGGCTTTCGAGGCTGACTGTTCCGGTCACCGCCGCCCAGCCGATCACAGGCGGGATGGCGCCGGCGGCACCGCCAATGACGATGTTCTGCGGCGTCGAGCGCTTCAGCCACATCGTGTAGACGACGGCGTAGAAGAAGATGGTGAAGGCGAGCAGCGCCGCCGACAGCCAGTTGATCAGCACACCCAGTGTCATCACCGACAGCACCGACAGCACAAGGCCGAAACTCAGCGCCTCGCCGGGCAGGATGCGGCCGGAAGGAACCGGGCGGCCGGCGGTTCGGCTCATAACGGCATCGATGTCGGCGTCGTACCACATGTTCAGCGCGCCCGAGGCGCCGGCGCCAATGGCGATCGCTAGGATTGCGACCATTGCGATCAGCGGGTGAACGGTCACGGGCGCCGCCACCATGCCGACAAAGGCCGTGAACACCACCAGCGACATGACGCGCGGCTTCAGGAGGGCGAAGAAATCGCCCGCCGTGGCTTCCGAAATTCGAAAGCCCGCTTCGTCAATCAATGGGTCGTCGACCAGGGCCATGCGTACATAAGTCCAATCATTCCGTTGGCCAAAACCGCCGGCGGGCCGGCGGTTTCGTAATCAGGCTGCCTTACTTGATCTTCGGCAGCTGTTCCCACTGGTGGAAGGGCGGCGGCGAAGGCAGCTGCCATTCGAGCGTCGTTGCACCCTCGCCCCATGGATTGGCGCCGGCCACCCGCTTCTTCTGGAAGGCTTCGAAGACGCCGTAAAGGAAGATCACCACGCCGACGGCCGAGATATACGAACCGTAGGACGACACCATGTTCCAGCCGGCAAACGCGTCCGGATAGTCGATGGTGCGGCGCGGCATGCCGGCGAGGCCAAGGAAATGCTGCGGGAAGAAAATCAAATTGACGCCGACGAAGGTGACCCAGAAGTGGGTGTTGGCGATCACCGGGGAGTACATGTAGCCGGTCATCTTCGGGAACCAGTAGTACCAGCCGGCGAAGATGGCGAAGACCGCGCCCAGCGACAGCACATAGTGGAAGTGGGCGATGACGAAATAGGTGTCATGCAGCGAGCGGTCGAGGCCGGCATTGGCGAGCTGGACGCCGGTGACGCCGCCGACCGTGAACAGGAAGATAAAGCCGAGCGCCCACAGCATCGGCGTCTTGAACGAGATCGACCCGCCCCACATCGTCGCGATCCAGGAGAAGATCTTCACGCCTGTCGGCACGGCGATGACCATGGTGGCGAAGACGAAGTAGCGCTGCGTGTCGAGCGACAGGCCGGTCGTGTACATGTGGTGCGCCCAGACGATGAAGCCGACGGCGCCGATCGCGACCATCGCGTAGGCCATGCCGAGATAGCCGAACACCGGCTTCTTCGAGAAGGTCGAGACGATATGGCTGATGATGCCGAAGCCCGGCAGGATCAGGATGTACACCTCAGGGTGACCGAAGAACCAGAACAGGTGCTGGAACAGCAGCGGGTCGCCACCGCCATCCGGGGTGAAGAAGGTGGTGCCAAAATTGCGGTCGGTGAGCAGCATGGTGATGCCGCCAGCCAGCACCGGCAGCGACAAGAGCAGCAGGAAGGCGGTGATCAGCACCGACCAGGCAAACAGGGGCATCTTGTGCAGCGTCATGCCGGGCGCTCGCATGTTGAAGATGGTGGTGATGAAGTTGATGGCGCCGAGGATCGACGAGGCGCCGGCAATGTGGATCGACAGGATCGCCAGATCCATGGCCGGCCCGGGCTGGCCGGAGGTCGACAGCGGCGGATAGAGCGTCCAGCCGCCGCCGACGCCGAAGGCGCCCGGCGCGCTCGGCATGAAGGCCGAGGCGATCAGCAGGATGAAAGCCGGCGGTAGCAGCCAGAACGAGATGTTGTTCATGCGCGGAAAGGCCATGTCAGGCGCGCCGATCATGATCGGCACCATCCAGTTGGCGAAGCCGCCGATCAGCGCCGGCATGACCATGAAGAAGATCATGATCAGAGCGTGCGCGGTGCCGAAGGCGTTGTACATGCTCTTGCCGCCGTCGATGGCGGCGTCGCCGTTCATGCCGTAGACCATCTGCGCCAGACCGGTGAAGATCTGGATGCCCGGCTCCTGCAGCTCCATGCGAATGACGACCGAAAGCGCCCCACCGACGATGCCCGCGAAGATCGCGAAGATCAGATAGAGCGTGCCGATGTCCTTGTGGTTGGTGGAGTACACCCACCGGACCCAGCCATGATAGGGCTTGTGGTCGTGGTCGTCGTGAGCTGCAGCTTCTGCCATGGTCGGCTCCGTTCCCTAAATCTTGCTAACCCGCGGCATCAATTGCCGGCGGCCGCTACCTTGTTGGTACCGTCGACCTCGGCCATCAGCGCCTTGTTGGCACCGGGAAGGTCGGTCTTGGCTGCTGCCAGCCAGCTCTTGTACTGCGCGTCGGAGACGACGCGGATGGCGATCGGCATGAAGGCGTGGTCCTTGCCGCACAGCTGCGAGCACTGACCGTAATAGAGGCCTTCCTTCTCCGCCTTGAACCAGGTCTCGTTGGTGCGGCCGGGAACCGCGTCCATCTTGATGCCGAAGGCCGGCATGGCGAAGGAGTGGATGACGTCGGTCGCGGTGACCAGGACGCGGGTCATGGTGTTGACCGGCACCACCAGCTCATTGTCGACCGCCAGCAGGCGCGGATAGACCTTGCGGTCTTCCTTGCCGATCGCCGCGCGGTCGGCGTCCTGAAGGATGGCCGAGTTGAAGGAGAGCGTGTTCTCGGTCTGGTACTCATAGTCCCAGTTCCACTGATTGCCCGTGGCCTTGACGGTCAGCTTGGCTTCTTCCGGCGGCGTGTACTGCGCGGTCAGAAGCTGGAACGAGGGGATGGCGATGAAGAGCAGGACGACGACCGGCCCGACGGTCCAGATGATCTCGATCAGCGTGTTGTGGCTTGTCTTGGACGGAACCGGGTTTGCGCTGGCGCGAAACCTGAAGATGCACCAGGCGAGAAGAGCCAGAACCAGCGCGGTGATCGGGACGACGAACAACATCGTGTAGTTTCCGAACCACTCGATCTGCCGCATCATGTCGGTCGCTGCCGGCTGAAAGGTCATCTCCCACGGCTGCGGCTGGGCCGCATGGGCGGAGGCACCGGCGAAAAATGCGGCGGCAGCGCCTGCTGTTGCCATCAATTTGGCGCTTGCTGGGAATTTTCTCATCGCCCTCTTCATCTCCCGGTTCCTCGCGATCGCGCGCAAGAATATCGAACAATGCCGGAATGGGAATCCCGGACAGTTCCAAGGGTGGTTCAAACCATACTCTATTTCCCTCCGCAAGAAAGGAGCGGGCGAAACCGTGCGGCATTTTTGCGCGCAACTGCTGCCGCGCCGTTTCAGCGGCCTTTTGCCTCGCGCCGATCGTCGGCAGATGAGCTATTCGGGCTTGTGGCCGGAATACGCCCGACGGTCGCAATTCGGGCGAATTTGCTAGGGAAAAGCGCATTATTGCGCTTGCCGAGCTGACCGGCGGTCGCCCTATCCTTTACTTGGCCCCGGCGCGGCTTAAAGTGCCGTGATTCGCAATGGAGCCGTCATGACCTCTTGGCTTTCGAGAAACGCTTGGCATTCGAAAAGCGCTTGGCTTTCGAGCAGCGGGGCGAAGGTCATCTTTCTCGCCGCCCTGATCGGTATCGGCTCGTCCGCGGCCGGCATCGCCAATGCAGCGCAGCCGAGCGGCACGGTCAAGTCGACGCATGGCGCGTGGTCGATCATCTGCGACACGCCGGCCGGCGCCACCTCCGAACAGTGCGTGATGATGCAGAATGTCGTCGCCGAGGATCGCCCGGAAATGGGGCTGTCCGTCGTGGTGCTGCGCACTGCCGACAACAAGGCCGAGATCCTGCGCGTGCTGGCGCCGCTCGGCGTACTCCTGCCCAACGGGCTTGGTCTCAATGTCGACGGCAAGGATATCGGCCGCGCCTATTTCGTGCGCTGCTTCCAGGACGGCTGCTACGCCGAGGTCATTCTCGAAAAGCCGCTGCTCGACACGCTGAAGACCGGAACGTCGGCCACCTTCATCGTCTTCCAGACGCCGGAAGAAGGCATCGGCATCCCCGTCGACCTCAAGGGCTTCGCCGACGGTTTTGCCGCGCTCCCCTGAGCTTGATGCTTGCGAAGAGCCCGCCCTGAAACAGAATTCCCACGGGTTCGATTTTTGGCTTGGGGGTCATGATGCGCTCTTTTTCTCTCCTTCTGTCGACCGGCCTGATTTTGTCCGGCGCAATTTCCGTCGCCTTTGCCGAGGATGCCGAAATCATCACGGCGCCCGATCCGGCCGTCATTCTCGAGATTGCGAAAGGCTATGGCTCGGCCAAGATGGACAAGGATGACGGCGGCGATCCGATGGTCTCCGGCCGGCTTCAGGGCATGAAATATGTGATCTACTTCTATGGCTGCGAAAACCATGAGAAGTGCAAGTCGATCCAGTTTTCGTCGGGCTATACGGATGTCTTCACGGTCGACCAGGCCAATGAATGGAACAAGAAGTTCCGCTGGGTGAAGGCCTTTTCCGGTGACGGGTCGAACTTCAAGATGGATGTCATGTTCAAGGGCGGGGTTACCCGCTCCTACCTCGAGGAGCAGTTCTCGAACTGGGATTCCATGACCAGCGACATCAAAGAGTTCGTGAACGAGAAGTAGGGCTCCGCGCTCCACGTCCAGCTGCGGATCGTCATTGCGGATTGTGCAGGCGCGTCTTCGCGCCTACATCGTGGCAACAACCATTCCTCCTGTGAACGGACCTGCCATGAACAGCCTGATCGGCCAATTCGACATTTCAGACGATCGCATCAAGCGGATCGTCGCCGACACTCTCAACGGCGCCGATGACGGCGAGCTGTTTCTCGAATACAGCGAGAGCGAAGCGCTGATGTTCGACAATGGCAAGCTGAAGACTGCCAATTTCAACACCGACCAGGGCTTTGGCCTGCGCGCGGTGGCCGGCGAGGCCAGCGGCTACGCCCATTCCAGCGATCTGTCCGAAGCCTCGCTGCTGCGCGCGGCGGAAGCGGTCTCGACCGTCAAGGGCGGCTATTCCGGCACGCTTGCCGCGGCCCCTGCCCACACCAACCGCCATCTCTATGGCGACGAGAACCCGATCCCCTCGCCCTCCTTCGAGGTCAAGGCCAAGCTGTTGCAGGAAATAGACGCCTGGCTGCGGGCCGAGGATCCGCGCGTGCGCCAGGTGACGGCCTCGCTCGCGGCGTCATGGCAGCATGTCGAGATCGTGCGCGCCGACGGCCAGATGGTGCGCGACATCCGGCCGCTGGTCAGGATCAACGTGTCCGTCGTGGTCGGCGATGGCGACCGCCAGGAGAGCGGTTCCTACGGCATGGGCGGTCGCAAGGCGTTCGGCGAGTTCCTGGTCGAGGACAGCTGGAAGCATGCGGCACGAGAGGCGCTCAGGCAGGCGCTCGTCAATCTCGAAGCCATCCCGGCGCCGGCCGGAACCTTCGACATCGTTTTGTCCAGCGGCTGGCCGGGCGTCATGCTGCACGAAGCCGTCGGCCACGGGCTTGAGGGCGACTTCAACCGCAAGAAGACCTCCGCCTTTGCCGGCCTGCTGGGTCAACAGGTGGCTGCCAAGGGCGTCACCGTGGTCGACGACGGCACCATGCCCGAGCGGCGCGGCTCGTTGACCGTCGACGACGAAGGCACGCCCTCCGCCCGCAACTTGCTGATCGAGGACGGCAAGCTGGTCGGCTACATGCAGGACCGCCAGAACGCCCGGCTGATGGGCATGAAGGCGACCGGCAACGGGCGGCGCGAAGGCTATGCGCACCAGCCGATGCCGCGCATGACCAACACCTACATGACATCGGGCGACATGGAGCCCGACGAGATCATCGCTTCGGTCAAGAACGGCATCTACGCCGTCGCCTTCGGCGGTGGCCAGGTCGACATCACCTCAGGCAAGTTCGTGTTCGGTTGCACCGAGGCCTACATGATCGAGAACGGCAAGGTGACGCAGCCGATCAAGGGCGCCATGCTGATCGGCAACGGACCGGACGCCATGCACCGTGTGTCGATGATCGGCAACGACATGAAGCTGGACAACGGCATCGGCATGTGCGGCAAGGCCGGACAGGGCGTGCCGGTCGGCGTCGGCCAGCCGCATCTCAGAATGAACCAGATGACGGTTGGCGGCACCAGGGTTTGAGCGGCTACCGCCGCCTTCTCGGCTTCTCCAGCAGCGCCACTGCCTCGACATGCGGCGACCACAGGAACTGGTCGATCGGCGTGACGCTCTTCAGGGCATAACCGCCGTCGATCAGAATGCGCAGGTCTCGGGCCAGCGTCACTTGATTGCAGGAGACGGCGGCGACGAACGGCACGTCGGAGCGGGCGATCTGCTTCGACTGGTCCTCAGCACCGGCGCGCGGCGGGTCGAAGACGACGCCGTCGAAAGCGTTCAGCTCCTTGAACGTCAGTGGGCGCCGGAACAGGTCGCGACGTTCGCCGGTTACCCGCTTCAGGCCGGTGGCGAAGCGTGATCCGCGGTCGAGCGCCGAAAGGGCGGCCGCATCGCCTTCGATCGCATGCACCTCGGATTTCGCCGCTAGCCGAAGCGCGAAGCTGCCGCAACCGGCGAAAAGATCCGCGACCTTCTTGGCGCGCTGCAAATGTCCGCCGACAAGATCGGCCATCATCTGCTCGGCGGCTTCGGTTGCCTGCAGGAAGGCGCCGGGCGGTACGGCGACAGCGACGGTGCCGAACATGACCACCGGTTTTTTCGGCTCGATGACGATCTCGTCGTCGATCGAAAGCCGGGCAAATCCATTGGCCATGACGAAGTTGGAGGCGATCCGGCGTTGGTGCTCGCCCAGCTTGCCTGACTCATAGACCGCGACGTCGAGGCCCGAGCCCGTCACCGTGACCGCCATGCGGAACGATTTGGTGGTGGCGCAAACCAGGTCTGCGACCGATCGCAAGCGATCGAGCGCGGCAACGATCTCCGGCAGCGAAATCGGACATTCCTCGATGGGGATGATTTCCGGCGACAGATGGCGATGGAAGCCAAGCCGCATGCCCGTGTCGGTGCGCCGCGCGGCGAGCACGACGCGGCGGCGCGTATGGGGCGCGCACGGCACCAAGGCGCCGATGTCGCCGGCAATGCCCTTCAAGGCATGCACGACCTTGTCGCGCTTCCATTGCTGGTAGGCGTCGGCTTGCAGATGCTGGACGGCGCAGCCACCGCATTCTGTGAAATGCCGGCAGGCCGGATCGATGCGCAGCGGCGAGGCCTCCAGCACCGCCATCAGCGTGGCGCGATCCCTTTCGCGCGCCGCGGTGACGGTCTCGCCGGGCAGCGTGAAAGGAATGAACAGCTCGCCGGTTTCCGTCTCGGCGACGCCGTCGCCTTGGGAGCCCAGTCTCTTGATGGTGAAGCGCGTGCTCATCGGTCCTTGATCCCACCGAGCAGGAACTCGCGGTTGCCGTCGCCGCCTTCGATCGGCGACATGTGCAGACCCAGTGTACGCCAGCCAGGGACGCCTTCGAGCCATTCCTGCAGCAGGCCGGCAACGCGGGCGGCGTCATACGGGTCCTTCAGCAAGCCTCCCTTGCCGATCGCCTCGCGGCCGGCCTCGAATTGCGGCTTGACCAGAAACACGGCACGGGTTCCCGGTCTGGCGATGGCGAGCGCCGGCGGCAGCGCCAATTTCAACGAGATGAAGCTGACGTCGGAAACGATGAAATCCGGGATCCGGCCGCCGAGATCGGCGACGGTGAGCTCGCGGGCGTTCACGCCCTCGATCACGGTGACGCGCGGATCGGACGAGACATCGGGATGCATCTGGCCGTGGCCGACATCGATGGCCGTGACGTGGGCCGCGCCGCGTTCGAGCAACACCTGGGTGAAGCCGCCGGTCGAGGCGCCGATATCAAGGGCTTCGGAGCCCGAGGGATCAAGACTGAAGTGGTCGAGCCCGGCAATCAGCTTCAGCGCCGCGCGTGAGACATAGCCCTGCGCGGGATCGTCGATAACGATAAGGCATTGCGGCAGGACGGTCTGGCCGGGCTTGCGAGCGACCACGCCGTCGACCGTCACGGTGCCACGCTCGACCGCGTCGCGGGCGCGAGAGCGGCTCGCAAACAGGCCGCGCTGAACGAGCAATTCGTCGAGCCGCTGGCGTGTGCTGGCTGGCAGAGGGGAGTTCATGTGCCTTCATGGCGAAAGCCGGTCGCGAAGGCAAGGACATTGGGGCGAGAGAAGCTGGCCGACCCGCCGCCAGTTGATAATCGCACCCAGTCCGGCAAGATGGCCGGGGCGGGATGGCTCGGCAATGCGGAGGAGGACGAATGCTGACGGGAACCTGCCATTGCGGCGCCGCCCCCTGGACCCTGGAGGGCGGCCCCGGCCCGATCACCGCTTGCAACTGCACGCTTTGCCGCCGCTACGGCACGCTCTGGGCCTATGATTTTGTCGATGAGCGCATGCGCGTTGTAGGACCCGTGCATTCCTATACCCGCGCCGGCAAGGACACGCCGTCGCTGGAAATCCTGTTTTGCCGGACCTGTGCCTGTGTGCTCGCCTGGCGCGGCTTGCGCCGCAGTGACAGCGGCCGCACGCGGATCGCCGTCAATGTCAGGCTGGCGCCGCCGGAGGCGGTCGCCGACCTGCCGATCGACCATTTCGACGGTCTGGATACCTACGATGACCTGCCACGCGATGGACGCTGCGTGCGTGACATGTGGTTTTAAGCATGATCCCGAAAAGTGGGAACCGGTTTTCGGACAAGATCATGCTCAAGCAAAAGAGATAGAGCCCCATCCCGATCCCATCGGGATGGGACAGGCTCTAGAAAATCGTGCGAGAAACCTGGCGTTCGACGGCGGGCGCCAGCCCGTCGCTGGCGTCGCTGGAAGCCTGCTTGGGCGGGCTCTCAGCGGGCGCAACCGGTACGTCCGGCACGACAACGAGCTGCGGCACCTGCTTGTAGGAGAAGCCGCCCCTGATATCGCCCATCTTGCCCGCGACGATGCTTGCCACCGCCTGTTCGAGCTTGCGGTCATAGCGTGTTTCGGCCACGGCCGGCGTGGCGATGGCGGCCAAAAGGGCCACGCCGCACAGAAGCGTTCGCATTGTTTTTAACTCCCTGCCTCGGTCGGGTTTCTAGCAGGGCGGCGTTGAAAAACGGCCAAAAGACACGGTAAGCGAAACGCCAAACAGAAGCGTTAACAGAATGTTACGGAAGGAAGCCGGCAAACCGCTTCAAAGGCGTGAGATTTTGATTCAGGCGCGATTTCAAGCCCGCTGGGCGCGAGCGGAATGGCCAAGCGCAACGAATACGGTGCGCACGATGCCGGCGGCATCGAGCCCGGCATCGGCATACATTTTTTCGGGCTTGGCGTGGTCGGTGAATTCGTCGGGCAGCACCAGCGGCCGGACTTTCAGGCCGCTTTCCAGCAAGCCTTCATGGGCGAGGAACTGCAGCACATGGCTGGCGAAGCCGCCGACAGCGCCCTCTTCCACCGTCACCAGCACTTCGTGCGAGCGGGCAAGCCGGCGGATCAGATCCTCGTCGAGCGGCTTGGCGAAACGGGCATCGGCAACCGTCGTCGAAAGCCCGGCCGCGCCGAGTTCCTCGGCCGCAAGAAGGCAATCCTGCAGCCGCGTGCCGAAGGAGAGCAGCGCCACCTTGGTGCCTTCCCTGATGATGCGGCCCTTGCCGATTTCCAACACCGACCCGCGCTCGGGCATATCGACGCCGACGCCGTTGCCGCGCGGATAGCGGAAGGCGATCGGACCTTCGTCATAATAGGCGGCGGTGCGCACCATGTGGCGAAGCTCTGCCTCGTCGGCGGCCGCCATCACGACGAAGCCCGGCAGTGTCGCCAGGAAGGTGGTGTCGAAGGCGCCGCAATGGGTGGCGCCATCGGCGCCGACAAAGCCGGCCCGGTCGATGGGGAAGCGCACCGGCAATTTCTGGATCGCCACATCGTGGACGACCTGGTCATAGGCGCGCTGCAGGAAGGTCGAGTAGATGGCGGCGAAAGGCTTGTAGCCCTCGCTGGCGAGGCCCGCGGCAAAGGTCACCGCATGTTGCTCGGCGATGCCGACATCGAAGGTCCGGGTCGGAAACGCTTCGCCGAACAGGTCGAGGCCGGTGCCGTTCGGCATGGCGGCGGTCACGGCGACGATGCGGTCGTCGGCGCGGGCTTCCTGGATCAGGCTTTCGGCGAACACCTTGGTGTAGGCCGGCGCGTTGGCCGGCGCCTTGGTCTGCGCGCCGGTGATGACGTCGAACTTGTTGACGCCGTGATATTTGTCGGCCGCAGCTTCGGCCGGCGCGTAGCCCTTGCCCTTCTGGGTCACGACATGGATCAGCACCGGGCCATCGGCATTGTCGCGGACGTTCTTCAGGACCGGGATCAAATGCTCGAGATTGTGGCCGTCGATCGGGCCGATATGGTAGAAGCCGAGCTCCTCGAACAGCGTACCACCGGTGACATAGCCGCGCGCATGCTCGACCGCCCGCGTGATGGCGCGATCGGCGCGCTTGCCGAGATAGGAGGTCAGCTTCTTGCCGAAATCGCGCAGGCCAAGATAGGTCTTCCCTGAAGCGAGCCGCGCCAGATAGGCGCTCATGGCGCCGGTCGGCTGCGCAATCGACATGTCGTTGTCGTTGAGGATGACGATAAGGCGGGCATCGAGCGCGCCGGCATTGTTCAATGCCTCGAAGGCCATGCCGGCCGACATGGCGCCGTCGCCGATAACGGCAATGACATTGTTGTGGCCGCCTGAGAGGTCACGCGCCATGGCCATGCCGAGGCCAGCGGAAATCGAAGTCGAGGAATGCGCGGCGCCGAAGGGGTCGTATTCGCTTTCGGCGCGCCGGGTGAAGCCGGACAGGCCACCCTCCTGGCGCAGCGTGCGAATGCGGTCGCGGCGGCCGGTCAGGATCTTGTGCGGGTAGGCCTGGTGGCCAACATCCCAGATCACGCGGTCTTCCGGCGTGTTGAAGACATAGTGCAACGCTACCGTCAGTTCGACGACACCGAGGCCGGCGCCGAGATGCCCGCCCGTATGCGAAACGGCATCGATCAGTTCGGCGCGCAACTCCGAGGCCAGCTGCGGCAGCTCGCTTTCGTCAAGCTTCTTCAGGTCGGCGGGAATGCGGACCTTGTCGAGAAGCGGCGTATGCAGCGTTGCGTTCACTGTTTAGGAGCCTGCCCAGCTATTTTCGTTCATGCGCGTTGATCATGGGCGAAATATGCCTGCGCCGCCCGAATGTAAATGCGTGTCAGTGACGCGGGTGTTGCTGACGTTAATTGTCCGGTAACGGAATGAACTCTTCCTCATCTCCAGGAACGATATCGAAGCGGCCCGTCTTCCATTCCTGCTTGGCCTGTTCGATGCGCTCCTTCGACGACGAGACGAAATTCCACCAGATGTGGCGTGGCGACCCGAGCGAAGCCCCGCCGAACAGCATGAAATGAGCGCCACGCTCGGACGACACGACGATCTCGTCGCCGGGCCGGAATACCAGCAGCCGCTCGGCCGGAAAGCGGTCGCCCGATATCGAGACATCGCCGTCCAGCGTGTAGATGGCGCGTTCCTCGGCGTCGGCTGGAATTTTCACGCTGGCGCCGGGCGCCAGGCGCAGATCGGCGTAAAGCGTTTCGGTGTCGGCCCTTACCGGCGAGCGCAGGCCAGAGAAATCGCCGATCACCACGCGGCCGCTGACGCCCTCTGCGTCGATTTCGGGCAGACGGATTGCTGCGGTGTTCTCGAACACCGGCGCCACCTCCTCCTTGTTGTCGGGTAGCGCCAGCCAGGTCTGCAGGCCGGAGACCGACATCGGTGCGCCGCGCAGTTCCTCGGGCGTGCGCTCGGAATGGACGATGCCGCGGCCGGCGGTCATCAGGTTCACGTCGCCGGGCTGGATCACCATTTCGGTGCCGAGCGAATCGCGATGCCTGATTTTGCCGTCGAACAGATAGGTGACGGTGGACAGGCCGATATGCGGGTGCGGACGGACATCGAGCGCCTGACCGGCGCGCAAAATGGCCGGACCCATGCGGTCGAAGAAGATGAAGGGGCCGACCAGCCGCCGCTTTGCCGTCGGCAAAGCGCGGCGGACCTGGAAGCCGTCAATGTCCTTGGCGTTCGGAATGACCATCAACTCGATCTGGTCGCTGGCGAAGGCATCGCCAGGCTCAGGGTCCTTGCCGGGGAAGAAACTCATCTGGATTTCCTCAGGCGAAGCGCAGCGCCGATTTGGCTTTTGCCTTGGCTGCCACCTCTTCGCGATTGCGCGGATGATGGTTGGTTTCGAGCGAATGGAGCAATTCATGCGCCGATTCGGCGATCGCCTCGACGGCGCGATCGAAGGCTGCCTGGTTGCGCTGTGAGGGCCGCGTCGTACCGCTCAACTTGCGCACGAACTGGAGGGCGGCATCGCGGATCTCGTCATGTGTTGCCGGCGGATCGAAATTGAACAGGGTCTTGATGTTTCTGCACATGCTTGAACTCCTTACCTGCTTTCTCTGCCCGCCCCGTTTGACAAATTATTCCGCGTCGAGTGGTTCCGTTCCCACCGGCTTGCCGTCGCGCGATAGCCGGATCTTCTCGACCTTGTCCTCGGCCGACTTCAGCAGACGGTCGCAATGGGCCTTCAGCGCCTCGCCGCGCTCATAGATCCTGATCGACTGGTCGAGCGGCACGTCGCCGCGTTCGAGATCATCGACGATCTTCTCCAGCGCGTCGAGTGCCTGCTCGAAGCTCATCGCCTTGACGTCTTCATTTGCTTCGCCAGCCATACCTTATCCCTTCATCAGCCGCCCGACATGGGCGGCGACCGAAAATGCCAATCCCTGCAGATCGTAGCCGCCCTCGAGCAGGCTGACGAGCCGATTGCCGCTGTGGCGCCCGGCGCGTTCCAGCAACTGGCCGGTCGCCCAGTCGAAATCGTCCTCGCTGAGGTTGATCTCGGCCAGCGGGTCGCGATGGTGGGCGTCGAACCCGGCGGAAATGATGATCAAATCGGGTGCAAAATTGTCGAGCGCCGGCAGGATGCGCGACAGCAAGGCATCGCGAAACATGTCCGAGCCGGTCTGCGGCGCCAGCGGCGCGTTGACGATGTTGCCGACACCGGTTTCGGTCTTGGCGCCGGTGCCGGGATAGAGCGGCATCTGGTGCGTCGAACAATAGAGCACCGAGGGGTCGTCCCAGAAAATGTCCTGCGTGCCGTTGCCGTGGTGGACGTCCCAGTCGATGATGGCGACGCGCTCGGCGCCGTGTTTCTTCTGTGCATGGCGCGCCGCGACCGCCGCGGTGTTGAACAGGCAAAAGCCCATCGCCGTTGTCTTTTCGGCGTGGTGGCCGGGCGGACGTGAAGCGACGAAGGCATTGGCGACGCGGCCCTCGAAGACGTCGTCGACGGCGGCGTTGGCCGCACCGATGGCGGTGACCACCGCCTGCCAGCTTTTCGGGCTGGCGCTGGTGTCGGCGTCGATCGAAACGATGCCGTTTTCGGGGATCGCGGCGCGGACGCGGGCGACGAAATCCTCAGGGTGGGCGTAGAGAATGGTGGCCTCGTCGCCTTGAGGCGCCGTGACCCGGTCGAGCCCGGCAAACGCCTCGTCATCGAGCACGCGCTCGATGGCGCGCAAGCGATCTGGCCGCTCCGGATGACCGGGCGGCGTCAGATGTTCGAGGAAGATCGGATGGGTGTAGAGACGGGTGACCATGACCCGATATAGGCGCGTCCCGCCGCTTTGACCATGTTTTCGCGGTAGGAAAGGCCGGTGTTCAACAGGGATTAGGTGCTCGGCTGCGTCCAGCGCGAACCACCAAAGGAGGCCAGAGCCTTGTCCTTGAGTTCCTTGAACTTGGACGACGCCTCGACCAGCCGCCGGTCCCATTCGGCGTTCGGCACCTGGCCTTCAATGGTCTTGAAATAGAGCTGCATCAGGCAGGCGATGGCGAAGGGCTCGATGAAGGCCGCCTTGAAGGCCCAGGCAAGAAGGATGGCGAGCACGAAGGCCCAGCCGCCGAGCTGCCCCGGAATGAACCACATGATGGCGGCAGCCGGCGCCAGCATCAGCAGGAAGATGACGAAGGACACGCCCCACATGATGACCGCGAGCCAGACGGCGTTCTTGACCATGGTCTTGCCGTTCTGGGCATAGAGCACGACGCCTTGCCTGGCCGTTTCGAAGGGCGACGACGAGTTGATGCGGATGTTGTAGCCGAGGATGATCTCGTCGACATAGGTCAGCGACAGGCGGATGACCGTGTTGATGAACGAGACCAGGCCGCCGAGGCCCGGAATGGGCAGGAAAGCGGCGATGCCACCGATCAGGCCGGTGATGGCGCGGATGGCGCCCTTGACCAGCTGGTCGAGCACGAAAAGGATGTTGGCCTCGGCGAAACGCTCCTTCACGACATCCTTGGCGTAGGCGATCTGGTCCTGACCATTGGGGACGTCGCGGCCGTCGATCAGATGCACCATGACGGCGATATGGCCGGCCTTGACGACATACAGGATGTATTCGCGGATCCAGTAGAGCGCGATCGAAACAACGCCGATGCCGACGATGCCGCCCCAGAGTGCAAAGGAAAGCGGGCCGTCGGGATCGGTGGAGATATGGCCGACGCCATAACCGACAGAGGCGCCGCTGCCTGTCGCCACGATATAGGCCAGCGTGATGCCGAAATAGACGATCATGCGAAAGACGATGAACGGCCATGTCCTGATCATGATGGACACCGACCTGCCGATTTCGAAATCCCACACGCCCGAATCTCCCCTCAGAGATGGTGGCAGAGGATGGACCCGGGTCCGGAATTGTCAATCTCGGCAAATGCCGGGTCGCGGCTGGTGAGAGTTCAGACCGGCTGCGAACCCTGCTTCTTGAGCAGCCCTTCGAGCAGTTGCTTGAAGGCCGCGACCACGGTCTTCGACGTCGCTTCGGGATCATTCGAATTGGCGATGCGCTGCGCCGCCTGGCTGCTGGCTCCGTTGATCAGCCGCGCGGCGGTTTCGGGGTCGACGCCGGGAACGACCACGCCCTCCTGCTGCAGACTGGTCAGATGATCGGTCATTGAACCTATGCAGGCATTGGCATTCGGCCATTGCGCTGGATCACCCAGTACGGCCGGGCCATCGCGGAACATGATGCGCTGGATCTCCGGCTCCAGCGCCATCTCGATATAGATCGTGCACTCGTCGACAAAACGCTGCCAGCGGCTCGGCGCTCTCGACGCGATCTCATTTATGCGAACCGCCATCTCGCCGTCGATTTCGGCGATGACCGCCTGCAGCAGGCCCTTCTTGTCGCCGAAATGATGATAGAGCGCGCCACGCGTCAGTCCCACGGACGCGGTGAAATCATCCATCGACGCTTCGGCATAGCCGATCGTGCCGAAGGCATGGCGGGCCGCCGTGATCAGCTTGGCGCGCGTTTCGGCAATCATCTCCTTGCGGGGTCTGTGCATGGCTTTGGACCTATTCACATACGTCTCGTATGCCAATTGACATACGCGACGTATGATCTATTTAACAATCATACGCATCGTATGTAATTGTCGAATTGGCCTTTGTCGAGGAACCAAGCCATGCAAAACCCCTATTCGGAAATCTTTCGCGCCCCTGGAGCCAAGGGCTTTGCCGCCGCGGGCTTCCTGGCGCGCCTGCCAATCGCCATGGCGCCGATTGGTATCGTGGCCATGCTCTCACAAACACGCGGCGAATATTGGCTGGCGGGTGCGGTCTCGGCGACATTCGCGCTGAGCAATGCTTTCGTGGCGCCGCAAATCTCAAGGCTGGTCGACCGCCTTGGCCAGACGCGGGTCGTGGTGCCAACCACCGTCGTCACCGTAATTGCTTTCGCGGTGCTGATTGCGGCAGCCAATCAGGACTGGCCGGTATGGACGCTGTTCGTCTCGGCGCTGGCTGCCGCCGCCATGCCCAGCATGCCGGCAATGGTGCGCGCGCGCTGGACCGAGATCTTTCGCGGCCGGCCGCAGATGAACACCGCTTTCGCCTTCGAGTCGGCGGCGGACGAACTCGTCTACATCGCCGGGGCATCGCTGTCCGTGGGCTTGAGCGCCGCCCTGTTCCCAGAAGCTGGTGTTCTGGTCAGCACGCTGTTCCTCGCCATCGGTTCGACGGCTTTCATCCTGCAGCGCGCGACCGAGCCGCATGTGCGGCCGGTGGATCATGTCACGAGCGGCTCGGCAATTCGCCTGCGGCCGGTGCAGATCATCACCTTTGCCCTGATCTTCATAGGTGCGACCTTCGCGACGACGGAAGTAAGCACCGTCGCGATCACCAAGGAGCTCGGGCAGCCCGGCGCCGCCAGCCTCGTCATCGGCGTCTATGCGTTGGGATCGTTCGTGCTTGGCCTCGTCGTCGGCGCGCTCAATCTGAAGGCGCCGCTGCAGCGCCAACTGGCGATAGCGGTGGCCCTCGTCGCGCTCGGCGCGCTGCTGCCGCTCACGGCCGGCACCGTGCCGCTGCTGGCGCTGACGGTGTTCCTTAGCGGCGTGGCAATCTCGCCGACCTTCATCACCGCCTTCGGCCTGATCGAGCGGCACGTGCCGGAAGCGATGCTGACCGAAGGCATCACCTGGGTGATGACCGGCATTGGCATCGGCATGGCGCTCGGCTCGTTTGCCGCCGGCGCGGTGGTGGATGAATTCGGCGCCCGGAACGGGTTCTGGGTTTCGGTGGCGGCGGGCACCATCGCACTGGTCACCGTGCTCGCGGGCCAGCGCAGCCTGGCCACCCACACATGCGAGTTGGACGGATGCGACGCAGCCGCCGTTCCTGCAGAGTGATTACGGTCGGAATGGCTTAGGCCAGCTAGAAAATTTCCGTCTTGGCGATGTGAATGCCAAAACCTTCCAGACCAACATAGTGGCGCTCGCGCGAGGCGATCAGGTTGATCGAGGAAATGCCGAGATCCTTGAGGATCTGCGCGCCGAGGCCGATTTCACGCCACTCGTTCTCGCGGCGGCGTGCCTCTTCATGGTCCTCGCGGTCAGCGCTCAGCGGCCGCTTGCGCTCCTGATGGGCGACGCCGACGGAGCCTTCCCTGAGATAGACGATGACGCCGCGCTTGCGCTCGCCCATCGCCTTCATGATGCCGTCGAGTCGATGGCTGGTGCCGAAGACGTCGGTCACCACATCCTCCGAATGCAGCCGCACCGGAACATCCTCGCCGTCCCTGATGTCGCCGAAGACGACGGCGACATGGTGCATCGAATCCCAGGGCAGCGTGTAGGTGAAGACCTGCGCCTTGCCGCCAAGTGTGTCGATTTCGGAACAGGCGACGCGCTCGACCAGTGTTTCCTTGCGCTGCCGGTAGGCGATGAGGTCGGCGACCGAAACCTGCTTGAGGCCGTGTTCCTCGGCAAAGGCCGCCACCTGTGGGCCGCGCTTGACGGTGCCGTCGTCATTGACCAGTTCTGAAATGACGCCGACCGGCGGCAGGCCGGCGAGCTTGCAGAGGTCAACCGCGGCTTCGGTGTGCCCAGAGCGCATCAGCACGCCGCCTTCGCGCGCGATCAGCGGGAAGATGTGGCCGGGCCGGACGAAGTCCGAGCCGCCGACATTGCCATTGGCAAGGTTGCGCACGGTCAGCGTGCGGTCCTCGGCCGAAATGCCGGTCGTGGTGCCGTGCTTGAAATCGACGCTGACGGTGAAGGCGGTGGTGTGAGCGGAATCGTTGTCGGCGACCATCGGCGACAGGTTCAGCCGCTTGGCCTCGTCGCGCGGCATCGGCGTGCAGACGATGCCGGAGGTGTGGCGGATGATGAAGGCCATCTTTTCGGGCGTGCAATGCACGGCGGCAACGATCAGGTCGCCCTCATTCTCGCGCCCGTCATCGTCCATGACGACGACGATCTCGCCGCGCTCGAAGGCCCGGAGGGCTTCGACGATTTTCTTCTGATCGTAAGGCATGGAAGGCTCGCTTCGCTCGCAGGGCAGTAGGGGAATAGGGCAGTAAGGCAGTAGGGACAAGGAAATTTCTGGCTGCTTAGGTGGGCTTCTTAACATACTGCCCTACTGCCTTACTGCCCTATTCCCCTCCCTTCCCCGTCTGTCCTCGGTGCCGCAGATAATGATCGGCAATCGCGCAGGCAACCATGGCCTCGCCGATCGGGACGGCGCGGATGCCGACGCAGGGGTCGTGACGGCCTTTGGTCATGACGTCGACGTCGTGGCCGTCCTTGTCGATCGACTTGCGCGGCGTCAGGATCGACGAGGTCGGCTTGACCGCGAAACGGGCGATGATGGCCTGGCCGGTCGAGATGCCGCCGAGAATGCCGCCGGCATTGTTGGACAGGAACACCGGCTTGCCGTCATTGCCCATGCGCATCTCGTCGGCATTCTGTTCGCCGGTGATGCGGGCGGCTTCGAAACCGTTGCCGATCTCGACGCCCTTGACGGCGTTGATCGACATCAGGCCGGACGCAATGTCCTGGTCGAGCTTGGCGTAGATCGGCGCGCCGAGGCCGGCCGGCACGCCGTCGGCGACGATCTCGATCACCGCGCCGACGGAGGATCCGGATTTGCGGATGCCGTCGAGATAGAGGGTGAAGACCGGAACCGACGCCGGATCCGGGGTGAAGAACGGGTTTTCGGCGTCGCCAATAAAGTTCCAGTTCCAGTTGGCGCGGTCGATCGATTTCTCGCCTATCGAGACCAGCGCGCCGCGCACCACCATGCCGGGCACCACCTTGCGGGCGAGCGCACCGGCAGCCACGCGCGCGGCCGTCTCGCGGGCCGAGGAACGGCCGCCGCCGCGATGGTCGCGGACGCCGTATTTGACATCATAGGTGTAGTCGGCATGGCCGGGACGGTACTGGCGGGCGATCTCGCCATAGTCCTTGGAGCGCTGGTCGACATTCTCGATCAGCATCGAGACCGGCGTGCCGGTGGTGATCATCGTCTCGCCGTCCTCGTCGAGGATGAAGCCGGACAGGACCTTCACCTCGTCCGGTTCGCGGCGCTGTGTCACAAAACGTGACTGGCCGGGACGGCGCTTGTCGAGTTCGGCCTGGATATCTTGCCGCGTGAAGCGGATGCCGGGCGGGCAGCCGTCGACGACACAACCGAGTGCGGCGCCATGGCTTTCGCCCCAGGTGGTGACGCGGAACAGATGGCCGAACGTGTTGTGAGACATGGATTTTAGCCCTGCCCGGCATGAGAGCCGGCTTAAACCTGCCTTCTATTGGCGTTTTCCACAGGGGTCAAACTGTGATCTGGCGGTTTTAGTTTTGACACATTCGGTTGGTTTCTGCTCTCTTCCATCCGCCCGTTGAAAGCTCGCCGCCACCTGTGCAGGCGCAATGACAAAGAGGACGACGATGCGTACCCTGATTGGCGCTGCTGCCGCCATGTTGCTGATTTCCACCGCCGCCTATGCCGGCCAGACCGAAGGCCTGATCGCGAAGGTCGACAAGGACGCGCTGACGCTGACGCTGGAGGACGGCAAGTCCTACAAGCTCAACGCTGAGACCGATCTCGACTCGCTGAAGCCGGGCATGGATATCGTAATCGCCTATGACGTGACGAATGGCGAGAACGTCGTCACCGACATGGAACTGCCCGATACCGAGTAAGGCCGACACCGTATAGGACCGGCATCGAACGGGATCTTTCACCCTGCGTACAAAACAGGAGGGACGTCCTGTTTGTTGGGCTTCTGGTCATGCGAAGCTCCGGCTTCCAGCCTAAAGCCACTCCAGACGCCCGTCCTGCAGCCTGAGCACCCGGTCCTGCGGCACTGCCAGGTTTGCCGCTTCGTGCTCGGAGACACCTTCCACCATCCTGAACAGGGTCCGTATGACCCCGCCATGCGTGACGCAGACGGTCTGGCAGTCCAACGCATCGAACCACGGCTTCACCCGTTCGAGCAGCATCTGGTAACTTTCGGCGTCCTCGCCCGGCGGATGGAAATTCCACTTGTCGCGGCGGCGCGCCTTCGGCGAGCCGGGGCTGTGCGCCTCGAGTTCGGCAAAGGTAAAGCCCTGCCAGTCGCCAAAGTGCACCTCGACCAGGCGCGGGTCGGTGCGGTAGGCATCAGGATCGAGGCCCATTGCCGAGCGCAGCCGCTGCATCGTCTCACGCGTCCGCTTCATCGGGCTGGCGACAAAGTCGAAATCGCCGGGATTGTCGATCAGTCCGGCCAGCCGCCGTCCGTTGCGGGTCGCCTGCTGGCGGCCAAGTTCATTGATATCGGTGTCGGCCTGGCCCTGCAGCCGGGCCTCTGCATTCCACTGCGTCTGGCCGTGGCGCACGATGTAGACGAGCGGAACCATCAGGTCTTCCGGGTGTCAGGACAGGCAGGCGGAAATCGTGGCAGGACTATTCCTTGACGGTCGAAATATCCGGCGCGTCGACCGCCTTCATGCCGACGACATGGTAGCCGGAATCGACATGGTGCACCTCGCCGGTGACGCCACGCGACAGATCCGACAGGAAATAGACGCCGGAATCGCCGACTTCTTCCTGGGTGACCGTCTGCTTCAGCGGTGAATTGTATTCGTTCCACTTCAGGATGTAGCGGAAGTCGCCGATGCCGGAGGCCGCCAGCGTCTTGATCGGGCCGGCCGAGATGGCGTTGACGCGGATCTTCTTGCCGCCGAGATCGACGGCGAGATAGCGCACGCTGGCTTCGAGCGCGGCCTTGGCGACACCCATGACATTGTAGTGCGGCATGACTTTTTCGGCGCCGTAATAGGTCAGCGTCAGCAGCGAGCCGCCATCGGTCATCAGCGCCTCGGCGCGCTTGGCGATGGTGGTGAAGGAAAACACCGAGATGTCCATGGTGCGCAGGAAATTGTCGCGCGTCGTCTCGACATAGCGGCCGGTCAACTCGTCCTTGTCGGAAAAGGCGATGGCATGGACGAGGAAGTCAAGCTTGCCCCAGTGCTTGGCGACATTGGCAAAAACTTCATCCAGGCTTGCCGGATCGGTGACATCGCAATGGCCGGCAACAAAGGCGCCCAGTTCCGCAGCCAGCGGCTCGACGCGTTTCTTGAACGCCTCGCCCTGATAGGTCAGCGCGATCTCGGCGCCATGGTCGACGCAAGCCTTGGCGATGCCGTAGGCGATCGATCTGTTGTTGGCGACGCCCAGTATAAGCCCGCGCTTGCCGGCCATAAGGCCCTGTCCACCCGCCATGTCAGCGCTCTCCGAAAGATATTCTGCTTTGGAGTGCCTATCGCACAGGCAGAAAGGCGCTTCAAGCGGAGACGGGCCGCGCGTTCAATTCAGACACTCGGCATAAACAACGAATGGGGGATAATAACGATGTTGTGAGAAATGCCTCACTTCGGCGAGCGCGCGTTGATCGCCCAGGCCCGGCCGACCAGCCGAATCGGCTGATCGGCACCGGATATCGCCTTTATTCGGCGACTTTGCGCCAGGGAATGATCATTCCCACCTGCTTGCGGTAGAGGCGGTACTGATCGCCGAACATCGCGATGAGATCGCGTTCCTCGAGGAAGATGCCGAGCAGGATGTAGCCGGTGCTGCCGGCTGCGAAGAGGAGATGGCCCCATGTCATGGACGGCGTCGCCCAGAAGGCCAGGAGAAAGCCGACATAGATCGGATGCCGGACCCATTTGTAGAAAAGCGGCGTCCTGAACACAGGTTCGGGCAATTTGCTCTTGCGCAAAGCCGCGAAAACCTGGCGCAGGCCGAACAGTTCGAAATGGTTGATCAGGTAGGTGCTGATCAGCAAGACAGCCCAGCCGAGCCAGAACACGCCATGGAGGACGGCGACCCAGAACGGGTTCTCGACCGTCCAGACGGGACCGGGGATCGGCCGCCATTGCCAGTAGAGCAAAAGCAGGATGAGGCTGGCCAAAAGCACATAGGTGCTGCGCTCGGCCACGTGCGGAACAATCCGCGTCCACCAGCGCTTGAACACCGGCCGCGCCATGATGCTGTGCTGGGCGGCGAAAAGGCCGAGCAGCAGTGCGTTGACGATGACGGCTTCGACCGGACTTCCCACGATCCCTGAATCAATCGATTTCGGCACGGCAATGTTGCCGACGAACCCGACCGCATAGAGAAACGAACCGAGAAATATCAGGTATGCGGCAACGCCGTAGATAAGGGTGATTACGCCCGCCATGACTGCCCCTCCATGCAAGCATCAGGATTCGGTCGGTCGACCGAATTCAGGGTCAAAAACCATAAATTTAATAGCGAGTCAACTTGATCGGTCGTTCGACCGAGATATGGTGGCGAGACGCCCGCCCCGGAAGGAGAGTTGATGATCCGCCCAGATTGTGCCGATTCCAGCGGCAGGCACACCGCATGACGGACGCTGTCAAAGCCGCCGCCAAAGCCGCCGTCACGGCCCAGAACAAGACAAAGCGCGACACGCGTGCCGAACTGATTTCGGCAGCCGAGCTGTGCCTCTATCGAGGCGGCTATGCCGACCTGTCGACGCGGCGGGTTGCCGAGATCGCCGGCGTTCCGCTGAGCCAGATCCACTATCATTTCGGCTCCAAGGAACGGCTGTTCCTGGCCCTGCTCGACCATCTGAACGAGGGGCTGTTAAAGCGGCAGGCGGAGACGTTTGCAGCACCGATGCCGCTGTGGCAGCGCTGGGAGCGCGCCTGCGATTTCCTCGATGATGATCTGGCGTCCGGCTATGTCCGGATCCTGCACGAGATGATCGCGGCAAGCCTGTCGAGCCCCGAAATCGCCAAGGCGGTGCGCCGCGACCTGCACGGCTGGTTCGAACTGCTGCAAGGGCTGGCGCAAGAGGCGGAGCGGCGGTTCGGCGGACTTGGACCATTTTCCGCCGCCGAGGTGACCAGCCTGGTCAGCGCCGCCTTCCTTGGCAGCGAGACGATGATCCTGCTCGAGATCGAGGGCCCGCACGTTCCGGTGCGGCAGGCGCTGCGCCGCTTCGGCGAAACCATCCGGCAGATGGAGGAAGCAGCGCCCGACGCCCAATTGGCGAAATGAAACGTGTCAGCCTTTGCGGGCGCGCATCAGCGCTTCGAGATCGCTGTCGCCACCTTCCGGCAGCATGATGCGGACATGGGCGTAGAGATCGCCGTGGCCGCCGGCCTTTTCGGGCAAGCCCCTGCCCTTCAGCCGCAGCACCTTGTCCGAGCTCGACCATGCCGGGACATTGACCGCCAGCCTACCGGTCGGCGTGTCGACCGGAACCTTGGCGCCCAGCACCGCATCGGCCAACGCGACCTCCAGATCGGCATGCAGGTCGCGACCCTCGATGCGGTAGCGCGGATGCCTGCGGATGTGGATCTTCACCAGCGCATCGCCCGGCTGTCCCGGTCCCTGCTCGCCCTGGCCCTTCAGCCGGATAGTCTGGCCGTCTTCGACATAGGCCGGCAGCCTGACCGCGATCTTGCGCCCGTCGGGGAACATCGCGGTCACCTTCTCGGCGGTCGCGGCCTCCTCGATGGACACGTCGAGCGTGACGTTGAGGTCGGCGGCCTGGACCGGCTGGCGGCGATCGCCTGTTCCGGCGCCGCGGGCACCCGAAAAGGCGTCACCGAAGATCTGGCTGAAGATGTCGCTGTTGCCATCGAACGGATCGCCGCCGGGACGGCCTGAACGGAATTCGAAGCGCGAGCCCCCGCCGCCCTGCTGGCGGCGGAAGCCGGCGAACGGATCGCCGCCACCGGCTGCGCCCTCGAAACCCTGGAATTTCGGCTTGCCGTCAGCGTCGATCTCGCCACGGTCGTAAGCGGCGCGCGTCTTCTCGTCGCCGACGACCTCATAGGCCTGGTTGGCGGCTGCAAACCGGTCCTTCGCCTTGGGATCATTCGGGTTCTGGTCCGGATGATGCTTCTTGGCGAGCTTGCGGTAGGCCGATTTTATGTCCTTGGCCGATGCGTTCTTGGCAACGCCCAGCACCTCATAGGGGTCGCGCATGCGTCCTGCCCTGGAAAAAGAGTGAATCCACGTTGTCCCTTATATGCGCTCGCATAGGAAGAAATTCCAGTGTTGCACAGCCATATTGACGGCTGAAATTGTGGCACCAGTAGTGGCTGAAAATCAGAGCGGTTTGAAGTCCTGCATGTGCCAGCCGCCGGCGCCGGCCATGCACAATTGCCCCTTGAACAAAGCGACGCCGTCGAAGCTTTCACGCGAGGCGGTAAAGCTGCGGCAGGTCTGGCCGTTGTCCTGCAGTTCGGCCAGTTCGGTGATGGAGCCGCGCGAACCGGTGTTGGCATTCGCCCAAGGCACGGCCTGGCCGCGAAGCTCCTCTATATCGGCCGAAGAGACCGCATTGCCGATGGTGGTCTGGTCGGAAGCGTTGTCGGCGTCGGCCGATATCGTTTGAGCCGGCGCGCTCGAGGTGACGATGGCACGATCTACTTCGGCTTTTTCCAGGCTGAAGCCGCCGGCGCCGCAGGCGGCAAGCGGCAAGGCGACGATCACGATCACGGCTTTCGATCTGGCCGAAGCGATAGCGCTCCATTGCCCGCTGTCAAAAGCTTGCGCGATACGCAACAATCGGCAACCCCCTGAGATTCGAGACAATTTGAGAAAAACTATGAGTGACACTGAGTTAACAAGTGGTGACTTTACCGAGGCCGCCGAGCCGTTCCGGCTCTTTGCCGCGTGGCTGGAGGACGCCACAAAGAGCGAAATCAACGACGCCAACGGCGTTGCGCTGGCAACCGTCGATGCCGACGGCATGCCGGATGTGCGTATGGTGCTGCTCAAGGGGTTCGATGAAAGCGGCTTTGTCTTCTACACGAATTTCGAGAGCGCCAAGGGCCGCGAGATTCTTGGCAGCATGAAGGCGGCTATGTGTTTCCATTGGAAATCGCTGCGCCGCCAGGTGCGCATACGCGGGCCGGTGGAGATCGTCAGCGACGCCGAGGCCGACGCCTATTACGCGACGCGGCCGCGCGGCAGCCGCATCGGCGCCTGGGCCTCGAAACAGTCGCGGCCGCTGGAAAGCCGCTTTGCGCTGGAGAAGGCGGTGGCCGAATACACGGCGCGCTATCCGATCGGCGACATCCCGCGGCCAAAGCACTGGTCGGGCTTCCGCATCGTGCCGCAGCAAATCGAGTTCTGGCATGACCGGCCATTCAGGCTGCATGACCGCCTGGTCTTTTCGCGCAACGCCGAAGGCGGCTGGGACAAGACGCGGCTCTATCCCTGAGCGGTGGGCTTAGCCCTTCTTGCGCGTCATGAAGGCGGTGAGCGCCACGCGCGCTTCATCGGACGTCAGCTGCTCAAAGAAATGCTCGCTCTCCACCTTGATGCGGGCGAGAAGCTCGTCGCGCGATCCGCGCATCAGGTCGCGGGCGATCTTCAGGGCCTGCGGCGGCTTGGCGGCGATTGCGCCGGCCGCTGCCAGCACTGCGGCTTCGAGAGCGCCTTCCTCGACCACTTCGTAGATCAGGCCGGCGGCCTTGGCGCGCTCGGCGGAAAAGCCTTCGCCGAGCCCGAGCAGCGCGAAGGCGCCCTGGCGGCCGAGGATGAGCGGCGCCAGCAGGCTGGAGCCGGCCTCCGGCACAAGGCCGAGATCGACGAAGGGGGCGCGGAACATCGTGCGCGGCGTGGCGAAGGTCAGGTCGCAATGCAAATTGAGCGTGGTGCCGATGCCGACGGCGATGCCGTCGACGCCCGACACCATCGGCTTTTCCGTCCTGGCCAGCGCCAGCAGGAAGTCCCAGACTTCCGTGCCGCCCTCGCCGCCGGTGGCGATGACCAGGAAGTCGGCGAGGTCGTTGCCGGCCGAGAAGGCGCCCGGCACGCCGAGGAAGACATGGACGCGGACCGCCGGATCGGCATCGCCTTCGGCCAACGCCTTGGACATTGTCGCGTACATGGCACGCGTCAGCGCGTTCTTCTTGTCCGGACGGTTCATGCGGATGATCTGAATGGCGCCCTGGCGCTCGACGAGGATATGGTCTGTCACGGTTTCTTCCCTGATGAACGTCAAGCTGAGTATTCAGGCTGAAATCAGTGTCTTGCCGGCGGCGGCGAGGCTCTCGGCGCCGTCGATGACGCGGTCCTTCAAGGCGCTGGCCTCGCCAAGCAGGTTTTCGGCGAAGAAGCGGCAGAGGGCGATACGGTTCTGCTCGGCAAGCCCGCCACGCGCCAGATAGGCGCCGCCGGCGGCAAGCGAGATCAGCCGGAGATAGGGCGTCGCACCGGCCTGCGCTTCGTCGAGGCGGCCGTCGGCCAGCAGCTTCTGCAGGAAACGTGTTGCTTCGGTGAGATCGTCGAAGGCCCGGTCGAGGGTCTCGGCGCTGCGGCCGAACCCCTGCAGGTTCGAGGTCCGCACTTCATCGGCGACGGCCTTCAGTTCGGCGATGTAGCCATGCACATGCTCGCCGCCGCCGAGCGGCAGTTTGCGCGCCACGAGGTCGATCGCCTGGATGCCGTTGGTGCCTTCATAGATCGGCGCAATCCGGGCGTCACGATAAAGGGCCGCGGCGCCGGTCTCCTCGATAAAACCCATGCCGCCATGGACCTGGACGCCGAGCGAAGCGACGTCGACGCCGACATCGGTGGAGAAGGCCTTGGCCAGCGGCGTCAGCAGATTGGCGCGGTCGCGCCAATGCAGTGCGTCCTCGCCTGTCGAGACACGCGCGAGGTCGATGGCGTGGGCGCAGGAGTAGGAGATGGCGCGCGCGATCTGGGTCAGCGCCTTCATGGTGAGAAGATTGCGCTGCACGTCGGGGTGGTGGACGATCGGCGCCATGCCGGCGCCGGAATAATTCGATGCCTTGCCCTGGCGGCGTTCATTGGCATAGGCGATCGCCTTTTGAGTCGCGGCTTCAGCCACCGCCACGCCCTGCATGCCGACGCAAAGCCTGGCGTTGTTCATCATGGTGAACATGCAGGCGAGCCCCTTGTTCTCCTCGCCGATCAGCCAGCCGATGGCGCCGGGCGTAGCGCCTCCAAAACCGTCGCCATAGATCATGGTGCAGGTCGGCGAGGCATGGATGCCGAGCTTGTGCTCCAGGCCCGAACAGAAGACGTCGTTGCGGACACCGAGCGAACCGTCATCATTGACCAGGAATTTCGGCACCAGAAACAGCGAAATGCCGCGCGTGCCGGCGGGCGCATCCGGCAACCGCGCCAGCACAAGATGGACGATGTTGTCGGTGAAATCGTGCTCGCCATAGGTGATGAAGATCTTCTGGCCGAAGATGCGATAGGTGCCGTCACCGGCGGGTTCCGCGCGGCTGCGTAGCGCCGCGAGATCGGACCCGGCCTGCGGCTCGGTGAGGTTCATCGTCCCCATCCATTCGCCGGATACGAGCTTGGCCAGATATTTGGCCTTGAGCGCTTCGGAGGCGTGCTTGTCGAGCGCCTCGACGGCGCCCATGGTCAGCGTCGGACCGATGCCGAAGGCCATGGCGGCGGAGTTCCACATTTCGAGTGCCGCGACGCCGAGCATGGTCGGCAGGCCCTGGCCGCCGAACTCTTCCGGCCCCGACAGCGCGTTCCAGCCGCCGTCGATCCAGCTGCGGTAAAGCGCTTTCCAGCCGGGCGGCGTGGTAACGGCGGCATCCTTCAGCACCGCCCCGTGCTCGTCGCCGATCTTGTAAAGCGGCGCCACCTCCTCGCTTGCGAAGCGGCCGGCCTCGGCCAGGATGGCATCGACAAGGTCTTCGCCGAGGTCGCCGAACGCGCCGCTGTCGAGCGCCGGCTTGAGGCGGGCGACATGCTTGAGCGTGAACGAAATGTCCTCGACCGGCGCCTTGTACATGCCGCTTTCTCCTCCGCTGCTCGCCCCTCGATCCTAGGACCCGGGACGACGCAAAACCATCCGCCTTTGGGCGGCCTCCGGCCTTCTTTTTACGTAAACGTCAAACTTTGTCACGCAGATTTTGCGACTGAACTTCGTCATCCACGGGCGGAGCGGAAGCGAAGCGGACGCGAAGACCCGAGGATCCATGCCGCGACCTCGCGCACAGGGTGCGAGGGCGCAGAATTCTGGGCCGTGGCAACGCTTCGAAGTCGCGGCATGGATTCTATGGTCTGCGCCGCGTCGCTTCGCTCCTTGCTTCGCCATGGAATGACGAAATCGCGAGGGCTTGGCCAATCTCCCCCCTCGTGGGGGAGATGCCCGGCAGGGCAGAGGGGGGCGCGAAGGAACGCCACCCTTGTTCATTTCCCAACCAATCCGAGGCAAGCGTCGCAACTGTGATCGATTGAGAAGGCGGAGGACAGCGCCCCCCTCTGTCCTGCCGGACATCTCCCCCACGAGGGGGGAGATCGGATTTCACGCCGCCTTCGCTAGTCACGACGAAAGCATTTCCTTAACCATAGCAGTTCACCATCGGTGTTTGGTCAGCGGGGACTCCCTGTTTGAAAACGCCGGCGCATCTTCTTCGCCGCTCAGCGCTCGCTCTCACGGCGATGATGGCGCTGGTATCGGCGGCAAAAGCCTCTGACTTCTCCGAGCCCTGGCGGGATGGCGACCGCGCGCTCGTCGTCGACGCCTATGAATACAATTCCATCGACTGGGGTGAACTTGCCACCGACAAGCGGATCGTCGGCTTCATCAACAAGGCCTCCGACGGGCTGCCGCCGCCCTATTTCTGCTATGGCGACGAGACCACGGTAAAACTCTGCAAGACGCTGTGGAAACGCTTTGCGGTGACGCGTGAGCTGTTCCAGACGCGCAAGGTGGTGGCCAAGGCGCTCGGCCTGAAATGGGGCGCCTATCACCTTGCTCGCCCCGGCAATCCGGTCGAGCAGGCGAACAATTTCATCGATTTCGCCGAACCCGCGCCGGACGATCTGGTGGCCCTCGACCTCGAAGGCAATGACCCAACACAATGGATGTCACTCGAGGATGCCGAGGAATTCGTCCGCCAGGTGCACCGGCGGCTCGGCCGTTTTCCGATACTCTACAGCAACGGCAAGACCGCACAGTATATCGCCGACAACCGCTATCAATATCGGCTCCTGTCGCGACTGCCGCTCTGGTATGCGCGCTACAAGCCCGACATCGACGTGCATTTTCCGATGGGCAACTGGAAGGGCTATGCGCTGTGGCAGTTTTCGGCGCAGGCCAATTGCGGCCGCCTGCGCTGCCCGTACCGTGTCGCCGGCACGCCCAACGACATCGATGTCAACGTTGCCCCGATGGATGCAGCCACGCTGCGCCAGCAATGGCCGTTCGGCGGCCTGGTCAATGTGCCGCCCGACTACCTCGCCTCGATCCCTGTGCCGGTTTCGCGCGAGGCGGGGCTGGCCGGCAAAGTCACCATCACCTACGCCGATGTGGCGACACCGCCGACAGTCGAGGAGATGGTGGCGGTGCTCGGCGCACGCTGGCAGACATTCCGCGCCGCCTTCCACATGCCGGTGGTCAAGACGGTGCCGCGCCGCCCGCACTTCGGCATTGCCGAGTATGTCGCCTGGAAGCGGACCGCGTATCGCTCGGAGGCTCTGCTCGAGGCCGCCTTCTCCCAGGCCGCCGACCCGGTCAGCACCGCTTCGACAGAACTCGTTCGCGAGCGCTGAAATCTTTTTGTTTCTGCGCAATTCCTCAGGGAAAGCGCTTCACACTTTTCCTGGAATTGCCTACCCGGCCGCGCTTGCCTTTTCCCGCGCCACCGCCTGCCAGCCTATGTCGCGGCGGCAAAAGCCTTGCGGCCAATCGATGCGGTCGAGCGCGGCGTAAGCGCGGCCCTGCGCTTCACCGACCGTCTTGCCGGACGCAGTGACGTTGAGCACGCGGCCGCCATTGGCAACCAGCGCGCCGCCATTGATGGCGGTGCCGGCATGGAAGATCTGGACGCCTTCACCAGCGGCTTCGTCCAGGCCGCGGATGACCGAACCTTTTTCCGGCGTGCCGGGATAGCCCCGAGCCGCCATCACCACGGTGAGCGCCGCCTCGTCGCGCCAGCGCACCGAGCTGTGCGCAAGCTGCCCGTCGACGGCGGCATTGAGCAGCACCAGGAGATCGTCCTTCAGCCGCATCATCAGCACCTGGCATTCGGGATCGCCGAAACGGGTGTTGTATTCGATCAGCTTCGGCCCTTTGTCGGTGATCATCAGGCCGGCGAAGAGAATGCCGGCGAAGGGCGCGCCAAGCTCGGCCATGCCGCGCATGGTCGGCTCGACGATTTCGCGCATGGTGCGCTCGATCATTTCAGGCGTCATCACCGGCGCCGGCGAATAGGCGCCCATGCCGCCGGTGTTGGGGCCGGTGTCGCCGTCGCCGACGCGTTTGTGGTCTTGCGCGGTACCGAAGGGAAGTGCCGTGGTGCCGTCGCACAGGCAGAAGAAGCTCGCCTCCTCGCCGGTCATGAATTCCTCGACCACCACCTCGGCGCCGGCCTCGCCAAAGGCGCCGTCGAAACAGGCGTCGAGCGCGGCCCGCGCCTCATCCAGCGTCATGGCGATGGTGACGCCCTTGCCGGCGGCAAGCCCATCGGCCTTGATGACGATCGGCGCACCGACCTTCTCGACATAGGCCTTGGCTGCGGCCAGATCGGTGAAGCGGCCATAGGCGGCGGTCGGGATATCGTATTTCGCGCAGAGGTCCTTGGTGAAACCTTTCGAGCCTTCGAGCCGTGCTGCCCGCTTCGACGGGCCGAAGACGCGGATGCCCTGATCGCGCAGATCATCGGCAATGCCGGCCACCAGCGGCCCTTCCGGCCCGACGACAACGAGGTCGATTGCGTTGTCCTTGCAGAAAGTGGCCACAGCGGCATGGTCGGCGATATCGAGCTTGATCAGTTCGGCCTCGCGGGCGATGCCCGGATTGCCGGGCGCGGCATAGAGCCTGGTCAACAGCGGCGAGGCCGTGATCTTCCAGGCCAGGGCATGTTCGCGGCCGCCGGAGCCGATCAACAAAACGCGCATGCCGATGTCCCTTGTCATTTCACGACAGGGACTGCGCTATTGCGCCGGGCGGCGCGGGTCAAGAGTTTTACCTTGCGCGACGCCGCTTGCGCACGGGAACGTCGCGCCGAGGGCACAACGTTCCCGGCCAGGCTCAGCTCTGGAAGGCGGCTTAGCTGCTGAAGACGACCGGGAACCAATCCTCGCGCAGTTTCTGGCCGGGCTTCATGTCATGGCCGGGATAGGGCGGTGAGGTGCGGCCGGGGCGCTCGACATAGCGCGCATCGTCGCCGACCCAGCGCAGCGACAGCGCCCGGCGCCGCGCCGCGGTCGGATTGCCGCGCGCGCCATGCGCCGTCCTGAAGTCGAACAATATGGCGTCGCCCGGCTCCATCTCCCATTCGAGCACCTTCAGCGACGGGTCGTTGTCGGGGTCGGGCACCGGCAGATAGTCACCGTCGCCGGCATAGAAATTGCTGTCGTCGAGCCAGCGCACCGGCAGGATCATCTTGTTCCATTTGTGCGAGCCGGCGATCAGCCGCAGCGTCGCTTCCTTGACCGGGTCGATCGGGATCCAGAAGCTGACGGTCTGCGTGCCATCGACGAAGTAATAAGGGATGTCCTGATGCCAGGGCGTCGGCTTCTGCGTACCCGGTTCCTTGACCAGCACATGGTCGTGGAAGAACTGGGCGCTGCGCGACTGCATTGCCGCCGCCGCCAGTTCGGCGGCCGGGGAATTGCGCACGACATCGACGAATTCGGGGATGCGCTCCCAGTTGCAGTAATCGTCGAAGAAACTGCCCTTGCCATTGGCGATGTCAGACGCCGTGGCGCTGCGGTTCTGCATGTTGCGCTCGATGCCGGCGGCGATGGTGCCGACCCAGTCCTTGAAGGCGCCGCGTATGCAGACGGCGCCGTCGCGCTGGTAGTCGGCAATCGCTGCGGCGTCGATATGTCTGGCGGCCATGTCATGTCTCCCCTGTTGGATGCCCGAAGTTGGATAACCGACTATCGCAGCCGCACAACATCACGTAAAATAATAACTTCTCATTCCGCTTATAGCTTTAACCTATGAACCTGACACTCACCCAATTGCGCTACCTCGTCGCCGTCGCCCGGCATGGCAGCGTCACCGCGGCCGCCCGGATGCTGAACGTCTCACAGCCGTCGATTTCGGTGGCGATCGACAATGTCGAAGCGACGCTCGGCCAGAAACTGTTCGTGCGCCAGCGCGGCAGCGGCATCGCGCTGACCTCGTTCGGCCGCAGCGCGGTGGCGAAGGCGAAGCAGGTGCTGGCCGAAGCGGACGAACTTGTTGGGCTCGGGATGCGCGATGCCGATGTCGGCGGCGAGCTGGTGCTCGGTTGTTTCGAGGATCTTGCGCCCTATTTCGCGCCGGCGCTGATCCGCACTTTTTCGCAACGCTGCCCGGCGGTCACTGTGGTCGTGCGCGACGAGACCTTCGAGACGCTGGGCCGCCGGCTCGGCGATTCCGCCATCGATCTCGGCCTGACCTACGATCTCGGCCTGCCCTCGCACTTCGCCCGCATCCTGCTGCATGAGCTGCGGCCGCATGCGCTTCTGCCGCAAGGCCACGCGTTGGCCAGCCAGGCGAGCGTCAGCCTGGCGGAGCTGGCGACCCATCCGCTTGTTACCACCGACCAGCCGCACAGCTGGCAGCATATGCTGGACCTGTTTCTGAGCCGCGGCCTGTCGCCGGTCTCGCAATCGACGACGAGTTCATTCGAACTGCAGCGCAGCATGGTCGCCAACGGCTTCGGCGTCGCGGTGAGTTACACAAGGCCCTGTGGCGACAGGAGTTATGACGGCCTGCCGCTGGTCTGCAAGCCGCTGTCGGATCCACTGCCGATGCAGCGCATCATCCTCACCCATGACACAAGCCAAAGGCTGTCGAAAGCCGCGCTGGCCTTCATCGAGGTGGCGAAGGAATGGTTTGCCAGCCACGATGTCTTCACCGCCTGAGCGACGATGCGGCCGCTTGACGGCGCTCGCTGCTGCTGCCACTCCAGCACGATGGAAACCATCCAGTCGAAAGCGGCCCAGGGCCGCGTCGCCGACGCGCCGAGCGGCCATTGGGTCTACAAGATATTGCCGCGCTGGCTGTGGCCCTATGCGCAGCTTGCGCGCTGGGACCGGCCGATCGGCTGGCAATTGCTGCTGTGGCCCTGCTGGTGGTCGGCAGCACTTGCCGCCAGCGCCTATCCCCACCCCACCGACCCGCTGCTGACGCTGCTGCCGGCGCCGTGGTTCTTGTTCCTGTTCTTTGTCGGCGCCGTCGCCATGCGCGGCGCCGGCTGCACCTACAACGACATTGTCGACCAGGACATCGACAACAAGGTCGAGCGGACGCGTTCGCGGCCGCTGCCGGCCGGCAAGGTGACGCGCCGCCAGGCCTGGGCGTTCCTGGTCATCCAGGCCTTGCTGGGCCTCGTCGTGCTGCTGCAGTTCAACGACTTCGCCATTCCGCTCGGCATCGTCTCTCTGGTGATCGTTGCCGTCTACCCCTTCATGAAGCGCTTCACCAACTGGCCGCAATTCGTCCTTGGGCTCGCCTTCTCCTGGGGCGCGCTGATGGGCTGGGCTGTCGAGTTCGGCGATCTCGATGGCCCGGCCATCATGCTCTATATCGGCTCGATCCTGTGGGTGATCGGCTACGACACCATCTACGCGCATCAGGACAAGGAAGACGACGCCATTGTCGGCGTGCGCTCGACGGCGCGGCTGTTCGGCGACAACACCAAGACCTGGCTGGTCGGGCTCTATGGCGGCACGCTGGTGTGCTTTGCCATCGCCTTCGCCTCGGCGCAGGCGCCGGTGGTGGCGCTGGCCGGGCTGATCGCCGCCGGTGCGCATATGGCGCGGCAGATAGCAGTTCTGGATATCGACGATCCCGATCAATGCCTGCGGCTGTTCAAATCGAACAACCAGGTCGGCTGGCTGATCTTCCTCGGCCTGATCGGCGGCGCGCTCTGGGTGGCGCTGAAGCCGCTGGTGTAGTGCCCTTCTCCCCGTTCACGGGGAGAAGGTGGCGGCAGCCGGATGAGGGGCAGCGCAAGCCTTCAAGGTGAGCTAAAATCCACTACAGCGACACCGCGCGGATTCGCGTTTTGAGGTGCTTAACCATTAGAGGCCAGCGCTGCCCCTCATTGTCCTGCCGGACATTTCTCCCCGTATAGGGACGGGGAGAAAGGGCGCTTCACAGCCTACTCTCTTGAAATAATCTCTTCGCCGTCGACGACCAGCCTCAGGCCCAAATCGCCGGCCCTGCGGCGGGCGAGGAAACGCGGGCGGCGCGTGGTCGAAACCCGGCCCTTGCGGCGATCCTTGGCCGGCAGCGCCTTGATGGCGGCGCCCAGCGATTCTTCGAGCGTGCGGGCAATACCGTCGGATTCGATCAGCAGCATCTGCAGCCGGTAAGCATCGGCCCAGGCGCGCCAGTCGGCGGCGACGTCGTCGAGATCGTCGGCCACCAGCAGTGGCACCGACAGCATCGGGTCATTGTGCAGGAGTTCCAGGGTTACCGTGACATTGCCTTCCGGATCCTCCAGCGCGCGGGCGGCGACGCCGCGAAACGCATTGGCGGGCAGCGCGATGATCGCCGGCAGGCCGCTCATCTCGAGCGTGCGCCGGATGACGGCGCCACGCTGGTCGATGGTGAAGGTAACGTCGCCATAATCGTCGCGCGTGGCATAGCTTACCACTTGCGGCAGGCGGAATGGGTCAAGACGCATGTTGCGCCCAGCCCAGACGGGCTTCAGTACACTGTTCATCTACTGCCTTCCTGTGTCTCTCCTGAGAGCCGCTTTCACGGATCCCACCGGGCCAGTTTTCCCAGCCTCGTTATGGCGAAACAGTAGCGCGGGCTTCTTACCTGCGCGCTTAAGAAAGTCGGTTAAATTTTGCTGATCTCGGTGGATGGTTATCGGAATGAGACCAGCCACAAGATGTTGAAAGGATTAGATAACCTTACCGGGATTCATGATGCCGGCCGGATCGAAGGCCGCCTTCACCCGGCGCATCAGTTCGATCGCCATTGGCGGCGCGGTGGCGATCAGTTCATCACGCTTCAATTGGCCGATGCCGTGTTCGGCCGAGATCGAGCCATGGAAGGAGCGCACGACATCGTGCACGGCATGGTTCATGGCGTGGTAGAGGCCGAGAAACGCTTCGTCGTCACCATCCTGCGGCCGGGAGATGTTGTAGTGGAGATTGCCGTCGCCCATGTGGCCGAAGCAGACGACGCGTGCTTGCGGGCTGACCGAGGCGACAGCCCCCGCAGCCTTGGCGATGAACGCAGGGATGGATGCCACCGGCACCGAAATATCATGCTTGATCGAGGCGCCTTCGGGCTTTTGCGAATCCGGCAGCACCTCACGGAAATTCCAGAACGCGTCGCCCTGCGCCAGGCTTGCCGCGATCACCGCATCGCCGACAATGTCTTGCTCGAGGCCCTCCGACAGCACTTCTTCGATCAGCCCTCTGGCGTCCTCAGCCGAACGGCCGGATGACACCTGCGTCAGCACATACCAGGGCCAGTCCTCGGCCAGCGGCCGGGTGACGCCCTGCGCGTGGCGCAACGTGAAATCATAAGGACGCTGGCCGATCAGTTCGAAGGCAGTGAGTGCCGCCCCTGCCCGGTCCATCGCCAGGCTGAACAACGAAAGGGCTGCTTCCGGCGACGACAGGCCGGCAAAGGCGACTTCGCGGCCCTTGGGCTTGGGAAACAGTTTCAGCACCGCGGCGGTGATGATGCCGAGCGTGCCTTCGGCGCCGACAAACAGGTTCTTCAGATCGTAGCCGGTGTTGTCCTTCTTCAGTTTGCGCAGATCGTCGAACACCTCGCCGGTCGGCAGCACCACTTCGACACCGAGGCAAAGTTCGCGCGCATTGCCATAGGCAAGCACGCCCGTGCCGCCCGCATTGGAGGACAGATTGCCGCCGATCTGGCAGGATCCTTGCGCGGCAAGCGACAGCGGAAAGAGCCGGTCGGCGGCATCGGCCGCTTCCTGCAGCGTCTGCAGGATGACGCCGGCTTCGACGGTCACCGTGTTGGAGAACACGTCGATCTCGCGGATACGGTTCAGCCGCGACAGCGACAGCACGATCTCGTGACCCGACGCGTCGGGCACCTGCGCGCCGACCAGCCCGGTATTGCCGCTCTGCGGTACGACCGGCGTTCCAGTCTCGCTCGCCAGCCGCATGATCCGGCTGACCTCGTCGACACTGCCGGGACGCAACACCAGTCCTGTCCTGCCGTGCCACAGCCCGCGCCGCTCGATGAGGTAAGGCGCGATATCGGCCTGGCCACGCAGCGCATATTTGTCGCCGACGATTGCGGCGAAGCGGTCGATGAGGGCGGGATCGAGATCGAAGGGCTGGTCGTTCATGGGCAGAAACTATGGCCCTCAGTCGAGCTTGTCACGGGGGGCGGCGGCGCGAAAGAGCCGATCGTTGATCGCCTCGCCCAGGCCTTCGAACGGGATCGGCTCGACGGCGATCGTCGCCGCGCCACTGCGGTCGAGCTCCTGCAAACAGGCGAACAGATTGCTTGCTGCTTCGCGCAGGTCGCCTGATGCGGACAGGTTGCGCAAGGCGACGGCCGCTTGCCAGCCTTCGGCGCGGTCACCGCCAAAGGCCAGCAAGGCCTCTCCTTTAGCCACGCTTTGCGCATTGAGCCGCACCGCGGCGCCGGGCGCATAGTGCGACGCCAGCATGCCTGGCGCCTCAATCCCGGTCGTCGCGCCGCGCAGCAACTCGGTGCCGACGGCGGCCTCGATGTCGGCCGCGGCAATGCCGCCCGGCCTCAGCAGCCGCACAGTGTCGCCTTCAACCTTGAGAATAGTCGATTCCAGTCCGACCGGGGTTGCGCCACCATCGACCACCAGCCGGATCTTGGCGCCGAGATCGGCCGCCACGGCTTGCGCCGTCGTGGCGCTGATCCTGCCCGAAGAGTTCGCGCTGGGCGCGGCCAGTGGCCGGCCGAGCCTGGCGATCAGCTCGCCGCCGAACCCCCTGGGCATGCGCAGCGCGATCGTATCCAGCCCGGCGGTGACCAGCGGATGGATGCCGTTGCCGGCTTGCTGCGGCAGCACCAGCGTCAGCGGCCCCGGCCAGAACGCCTGGACCAATCGTTCCGACAGCGGGTCGAAGGTGGCAATGCGCTCGGCCATCGCCAGATCGGCGACATGGGCGATCAGCGGGTTGAAGCGCGGCCGGCCCTTGGCTTCGAAGATGCGAGCGACGCCGACGCCATTGGTGGCGTCGCCGGCCAGTCCGTAGACGGTCTCCGTCGGGATGGCGACGACGTCGCCGCCCTCAAGCAGCGCCAGCGCCCGCTCCATCGCTTCGCCGACGGGTAGTATCTCAGCCACTCGCATCACCTCACAGGCGCCGGACCTAGTACGGCAGCGATTTTCGGGCAAGCCGGCGTTGGTGAATTATCAATGCCTAAAATGCTATGTTTCTCCGCAAGCCGGCATCAATCCACTGGGGTTAAGGCTTTCTGGGTCAAGGCTGGCGGCTTGTTGGGCAAGGGGATGGTTTCGATGTCGATGCGTATGCTTGGAGCGCTTGGTTTTACCCTGGCGGCGATGACCGGTGGGGCACAGGCCTCGTCGATCGTCTTTCTCGGCGTCTCGACCTCGACGCCATCGGTCATCAAGGTCGGCACACCCGAACCGATGAAGGTCGCGTCGTCGCCATCGATCGTCGCGCTCGGCGATGCCCAGCCCGACGTGACTTATGAGAATGTCGCGGCGATACCCGAGAAGCCCAGGCATGGCCAGGGCCCGATGATCATTCGCGGCGGCGTCGTCGGCGGCGCCTTCGCCGCGCCGGCTCCCGCCAAGGCGAACGCTGCGGCAGCACCGGCAGCTGAGACGAAGCCTGGAGCTGAGACCGCACCGGCCGGAACTGCTACGGCGTCGAATGGCAAGCCCGAGTCGCAGCCGGCTGCTGCGCCGCAGGCAGCGGCAACGCCACAGCAGCCGAGCCAGGGCGTCGGCAAAGCCGAGTAGGCCATTCAGCTTGACGCCGATCGACGCCCCGGCGCACGATCGGCTTGTCGGCGGCGACCTCAATTTCGCCCATCGGGTTTGGCATGAGCGCGCCGGGTTTCAACTGAGCAAGGGGGTCTCATGAACATGACGAAATCATTGACTGTTGCCGGCCTGTTGCTGGCGTCATTTCTGGGCATTGGCAGCGCGCAGGCCGGTGACGACATGCTGGGGTCCTACGTTGCGCGCATTTCCGATCGCGATCACCACGCCAGCGACGGCTACGAACTGAGCACCGCGGCACAGATGGTGCGGCAGGACCGCGCCAACTGGCACAAGTTCCACCGCCGCGACGCCGACGACCAGGGCGACGACTGGTTCCGCGGCAACGACGACCGCGCGTATCTGGAGCGCATGCTGAAGCGCGGCGGCGCCATGAGTTCCTCGACACGGAACGCCATCGTCAATGGCGAGCCGCTGATCCAGGTCGACGTCTATTCAGACAGCGTGCATGTGAGCATTTTGGAGGATTGACTTCGTCAACCTCGGGAGGACTGACAAAGTCAGCCTCTGGAGGACTGACGGAGTCAGTTCCGAACAAGAAAGGGCGGCGTGTGAACGCCGCCCTTTCTTGTTAATGTCAGTCGCCTGAAGGCTCAGGCCGCTTCTTCCTTGTCGTCGTCGTCCTCGTCGTCGGATTCCTCGGTTTCGTCAGCGCCGCCGGCTTCGGCCTTCACGCTGTCGTCGTCTTCATCTTCGTCTTCGTCGTCTTCCTCGTCCTCATCGTCGTCCGAAGAAGCGGTGGTTTCGGCACCTTCTTCCTCGCCCAATTCGTCGCTGTCTTCGTCATCGCCTTCCTCGTCATCCGACAGGTCGGCGGCCTCGACCGCCGCGGCGGCGGCATGGTCGAGACTATTTTCGGAAGCGGATTCGAGCGCCTCGGGAGTGCCCGAGGTTTCTTCTGTCACTTCGATGTCGTGAGCGGAATTCATGGAAGCCTCCGTGGGGGTTGGGAACATGTCCTTTTTGCCACGGAGAGATCATCGCCATATGACTGTAAGCCGGCTCGAACGGCTGGCGGCGGCGAAAATTTTCTGGGCTTTTCCCCGCCCCTTAGCCAGCTATCTTGGAAAAATCCGCGACCTGATCGGTGGCTGCGCGGATACGGGCGAGCAGCGCCAGACGGTTGGCGCGCACGGCCTGGTCCTCATCATTCACGAGAACACGTTCAAAGAATGAATCAACGGGTTCACGCAGCACGCTAAGCGCCAGCATGGCGGCGGAAAAGTCTTCCTTTTGAATCGCTTCGCCGGCTTGCTTCTCAGCCTGATTCACCGCGGCAAACAGCGACTTCTCGGCCTCCTCGCGAAATAGCGCCGGCTCAACAGTCGCGGCAATGGCCGTTTTCTTCTTCTCCTCGGCGGCCAGAATATTGGCCGCGCGCTTGGTGCCGGCGAGCAGGTTCTTGCCGTCCTCGGTGTCGAGGAAGGAGCCGAGCGCTTCGACGCGGCGCACGATTTGCAGGAGATCGTCCGACTTCGGCGTGATGACCGCATCGATGAGATCGTGGCGGGCGCCCTGATCGCGCAGATAGACCTTCAGACGGTCGTGGAAGAAGGCGAAAAGGTCAGCAATAAATGGCGACAGCGACGCCTCCAATTCCATCATGCGCTGACCGTCGAAGAACTCTCGTTCCTGGTCGGGAGAGCCAAAGGTCCTTGAACGTGCGTCGGCCAGCCCGCCCTTCAGCAAGTCGGAAATCAAGCTTGCTTCCGACAGCAGCTGACTTGTTCCCTTGTAATCGCGGATACGGGAATCGAGCATCGCGACAACACCGCGACTTTCCGCCCCTTCGCCCTGCTGTTCATAGGCGGCGAGTGCGGAGGAGACTGCCGCCGCAATGGCGGTGCCAAGCGAAAGCTTGAGCTTGTTTTCCAGAATGATTCTCACCACGCCCAGTGCAGCGCGGCGCAGCGCATAGGGATCCTTCGAACCGGTCGGCTTTTCATCTATTGCCCAGAAGCCGACCAGCGTATCAAGCTTGTCGGCCAGCGCTACGGCAATCGACACGGGATCGGTCGGCACACGGTCGGATGGGCCCTGCGGTTTGTAGTGTTCCTCGATGGCGGCGGCGACGGACGGATGCTCGCCCTGCAGCAGCGCATACTTGCGGCCCATGGCGCCTTGCAGTTCGGGAAACTCACCCACTGCTTCGGTGGTCAGATCAGCCTTCGCCAGCACAGAGGCCCGCCCGGCGCGCTCGCGCAGGTATTTCTGTTCGGCGTTGAGGGCGTCGGCGGACAGAAGCTTGCCGCCGAAGAATTTCGGCTGCTTCGACAAGCTGTCGGCGATCTCTTGCGCCAGCCGCTTGATCCGTTCCACCCGCTGGCCTTGCGTGCCGAGCTTGGCGTGGAAGGTGACGTTGAGATGGTCGAGGCGGGCCATGCGTTGGTCGAGCGGCTTTTTCAGATCGAGCCCGAACTTTTTCGCTGATGCCTCAAGCTCCACGAGGTCAGGCAGATCGCCCTGGTCGGTACGCCAGAAATAGAGCGCATCCGAGAGGCGCGCGCGCACCACCTTGCCGTTGCCATGCGCAATCTCCTTGCCGCCGTCCCTGGCCTCGATGTTGGCGGTGAGGATGAAGCGGTTGGAGAGGTTTTCGCCATCGCCTTGCGGCCGGGTGACAAAACATTTCTGGTTGGCGCGAATGGTCAGCCGGACCACTTCAGGCGGAATGGCAAGAAAGGCCTGCTCGAATTCGCCCATCAGCACCACTGGCCATTCGACAAGGCCCGACACTTCTTCCAGCAGCCCTTCGTCCTCGACCAGGTCGAGCCCGTTGGCGAAGGCAAGGTTGCGGGCATCGGCCAGGATGATCTCCTTGCGCCGGTCGCCATCGAGCACGACCTTGGCAGCTTCCAGCTTGGTCACGTAATCGTCGAAGCGGCGCACGGTGATTTCGCCGGGCGCCATGAAGCGATGGCCGTAGGTGAGGTTGCCGGAGCGAATGCCGTCGATCTCGAAATCGACCACCACCGGCTCCTCGGTCTCGGGGCCGAAGGTGCACAGGATCGTCTGCAGCGGCCGCACCCAGCGCAGCGAGCCGGGCTTGGCCGAAGCCGGCCCCCAGCGCATCGATGTCGGCCAGGGGAAGCTGCGGATGATGGCCGGCACCAGCTCGGCGATGATTGCTTCCGCCGCCCTGCCCGGCTTCGAAATATGCGCGACGTAGAAATCGCCCTTCTTCGGGTCGGAATGGACATGCGCCTCGGTAACCGAGGCAAGGCCTGCCTTGCGCAGAAAACCCTGCACAGCCTGTTCCGGCGCCGTCGTGGGCGGCCCCTTGATCTCCTCGTGGATGTCCTGCGAGCGCGCGGTCAGACCCCTGACGTCGAGCGCCAGGCGCCGCGGCGTCCAGTATTCGCGCGCCGCCTCATAGGTCAGACCCGCCTCGACCAGACCGTCGGTCAGCATCTTCCTGAGATCGCCCGCCGCCTTGCGCTGCATGCGCGCGGGGATTTCCTCGGAGCGAAGTTCCAGCAACAAATCCGGCATCAAAGTTTCTCCACCCGCATGCCGTTTTCCTGTTTGCGCGTCCTCGCGCCTCCGGCGCTGCGGTCGCACGGCTGGGCCGGGATTTCCTCGGAGCGAAGTTCTTGTAGCAGGTCAGGCATAGGTTCGGCTCGTGCGGGAGAATGGTCGCGCGGGGCATAGCAACTCGGCTGGCCGCTGTCACCCTTTCCAGAAATTTTGACCGTCCTGTCGGGACGGGCGGACCCCACCCGTCCTTGGATCAAAGATTTCCATGAACCAAACGCAGCGCTGAAGCGACCAACGCTCAGGCAGGGATCTATTGGCTGAACGACCATGAAAACGGCATCGAGACTCCTCCAGATACTCGCACTCAGCGCCTGTTTCGCCGCGCAGGTGCATGGCGCCTTCTCGATGCCGGGCGTGCGTCAGGCAATGCGCACGATGGCTGGGGCGAGCGGCCACAGCACGCCTGACGTAACCTACACCGTTTCCCTTTCCGCCTAGGCGGGATCCGGCTGCTCCTCCAGAGCTGCCGCCGGCTGGGCCGTCTGCCGTCGCGAAATATCCTTGACGACCTCCAGAAAGGCCAGGCTCAAGAACACGCTGACGACATCGGAGGCCATCATCGCCAGACTTGCATTCTGCAGTTCCGGGATTTGCTCTGCTTTCATGGTGAGCCGAAATGCGATCCGGTCGAAAATGTTGGAGGCGAGCCAGACGAACCACCAGATCGTCAATATGCCCGGCGCCGACTCTGTCTTCCAGCTTTTCGATCCGCCGCTTGCCCGCCAGATCTCAGCCATCGCCTGATAGGGCTTCCAGAGATTGGCGACGGGGATGAAATACCAGCCGATCGCCCAATTGGGCGTGAACTCCATATCCGTGGCGCCAAGCGCCCTGGCGTTCTTGTTGGCCAGCCTTATCCAGGCAAGAATGCTTATTCCCGCCACCAGCCAGAGAATGACCTGGATGATGCCGACAATCCTCTGCCTGTTGTCGCTCGAATCGGCGGCCGCCGAAACGTCGTAACCCAGGCTTCCAGTTCCGCTGCCGATGTCGACCAGAAGCTGGAACTCGAAATAGCCGGACACGACAGCGATGACATCGACCGCTATGAGGACCCACAAGATGCGGATCACCCAAGCGGTGCTTGCCGAGAAGTCCTTGAAGATGCTCACGTCAGCCCGCTCCTCATCCGCGCCCTGCACAAGCTAGACGCGCAAAGGCCGACGCTCAAGCGGACAGCACCTTATCGGTAGGTCAGGCCGCCAGTCCGCCGGCCTGGGTCATCAGGAACGCCTCGCCGCAGGCTTTCGCCAGATTGCGCACGCGCAGGATGTAGCTCTGTCGCTCGGTGACGGAAATCACGCCGCGCGCATCGAGCAGGTTGAACACATGGCTTGCCTTGATGCACTGGTCATAGGCCGGGAAGACCATGCGGTGCATCGGCAGATTGTCATTCGAGGCCGGGGCGCCGGCCGCGAGCAGCGCCTTGCATTCGGCTTCGGCATCCTCGAAATGCCTCAGCAGCATGGCGGTGTTGGCATATTCGAAATTGTGCCTGGAATATTCCTGCTCGGCCTGCAGGAAGACCTCGCCATAGGTAACCTTTTCGGCGCCTTCGCGGCCGTTGAAGTTCAAGTCGTAGACATTGTCGACGCCCTGCACATACATCGCCAGCCGCTCCAGGCCGTAGGTCAGTTCTCCCGCCACCGGCGCGCATTCGATGCCGCAGACCTGCTGGAAATAGGTGAACTGCGACACTTCCATGCCGTCGCACCAGCACTCCCAGCCGAGCCCCCAGGCGCCCAGCGTCGGGCTTGCCCAGTCGTCCTCGACGAAGCGGATATCATGCAGCAGCGGATCGACGCCGATCGCCTTGAGCGAGCCGAGATAGAGCTCCTGCAGGTTCGGCGGATTGGGCTTGAGGATCACCTGGTACTGGTAATAGTGCTGCAGCCGATTGGGGTTTTCGCCATAGCGGCCGTCTTTCGGCCGGCGCGAGGGCTGCACATAAGCGGCGTTCCAACCCCTGGGGCCAAGCGCGCGCAGCGTGGTTGCCGGATGAAAGGTGCCGGCGCCGACTTCCATGTCGTAGGGCTGCAAAATCACGCAGCCATAGGCGGCCCAGTAATTGTGCAGGGTCAGGATCAGCCCCTGGAACGAACGGCTGGGATGCATATGGTCTGTCGACACGGCGGCCTCGGAAGCGCAAAAATGAAGTCATTCCCTAGTTGCCGGGCCTGCAAGCGTCAAGGCAGCGCCTGCCGCACTGTGCCTTCAGAGGTTGAACGCATTGCTTCCGGCTGGCCCATTGCCGGACGGCGCTGAGCGCCATTTGCTCGGGCAAGTTCCAACGACAAAGGTTCCGCCATGCCCGCCCAGTCCATCGTGCGCCCCCTCACCCGGCAGGATTACGAGCAGTGGCTGCCGCTGTGGGACGGCTACAATGCGTTTTACGAGCGCTCCGGCCCGACGGCCCTGGCAGGCGAGATCACCGCAATGACCTGGTCGCGCTTCTTCGATGCCTACGAGCCGATGCATGCGCTGGTGGCCGAGAGCGAAGGCAAGCTTCTCGGCCTTGTCCATTTTCTCTACCACCGCACCACGACGGCGATTTCGCCGAACTGCTATCTGCAGGACCTTTTCACCACAGAAGCCGCGCGGCAAGGGTATCGGCCGGGCGCTGATCGAAGGCGTCTATGAGCGTGCGCAAGCTGCCGGGGCGGGCCGCGTCTACTGGCTGACGCATGAGACCAACCACACGGCGATGAAGCTTTACGACAAGATCGGCGACCGCTCGGGGTTTGTCGTCTACCGAAAGCTCTTTTGATGCTGTTCTGAAACGAAAACGGGGCTCAGCGAGCCCCGTTTCATCAGACGTATGGCCATTTCACCCTTTCGGCGCGGGCACGACAGGCTTGACCTTCGGGGTTTCCTGCGCGGTGTTGGATTCGATCGGCGGCAGGCCTTTCATCAGCTTCTGCTGCAAGGTGGCCAGCACATCGGGATCGGGCTTCAGGTCGCGCGCCTGGTTCCACTGGAAGGTGGCTTCGAGCTTGCGGCCGACGCGCCAGTAGGCATCGCCGAGATGGTCGTTGAGCACCGGATCTTCCGGCTTCAGCGACACGGCGCGCTCCATTTCGCGCACGGCGTCGTCGAACCGGCCCATGCGGAAATAGGCCCAGCCCAGCGAATCGACGATGTAGCCATCGCTCGGCCGCAGGTCGACGGCCTTCTGGATCATCGCCAGGCCTTCCTTGAGGTTCATGTTCATGTCGACCCAGGAATAGCCGAGATAGTTCAGCACCTGCGGCTGGTCGGGGAACAGTTCCAGCGCCTTGCGGAAGTTCGGCTCGGCCTTCGGCCATTCCTTCAGCCGCTCATAGGCGATGCCGCGCTGGTAGAAGATGTTCCAGTTGGCATTGGTCGGCGTCTTCAACACCGCGGCCGCCTTGTCGTATAGGGTGGCGGCGGAGCGGAAATCCTCCTTCGAGGCATAGACCCCGCCCAGCGCCAGATAGGCGCGCATGTCGTCGGGGTGGGCGTCGACGAAGGCCTTCAGATGGGTGATCGCCTCATCGTGACGGTTGAGATCGGCAAGGTTGAGGCCGAGCTGCAGGTCGGAAAGCTCCTTCAGCGGCGAGGAGGCTGGAATGCGGCGATAGAGCGCAATGGCGCCTTCGCCGTCCTTCAGCTGCTCCGCAACGGCGGCAAGCTGCACCAAAGCGGCGTCGCTGTCGGGCTTCAGCGCCAGCGCATATTGCAGATAGAGGCGCACGAACGGCTCGCCGCCGCCGCGATTGAGCGCGATGGCGAGGTCAAGCAGGATTTCGGACGCGCCTTCCGACGGGCTGGAGACAAAGGGCTCGATCTTGTCGCCCTTGCTGATCTTGTCGCGAAGCGCCTGGATGTCGAGCTTGCCTGGCGCGAAGGCCTCGGCCTTGTCGAGCACGTAGAGCGCCTTGTTCTTGTCGCCCTTGCGCGCCAGGAAAGAGGCATAGGCCTGGGCGTTGCGCATCCATGTCTCGGGCGCGGCACCGCCGGCCGTGGTGTCGGTCAGCGTCGCGTCGTAGAGCGCATCAGCCTTGTCCGACAGGCCTGCGGCATCGGCGATCAGCGCGCGGTGGAAGGACTTGAACAGGCCGAACCAGTCCGGCCCCTGCAGTTTGTCGATGGAGGCCATCGCCCCGGTTGGGTCGCCGGCGCCCTCTTGTGCCCAGCCGGACATGACGCCGGAAATCAGGCGATCGAGATCGGATTCGAGCGACAGCTTGAGCCAGTACTGCGCCTTGGTGAAATCCTTCTTGTGGAAGGAATCGACCGCCAGCGCCAGCCGCGAGAAGCGCTCGACATCGGGAACTTCCTTGAGCTTGTCGGCATAGACAAGCGATTCCTCGAAGCGCCCCTGCGCGATCAACGACAGCATCAGGCTTTGCTGCAGCGAGGTGTCGCCGGGATTGAAGGCCAGCGCCTGCTTGTAATAGGCGATGGCATTGTCGAGGTCGTTGTCGCCTTCGGCGATGCGGGCGGCGAGATAGGCGCCCGAGAAGGAGGTGATCTTGACCGGGTCGGCCGATTCCTTGGCGTAGGCGGGCAGCGGAGAAATCGCCATCCCTGCCACAATTGCCAGCCCCGCGAGCCAGCGCGCACGTCCTTGCCGCATCGTATCCCTTTCAGCCAGACACGACCCGCACACAGGCGGGACCGCCATAGACTCGATGTTTCCGGACAAAGCATGGCCTTTTTGGGGTCAGGCTTCAATCCGGGCCGAATTCACAATCGGGTCACCCGATTAACAAACCATGGCAACGCACGCACTGTCGGATCGGGATAATAGCAGATCAGGGTTGGGAGCTACAGCCTGACATCGCGATATCCGCCTGCCGCAACAATGGTGCACAGGCCTGCCCACTCGCAACCCTGGCAGGCCTCACGCGTCACACCGGCTGAAAAGGCCGCGCGCAAGCTGGCCAACGTTGCCGCGTCGAGGCCGAAGCAGGAACCGGCCCGGATCGGCCGGGCCAGCAGTTTGCCGACGTCGCGTGCCGCCAGCTCGTCCCGGCCGGCGGCGCTTTCGCCCAAACAATGGGATTCGGCCTCGCCGAGCATCGGCCGGCAGATGTCGTCCGGACCGGAGACGATCAGAACATCCTCGCCCCGGCCAAGACGTTTCGCGATCGCGTCATAATTGGCGACGAAGGCTGCGCTGTACCCTTTGCCGACATAGGTCAGCAGACAAAGCAGATGATGGGAGCGCAGCCTGACGGTCATCGGGTCTCAGGACGCAGTTGCGGCCGGTTCTGCCTTGTTGCCCGAAAGCAGCTTGAGTGTCGCGGCGCCGAGCGCCGACTTCAGCAAGCCGCCGACGACGAAGGGCAGGAAGCCGAAGGTGACGGCCTGTTCGAGGCCGATCATGACGGCGAGCCAGGCGGTGCCGAGAACCAGGCAGGCAAGGTTGCCGAGGATCATGGCGGCGAAGGCCAGCATTACCCGGTTGCCGTTCCAGCCGCGCTCGGCCAGCCAGCCGACGAGCGCGCCGACAAGCGGGAAGGCGAAGAGGTAGCCGGCGGTCGGGCCGGCAAAGTGCTGGATGCCGGCGGCGCCGCCCGATAGCACCGGGAAGCCCGCTGCGCCCTCGACGAGCCATGCGGCGATGGTGATGGCGCCAAGCCGCCAGCCATAGAGCGCGCCGATCAGCGTCACCGCGAAGGTCTGCATGGTTACCGGCACCGGCACCATCGGCACTTCGATGTAGGACGACAGCGCCAGAAACAGCGTGCCCAGGACGACGGCTCCGACCTGCCAGCCAAGCGAGCGGGTCTGCAGGCGCAACGGGCTGAAGGATGGCTTGGAGGGCGAAAAGGCGATGTCGGTCATGGCGGCTTCCCTGGTTGATTGTAAATTATAGATAATTTTGTTGTTCGATCTATTATCGAATCCATATTTGCGCAGAGATGGCAACCCCTCGCCCTGAAAAAGGCTTGGAGCCGACCGAAACAGCGATGATCGTAGGTCCATTTCTCGTGCAGCTAGCCGACGATGGCAAAGGCTTCGCGCATCTTGCCTGACGCGGTCTTGACCGGCTTCTGGCCGATCCACTGCACGTGCCGGCCAAGGGTGGCGGCGGCCGATTCGATGTTGCCTTGCCTAAGCGCGCTCAGGATCGCGCGGTGGTCCTGATCGGTGCGGATTTCCCATTCCGAGCGCCAGGCGGCGAACAGGAAGCGGGCGCTTGCCGCATGCAAATCGTCGATGGTCGCGATGAGCCGCGGCATGCCGCAGGGCGCCAGGATCAGCCGGTGGAAGGTGCGGTTGGCTTCCTCCCAGGAGCGGACATCGCGGGATTTGTCGCCGGCCTTTGTGGCTTCCTCGGCAAGGTTGAGAATGGCCGCCGTCAGATGCGGCGCGGCATGGCGGAGCGCCAGAACTTCAAGTGCCGCCCGCATTTCGGCAACTTCCCTGACCTCACCGAGATCGAAAGCGGCAACGCGCACGCCTCGCCTGGGCTCGCCGATCGCCAGCCCTTGCGCCTCGAGACGCCGGAAGGCCTCGCGCACCGGGACATGGCTGGCCTGGAACTCCTCGGCGATATGATCCTGCCGCAGCCGAGCCCCCGGTTCGATCGCGCCCGATATGATGCGGTCGGCCAGCACCTTGCTGATGCGCACGGCGATGGTGTCGTCTGCGGTCTTTGCCATGTTTTATAGATAATTTGACGCACGCCGCTTTGTCGAGACGGCCGCTGTGTGATTTCGCGGCAAGCGCGCTCGACGGTCAGTTCACCCGGCTGATGCAGAAATCGATGACGTCGATCAGTGCCGATTTCTGCGGCGTCGCTTCCAGCGGCGCCAGCGCGTCGCGGGCGATCTCGCCAAAATGGCGGGCGCGGCCGATGGTGTCGGCAATGGCGCCATGGCGGGTCATCAGGCCGATCGCCTTTTCCAGCCCGGCATCGTCGGTGACATTGTCCTCGATGGCGCGCTTCCAGAAGGTGCGTTCGGCCTTGGTGCCGCGCCGGTAGGCGAGGATGACCGGCAGCGTCACCTTGCCCTCGCGGAAATCGTCGCCGACATTTTTGCCCAGCTCCTGGCTGGAGCCACCATAATCCAGCGCGTCGTCGATAAGCTGGAAGGCAAGGCCGAGATTCATACCGTAGGAGCGCAATGCGGCGCGATCGTTGCGCGTCGCCAGCGCGATGACCGGACCAACCTCGGCGGCGGCCGAAAACAGCGCCGCGGTCTTGGCCTTGATGACGGCGAAATGCTCGTCCTCGGTGGTATCCAGGTTCTTGGCGGCGGCAAGCTGCATCACCTCGCCCTCGGCGATGATCGAGGCGGCGCTGGACAGGATGTCGAGCGCTTCCAGCGAGCCGACATCGACCATCATGCGAAACGCCTGGCCGAGCAGGAAATCGCCGACCAGCACGCTCGCCTGGTTGCCCCAGATCATGCGCGCGGTCTTCTTGCCGCGGCGCATGCCGCTCTCGTCGACGACATCGTCGTGGAGCAGCGTGGCGGTGTGCATGAATTCAACCGAGGTGGCGAGCTTGACGTGGCCCTCGCCGGAATAGCCGAACATCTGGGCGGCGGCGAGCGTCAGCATTGGCCTGAGCCTCTTGCCGCCCGACGAGATCAGATGGTTGGCGACCTCCGGGATCATCTCGACGTCGGAGCCGGCCTTGGACAGGATCAATTCGTTGACGCGGCCCATATCGGCGGATGTCAGGTCGATGAGATCCTTGATAGAAGCAGGTTCCCGCTTCCCGTTTTCGATGTTGAGAACGACACCCACCAACAAACACTCCCGTCTTGATCACGCGTGCGACGGCACCCTGGTCCCGCCACAGACTCTAGGGCGGCACATACGGGCACGGCAAGAGGCGAATTGGCGCGGCTTTGGTGACGGCATGTCAGCCCTTAGAGCCGCTCTACGCTTTTCGGCACCATGCCTCCAGCGTTTACATCAACGATACAACCTGCGAACTTCGTCCGATGATAGAACTCATCCGCACCAACGATGCCGTGATCATCTCTTTTGTCGAATCGCTGATGCGCGATGCCGGCATCGTCTTTTTCGTCGCCGACCAGAATATGAGTATTCTCGAAGGGTCGATCGGTCTTTTGCAAAAGCGCGTCATGGTCGATGCCGACCAGGCCGATCAGGCGCGGCGCATCCTGACCGACGCCGGGATTGCCAACGAAATCCGCCGAAAATAATGGCCGTGCCCGGCGCCGCCCCTGTCACCGATACGCCGGCCCACACGGTCGATGCCTTCCATCGCGGCCGCTTCTGGCTGGTGCAGCCCGCGACCGGCCACCGCGCCGGCATGGACGCCATGATGCTGGCAGCGGCTGTACCGTCAACCTTTGCCGGGCGGCTTGCCGATTTCGGCGCCGGCGCGGGTGCGGCGGGCCTGGCGGTCCTGTCGCGCTGCCCAGAGGCGCAGGTCGTGCTTGTCGAACGCTCGACCGAGATGGCAGGTTTCGCGGCAACCACGCTCGCCCATCCCGGCAATGCGCATCTCGGCAACCGCGCTTCTGTGCTGACAGCCGACGTTACACTGTCGGGCCGGGCGCGCACGCAGGCCGGCCTTGCCGATAATTCCTTCGACTTCGTCATCATGAACCCGCCCTTCAACGCCACCGAGGACCGAGCCACACCTGACCCGCTGCGCCGGCAAGCGCATGTCATGGAGGACGGGTTGTTCGAAAGCTGGATCCGAAGTGCGGCCGCCGTCGCCAAGCCGCGCGGCGGCCTGGTCGTCATCGCGCGGCCTGAACAGCTCCGCGATCTCCTCGATGCCTTGTCCGGCCGCTTCGGCGACACCGAGATGCTGGCCGTCCATCCACGCCCGCAAGCAGCCGCAATCCGCATTGTCGTGCGGGCGTCGCTCGGCGCGCGTGGAAAATTGTCGATCCGCCCGCCGCTGATGCTGCATGCCGAGACGGGCGATGGCCCGTCGGAGCGGACCGAGATGATCAACAACGGACTGGCGTCGCTGTTCGGCGATTGATTTTGGGCTGCCGGCGTGTCGCGAGCTACTGCACGCGACATGCATTCGCCCAAAACCGCGGCATTGCCGTTGGCCAGCAAATCCCTACATGCGTTGAAGCCACTGGAGACAGCCATATCGTGAAACGCCTTTTCAACCGCCTGCTGCCGAAATCCTGGCGTTCCAACGTCGTCACCATTCCGGTCATCAGGCTGCACGGCGCCATCATGGCCGGCGGCGGCCAGTTCCGGCCGACCCTGTCGCTCGCCTCCACGGCCGCTCTCATCGAAAAGGCATTCCTGTTCGACGCGCCGGCTGTCGCCATCTCCATCAATTCGCCGGGCGGTTCGCCGGTGCAGTCGCGGCTGATCTTCAAGCGCATCCGCGATCTCGCGGTCGAGAAGAACAAGAAGGTGCTGGTCTTCGTCGAGGATGTAGCGGCCTCGGGCGGCTACATGATCGCGGTTGCCGGCGACGAGATCTTTGCCGATCCATCCTCTATCGTCGGTTCGATCGGCGTGGTCTCTGCGTCGTTCGGTTTTCCCGAGCTGATGAAGAAGATCGGCGTTGAGCGCCGCGTCCACACCGCAGGCCAGAACAAGGCGGTGCTCGACCCGTTCAAGCCGGAGAAGAAGGACGACGTCGAGCGCCTGAAGGCGCTTCAGCTCGAGGTGCACGAGACATTCATCGACCTGGTCAAGGAGCGTCGCGGCTCGAAGCTGAAGGACGATCCGGACCTGTTCACCGGCCTGTTCTGGACCGGCAAGAAAGGGCTGGAGCTTGGCCTCGTCGATGCATTGAGCGACATGCGCACGGTGCTGAAGACCCGGTTCGGCGCGAAAACCCAGCTCAGGCTGGTCACCGCGCCGCGTGGCCTTTTCGGCCGCATCGGCTTGTTCGGCTCGAACTTTTCGGCGCCCGATATTGCTGCCGCCGCCGCCAGCGGCGTGATCGATGCGGCGGAAGAACGCGCAGTGTGGGCGCGCTTCGGGCTTTGAAAAACCAGGGAAAGCGTCTAGCATAACAATCTGTCTGACCCGACCCGGCCGCCTTTGCCGCCTTGCGAGGGAGGAGTTTTGAGATGCCGCAGATCATTTTCTTCGCAGTCGTCGGCGCCGCCGCTTATTTCGGCTACCGCACCTTCATCCGCGAAGCCGAGCGCGTGACCGCCAAGGTGCGGCGCACCGAAAAGCAGGCGGCCAACGGCACCAACGGCACGCTGGTCCAGGATCCGAAGACCGGCGAATACCGCCTGGCCAAGGACTGAGCATCATCCCGCTTGCAGCCGACACTGTGGATGCCGCAGCCCGGACATGGCTTGCGCCTGCCAAGATAAATCTGGCGCTGCATGTCACCGACAGGCGTGCCGACGGCTATCATCTACTTGAAAGCCTGGCCGTTTTCACTCGCTTCGGCGACAGGGTCGAGATCGAGCCTGCCGAGGCCGACCAATTCTCCGTGTCGGGCCGTTACGCGACGTCTGTGCCTATCGACGACAGCAATCTGGTGGTGAAGGCGCGCGAGGCGCTTCGCCGCGAAGCCGGCAAGCAGAGCACGCCGGTTGCCATCCGGCTGGAAAAGAACCTGCCGGTCGCCTCCGGCGTCGGCGGCGGTTCGAGCGATGCGGCGGGGGTGCTGCGCGGCCTTGTCCAGACCTGGGGTCTCGACGTCGGCGAAGCCGAACTGGCGCGGATTGGCCTCACGCTCGGTGCCGATGTGCCGATGTGTCTTGCGGCAAAACCGCTGGTCGCGCGCGGCGTTGGTGACGAGCTGTCGCTGCTGCCGGATTTTCCCGCACTCGCCTTGGTGCTGGTCAATCCCGGCGTCGCCGTCTCAACGCAGGACGTGTTCAACGCACTCGAGAAGCGCGACAACGAACCGCTGCCGCCGCTGCCTCGCAGCTTCGACTTCCATAGCGTCCGCAACTGGCTGGAGATCACCCGCAACGATCTTGAGGCACCGGCGCAGGCGATACAGCCACCCATCGGCAGGGCGCTTTCGCTGCTGAACAGAGCCGGGTCGGGCTTTTCGCGCATGTCGGGGTCCGGCGCGACATGCTTCGGGCTGTTCGAGACCGGCAATGTCGCCAAGCGCGCGGCGGCCGAGATCCGCAGCCGCGAACCGGACTGGTTTGTCGCGGCGACACGAAGCATCGCTTCGGAGGGAACCGATGGCCAGAATTGACGAGAGCCGCCCGTTCATTCCGGTGCGCATCGCGGTGCTTACGGTGTCCGATACGCGCAGCCTCGCCGACGACAAATCCGGCCAGACGCTGGCCGACCGCATCACCGAGGCCGGCCATATTCTGGCTGCCCGCGACATCGTCACCGACGACCGTGAGAAAATCCGCGCCAAGGTGCTGGGCTGGTCGCGCGACAAGGATATCGATGTCGTCATCACCACCGGTGGCACCGGGTTCACCGGCCGCGACGTGACGCCGGAGGCGCTGGAGCCGATCTTCGAAAAGCGCATGGATGGCTTTTCCGAAGTGTTTCATCGCATTTCCTACGACAAGATCGGGACGTCGACGGTGCAGAGCCGGGCGACCGGCGGCGTCGTCAACGCCACCTTCGTCTTCGTGCTTCCGGGTTCGCCCGGCGCCTGCAAGGATGCCTGGGACGGCATTTTGAAGCCACAGCTCGACTATCGCCACATGCCCTGCAACTTCGTCGAGATCATGCCGCGCCTGGACGAGCATTTACGGCGCGGCAAGGCCGGCTCGTAAACCAAGTGCCGGTCGCGCGCCGCCTATCTCAGGCCGAATGACGCCTGGACTTCTCGAAGGGTCATTTCCTGCAGGTCGCCAGGCGGGTAATCTGTCGCCAGGGTGCTTGAGACGGAAAGATGCCATGCGTGCGTACCGCGGCGGTTGCCATTGCGGCAACATCCACCTGACGTTTGAAACCGGGATCGACCCATCGCAGATGGAGATCCGCGCCTGCCAATGCGCGTTCTGCGTCCGGCATGGCTCGCGCGCTGCCGCCGATCCGCAGGGCCGATTGATCGTCACAGTCGAGACCGAGGCGCGGTTGCACCGATACCGGTTCGGATTGCGCACCGCCGACTATCTCATCTGCCGGGACTGCGGCGTCTATGTCGCGGCGGTGACCACCGATGGCGGCGACCCGAGGGCGATCGTCATCGTCAACGCGTTGGACGAACGGCCGCGGTTCAGCCGCGAGCCGGTCGCCATGGATTACGATGCCGAGAGCCGCGAGGGCCGCATGGCCCGGCGGCAGGCGCGTTGGATGCCGGTCGAGATCCGGATCAGCGGATGACCGGTTCGCCGTGGAAGCGGCGGCGCGAGGGCGGCGACACGCCGAAGCCGACTTCCATCATCAGCCGCGGCGTGAGTGACGGCACGGTGCCCATATGGAAGCCGAACGGATCTTCGACAAAGCCGAGACCTGCCTCGCCGGTCAACGTGACCGGGCTGTCGTCGCCATAGACCTTGAGCACCTCTTGCGCCGGATGGCCGACGAGCAGCGTCAGCTGGTGCTTGAGGCTGCGCCGCCTGTGGCTGCCTTTGACATAGACATGCGGACCAGTGCCGGCATCGCAGGGTTTCAGATAGAAGAAAAATTTCAGCATCCGCCAATCGTCGAGATCGAAATGGTATTTGCCGAGCGAGGCGAGGTTCTTGTCGGCATCGGAGGCCTCGCCGGTCGGAAAACTCCACCAGACGCGCGTCGTGATCAGCTTTGCCTGCCCGCCCAGATAGTGCTGGGCGATGTCGTGCAGCAGCGGATCGTTCTGGATCGCGAGTGCCGCGTTGCAGCCGAGGATGCGCTCGAAATAATGGCCACTGAGCAGGGAGCGGCCGAAACGCTTCTCGGCCTCGGCATGATCCCAGGGCATGAATTCGAGCCGGCGGTCGAAATTGCCGAAACACGGCGTGCTCTGTGCAAAGCTGGCGATCTCTTCATGGATTACCTGCGGCAGCACCAGGCCAGAGAACAACCCATCGGTACGCAGCGTTTCGACAATCGATTTGAGATCCACGCCTCTGAACATCGTAGCCCCGGCATTTTGCGCCGGGCGAGCGGCTTTGGCGCCCAGCCAGTGCAGCCTGCGCGCCGGCATGGTGCGGGCCAGCATGAACATCGGCAGCCAGGCCGGGTTCTCGCGCAGGTCGGACAGGTAGGTCGGAATGCGCGCGGCGATGCGGCGGAACAGGCTTCCGTTGCGGGCAATGGCCTCGAGGCTGGCGGTGCCGGATTTGTCAGGGGCGGAAAGGTTCATCAGGGTCCTCAGGTATGAGCGCGGCACCGACGAAATGTCGGCTGCTCACCGCCCAAGCATTACCCAAACCCAATTGTCCCGCATCAGGGGAATGTTATCCCCGCGTCAACTTTTGTGCAATGCACAATAACGACGAGCTAAAATAACAAGTTTGACATCGATCTCGCCCGCCGACGCGGGAGGACAAGACATCACTTGGCCGGAGCCAACCAGATTTCGGCGTCGAGCCGCCTGGTGGCGAGACCGCGCGCGAGGGCTTCGGCGCTGTGCGCGCTCTTCGACAGGGAAGCGGCCTGCCGCTTGCTGATGACCAGTCCGTCGGCCAGCGCTCGGTTTCCCTGGAACATCCGCGCCAGGAACGGCGTGCGGCTGCCGCGGGCGCGGGAAAAGCGCGCCGGCATGGTTTGCCGCGCCGTATGGGCGACAACGTCGTCGATCCAGCCCTCGACAAGCCGTGCGCCCGGTTCCAGCAACATCAGCCAGTCGCCCTTGGCCTGCCTGATCCCGGCGGCAATGCCGCCGGCGACGAAGTGGCAACCGGCATGATCGGCGACACGATGCGTCTGATCGGTCGAGCCGGTGTCGCAGACGATGACGTCGCGCACCACGCCCTCGACCGCGCCGCCGATCAGCGAGGCGAGCGTGCGGGCAAGGCCCTCTTCGTCATCATGGGTTTCGATGAGAACGCTGAGCATTTCAGCGCAATAGCGGAAAGCCTCGCGAAGCGCCAGTTTGGCATCGCGTGGCAAAAAAGTTCTTGCTTTGTTCTCCTCGGCAAAATAGGATTATTTTCATGAACAGAACGATTCGACAGCCAGCCGACAGTCCCTGGGAGAGGGCGAAAATGGAACATATCGTGCGTGCGGACATTGCAGCCTTCGGAGCAGGACGTGCCGAGATGGCCAATGCGATGATCGAACAGAGCGGCATGCGCGTCCGTCCGGACCGCAACCGCGGCCGTTCTGCCGGGATCAACCCGTCCGGCCGGTTCGAACCGGTCAGCCGGCATGTGTTCGACGATGGCTGGAATTCGCTGGAGGAACTGCCGCCGTTCAAGACCGAGGTTCAGGTCGAGAAGCCGCGCACGATCATCACCCGCAACGAATCGCCCGACATCTCCTTCGACCGCTCGATCAATCCGTATCGCGGCTGCGAGCATGGCTGCGTCTATTGTTTCGCCCGACCGACGCATTCCTTCATGGGCCTGTCGCCGGGGCTGGATTTCGAATCGAAGCTGTTTGCCAAGCCTGATGCGGCGCGGCTGCTCGACAAGGAACTGTCGAAGGACGGCTATCAGCCGCGTACCATCGCCATCGGCACCAACACCGATCCCTACCAGCCGATCGAAAAGCAGTACCGGATCATGCGCGAAATCCTCGAAGTGCTGGAGGCGCGCGGCCATCCGGTCGGCATCGTCACCAAATCCCATCTGGTGACGCGCGACATCGACATATTGTCGCGCATGGCCGAACGGGGCCTGGCCAAGGTGGCGCTGTCGGTGACGACGATGGACCGCATGCTTGCCAGAACCATGGAGCCGCGCGCATCGACGCCGACCAAGCGGCTGGAGGCAATAAGGCAACTTTCGGATGCCGGCATCCCGGCGTCGGTGATGGTGGCGCCGATCATCCCCGGGCTGACCGACCAGGAGATGGAGCGCATCCTCGATTCGGCGCGCGCTGCCGGCGCACGTGAAGCCGGTTATGTCATCCTGCGCCTGCCGCTGGAAGTGGCGCCGATATTCAAGGACTGGCTGCTGCGCCACTATCCTGATCGCTACCGGCATGTGATGTCGTTGATCCGTTCGATGCGCGATGGCAAGGATTACGATTCGGAATGGGGTAAGCGCATGAAAGGCGCCGGACCCTATGCCTGGCAGATCGGCCGACGCTTCGAGATCACCGCCAAGCGGCTCGGCCTCAACGCCGAACGGCGGACGCTGAGGACCGACCAGTTCGTCGCCGCCGCCAATGCGACCGAGCAGCTGATGTTGCTCTGAAGATACTTCTCCTGCCCGCCGTCTTCGGCCGGGCAGGAAACAAGAATCCCGTCCGGCCTGTCCCCCGGCCTGCAGACGGTGCCCTCCCGGTCTTGCCCCATTCGACCCTGGAGGGACTTGCGGAGAATCGGAGCCGATGCGAACCTCGCCGCACCATGGCTCGCGCGCGTTCCGATTCTCCGCTTCTTTTCGAAATCGTAGAGAAGCCCGACTTCTCCTTCGAGACGAAGGCGATGGCTGAAGGTCTGTGGCCGGTGGCGGGCATGGACGAGGCCGGCCGCGGTCCGCTGGCCGGGCCTGTGGTTGCGGCAGCCGTGATCCTCGACCCCGCCAACATTCCCGACGGGCTCGACGATTCCAAGCGGCTCAACCATTTGCAGCGCGAGGCGCTGTTCCTGAAAATCCTCGGCTCCGCGCTCGGCGTGTCGATGGCCTCGGTGAGCGCCGAAGGCATTGACGGCAGCAATATCCTCAAGGCCAGCCTGGAGGCGATGCGCCGCGCCCTTGCCGGCCTGCCCATCCAGGCAAAGCTGGCACTGGCCGATGGCCGCGACGTGCCGCCGGGTCTCCTCTGCGAAGGCCGCGCCTTGGTCAAGGGCGACCAGCGCTCGCAGTCGATCGCCGCCGCGTCGATTGTCGCCAAGGTGATGCGCGACCGCATGATGTGCGGCTGCGGCAGCCACCACGAGCGCTACGGGTTCGAGGTCCATATGGGCTACGCCACGGTCCGCCATCGTACCGCAATCGAGGCGCATGGGCCGGTGGCAAGGCTGCACCGCGCCTCATTTGCGCCGTTCCGGCTGGGCGGCGTTGAGATGGCCGAGGAGGAAGAGAGTTTCGTAGGCCTCGATTAATCTCCCCTTGAGGGGGAGATGGCCGGCAGGCAGAGGGAGTCGGTCCGACTGGACGCGACTTCCTTACTGCAGATGGAGGTTTGCGCTCCACGCGAGACGACCCCCTCTGTCGCCTTCGGCGACATCTCCCCCTCAAGGGGGGAGATTATCCGCGCCTCCTTCGCAAACAAAAAAAGCCGCCAGGTTGCCCGGGCGGCTTGATGTCTGCGACTGAAACAATCGCTCAGTTGAGCTTGGCCTTCACATCCTGCAACGCGGACTTGAAAAAATCCGCGCCGGCCTTGGCGTCGACCTTGGCCGCCAGCAGCGTGCGGGCTGCCTCCACGGCGATGTCAACGGCGCTGGCGCGCACCTCAGCGACCGCTTCGCGCTCGGCTTGGCCGATCTTCTGCTCGGCAAGCGCCGTGCGGCGGGTGACATAGTCCTCGGTTTTCTTGTGCGCTTCGGCGGCAAGCATCTCTGCCTCGCGCTTGGCAGCGGCGACAATTGCGGCGGCCTCCTGCTCGGCTTCCTTGCGCTTCTTCTGATATTGGCCGAGCAACTGCTGGGCCTCGTCGCGCAGCTTGCGGGCTTCATCGAGCTCGTTGCTGATCTTGGCGGCACGGGCGTCAAGCGCCTTGGCGATCACCCCCGGTACCTTGATGTAGACGGCTACGCCGAGGAAAATGACAAGGGCGACGGTGGCCCAAAGTGTAGCGAGCGATGTGGCGTCCATGATGTGCTCCTCAGCGGGCCACGGATTTGACGGCAGCCGCGATCTCGGCCTTGCTGGCCTTGCCGCCGACAAGCGCGTCGACGATTGCCGAAGCGGTGTCCTCGGCGATCGTGCCGACTTCCTTCATGGCCTTGGCCTTGATGGAAGCGATGCTGGCCTCGGCCTCGCCGAGCTTCTTGTCGAGCGCGGCCTCGACCTTCTTGCGGGCGGCCTCGGCTTCGGCCTTGGCCGCGTCGTTGGCCTGCTGGCCGATCGCGTTGGCGTTCGCCTTGGCTTGCGCCAGTTCCTGCTCGTAAGCAGCAACGGCAGCGTCAGCCTCGCCCTTCAGCTTTGCGGCCTGGTCGAGATCCTGCGTAATGCGATCGCTACGCACGTCGATAATGCCACCAAGGCGCGGCATCACCACCTTCTTCAGGAACAGGTAGAACAGCCCGAACGTGATCGCCAGCCACAGAAGCTGCGACGGGAACGTCGCCGGATCGAATGGCGGGAACGCGCCGTGCGCCTCGGCGGGCACGCCGGTGCCGGAATGCGTGTCGCCTTCCGTACCGGTGTTGGCGCCTTCGGTGGCGGGTGCGGACTCTTGCGCAAAGGCAGATGTCACGAACATGGACTATCCCCTGATATCAGGCATGGCCGCAGGAATGCGGCCAGCCAATTCTTCCCAATGCCTGTCCGACCAATAGCTGGCCGAAACAGGGCTCAGCCGAACAGGGCGAGAAGCGCGATGAGAAGCGAGAAAATGCCCAGAGCTTCGGTCACGGCGAAGCCGAAAATCAGGCGGCCGAACTGGCCATCGGCTGCCGACGGATTGCGCAGGGCGCCAGCCAGGTAGCTGCCGAAGATGTTGCCGAGGCCAATGCCCGCGCCGCCCATGCCCAGGCAAGCGATACCGGCGCCGATGTACTTTGCTGCTTCTGCGTCCATTTTAAAACTCCTTTGGATCTGTAATTCCGTTGCAATTCCATCCGGCGACCGATGCCGGAAACTCTTGGCCAGTGCCCGGGCGTCAGTGCCCGGGGTGCAGGGCGTCGTTCAGGTACATGCAGGTCAGCACGGCAAAGACGTAGGCCTGCAGGAAGGCGACCAGCAATTCCAGGGCGGTCAGTGCGACTGCCATGGCCAGCGGCAGCACCGAACCGGCGACGCCGACGGCGCCCAGCGCGCTCAGGCTGACGACGAAGCCCGAAAACACCTTCAGCGTGATGTGGCCGGCCAGCATGTTGGCGAACAGACGAACCGAGAGGCTGACCGGGCGCGACACGAAGGAAATCACTTCGATCAGCACCACCAGCGGCAGCAGGAAAACCGGAACGCCATGCGGCACGAACAGCTTCAGGAAGCCCAGACCGTGCTTCATGAAACCGTAGACAACCACGGTTCCGATCACCAGGGCTGCGAGGCCGAAGGTGACGATGATGTGGCTGGTGACGGTAAAGAAGTAGGGGAAAAGACCAAGCAGGTTGGCGACAAGAACGAACATGAACAGCGAGAACACGAAGGGGAAGAACTTCATGCCCTGCGTTCCCGCGGCGTCGCGCAGCATGTTGGAAACGAACTCATAGCCCATTTCCGAAACCGATTGCAGGCGCCCAGGAATAAGGCTGCGGCTCGAGGTCGAGAGGTAAAGAAACGCCGATGCGACGAGCACGGTCGCGACCATGAACAGAGCCGAATTGGTAAAGGACAGGTCATAGCCGCCGATGTTGATCGGAATCAGCTTGACGATATGGAACTGGTGGATCGGATCGACCTTGTCAGCAGCCATTTACATCCCCGTCAAAGCCACGAACGGCTTTAAGTGTTCTTGTGCGCCATTGGCGGCGCCAGTTCATTCTTTCGGATCGCGCGACTTCTCGCTTTTTCCGAATTCCGCCACAACCCCCGCCGAACGCAGGACATTGAGCACGCCGGCGCCAAAGCCCAGCAGCAAGCCGACGATCAGACCCCATGGCGAGGTTCCCGCCACGCGATCCAGAAACCAGCCAAGGCCCACACCCACAACTATCCCGGCGATGAACTCGCTGGACAGCTTGAGCGCCTGGCCATATCCGGCCGTCGCTTTCGCGCCGTCATTCCCCTCTAGCCGATCCGGCCGTCTTGTCGCAAGCGATGCTCCAAGCTCGCGCCGACGGCGCTCGAGGTCTTCATCGCGGATGTCGGGTTCGTGCTTGCTGCCGCGGCCGGTTTCTCCGGTTCCGTCTGGCCCGTTCTTGTCGGCCATCGTAACCCCCCTGCCCGGTCAGACCGTCACCGTCCGTCCGCTTCTAAAGTCGCCGGCAACATAGTTAGAGGGTTTGCGCCCGTCAAGCCACGGGCGGACCTTCAAAGCCATGTATTTTTTCTATTGAAATCAACCACTTGGAGAGGTGCGACATCGTGCCCGGCGCTATGGGGTCGGCACATGCCCCGAATCCATCCGGCGACCGGTGTCCGATTTCGGCGCCCTGGGGCTTTTGCGGCCCGTAACAGACGGCAGTCCGAAGGCCTCAGCTCCAGCCGCCGCCATAGGTGCGGTAGAAGATGTGCAAGCCGATCTTGGTCATCTTCTGCATGGTGCGGGCCCAACCCGGATGGACATAGTTGGCGTAGTAATGGGTCGATGAGCCGACTTCCGGAATGAAGATCTTGCCGGCGGTGACGGCCATGGCGACATCCTGCGCGGTCTTGTAGTGGTCGGGGCTCTCGATGCGCTTCTTGCGGCCGTCGCAGGCGAACGAGAACTGGCAGCGGTTCAGCCAGTTGTCGTTCTGGTAGACGACGCCGCAGATCGAGTTCGGATAGGCCGGGTTGCGGACGCGGTTTAGGATGACCTGGGCGACGGCGGCCTGGCCGCGCACGGATTCGCCGCGCGCCTCGAAATAGATGCCGTTGGCAAGGCAGGCCTGCTCCTTCCTGGAGAAGACGCTGGCCGGCAGCGGGTTCTGGATCCACGAGTGGTCGCCCTTGGCCATCGGCGGAATGAAGCGCCCATCGTTCGGCTCTTCGTCCTGCAGCAACGCCTCGAAGGGCGAGGCCTTGGCGTAGTCGGGTTCGGCCTGGGCATAGGCAGTGGCAAGAATGTCCGCCTTGTCATTGTTGACGAGGGCGATCAGCGCTGCCGGTACGCCGGGCTCGGGCTTCTTGTCCACACTGATATGGAAGGCCTGGGCGATCTGGATTTCCTTGCCCTTGATGCCGGGCTTGGCGAAGGCCAGTTTCAGGCCGCTATCCATGCTCGGCCGCAGCAGCGAGGAGGTGCGCTGGAAAATAGAGCCGGCATTGAAGTTCCTGGGCGGCGCCACCGGCGAGACCTGGATGATGCGGCCCTTCTTGTCGGAGCGCATTATGCGGTCCTCGTCGGGCGTAACGCCGGCGACATTGCCCTTGCCGCGAAACGAGACCTTGCCGACCCCGGGCAGGCGCACGCCCGAGCCCGAAAGCGAACCGGTGGTGACGGAATCGATGAAAGGCATTTCGGCTGCATGGACCGATCCGGCGACGGAGCGCTCGACATAAGAGTTCCAGCGGCTGCCCGACGCTTCGAGGCCGGAAATCAGGCTGCCCATGTCCTGGTAGGCAGTGACGGTCGGGAAGCCGATCCAGATGCCGAGCCCGATGACCAATGGCGATACGAAGGAACGTTTTTTCTCACTGGCGGCGGCGGCCAGCCGCTTCAAGACACGTCGATGCACGGGGGAACTCTCCAGAAACGCCACTGAGCCACTGGAGAGCCAAAGTGAAGCATTAACCTTGATGCGGGGTTAACGGCATCGATGGTGTCTTTTCGAACCGGCCCGAAACGGGACGCCTTTTGCGGGCCGGCCAAACCGTCAGTTCGGCCGTAGCAGGATCGGCCAGGCGATGAGCGCACAGAGCGCCCCGACCAGCCACACACCTGGCCACGACCAGATGAGCAGCAATGCCGGTATGGCCGTCGGCACCACGAAGAAGCCGATGAAGACGAAGCTGTTGGCGAGGCCGAGCGCGGTTCCGGCGCGGCTGGCGCCGGCAAGCGTGGCAAGCTCGGTGTAGGCGACGCCATGCCAGGCCGAGACCGAAATGCCGGCAACGACCAGCAGCACGGCGATTGCCGGCATCAGCGCGGTGTGCGGGGCCGGCATGGCGGCGGCCGCCAGGACCAGCAGGCCGAGAGCCGCGAAGCCAAACGCGCTCGTCATGCTGCAGAAACGCAGGAACCAGCGGCGGTTGCCGTGGCGGTCGGTGAAGCGGCCGCTCCAGACGCGCATCACCATGGCGCCGGTCTGGACGGCGGCAAGGCTGGCGCTGATCGTGAGCGTGCCCATGCCGGCGAAATCGTGCAGGAAGACGGAAGCGAAGGTGAGCACGGCGACCTGCGGAAAGCAGAGCAGGCCGATGGCGGTGGCGATGCGCCAGACCTCGACATTGCGCAGCGGCGCCGGACCTGCTGGCTTTGCCACGGCCGCGCTGCCGGCATCATCCAGGTCCGGCGGCTGGTGCGGCCAGCGCCAGGCAAACAGCGCCGAGACGGCATTCACAATTGCCAGCAGTCCGAAGACCGCCGCAAAGCCAAACGCCGACGCCAGCGATGGCAGGACCAGCGCGCCGAGCCCGCCGCCAAGCGGCACCGCCGTCTGCCTGATGCTCATGGCAAAGCCACGCTCGCCCTCATGGAACCAGGCCATGATGGCGCGGCCGCTGGAGCCGTTGACGCTGCCGCCGAGCAGGCCAGTGACCAGAAGGCACGCGGCCAGCACCGCAACGCCGGGCACATAAGTCGCCGACGGCACGATGAATACCGTCATGAGCACGAGCCACGCCGCCGTCGCGCCGAGGCCGGTCAACAGCACGCCGCGATCGCCCCAGCGGTCGGTGAGCAGACCCCAGGGCAGTTCGCTCAAGGCAACCCCTAACCCGAGAAGGCCGAGGGCCAGGCCTAGATTGCCGTTGGAGAGCTGATAGCCCGAACGCAGAAAAACCGCCGCCGCCGGTATGCCGGCGAAGGTGGCGGAGAAACTGGCATTGGCGGCAACGCCGATGCCAAGCACCTTCCAGCGATGATTGGCGCGAAATCGTTCAGCCTTCGAAGTGGCGGTGACGGCGGCTCGACCAGCCCGGCCTGGCTCACAATTTGCGTCGGCAATCGACATGGCGGAACTCCTGTTATGGCCCTTCCGGACCTTGACGCCCCGTCTCTACCGCCATAACTTCATCCTGAATATCGGGAAGTTTTTGACAATTGTTCCCGAAAATCAGGATTGTTGTGATGCGACGCATAACCTTCGACCTCGATGTCCTCAGAAGCTTCGTCACCGGCATGGAGTTGGGCAGCTTCGCCAAGGCCGCCGACCGGCTTGGACGCTCGACCTCGGCGGTCAGCGCGCAACTGAAAAAGCTGGAGGAGCAGGCGGCGACGCCGATCTTCCGCAAGTCGGGACGCGGCCTGGCGCTGACCGAAGCCGGCGAGACCATGCTGGGCTATGCGCGGCGGCTGCTCGAACTCAATGACGAGGCGGCCTCCGCCATCCATGATGTCGAGCTGGAAGGCTGGGTCAGGCTCGGCCTGCAGGAGGATTTCGGCGAGGCGGTGTTGCCGGAGGTGCTCGGGCGCTTCGCCCGGGCGCACCCCAAGGTCAAGATCGAGGCCAGGATCGGGCGCAGCTATGAACTTGCCGAGCGGATCACATCAGGCAATCTCGACATTGCGCTGGCCTGGGACAGCGGCCAGGCGCTGCCTTACGTCAGGCATGTCGGCGATGCGCAGTTGCGCTGGATCGGCCCGGCAAAGGCGATCGAGACCAGCCTGCGCGAGGGCGAGGCGCTGCCGCTGGTAGCGCTGGAAGCGCCCTGTCTGTTGCGCACGGTGACGACGGAAACGCTCGACCGCGCCGGCCTGCCGTGGCGGATGGTCTTCTCGAGCCCAAGCCTTGGCGGCATTTGGGCGGCTGTGGCGGCAGGCTTGGGACTGACGATCCGCACCGATGTCGGCCTGCCGGCCAATGTCAGGGCGATGGCGCCGCAGGTGCTGGGTTTGCCCGCGCTGCCGAAGCTGGCGTTGGTGCTGCACCAGAAGGATGCAGAACTGGAGCCGGTGCCGGCGCGGTTGGCGGATATATTGCTTCAGGCGGCGGTGGGAGCGCTGCAGGCATTGCCGGGTGCGCGGGAGAATGAGGGGCTGAGAGCGGTTGCTTAGGCAGCCGGAACAGGTATCCAGCGTCGCGTTCCGTCACACCCCCCTCTGCCCTACCGGGCATCTCCCCCGCAAGGGGGGAGATTGGATGTCGCCTTCGCTTTCGCCAAACGCTGACGTTGCAAAACAAGCGCCGTTGGTAAAGCTGCTGATCTCCCTCCTTGCGGGGGAGATGGCCGGCAGGCCAGAGGGGGGTGCTGTCCCGCCAACTTTGCAAAGGAACCTTCGGGCAAGGCGCACCGGGCCTGCCTCCTCAGCTGCGCTTCTTCGCCCTGCCCGCGAACGGATTGTCCGAAGTTCGCAGCGCAATCCTGATCGGCACGCCGGGCATGTCGAAGGCCTCGCGCAGGCTGTTGGAGAGATAGCGGACATAGGATTGCGGCATCGCATCGGGCCGCGAGCACTGGACGACAAAGCCAGGCGGCCGGGTCTTGGCCTGGGTGACATATTTGACTTTCAGGCGGCGGCCGGCGACGGCGGGCGGCGGGTGATGCGCCAATATGCTTTCCAGCCAGCGATTGAGCTTGCCGGTGGAAACACGGCTGTTCCAGACCTTGTGCGTCTTGATTACGGCATCCATCAGCTTGTCGAGGCCGCGGCCCGTCTCGGCGGAAACCGTCACCGCCTGGATGCCGCGCACCTGAGGCAGCAGCCGTCCGGTCTTTTCGCGCAACTCGGCCAGCAGTTCCTGCGGATTGTCGATCAGGTCCCATTTGTTGAAGGCGATGACCGGTGCCCTGCCCTCCCTGATGATCAGGTCGGCGATCTGCAGATCCTGCTTCTCGAAGGGAATGGTGGCGTCGAGCACTATGATGACGATCTCGGCAAAGCGAATGGCGCGCAGGCCGTCCTGCACCGACATCACTTCCAGCTTCTCGTGGATCCTGGCCTTGCGGCGCATGCCGGCAGTGTCGAACAGCTTCAGCCGCCGGCCATGCCAGTCCCAGTCGACGGAGATGGAATCGCGGGTGATGCCGGCTTCCGGGCCGGTCAACAGCCGCTCCTCGCCGATCAGTGCGTTGATCAGCGTCGACTTGCCGGCATTGGGGCGGCCGACCACGGCGATGCGCATCGGCTTGGTGTCGTCATAGGTTGCTTCAGCATCCGGATCGGTGATGTCCTCGCCGATCAGCACTTCGCTGGCGGCGATGTCGTCGGCCTCGTCTTCTTCCTCGCCGAAGGCGCGCTCCTCGCCAAGAGCGGCGATCACTGCGTCGCGCAGGTCGGGCAAGCCCTGGCCGTGCTCGGCCGAGACCGGGATCGGTTCGCCGAGGCCAAGCTCCCAGGCCTCCAGCATGCCACCCTGGGCGCCCTTGGCCTCGGCCTTGTTGGCGACAAGCACCACCGGCTTGCCGGACTTGCGCACGATTTCGGCAAAGGTGCGGTCGTCGGGCAGCAGGCCTGACTTGGCGTCGATGGTAAAGAAGATCAGGTCGGCTTCGCGGATGGCGATCTCGGTCTGCGCGCGCATGCGGCCGGGCAGCGTCGAGGCGGCCGCATCCTCGAAGCCGGCGGTATCTATGACGTCGAAATGCAGGTCGTAGAGTTTGGCCGCGTGGACGCGACGGTCGCGGGTGACGCCGGGCGTATCGTCGACAAGCGCCAGCTTCCTTCCGACCAGCCGGTTGAAAAGCGTCGATTTGCCGACATTGGGACGGCCGATAATGGCGACTTTGAAGCTCATCCGGCCCTCGTCATCCATGTCGCCCAAAACCGCAGCGCATTTTGGGCGGCGCGTATCATGAGGCGCCAGAGCCGCGGATCAGTTCCGACATCAGGGTCGCCCGCTGGCGCGCATTGCGCGGGGCGCCGTCATCGGCGGCGATCTGGTCGAAGAGTTTCAGCGCATCCTGGGTCTTGCCTTCCTTCCAGGCGGCAAGGCCGAGCGCTTCGCGCGCCGTGTGGCGCAGCGTGTTGTTGTCTGCGGTCAGCGCCTCGACGCGGCTGGAGACGTCGGCGAAAGAGCCGTGGTCGACCAGCAGCAGGGCGGCCCGCAGGCGCGCCATGTCGCGAATGCCCTGGGGAATAGCGGTGTCGGCGGCGACGCCATCGAAATCCGCGACGGCAGCAGTAAAGTCGCCCTTGTCGGCCTTGACGGTTGCCGCGCGCATGCGGGCGAGCAGCGGATAGGCGCCGTAGCCGTCCTTCTCAAGCTGCTGAAGTGCTGTCAGCGCATCGTCGGCCTTGCCGTCATTGGCAAGCTTCAGCGCCTGCGAGAAGGCATCGCCCGAGCGGTTGGCTCGGGTCTCGTCCCAATAGCGGTAGCCGACGAAGGCGGCGGTGCCGAGGACCACCAGGATGGCGATGCCAAGGATCGCCGGGCCGAAACGGTCCCACAGCGCCTGCGCCTGCTCGCGACGGATCTCTTCGTTGACTTCGCGGATAAAACTGTCGTCGGACATCAATCAAAACCATTGCTGCCCCACCAGGGGCGCTTCTTGAGCCCCGCGTTTTAGCGAAATTTTGTCGGCATGGAAGGGGCTGGCCAGGAAAATCGGCTAGTCACGGGGAAGCCGACCTGGAGCCTGTTCCTTCCCGACGGGGTCGGGATGGGGCTCCCTCTTTGTCTTTCAGCATGATCTTTTCCGAAAACCGGTCTCCACTTTTCGGGATCATGCTCTGTACGCCGACCGCACCCACGCCACATTTAGCCGGTAGCCGGCCTGGACCGCCTCCAGATCAAGCCCAGATTGCCGATGCCTCTTCTGTCCCGTGTTGTCGCGTTTTCCACAGCCGTGCTTGCCACGGCGGGCGCTGCTTTCGCCGACCCGCCGGCTGCACCTGCCCCGGCCAAGCCGAAGCAAATCGTCATCATCTCCTTCGACAGCGCCCGCGAGATTTCGCAATGGCAGCGCAGCCGGGCGCTGGCCAAGCGCACCGGCGCGCATTTCACCTACTTTCTGTCCTGCGTCTTCCTGCTGTCTCAGCAGACGCGCGCCGATTACACCGCGCCGGCCAAGTCCGCGGGCAAATCCAACATCGGCTTTGCCACCTCGAAACAGGAGGTCGCGGACCGCCTCGAACAGATTGGCCTCGCGGCCGCGGAGGGTCATGACATCGCCAGCCATGGCTGCGGCCATTTCGACGGCAAGGACTGGAGCAAGGCCGACTGGCTGAAGGAATTCGCCTCGTTCGCGCGCATTCTGGAGAACGCCTATTCGATCAACGGCATTACGCGCGAGCCCGCCGGCTGGCGCGACATTGCCCATGCCGTGACCGGTTTTCGCGCGCCCTATCTGTCGACCAGCAAAGGGCTCTATCAGGCCCTGCCTCAAGCCGGCTATCGCTATGATGCCAGCGGCGTCTCAAGCGGTCCGGTCGAGCCGCCGACCAGTGGCGGCCTCACCCGCTTTTCGCTGCCGCAGATCCCGGAAGGCCCAAGCGGCAGACCGGTGATCGCGATGGATTATAATCTCTATGTCCGCCATTCCGGCGGCTTCGAGCGGCCGAGCCAGGCCGCTGAATTCAGCGATCGGACCTACCAGGCGTTCCACGCCGCCTTTAACAGGCAATATCACGGCAAGCGGCTCCCGCTGGAGCTCGGCTTCCATTTCACGCTGATGAATGACGGCGCCTACTGGAACGCGCTGGAGCGCTTCGCCGGCGAGACATGCGTGAAGGCCGACGTCGAATGCATCAGTTTTCGCGATTATGTTGCGCGGCAGCGTAGCGGCGACAAGCAGGCGGCGGTGGGCGGCTGAGCCGCCCACTTCGTTGCACCCCAACTCAGGCCGGATCGGGTTCCTTTGCCTGGCGCTCGAGATAGCGTCGGTCGATGTCCGGCAACGGCTCGCCCTCTAGTGTCGCTTCGAAGGCGCGCAGACGCTTGTGCACTGACTGCAACTCGACGATGGTCGACCAGGAATTTAACAGGAATTGTAGCGAGTTCGTCACTTTGCCGAAGGCGTTCAATATCTGGTTCATTGCGCCGAGAGTGATCCTATGCGCCACGAAGGACGGACCCAAAATAAAGAACGAAAAAATATTATCGGCTTGCAAATATGTATATCTTACAACGTTAAAGTATATGTAATGAAAATATAGCCGGAAGTAATTCTTGCGTACATTGCTGAACAATTCAGCGGCGGTGCTCGGTTGCGCCCGATCAGCGTGATCCTCGCCGTAGACTAATTCTTTTCGATAGGCGGCCTCGACCCTCTGGTTGCGGAACTGAAGACCCGGCAGCTTCAGGCCGGCGACCATCACCGAAACTGTGCCGAACAAGCACCATCCGAGTGCGGCAATTACGAGGGGTTGGGGAACGGCGCCAATCACAGGCAATTCACTGATGTGGGATTGAAGCTGAATCATGACCGGCAGGAACGCTATAAGGGTCATGATCGATTCCACAAAGGTGGTGCCCAAATCTTCCATGATCTGCGAGAAGCGCATCGTGTCTTCTTGTATGCGCTGGGAGGCGCCCTCGATGTGGCGCAGCCTACTCCAGTTGGCCATGAAATAATTGTTCATTGCTGTGCGCCAGCGAAAGATCCAGTGGCTGACGATAAAGGCATTTATGACGCTGACATTCATGCCGATCAGCGCCAACCAAGCGAAAGTAGCCAACCTGGTGTAAAATTCTGCATTGGTCGATTCTATCGTTTTCGCCATCAGTCCCTGAATATAGTCAAAGAATGGACCATACCAGTTGTTGACGGCGACGCTGATCTGCACATTGAAATAGATGAGGAATAGGATAGAGGCCGCGACGAGGATGGACCAGTTCTGCCAAGCGTGTGGCGAATACCACCTCCAGAATGCATAGAAGGCCAGCACGCAGAAAACGAAGTAGAGATAAAACCAAAGGAACGGCTTCGACCCCAATGCGGCTATGCCGATAATGGGCGGTGCATCCGCCGCCGCTGGCGGCAGCCCGAAGACGGTGCCCAATTGCTCGCCACCAAAAAACCAGAACAGGACCGCTGCAAGGCTCCAGGCGGCGGCCGAGGTGAAAAAAAGCTTCGGCTGCGGAAAAAACGATACGAACACTGTGGCGGATTCCTCGGTCGATGCGCAAATCAGCGGCGTTGCGGTGGAGCGGGCATAAAGTCACACATTAGGTGGAAAGCAAATGCCCGTGCCCGATGCCCGGCATCGAGCAAGACCACAATCATGGCGATTTTGGCGCGGCCGACCAAGTGATCCCGGCCGAAACCAACAAAACAGCGGCAGCTACGATCGAGGCGAGGAAGAAGTTGCCCGACGCCTGCGCCAGCAGGCCGGCGACGATCGGGCCGACGATCTGGCCGATGCCGAAGGACGCGGTCATCACGGCGAAGATGCGGCGCGGCGCCCGCGGCACGAGTAGCCTTGCGGTCTGCAAGCCAAGCGCGGTGATGGCGATGAAGGTGCCTCCGAGCAGGACGCCTGCGAGCAATGGTCCGACGGTGCCACCCATGGCGACACTGGCGGTGACGCCGACCACCTCGACCAGGCAGCCCAAGGCATAGGCTGCGTAGAGTCCCATCTGCGCCGCTATCTTCTGCCAGAGCCAGACCGAGGGAAAACCGGCGAGGCCGGTGACCATCCAGACGGCGGCCTCGAAGACGCGGCCACCGCCGCCCTGGCGGACGATCGCGACCAGGAAGGTCGCCGTCACCACATAGCCGAAACCGAACAGGCCGTACGCGATGATTATCTTCATCAGCGACCGGTCCTTCGGCAGGGCCGGTTCGCGGCCGGCCGTGCCGGTGGCCGGCGCGGTGCCGCCGGCGAGCCGGGCTACGGCGGCAAGGCCGCAAGCCGAAATCACCGCCGACCAAAGCCACCCCGCCGGCCAGCCGGCATGCCCGGTGACCAGAACGGCCATCAGCGCCGAGGATGCCGCGATGCCGAGGCCAACGCCGCCGAAATGCAACGCCTGCAGGTCGCTGCGGTTGGCGGCAGTCAGATGACCGAAGACGATGCTGGCCATGAACACCATGACGAAGGCGCTGGCGAGACCGGCAAGAAAGCGGATGACGACGAAAGCCGTCATCGTATCGCTCAGCCCCATCAGCCCGGCCAGCACGGCACTGGCGGCAAGGCCGCCAAACATCAGCAGGCGTTCGCGCCCATGCGCCCACCCGCCGGCCGCCGCAAGCGCGCCGATGAGGTAGCCGAGATAGTTGGCCGACGCGATCCAGCCGGCATCGGCGGGCGACAGATGAAGCTCTTCCATCATGCCGGGCAGGATCGGCGTGTAGACGAAGCGGCCGATGCCCATGGCGACGGCCATGGCGATCATGCCGGCAAGAGCCAGGCGAAGGGGTGATGGCGCGGCGTTCATTGCAGCGCACCATAGATTTGACCGGCGTCGAAACAATCTGATTTGTGTTGGGCCAGCCGGCCACGCACGGCCAAAGCCTGCGGCTAACACTTCACCCGCAGTTGACCGCCCCGGTCTCATACGCGGTGCGGCGCGCCGTCAGCCGGAACGGTATGTCGCCGAGCTCGCGCTCCGACATGGTGTCGAGCACCGGATGCGACAGCGGATCGGCCACCCAGTTGACGACATCGCCGTCGGGACGCCGCCGCGTGTAGCCGGCGGCAAAGACTTTGAGCAATGATATGATGGTCACCATCCTCGCCTCCTCGGTCTGACTTCCCCGCTAAAATCTGCTCTGTCGGGCGGTCTTTCAATTGAGATTTCAGCCGCACCGGTTTAGAAAAACTGAAATGGCTATGCTGAACCGCGTCCATCTCAACGGCTTGCGCGCCGTCGAAACCGTCGCCCGCCTCGGCTCGCTCGCGGCAGCGGCGAGTGAGCTCAACGTTTCGGTCAGCGCCGTCAGCCAGCAGATCAACCGCACCGAAAAGCAGCTCGGACAGGCACTGTTCGATCGAACGGCAAGCGGGCTGGTGCTGACAGAATTCGGCGCAGTTTTTTCCGCCCGGCTCGGCGCCGGGTTCCGAGAGTTGGCGCAAGCGGTGGCGCTTGCCGACGAGGCGAATCAGTGCACGCTGGTGGTTTCGGTGGCGCCGGCCTTCGCCTCGAAATGGCTGTTGCCCCGGCTGTCACGTCACTTCGACCGGCATCCCAATGTGCTGCTGCGCATCGACGCGTCGGTACGGCTGGCCGATCTCGAGCGTTCCGATATCGACATTGCCATCCGGCTCGGCGACGGCAAATGGCCGGGCGGACGGGCAGAGCTGCTTCTGGCGCAGGAAGTGTTTCCGGTCTGCGCGCCTGATATCGCCAAGAAGCTGAAGTCGATCGGCGACCTCGCGCAGACCTGCGCCATCACCGACGAGCGGGCGATGATCACCTGGGAAAGCTGGTTTGCGGCTGCCGCGGTCGAGCCGGTCACCTTCCGCAAGGGCGCGCGCTTCACCGACCCGATGCTGTGCCTGGAATCGGCGATCGCCGGCCACGGCGTCATGCTCGGCTGGCAATTGCTGGCCGCCGATGCGCTGGCCGACGGCCGCCTGGTCGCGCCTTTCGGTGTGCGGGCACAGAGCGGTCTGGGCTACTGGCTGGTGACCTCGGCCACCAAGACCGAAAGCCGCAAGGTCCGCGATTTCAAGATCTGGATCCGCGAAGAGATCGCGGCGACCGTGGAGCAATTCAGGTCGCTCGATAGCGCTGCGTAAACGCCGGCTGTCGCGACGATGCTGGAAAGCACAGCCGCGCCGATCTATGTTGGAAGCATCACCCCCAGACCAAGGCAGGCAGGATCATGACCACACATTCGCGCGGCGTTTCCGCAACGATCGACCCGGTGAAGCTCGACAGGCTGGCGGAAGTCGCCATCAAGGTCGGGCTGCAGTTGCAGCCGGGGCAGGATCTGGTGCTGACCTCGTCGATCGCGGCGCTGCCGCTGACCAGGCGCATCGTCGAGCATGCTTACAAGGCCGGCGCCGGGCTGGTGACACCGATCTTCAATGATGACGAAATCACGCTGGCGCGCTTCCGCTACGGCGCGGATGCCGGCTTCGACCGCGCTGCCGGCTGGATGTATGAGGGCATGGCGAAAGCCTTCGCCGGCAATGCGGCGCGGCTTGCGGTGCGCGGCGAAAACCCGTCGCTGTTGTCGGCGCAGGATCCGGCCAAGGTGGCGCGCGCCAACAAGGCGAACTCGATGGCCTACCAGCCGGCGCTGGAAAAGATCACCGGCTTCGACATCAACTGGAACATCATCGCCTATCCCGATCTTGCCTGGGCAAAACAGGTTTTCCCCGGCGATGCCGACGACGTCGCGGTGGCGAAGCTCGCCGACGCCATCTTTTCGGCGTCGCGGGTCGATGTGGAAGACCCGATCGCAAACTGGACGGCGCATAATGCGGCGCTGCGCGGCCGCACCGAGTGGCTCAACGGCCATAATTTCCATGCGCTGCATTTCACCGGGCCGGGCACGGACCTCACCGTCGGGCTGGCCGACGGCCATGAATGGATGGGCGGCGCCTCGACCGCCAAGAACGGCATCACCTGCAACCCGAACATCCCGACCGAGGAAGTCTTCACCACGCCGCATGCACGGCGGGTGTCCGGCCATGTCTCCTCGACCAAGCCGCTTTCCTACCAGGGCACGCTGATCGACGATATTTCGGTGCGTTTCGAGGACGGCAGGATCGTCGAGGCCAAGGCCTCGAAGGGCGAGGATGTGCTGAAGAAGGTGCTCGACACTGACGAGGGTTCACGCCGTCTCGGCGAAGTGGCGCTGGTGCCGCATTCCTCACCGATCTCGGCCAGCGGCCTGTTGTTCTTCAACACGCTGTTCGACGAGAACGCCGCCTGCCACATCGCGCTCGGGCAGTGCTACTCAAAATGCTTCGTCGATGGCGCCTCGCTCAGCCAGGACGAGATCGCCCAGCGTGGCGGCAACAAGAGTTTCATCCACATTGACTGGATGATCGGCTCGGACAAGATCGACATTGATGGGGTCCACAAGGACGGCCGCAAGGTGCCGGTGATGCGCAAGGGCGAGTGGGCCTGACCGTTAGCGGTCAAAGGAGCCGCAATGGCCTTCGACATAGCGGTTAAACGCATCTACGAGCCGCCGGCGAAAGCTGACGGCCGGCGCGTGCTGGTCGACCGCATCTGGCCGCGCGGCGTCGCCAAGAAGGACGCCGCGTTGACACTATGGCTGAAGGAGATCGCGCCGAGCGATGAACTGCGCAAATGGTTCGGGCATGAGCCGGAGCGCTGGGCGGAATTTCGCGAGCGGTATCGGGCTGAACTGGATGCAAATGGCGAAGTGGTGGCGCAGTTGTGTGCCCTGTTCGGCGAAGGAAAGGTGACGCTGCTCTACGGCGCGCATGACGAAGTGCATAACAACGCCGTGGCGCTGGCGGGGTATCTCTTGAAGGACTGAAGCAAACAACGGCGTGCAAACGCTGGCGATTGGCGAAAGCCGCGGCGCCGTCCAATTTCCCCCCTTGCGGGGGAGATGCCTGGCAAGGCAGAGGGGGGTGCTGTCCCTCCGGCCTGACAACCAGCAGCCACATGCGCCGGAACAATCTGTCGAGGTTGGCGATCCGTCACACCCCCCTCTGGCCTGCCGGCCATCTCCCCCGCAAGGGGGGAGATTGGCTGTTTCAACGCCTCGCGCCCTACTTCACCGCCGCCTCATAAACATCAGCCTTGAACCCAACCAAAATCCGGTCCCCCACCTCCAGCACCGGCCGTTTTATCATGGTCGGGTTGGCCAGCATCAGCTTCTTGGCCTTCTTCTCGTCGAGACCTTGCTTGTCCTTGTCGGCCAGCTCGCGAAACGTCGTGCTGCCCTTGTTGAGCAACGGCTCCCATCCGACCTTGCCGACCCAGCCATCCAGCTTAGCTGCATCGATCCCTTCGGCCCGGTAATCATGGAACCGGTAAGGCACATCATGGCCCCCCAGCCACGTGCGTGCCTTCCTGATCGTGTCGCAGGTGGTGATGCCGTACATTGTGATGGTCAAAATGCGCTTCCCCTTGGGCTGACGGTCGTATCCGCCAGACAGCCTAAAACCGCCCTCCCCGCTTTGCCAGCATCGCGACCGCCACCAGCGCATTTTTAGGCTTGCCATTACTAAGGAATTTTCCTAAGTGTTGCAAAAAATCGGGAAAGGAAAAGTAATGGCGAGGATCGTTGTGTCGGAATTGATATCCATCGATGGCGTGACGGAAGCGCCGGGTGGTGAGCCGGGCTACCGCCACACCAACTGGGTCGGCAAGCGCCACGAGGCCGGCATGATCGAATACAAATTCCAGGAGGTGCTGGACCACGAAGCCCTGCTCATCGGCCGGGTGACCTATGAAAGCTTCGCCGGCAGTTGGCCGACCTACAAGGGCCCATTCGCCGACCGGATGAACGGCATGGCGAAATATGTCGTCTCCTCGACGCTGAAGAACCCGGCTTGGAACAACACGACCGTCCTGCAAGGCGAGCCGATGGACGCGATCCGCAAACTCAAATGGGAGACGAAGGGCGATATCGTGGTTGGCGGCAGCCGCATGCTGGTCAACGCGCTCAAGCAGCACGATCTCGTCGACGAATATCGGCTGATGGTGTTCCCCGTCATCCTCGGCAGCGGCGCGCAGCTTTTCGACAGGACGGAGGATGCGACCGACCTCAAGTTGGTCGACACCTGTACCTTCGGCAATGGGGCCGTGGTGCTCACCTATCACGTGGAGCGGGCATCGTGATGACCGGTCTGCAACCCACCACGCCAACCCTTCCGCCGATCGATGGCATCTTCCGCGCGCTGGCCGACCCGACGCGGCGGCGCGTGGTCGAGCGGCTGAACCGCAGCCCGGCCTCGGTCAGCGAACTGGCGCAGCCTTTCGAGATGGCGCTGCCGTCCTTCATCGAGCATCTCAAGGTGCTGGAAGGCTGCGGGCTGGTGCGATCGGAAAAGATCGGCCGTACCAGGACCTACCAGTTGGCGCCCGAGCCGCTACAGCTTGCCGAAAACTGGCTAACCGAACAGCGCACGCTTTGGGAGCGCCGCCTCGACCAGTTCGATGCCTATGTGATGAGCCTCAAGGAGCAGGAAAAGTGAGCTATCCCTTCAAGCTCGACCCCAGACTGGATCTGACCCTGGAGCGCAAGCTCGACGCGCCGCGCGAACTCTTGTGGCGAGCCATGACGGTGCCGGAGCATGTCAAGCAGTGGTTCACGCCAAAGCCCTGGCTGATCACTGATTGCGAGATCGATCTGCGGCCCGGCGGGCTGTTCCGCACACGCATGCAGTCGCCCGACGGCACAGAGATCAACGACCGCCGTTGCTGCTATCTCGACATCGTTGAGAACGAGCGGTTGGTGTGGACCGATGCGCTGCTGCCAGGCTATCGGCCATCAGGCGAGCCCTTTATCACGGCGGTCATTTCGCTCCAGTCGGACGGCAAAGGCACGCGCTACACGGCCACCGCCATCCACCGCGATGCCGCCACCCGCGACAACCATGAAGAGATGGGTTTCTTCGACGGCTGGGGCACGGTGGCCGATCAGCTGGCGCAGTATGTGAAGACGATTTGAGCTTTTTCACATGGCAGCCGGGACGTTGTCCCGGCCGCCTGATTTTTGGGCTATGCAGCGAAGTGAACTGGAAGCCGGGTCCGGCCTCATTAGCACCTCAATAGTAGAAGCGCTCTTCGGTGATCTTGCCGTTCTTGACCGTGTACACGCCAACCTCGTCCATGGTGACACGCTCGCCTGTCGCCTTGGGCGTTATGTCGAACTTGAAGCGCACGGCGAACTGGTCGCCGTTGACATAGGGGCCCTCGACCGAGCCGCCATGGACTTCATTGTTCGCTTGCCACCACTCGCCCTTTTGCCTGAGAGCCTCCTTGCCGCGGGCGATGGCCATTGGCCCCTCCATGGCTTCGAGGCTGACGATATCATCGGCATTGTATTTCTCACCAGCACCCAGGTGATCGCCCTGCTGGAGCAATTCGGTGAAATCCTTGGCAATATCCGCGATGGTCATGTGTGTTCCTCCTGTTCAGACTCACTCGAAGTAGGGAAGCGCTTGCCGGTCCGCCACAGTCAGGCAGCTAGATAGCTGACAGCGTGTGTCAGGACGATAGGTATAGCGCGGCTATGTGACGGCGATTTGGGCGGGCGCCGACGGCGACGCCGGTTGCAGACACAAGTCAAGTCCGCAATGCTAGGTGCATGTGCAACCTCTACAACATCACGACGACGCAAGAGGCGGTCCGCCAATTGACGCGCACACTGCGCGATATCAGCGGCAACCTTGAGCCGTCAGTCGACATCTATCCCAATCAGCCGGGCCTTGTCGTTCGCAACACGACGGACGGGGGGCGTGAGCTGGCGAAACTGCTTTGGGGTTTGCCAACGCCGCCTGAGCGCATGAAAGGCAAGGCCGACTACGGCACGACCAACGTTCGCAATCCGCAATATTCGCACTGGCAGCAGTATGTCGGCGTCGGGCACAGATGTGTGGTCCCGGTGACCAGCTTTGCCGAACCTAGCCCGACACCGAACGACAAAGACCCGGAAACAGGGATCCAGCGCAATTACTGGTTTGCCCGTGACGAAAGCCGACCGCTGTTTTTCTTCGGTGGTTTCTGGACGCCTTGGCAGGGCGTGCGAAGGGTCAAGGATGGTCCCGGCGATTTCGAGCTATACGCATTCATGACAACCAAGCCTAATGCCCTCATCGCGCCAATTCATGAGAAGGCCATGCCGGTGATCCTGACGACGCCGGAAGACACTGAGGCCTGGTTGACAGCTCCATGGTCAGAAGCACGGCATTTGCAGCGGACAGCGCCTGACGACGCTCTGATGATCGTCGACAAGCCGGCAACACAGATCAAATTTCCGCAGCAGTCGGCGGCTCAGGGGTCTTTGTTCTAGGTCGGCATGTCAGCCGCTATGCTCAATCTTCGTCCCGCCAGATCACCCGACGAACCATGCGGATTTCGACAAGGCGTCTAACACGAATTTTCAGACGTTCGGCTGCGCTAGGAAGGATGATGCCGGCGTCAAGCTCCCGACCTTTGCAGCGCTCGCACCGCATGTGCCGTTCCACGTCCCAAAAAGGTATATCTCCGACCAGCTTTGCGAGATCGCCGGGGAGATAGTGCCGCGTAATGTTGCAGTTCCGGCACCGGACTCGGACGAGCTGCCCGACTTCGTGTGCGAGGCACAAGGTCTGCACATTTCGGCGCGGTCGGCTGCTGAGTTCCGGCATCGGCCAAACTAGGAATGTATTCCTTGCCGAGTCAATTCCTACTTAGTTCCATGGTCTTTTTGTTCACAGCCGGCGGCTGCGGTCGACCGGTGACCAGGGTGGCGCCTTCAGGGCTGAGACGAGGAGATCAGCTGGCGAGCATAGGACAGTTGGCGCCACGGCGCAGACTGATATGCGCCATGTCGCCGACGCTGAACTGAAAACCCTGGCGTGGGGCGTCGATCACGATCGGTGCGCCTTTTTCGAGCTCGGCGTGCAGGCGCAAGGTGCGGCCGTGAAAGACGACCGAGTTGACACGCACGGGCGCTGTGCCGGCGGCGGCCTCGGTCGCCACCAGCAAATCTTCGGGACGCACGCCGATGGTGCGCATGGCGCCTTCGCCCGGCAGCTCGCCGGTTTCGGACGTCGCTTCCAGCGGCAGGCCACTGGCGGTGAACCGAAGCCGCGCGCCATCGCGGCCGACAAAGCGCGACTGCAAAAGGTTCATGGTGCCGATGAAGCTTGCCACGAATTTCGTCGCCGGACGGTCGTAGAGGGTGGCCGGCGGCGCGATCTGCTCGATGCGGCCCTTGTTCATGACGACGATACGGTCGGAGATCGACAGCGCTTCGGTCTGGTCGTGGGTGACCATGACGAAGGTGGTGCCGAGCCGCGACTGCAGCCGCTTCAGTTCGACCTGCATCTGTTCGCGCAGATGTGCGTCGAGCGCCGACAGCGGTTCGTCGAGCAACAGGACGCGCGGCTCGCAGACGATGGCGCGGGCAAGAGCGACACGCTGGCGCTGGCCGCCCGACAGTTCGGAAACGCGGGCACCGATCTTGTCGGCGAGGCCTACCATATCGAGCGCCTCTCCGACGCGTTTGGCTTGTTCGCTGCCCGAAAGCTTGCGCAGCGACAGGCCGAAGCCGACATTCTCAGTGACGTTCATATGCGGGAACAGCGCATAGTCCTGAAACACGGTGTTGACCGGCCTGTCGAAGGGCCTCAAGCCGGTGATGTCGCGGCCGTCGAGCAGCACCTTGCCGCTGGACGGGCTCTCGAAACCGGCAATGACGCGCAGGCTGGTGGTCTTGCCGCAGCCGGAGGGACCAAGCAGCGTGATGAACTCGCCGCTGATGATGTCGAGATCGACCGCGTCGAGCCCGACAATGCCGCCGGGAAAAACCTTCGAGACCGCCCGCAGCCGGACGAGAGGATCAGGCGCCATCGCGCACCTCGGACGGTTTCGTGGTGTTGACCCAGAGGATCTGGCAAGGCTCGGTGCCCGGATTGCGGAAGGCATGCAGAAGCGTGCTCTTGAAGGCAAAGGAGTCGCCGACCTTCAGCACATATCTTGTCGAATCCACCACCAGTTCGACCTCGCCCGACAGCACGTAGCCGAACTCGTGCCCGATATGCGCATAGGCCTCGGCGGTGCCGCCATCGGCTTCCACAGTTACAAGCAGACCCGTCAGCGTCGCGCCCGGCGGCGACAGCAGCGCCTTGGCAATGCCTTCGGACTTGACCGGTATCTGCCGCCTCTTGTCGGCGCGCACGCAATAGAGGTCGTTGCCGGCATCGTTGCCGTCGGTGATCAGCGCCGAAGGCTCGATGTCGAGGGCGGCGGCGAGCGGCCAGATCACCTTGACGCGCAGCGAAGACAAGCCGCGCTCAATCTGGCTCAGCGCCCCGATCGACACGCCGGCCTTGGACGCAAGCTCGGCCAGCGACAGATTGCGCTCCAGCCTGAGCGCCCGCACGCGCCGGCCGACGCGGATGTCGGCATCGTCCTTGGGTTTTGCGGCGGCTTCGTCGAGCATGTCCATCAGTTGGTCCTTGTTTCCCTTCCCTTCTCCCCTTGTGGGAGAAGGTGGATCGGCGCGATAGCGCCGAGACGGATGAGGGGTGTTCCAGGGAAAACCAGCGCCTCACTCCGCTGGAACACCCCTCATCCGTCGCCTTCGGCGACACCTTCTCCCACAAGGGGAGAAGGGGGAGCTTATCCCCCAGCCTTCACCTTCTCGAACATCTTCGCCACATCGTCGTTCTGCTTCATCGGGCCGGTGAAGATGGTCGACTTCAGCATCACTTCCGGATCGGACGGCAGTTGCAGCTTGTCCAGTTCGTCCTTCGCAACACCAGCAAAGGCTGTCGAGAGCGAGCTGCCATAGCCGTAGGACTGGATCAGGTACTTACCTGAGTCGGCATCCAACCGGCTGTTGATGAAGTCATAGGCGAGGTCGACGTTCTTGGCGTCCTTGAGCATGACGAAGCCGCAGGCCCAGGTCAGCATGCCCTCCTTCGGCTTCATGAACTCGACCGGCACGCCTTGCTTCTTCAGTGAGGTGGCCGACGCATTCCAGGTCATGGCGGCGACCAGCTGGCCGCTGGCCAGCGCCTGTTCGACCGAGGTCATGTCGGTGGTGTAGTTGGAGAGCAACGGACGCTGCTCGCGCAGTTTTTCCGCCACCTTGTCCATTTGCTCCGGCGTCATGTCGAATGGATTGACGCCGGCGAGCAGCGCGGCAACGATCGGGGTGTCGTGCACGGCATCGATCGTTGCCATGCGGCCGGCATATTGCTTGTCCCAAAGAAGATTCCAGCTCGCTTCCGGGTTCTTCACCAGATCGGTACGGTAGAGGATCGAGGTGTTGCCCCAATCCCACGGCACCATCCAGACCTTGCCGTCGCCGGCCTGGATGTCGGGCAGGTTCTTGAACACCGGGAAGATCGAATCCCAGTTCTTGATACGCTTGGTGTCGATCGGCTGCAGCAGGCCTTCCTTGTTCCAGCGTGCCACCTTGTCGTAGCAGGGATGCGCGATATCGGGGCGGAAGCCGGCCTTGACCTTGGTGAAGGCGTCGTCGTCATCGCCGAAGATCGAGGCCTCGACGCCATCGGGATGGGCTGTCAGGAAGCTCTTGTTGAAGTCGGGCAGTTCGTAGCCCGACCAGGTGAAATATTGCAGCTTGTCGGCGGCGAAGGCGACGGTCGACGACAGGACGATTGCAAGTGCGGCAAGCCCGGTGCGGGCTGTCTTTCCAGTGATCGATTTCAGCCCAGTAATTGATTTCACATTGTATGCCATTTCGGTTCTCCTCTCTTGATTATGGTTCAGGCTGGATTGGCGGGCGCGGGCCGACGGGCCGCATTAAGGCCGCGATGGCGCAGGATTTCGGCCAGGCCGGCGATGATGAAGGACACGGTGAGGATCGCTGTCCCCAGCGCCATCACGGTCGGCAGCGAGCGGGGGAAGCGCAGCTGGCTCCAGATGTAGAGCGGCAGCGTCGGCTCGGTGCCGGCGAGAAAGAAGACGACGATGAACTCGTCGAAGGAGATCAGGAATGCCAGCATGAAGGCCGAGATGATGGCCGGCAGCGCGAGCGGCAGCATCACCCGCCTGAACGTGGTCCAGTCGGAAGCGCCGAGATCGAGTGCGGCCTCGCGGATGGTTTTCGGGATGGCGGCAAAGCGGCTGCGCATGATCACCACCGTCGTCGGCAGCGCCACCAGTATGTGGCTGAGAACGATGGCGATGCGCGACGGGCCGAGGCCGATGAGATTGACGAGGATAAGCAGCGATATGCCGACGATAACGCCCGGGATCAGGATCGGCAGCCTGGAGATGGCGCTGATCGTGGCGGCCAGCGGCGAGCGGCCGTAGAGGTCCATATAGGACACGGTGATGCCGCAGAGCGTCGCGCCGGCAGCGGCCACAACGCCGATGACGAGGCTGTTCAAAAGCGCGCCGGACAGCGCCGGATTGCCATAGAGCGTGGCATACCATTCGAGCGTGAAGCCCTGCAGCGGAAACGCGGCCTGGATGGAGTTGTTGAACGAAAACAGCGGGATCAGCAGAACCGGCAGATAGAGAAAGACGAGATAGGCGATGACGTAGACGCCAAGCCAGCGACCGCCTTCGGTGCGCGCCCCGCTCATGTGCGGCTGCCGAATTTGCGGTCGGCGAAGCGCACGACCAGCACCACGCAGAGGATGACCAGCATCACGGCGACGGAGAGTGCGGCGCCGAACGGCCAGTCATTGGCCTTGCCGAATTGAGACTGGATCAGCGAGCCGATCATGGTGCTGGCGGGGCCGCCGACCATGGCCGGGGTGACATAGTCGCCGACCGTCGGCACGAAGACGACAAGGGCTGCCGCCAGCACGCCTGGCATCGAGTTCGGCAGCACAACGCGGCGAAACGCGGTGAAGGGTCTGGCGCCGAGGTCGGAAGCGGCTTCGAGCAGCGATTTCGGAATGGTGTCCAGCGCGACATAGATCGGCAGGATGGCGAAGGGCGCATAGGCATGCGCCAAAGTGACAACGACCGCAGCCGGCGTGTTGAGAAAGGCCAGGGTCGGCTCGGACCAGATGCCGCTTTCGATCAGCGCCGAGTTCAAGACGCCATTGTAGGCAAGCACGATCTTCCAGGCGAAGACGCGCAGAAGGTAGCTGGTCCAGAACGGCAGCGTCACCAGAAACAAAAGCAGGCCGCGGCGGCGGCCGGCATGGAAGGCGAGATAGTAGGCGACGGGATAGGCGGTGACGACGGTTGCGAGCGTCACCAGTCCGGCGATCACCAGCGAGCGCAGCGTCACCGTCCAGTAGAGCGGATCGGCGACCACGGTGATGAAATTGTCTGCCGTGAAACCGGCGCCGAGCAGCGAACCGTCATTGCCGCGAAGGGCGAGGAAGAGCACCAGGCCAAGGGCAAACAGGATCAGGAAGAACGTGACCAGCCCACCCGGCAGCAACATGGCGAAGCGGAAGCCTCGGGACGACGCGGACTCAGCCGGCGCTTCTGTTGCAACGATGGTCGACATCAAGCTGCTCAACGGAAATATGAAATCGATTTAGCTTTTTTCATATTCCTGAAACTGTCAAGCTAAATCCACCGGCGTTCAACGGCCGGATAAGGATCAGCGCTCGAAGGCATCCAGCATCCGGTACCAGGCGATGGTCGCGGCGACGCCGACCTGCCGGAAGGCGTGGAACGGGATCGGCCGGATCGGCGACAACGGGAACGGCAATTGGTTGGCATCGCCGTTCGCCACATAGCCCGCCATGCGTTTTCCCAACGCGCTCATCAGGCCGACACCCCTGCCCTGGCAGCCGACCACGGCGAGCAAGCCCTTTTCGGGCTCGTGGATGTGGGGGAGATGATCCGGCGTCATCGCCACGCGGCCGAACCAACGCTTTTCGATGGGGACCCCGGACAGCGCCGGATAGAGCCTTGTCAGCGCCCGCTCCAGATGCGCCCAGTCGGCCGGGCTAGTCGGCAGCGCCATGCGGCCGCGTCCGCCAAGCACCAGCCGGCTGTCGGCGCTCTTGCGATAGTAGACCAGGATGCGACGCGAGTCCGACACCGCTTGTCCCTCCGGCAGGATTGTCGCCGCAAGGTTGGACGACAGCGGCGCCGTCGCGATCTGGAAGGAGTGCAGCGGCACGATCGTCTCGGCGAGATCCGGCAGCAGCCCGCCGGTATATGCGTTGGTCGCCAGAACAACAGCCTTGGCCCGCACTTCGGTGCCGTTTTCTACCGAAACGCGCCACAAGCCGGCGTCCTTAGCGAGTTTCAGCACCTTATGTCGCTCGGCAATGCTGACGCCGGCAGCAGCGGCGATGCGCGCGAGTTCCGCCGTGTAGGCGAGCGGATCGATGATCCCGGCGCGGCGATCGAGCCAGCCGCCGAGATAACCTTGCGCGCCGGTCATCGCCGCGATCTCGCTTTGGCGCAGGAGCTGGACATCGGCGCCGCGCGCGCGCCATTGCCGATCCCGGTTCGCTGCTGCTTTCAAAGCGGTCTCGGTGTGCGCGGCCTGGATCCAGCCATTGCGCGTGAACGGCACCGCCAGCTTTTCGTCACGGATCAGGTCGAACACCGTATCCGCCGTCGAGGCGGCGAAATCGACCAATGCCTGGCCACGCTCGGGGCCGAAATGCTCGAGCAGCCATTCGGGATCGTATTTCAGGCCGGGAATGACCTGGCCGCCATTGAGACCCGAGGCACCCTGACCGATCTCGCCGCCCTCCAGCACCTGGACGCCGAGGCCAAGCCGCGCGGCATGCAAGGCCGTCGACAAGCCCATAAAACCGCCACCGACGATGACAACATCGACTGGCTTGCCGTTGGGAATCAGCGACTGGAATGCGGATGCGGTCTTTGGCTTTTGCCAGATCGGAATGGAGAATGGCGCGGGCAATGATTCACCTGGCGTAGGGCGGGAAATGAAAATTCTAGTAGTGATTTCATTTTTTTGAAAGAGCACGCTTCATGTCAGCACCGACAATTGGCTGCGCCACGGGATAGACCTTTGCCCGGAATCCGGTGAAAGTGCCGCGCCGTTCCGGCCAGTTCGACAATTCAAAGGACCGTAAGTCATGACGAACCCAACGCAGCTTCCCGCCGACGGGCTCTTCATCGGCCGCGCCAAGACAAGCGATGCCTCGCATCCGCTGGTGGTCACGGTGCGCGACGGTACGGTCTTCGACATCACCTCCGCCACCGCTCCGACCGTGCGCGACGTCTGCGAGATGAACGATCCGGCCGGCTATGTCAGATCTGCCAAGGGCAAAGCGATCGGCTCGCTCGACGCGATTGCCGCCAACAGTTTTCAGGCCACCCGCGATCCGGGCAAGCCCTATCTGGTCTCGCCCGTCGACCTACAGGCGGTGAAGGCGTCGGGCGTGACTTTCGTCGTCAGCCTGCTCGAAAGGGTCATCGAGGAGCAGGCGCGCGGCTCGGCCGAAAAGGCCGATGCCATCCGCGCCGACATCGCCGGGCTGATCGGCCACGATCTGTCGAAGCTCAAGCCAGGTTCGCCGGAAGCGATGGAGATCAAGGCCAAGCTGATCCAGCGTGGCGCCTGGTCGCAATATCTGGAAGTCGGCATCGGCCCCGATGCCGAGATCTTCACCAAATGCCAGCCGATGGCGTCCGTGGGCTTCGGCGCCGATGTCGGATTGCATCCGGTGTCTACCTGGAACAATCCGGAGCCGGAGATCGCGATGATCGCCGCCAGCACCGGCAGCATCGTCGGCGCCACCATCGGCAACGACGTCAATCTCAGGGATGTCGAAGGGCGCTCGGCGCTGCTGCTGGGCAAAGCCAAGGACAACAACGCCTCGGCGTCACTCGGTCCGTTCATCCGGCTGTTCGACGCAACCTTCTCCATCGACGACGTAAAGCAGGCCATCGTGCGCCTCAAGGTCGAGGGCGAGGACGGGTTTTCGCTGGAGGGCGCGAGTTCGATGGCCGAGATCAGCCGCTCGCCGGAAGAGCTGGTGGCGGCCGCCATGGGGCCGCACCACCAGTATCCGGATGGGCTGGCGCTTTATCTCGGCACCATGTTCGTGCCGTCGAAGGACCGCGGCGAAAAGGGCAAGGGGTTCACCCACAAGGTCGGCGACGTCGTCACCATCTCGTCGGAAAAATTCGGCGCGCTGGTCAATCGCGTGCTTCTGTCGCCCGATTGCCCGCACTGGACGTACGGCGCCAGCCATCTCATGCGCGATCTCGCCAAGGTCGGCCTTCTCTGATTATTTTGAGCGGCGTGACCCTGTTCGGCATCGAGGCCACATGGAGCCCCTCATGATCGGTGCCGTGATGCTACTTGCCCTGGCGCTCGACCGGTTAGTCAAGCTGCTGCGGAACCGCCGGGCCGCGCGCCTTCACGAAAATCTGCACGCCTGAGCTTCAGCACCGCCCGCCTGCCGGGAAATATCTCCACGAACTGATGCGATCTGATGGGATCGCTGATGGCGTGTTGCATCGCGCCACCATCCATTGGGCGGATGGAGGCTTGCCATCGGCCGGAAAAGAAGATGCTCTGAGCATCCGGGTCGGCGCTGGCAGGAGGATATGATCGGGCCATGGCCCGGATCATCGCCGGACGTGGAGGTCGTTTTCAACATGGGAGGAAAGCAAATGCTGACGAGGCTACGATTACTCGTGCTTGGCTTGATTGTGGCGCTGGCCATTCCGGCGGCGGCGCAAGCCAAGACGTTCTACTGGATTTCGCATGGCGGCCCGGCCGACCCGGTCTGGACCTACTTCCTGGCCGGCGCCAAGCAATGGGCGAAGGATACCGGCAACACCGTCAACACCTCGTTCCACAACGGCGACGTCGCCTCGCAGCAAGAAGCGGTACGCGCCGCGATCTCGGCCAAGGCCGACGGCATCGTCACCACCAGCCCCGATCCGGGCAGCCTGATCGAGATCGCCAAGGAGGCCAACACCGCCAAGATCCCGATCATCAATTTCAACACGCCAGATCCGAAGGCCAGCTTCAACGCCTATGTCGGCGGCGACAACGTCACCTTCGGCAAGCATTGGGCACAGTATCTGGTCGACAAGGGCCTGGTGAAGAAGGGCGACTTCGTCTGGATGCCGGTCGAAATCCCTGGCGCCACCTATGGCGTCCAGGAAGAGGAAGGCATCAAGAGCGTCTTCGAGCCGCTCGGGATCACTTATGAGATCACCGAAGCGACGCTCGACCAGGCCGAAGCCATCAACCGCATGGTCGACTACCTCACCGCCAACAAAGCCAAGGTCAAGGCGATCATCGGCCTTGGCGATCTGGTCACCGGCTCGATCAAGCGGGTGTTCGACCAGGCCGGCATCAAGCCGGGCGAAATCCCGGTCGTCGGCTGGGGCAACTCGCTCGACACCACCCAGGAAGTGCTGACCGGCTACGTCAATGCCGGCCAATGGCAGGACCCGCAGGCGACCAGCTACGTCGCACTGTCGCTCGCCAACATGGCTGCCTCCGGCATTCCTCCGGGCTTCAATGTCATCACCGGCGCGCTCTATGAAAAGGACACTGCGCAGGTCTACGACGACATCCTGTCCGGCAAGTAATCCAGACTTGGAAACAGTCGCGGCCGCATCGGCGGTCGCGACTATCCTGCCGTTCCGCCGAGCCTTCGCAGCCAATGCGCAGGGTCTCAGCCCTTCCCTTCCTGTCGTGGGTTATCAGTGGAAAACCGTTCGCTCATCCAACGCCTGATCGCGAGGCCGGAATTCGGGCCGTTCGTGCTGCTCATCGTCGAAATCGCAGTGTTCTGGAGCATCAACCACGATTTCCTGTCGCCGCAGAACATCTCCAACACGCTGGCCTTCACCGTCGAGCTCGGGCTGATCGCGCTGGCCATGACGCTGTTGATGACATCTGGCGAATTCGACCTTTCGGTCGGCTCGCTGTTCGGCTTTTCGCCGGTGCTAATGTGGACGCTGTTCAACAGCGGCCTGACCTCGCTGGAAGTCGGCTTCCTCGCCGCGCTGCTGGTCGCCGCTCTCATCGGCCTGGTCAATGGCTGGTTCGTCACGCAGCTCAAGATCCCGTCCTTCCTGGTGACGCTCGGGATGCTGCTGGTGGTGCGTGGCACGGCTTTGTTCGTCACCGACGGCTTTCCGCAACGCACCTGGAGCGCGGAAGGCAGCTGGCTTGCCGAAGCGCTGGTCGGCGATTTCTTCATCGGACCGTTCCGCATCTACATGTCGCTGTTCTGGTTCATCGCGGCGGCAGCGATCCTCGGCTACGTGCTGACGCAAAGCCGCACAGGCAACTGGATCCAGGCGGCAGGTGGCAACCCGAACGCCGCTCGCGCGCGCGGCGTCAACGTCAACGGCGTCAAGATCGGCCTGTTCATCCTGTCGTCGCTGATGGCTTCGCTCGCCGGCGTCATCTCCTCGCTGCGCACCTCAGCCGCCAACCCCAACAGCGGCACCGGCTACGAACTCGAAGTCATCGCCATGGTGGTGATCGGCGGCACCGCGCTGACCGGCGGCCGCGGCACCATCATCGGCACAGTGCTCGGCATCCTGATCCTGCGCGTCATGCGCAACGGCATCGTGCTGATCGGCGTGCCCGGTCTCGCCTATAACATCTTCATCGGCGCCATCATTCTCGGCATGATGGCGCTCCATTCATGGCTCGAACGCCGGCATCAGGCAGGGACTTGAGAACCATGGCTGAACCGCTCATCCGTATGACCAATATCAAGAAGTCCTACGGGCGCGTGCAAGCGCTCGAGGACGCCAATTTCCATGTCAACGAAAGGGAGATTGTCGGCCTGCTCGGCGACAATGGCGCCGGCAAATCCACACTGATCAAGGTGCTGTCGGGCGCGGTGCCACTGACCAGCGGCGACATCTTCATTCGCGGCAAGAAGGTCAATCTGCGCTCGACCAGCGACGCCATCGCGCAGGGCATCGAGACCATCTACCAGGACTCGGCGCTGGTGACGCAGCTGTCGATCGCGCGCAATCTGTTCCTCGGCCGCGAGCCCATCAAGCCACCGCGCTTCTTGAACCGCATGGATCAGGAGGCGATGAATGTGGTCGCCCGCGATCTGCTGAAGCAGGTCGGCATCTCCAAGAACATCCCGCCGACGACGCCGATCGGCTCGCTGTCGGGCGGCGAGCGGCAGGCGGTCGCCATCGCCCGCGCCATGCATTTCGACAGCGACCTGATCATACTCGACGAGCCGACCAACAATCTCGGCGTCGCCGAGACGCAAGGCGTGCTGAGCTTCGTGCGCAACGCGCGCGATTCCGGGCATTCCTGCATCTTCATCGCGCACAACATCCACCACGTCTTCCAGGTGGTCGACCGCATCGTCGTCATGCGCCGGGGCAAGGTGGTGGCCGACGACATCGACCCGAAGAAGACCACGGTCGCCGAGGTGGAGCGCATCATCACCGGCATGTCGGACAAGGAAATCCGCGACGCCATCGTTGAAGGCAAGCCATCGCACGGCTGAACCGTCTTCGCGCCGTCTGGCACGGAAACGCATCCGCTCTAACTCGTTGTGGAGCATGATCTTTCGGACAAAACGGTTCCCGTTTGTCCGACAAAACCGGTTCCCACTTTTCGGGATCATGCTCTATGACTGTGACCATGAAAGCCACCGTTTCGGACATAGCCAGGAGTTGCGGCCTGTCGACTGCGACCGTCGACCGGGTGCTGAACAACCGCGCCGGCGCAAGTGCGGCCAACCGGCAGCGGGTGATGGAGGCGGCCAAGCAGCTCGGCTATCTGCCCGTGGTCGACCAGGTGACGCTGCCGTCGCGGCCGGCGCATCTGGAATTCTTCCTGCCGCTCGGCGCCAACGGCTTCATGATCGACCTTGCCGGCCACATCGAGGACTATGCGGCGCGGCTGCCGCTGGTCGCCTCCTGCCGCATCCATAACCTTGCCGGCATCTCGCCCAACGCGCTCCAGGCGGCGATCGAAAATATCTCGCTGAAGGCGAACGGCGTCGGCGTCATCGCCGTCGACCATCCGCGAACGCGCAACATATTGCGCGATGTGGTCGAGGCCGGCATCCGGCTCGTCACGCTGGTCTCCGACGTTCCGGCAGCGCCACGTTCGGCCTATGTCGGCATCGACAACCGCGTCGCCGGGCGCACGGCGGCGCTGTTGATGGGGCGCTTCCTCAGCGGCCGCCAGGGTCATCTGGCGATGGTTGTCGGATCACGCTCCTATCGCGGGCACGAGGAACGCGAAATGGGCTTCCGTTCGGTGCTGGCAGAGGAGTTTCCCAACCTGACCGTCACCAGCGCCGTCGAGATCAATGATGAGCCGGAGGGCAGCTATGCGGCGACGATCCAGGCGCTGCACAACGAGCCGGACCTGCTCGGCATCTACTGCGTCGGCGCTGGACGCTCAGGTGTGGCCCGCGCCCTGCTTGAAGTCAGGCCAAAGAAGAAGCCGGTGTTCATCTGTCACGACCTGACGAAGGAAACGCGCGGCTATCTCGTCGACGACCTCGCCGATGTCGTCATCGACCAGAATGCGCGGCTGATTGCCGAGCAATCGGTAATCCGCCTGCTCGGCTCGATCGCGTCTTCCGCGCCCTATCTGACGAAGAAGTTCATCGAGCCGCGGCTGATCTTCAAGGAAAATGTGCCGGTGCAGTGAATTTGCGCCGTGGCGGCTTGTCTATTTGTCCGACAAGTCGGGGTAGCTGCCGCAAATCTGCACAGCAGCTATGCATCTTTTATAGTTGCCGAATCATTAAGCAACTCGTACGTATTGGTGGTCGGCCATCTACTCCTCCCAGATGCGATGCCGGCGTTGAGTGCGGTGCACCTCCTCCCGCGCCGTATTCGAAATCAAGCCCGCTGCCACCTCCTCCCGGCAGCGGGCTTTTTCTTTCCCAAATGAATTTGAAGCCGCCGAGCAAGGTCTCGACAAACGGCCGGGCTGCTCACCCGGATGGCCAGCGGCGATGCGGATCGCTGCTGCGCATATGGGAGCAGCGCCCGAAAATTCTGGCCGTCAGTGCGCCCGGAAAGAGCTGATCAGGCTTTCCGCCATACGCACGAACTGCGCGCTGGGGCCTTCGGCGCCCATCGCCTGCACGCTGACGCGCGCGCCTTCGAACAGCAGCGACAACGTATCGGCGAGAAGCTCGGCCTGACCGATGCCGGCATCGCGGCACAGCGCAACGAGACGATCGCGCTGGGCGCCCTTGAGTTCCTTGATCACACTTCTCGCCGGATGGTCCAGCTCAGTCAGTTCAACGGCGGCGTTGGCCATGTCGCAGCCGCGGCTGTCAGCGGTAAGCATGCCGGCGACCTTGTGAACCCAGGCATGCAGTTGCGCCAGCTTGTCGCCGGGATGCTCAGCCTCGAACTCGTCCCAAATCGCCGCGCCCTTGGCGGCCGAGGCGCGCAGGCACTGGACGATCAATTCGTCCTTGGACTCGAAATGACGGTAGAGCGTCATCTTGTTGGTGCCGGCGGCTTCCGTGATGGCGTCGACGCCGACGCCCTTGATGCCATGCTTGTGAAACATGTCCTGCGCCGTTTCCAGGATTCGATCCCGAGGGCGCACACGATCCGTAGTGCCGTCTGCCATCGCAGTCTCCTTGTCTCCCTAAAAATTCGGTTCACCTCTTGACTAGGGTGTTACCGGTCTGTAACTATCCAGATGTTACTTACTGGTAACACCTATGTCGGCTTCCGTCAATAACAAGGCCGTGAACTGGTCCTGCCAGACCAGGATGGGTGAAAAACTGAAAATCATGCGGCTCCGGCCGGTGAAGTGATGAAAACGGTTCGCGATCATTCGATGCGAATCGCTGGAATGGAGACGCTCCAATGTCGCAGCGCAAGGATTTGACCATCGATGAAGCCATCCGGGATCCGATGATCCGGCTGGTGATGAAGGCGGACCGCGTCAACCCGCGCGCCTTCGAAGCGATGCTGAGGACGGTAGCCGATGAGCAAGGCCTCAGCGGCCCGGCGCCCTCTTCGTACTTTTTGCAGGACCCGGGCTCAGTGCGCAGCCGGCGGCTGGCTCGGTCCGCCCATTCTTTTCAAGAGGCCCATTCGTTTAAAGAGGCATGCGTGTCGTGGTAAACTTTTTCATCCATCGCCCGATCTTCGCCTCGGCGATCGCCATCATCATGGTGCTCGCCGGGACGATTTGTTATTTCCTTTTGCCGGTCTCGCAGTTTCCCGACATCACGCCGCCGCAGGTTGTGGTCAGCGCGCATTATCCGGGCGCCAGTGCGCAAGTGGTCGCCGATACGGTGACGACGCCGCTGGAGCAGCAGATCAACGGCGTCGAAGGCATGACCTACATGTCGTCGTCGAGCTCCAATGACGGCTCCTCGACCATCACCATCACTTTCGATGTCGGTTATCCCCTGAGCACCGCTGCGGTCGACGTGCAGAACCGCGTCTCGCAGGCCGCCTCGTCGCTGCCGGCAATCGTCAACCAGGGCGGCGTGACGATCAAGAAGCAGAACCCGAACTTCGTTCTCATCGTCAACCTGACCTCGCCGGACAATTCGGTTGACCCGGTGGCGCTGTCGAACCTTGCCTATCTGCAGATCGTCGATCCGTTGAAGCGGCTGCAAGGCGTCGGCGACGTGCAGATCTTCGGCGAGCGGCGCTATTCGATGCGCGTCTGGCTCGACCCGGACAAGCTCGCCAATCTCGGCATCACCGCTGTCGACGTCCAGAACGCCATCTCGGAACAGAACGTCCAGGTGGCGGCCGGCAAGATCGGTCAGTCGCCGGCGCCCGCCGGGACCGCCTTCGAAATGCAGGTCAACGCCGTCGGCCGCCTGAGCGACCCGAAGGAATTCGGCGACATCGTCGTGCGCGCCAATACGGACACCGGTTCGCTGGTGCGGCTGCGCGACGTCGCCCGCATCGAACTCGGAGCGCTGCAATATTCATCGTCGGCCTTCTTCGGGAAGGACCCGACCGTGGTGCTCGCCGTCTACCAGATGCCCGGCTCCAACGCGCTCGATCTGCAGCAGCGCGTCAAGGACAAGATGCAGGAGTTGTCGGCCCGTTTCCCCAAGGGCGTTTCCTATGCCATGCACTACGACACGACGCGCTTCGTTTCGGCCTCGATGCATGACGTTCTGATCACGCTCGGCGAAGCGCTGTTGCTGGTCGTGGCCGTGGTGTTCATCTTCCTGCAAAGCTGGCGCACGACGATCATCCCTACCATCGCCATTCCGGTGTCGCTGGTGGCGACGATGGTCGTCATGGAGATGCTTGGCTTCTCGCTCAACATGCTCTCTCTGCTCGGCATGGTGCTGGCCATCGGCCTCGTCGTCGACGACGCCATCGTGGTGGTGGAAAATGTCGAACGACAATTGGAGGCCGGGCTGAAACCGCTGGCGGCGACCAAGGCCGCCATGGCCGAGGTCACCGGACCAATCATCGCCACCACCGCGGTGCTGATGGCCGTCTTCGTGCCGGTCGCCTTTATTCCCGGCGTCTCCGGCAAGCTCTACAACCAGTTCGCGCTGACGGTGGCGATCTCGGTCGGCATCTCGGCCTTCAACTCGCTGACGCTCAGCCCGGCGCTGAGCGCCGCCTTCCTGCGCCATCGCGGCGAGACGCAGTTCGCGCCGTTCCGCTGGTTCAACACGGGCTTCGACAAGCTGTCACATGCCTATGCCCACGGTGTGCGCATCCTCATCCGGCTGCGCTGGATCATGCTCGGCCTGTTCGCCGCCGGACTGGTCGCCACCTACTTCGTCTGGCAGAAGCTGCCGTCGACCTTCCTTCCAGTGGAAGACCAGGGCTACTTCTTCGTTGTCATCCAGCTGCCTGACGGCGCGTCGCTGGAACGCACCGACGCGGTGGCGCAGAAGGCGCGCGACATATTGCAGGCGACGCCCGGCGTCGACATTGTCGGCTCGATCAGCGGTCTGAACTTCCTGACCAGTGCGGCGCAGTCGAACTCGGCCGTCGAGTTCGCCATCCTGAAGCCCTGGGAAGAGCGCGGCCCCGACCAGAGCGCATCGAAGCTCGTCGCCGACGTGCGCGGCAAGCTGATGCAGATTCCCGAAGCATTCGCGCTGTCCTTCGATCCGCCTTCGATCCCGGGTATCGGCACCACGGGCGGCTTCGAATTCGTCGTCGAGGATCTTACCGGGCGCGGCAGCCAAGCCCTCAACGATGCGACGCAGGCCGTCATCGCCGAGGCGCGCAAGCAGCCGGAAATCAATCCGCAGCAGTTGTTCTCGCCCTTCTCGACCTCGACGCCGCAGTTCAACTACGACCTCGACCGCAGCAAGGCCAAACTGCTCGGCCTCAACCTGCCCGATGTCTTCAACACGCTGCAAATCTATCTCGGCTCGCTCTACGTCAACGATTTCAACCTGTTCGGCCGCACCTTCCGGGTGACCATCCAGGCCGACAAGGATGCACGCGCGGGTGCGGCCGATATTTCGCGGCTCTATGTGCGCAATGCGTCCGGGGGCATGGTGCCGCTCTCGACGCTGGGCAAGCTGGTGCCGTTTGTCGGCCCGGAAACCGTGCCGCACTACAACAACAACGCCTCGGCCACGATCAATGGCGGCGCTGCCCCCGGCTTCTCGTCAGGCCAGGCAGTGGCCGCGATGGAACGGGCCGCTGCCACCGCTCTGCCCAGGGATTTCGGTTTCGAATGGACCGGCATCACCTTCCAGGAGCTCAAGGCAGGATCGATCGCGTCGGTCGTCTTCGGCCTTGCCATCGTCTTCGTCTTCCTGATCCTGGCGATGCAGTATGAAAGCTGGGCGATGCCGTTCATGGTGCTGCTGGCGGTGCCACTGGCCCTGTTCGGCGCCTTCGCAGCCCTGTTCCTGCGTGGCATGCAGATCGACGTCTACTCGCAGATCGGCTTCGTCATGTTGATTGGTCTGGCGGCCAAGAACGCGATCCTGATCGTCGAGTTCGCAAGGCGACGGCGCGAGGAAGGCTTGAGCATTGTCGACGCCGCGATGGAAGCCGCGCGGCTTCGGCTGCGGCCGATCCTGATGACGGCCTTCGCCTTCATCCTCGGCGTGCTGCCGCTGATGTTTGCGACAGGTGCGGGTGCTGCAAGCCGGCAGTCGATCGGCACCACCGTCTTCGGCGGCATGGTCGCAGCCACAATCCTGTCGCTGGTGTTCGTGCCGGTCTTCTACGCGGTGATCGAACAGCTGCGCGAACGCCGCGAGCGCAGCGAACCTGCCGCACAGGACCAGGACCATGGTGACCAGGACAATAATGAACCGACTGCCGAACCAGCGCCCGTGCGACTGGCCGAAGCAGCCGAATAGAATTGGAGACAAAAATGCGTAAATGGAAAATTGCTTTGGGAACGGCCGTCGCCCTGGGGGCGATCTCGGTGGCAAGCGTTCATCTCCTCGACATGGCCAATCTCAGCCTCAATGCCGGAACGGCGGCAGCGACGCCGGCGCCAGAGGCATTCGTGATGCCGGTGCCGGTGGCAAGCGTGGTCAAGAAGACGATCCCGATCTATCTCGACTACGCCGCCCGCATCGAGCCGATCCGCAGCGTCACCTTGCAGGCCCGCGTGCCCGGTTATCTCGAGGAACAGACGGCTGAGGACGGCGCGGACGTGCGCAAAGGCGACCTGCTCTACAAGATCTCGCCTGACGACTTCCGGGCGGCGCTCGACCAGGCCAAGGCCGAGGTCCAGCGCGACCAGGCGACGCTCGACTATGCACGTTCCAATCTCGGCCGCGGCTCCGAGCTCGCCAAGAGCGGCTACCTCGCCAAGGATGGGTTCGACCAGCGCACCAGCACCTTGCGCCAGGCCGAGGCCTCGCTTGCCGTCAACCAGGCCGCGGTGCGGACGGCCGAGCTCAATTTGAGCTATGCCGAAATCCACGCCCCGTTCGCCGGCCGCGTCGGACGCAACCAGGCTTCGGTCGGCACGCTGGTCAGCGTCGCCGGCACGGTGCTGAACACGCTGGTGCAGCTCGACCCGATCTACGTCACCTTCAATCCGAGCGAGACCGATCTGGCCGAGATCGAGCAGGCCCGCGCGGCCGGCCCGATCGAGGTCGAGGTGCTGCTGCCTGGCCAGACCGAAGCCAGCCAGAAGGGCGAACTCACCTTCATCGACAACACGGTCGACCACTCGACCGGCACGATCACGGCGCGCGCCACCATCGGCAATGCGAAATTCTCGCTGCTGCCGGGCCAGTATGTGCGCGTTCGGCTGCATATCAAGCAGCTGCCCGACGCGCTGATGGTGCCGCAGGTGGCGCTGGGTTCGAGCCAGCTCGGCAAATATGTCTATGTCGTCGGCAAGGGCAACACGGTCGACCAGCGGATCGTGTCGCTTGGCGCGACCAGTGGCGACCTCGTAGCCGTCCTCAGCGGCGTTGCCGAAGGCGACCAGGTGATAACGGGCAATCTGCAGAAGATCGGACCAGGAATGCCGATCTCGCCCTTGCCCCAGGAAAAACCGGCCAGCTGATAACCCCCATCGGCCCCGGTTCTGTGACGCCCTCGGCGCCCACGCCGAGGGCGTCGTTTTGCTAAGCTGCACCTGTCGCAATATCGAGCTTGGCAACAATGCCCTCTGGCTGACGCGGCGTTCATAGCGATAGTATCGTCGAAGAGCATCCTCCTATCGGCACACCGACGAAAGAAGGCCCATGGCAGCAAGCACGACGGCTTTGTACATCGATTGCACTGGCCTGACGGTCTATATGACACGCGACGCCTTGCGGAAACTGGCCGATGAGTTGTCAAGGATAAGCGAGGCACCACCTCAAGAGTGTTTTGAGGTACATGTGCGAAGCGCTTTTTCTGAATTTGATGAGAATGACAATTATTCAAGCCCGGCTTTGAGGTCTGGCGACGGACTGGCTGCCATGATCGAGGGGATGCATGCCGGGGCTGTCAAAGATGCAATCGAAAGAGGCGAAGAATCGGCCGAGGCCCTGCCTTCTCCGTTCGAGCTGACTTTCATGCATGTCAGCCCAGAGGCGGTCGAGAAAGTGGCAACGCAGCCTGACGACTAGGCGGTTGCCGATTGAAACGCCCCGGCAAAGGCGGACGTCACGGTGGTGTTTTGCCAAGCAGCGCGAGTAATCCGGCGATATCGGCGCGTTCTGCCTTCGCCGGCAGCATGAAGGCGCAATAGGGCTGACCGAGCCGCACGGAGACCTGTGAGAGCGCGATCAGGCGGCCGGCTTTCAGATCGGCGCTCGCCATCGTCTTCTGGCCAAGCGCGACCCCCAGCCCCAGCCTCGCCGACGATATCGCCAGGCTGGACAGGCCGACACGGCGGCCATGCGAGGGGTCGGGCGCGCGGTTGCCGCCGACGGCAGCGAACCAGTCCGCCCAGCTTGGATGCGAGGCGTAGTTGGGACCCCAGTTGGTGTGGATGAACTGGCTCTCATGCATATCCGCCAGGACGTCGCCGTGGCGCTTGAGGAAATCGGGCGACGCGACCGGCAGCACCTCGTCATGTACCAAACGCACCATCCGCAGCGCCGGATAGTGATAGTCGCCATAGGAGATGCGCAGGTCGATGTTCTGGCGCACGACATCGACCGGATCGTCCTCGACGCGGATGTCGATGGCCATTTGCGGGAAGCCGTTGAGCAGTTCCGCCAGCCGGGGTGCCAGCCACAATTCGGCCAGCGAGAACGGTACGCTGACGACGAGACGGGGCCGCACACCACCTTCCAGCATGCGCCGGCCGACCGCCGCTATGTCGCCCAATGCCTTCGCCGTCTGCGGGTAGATGGCATGGCCGGCATCGGTGAGCGTGATGCGGTTGCCGTTGCGCACGAAAAGCTGCTTGCCGAACCAGCTTTCAAGATTGCGTATCTGCTGGCTGACGGCGGCGGACGAGACGCCGAGTTCAGTGGCGGCGAGCGTGAAGGAGCCGGCGCGCGCGGCGACCTCGAAGGCCCGCACGGCGTTCAAAGGCGGGAGCTTTTCCATACCGCTTCCTCAATTTTTTCTTGTGCAATCCTAATAATTTTCCGCGTTGAGAGAAAGATTTCTTTGTCGTCTTCTGGCTTCGAAACCGGAGCATTTGACGATGAAAGACATTCTCGATCTCGACCGCTACCCGCTCGACCGCGAAGGCAGCCCTGGATGGCAGCGCCTGGTGGACAGTTCCGTCGCCGCGCTGGAGGCCGACGGCATGTTCAACCTCGAAGGGTTCTTGCGGCCCGGCGTGGCCGAGAAGGCGGTTCAGCAAATCCAGCCGGTGATGGCGGCGCGCTCGCACGTGCACAAGCGCATGCACAACATCTATTTCAAGCCGGACCTTCCCGAACTCGCTCCGGATCACCCTGCCCTGCGCAAGGTCGAGACCATCAGCCACACCGTCTGCGCCGACCAGATCCCCGGCAGCACGGTGCTTGCCATCTATGAATACGAGCCGCTGCTGCGTTTCCTGGCGGCGGCGATGGGCAAGAGCCGGCTGCACGTCATGCAGGATCCGCTGGCGCGCACCAATGTCATGGCCTATCGCGCCGGCGAAGCGCTGAACTGGCATTTCGACCGTTCGGAATTCACCACCACGCTGTTGCTGCAGGCGCCGGAACGGGGTGGCGATTTTGAATACCGCACCGATCTGCGGTCGGACGACAACCCCAACTACGATGGCGTTGCAAAGCTGCTCGAAGGACGCGATCCCGAGGCGAAGATCCTGCGCCTGAAGCCAGGTACGCTGAATGTCTTTCGCGGCAAGAACACCGCGCATCGCGTCACCACAGTGCAGGGCGAGCGCGAGCGGATGATCGCGGTGTTTTCCTACTATGAGAAACCAGGCGTAATGTTCAGCCCCGAAGAGCGGGTCGGCTTCTACGGCCGGGCGGCCTGAGCCGGGAGGCCAGCACACATCCGGCTTCCAAAATTCCCGCAACTGCCTCTTGTAGGATTGTCGACAATCTGCTTGTCTTATTCCCGGCTTTCACTGGAGTGGCGACATGGCCAAGCTGGATTTCAGTCCGATCGCGGATACGACACGCCGCGCCGAGATCGTCGCGCTGCTCAGGCGAGCGATCCTGACCGGCCAACTCGAACCCGGCCAGAAACTCAACGAACTCAGGATCGCCGAGCAGATGCGGGTCAGCCGCGCGCCCTTGCGCGAGGCGATGCGCGAGCTGGTGCAGGAAGGCATCCTCACCAGCATCCCCTATGCCGGCACGTTCGTCATCGACGTCACTGCCAAGGACATTGACGACGCCTACTCGCTGAACAAGGTGCTCGACGAGTTCGCCATCGAGCGCACCTGGAAGCTGCGCGACCAGCGCTTCTTCGACGAGCTCGACCGCCGCCACGAAGCGGTGAAGCAGGCGACGCGCGCGCGCGACACCACGCGCCAGATCGAGACCGCGCTGCAACTGCACGGGCTGATTTATGAATGGGCCGACAATTCGGTGCTTCTGGAGACATGGCAGCGGCTGACTAGCCGGCTGCAAATGTATTTCGCCCTGCACCAGCAGGCGCGCAAGGAAGCAGTGCCCGCCGAAGATGTCCACGAGACCTATGTGCGGCTGCTGAAGGGCGCCGACATGCGCGCCGCCCAGCGCCATGCGCGCGAACATATCGACCTCGATTTCGAGGAACTGCTTGCCTATGCGCGCGGCCTCGAAAAGCGCGGATCGAAGGGCGCCTGACCCCCTTACCAGCAAAAGACAACGGACAGACAAAGTGCAGATCAAAACCATCAAGGCCTATCATGTCGTGCAGCCCTTCGTGGACGGGCCATACCGCATGTCCAAGGGGCGGGTTGCCGACTGTTTCGACGCGGTGATCGTCGCCATCACCTCCGACAGCGGTGTGACCGGCTGGGGCGAGATGGCGCCGCTCGGCAATTTTTATTCGGCCGCGTTTCCAACGGGTACGCGCGCGGGCGTTCCGGAGATCGCGCCGCATCTGATCGGCCAGGATCCGCGTGGGCTGGCCGGCATCGGCCGGCTGATGGATACGGTGTTCAAGGGCCACCCTTACATCAAGTCGGCGCTCGACATGGCCTGCTGGGACCTGGCCGCGCGCGCCGCCGACGTGCCGCTGGTGACCATGCTTGGCGGCCGCGAAAGCGATATGGCCGAGACCTACCGCGTCGTCACCCATGGCACGCTCGACCAGATGGCGGCGCTAGCCAAAAGGATCATCGCGGAGGGCTGCCGCCGTGTGCAGGTCAAGGTCGGCGGCAATGTGCATGATGACATCGAACGCGTCGGCACGGTCGCAGCCGCGGTGCCGAAAGGCACCGTCATTTTCTGCGACGCCAATGCCGGCTGGACATCCTATCAGGCGCGGCAGTTTGCCGACGCCACGCGCGGCATCGACTACACGTTCGAGCAGCCCTGCACATCGATCGAAGAGAACATGGCGGTGCGCCGCATGCTGGACAAGCCGATGGTGCTGGACGAGAGCGTCATTTCGCTGGAGGCGATGCTGGAGATTCATCGCCTGGGCGCGGCCGACGGGCTAACGCTGAAAATCTCGCGGCTGGGCGGCGTGACCAGGACAAGGCAGATCCGCGACGTCGCCGTCGACCTCGGCTTCATGATCACCGTCGAGGACACCGGCGGCGCCGAGATCGACACGGCGGCGATGGCGCATCTGTCGCTGTCGACGCCGGCTGAGCGCCGGCTGCATGCCATCGCCTTCCATGAATGGGTCACGGTGCGCACAGCCAGAAACGCTCCGCCGGTCACCGGCAGCCATATGGGCATTCCCGACGGGCCCGGCCTCGGCATCGATGTCGACCCGAGCCTGCTCGGCGACCCCTTCTTCGAGATCGGCTCAAGATGAAGATCAAGCGCATCAAGGCAACGCCGATCAACTATCGTCTGGAAGCGCCCTACGTCTGGGTGTTCGGCGAACTCGACGGGTTCTCGCCGACCATCGTCGAGGTTGAGACCGAGGACGGGCTGGTCGGCATCGGCGAAGCGCCGACGCCAGGCGCCGCAGCGATCATCAACGATGTGCTGGCGCCACGACTTGTCGGCCGCGACGCCTTCGACATTGCCAGCGCCGAGGAGGTCTGCCTGCCCTTCTGGAGCGGCGTTCAGTCGGTCAACGACCGCACCCGCATCATGGCCTTCGGCGCCATCGAGGTGGCGCTGTGGGACCTGCGCGGCAAGGCGTGGAAGCAGCCGCTCTACCAATTGCTCGGCGGCGCTGTGCGCAAGGACATTCCCTTCACCGACTATTTTTCGCTGCGTGGCGATGGTGCAGAAGTGAAGGGTGAGAAGACGCCCGAAGAAGTCGCCGACTATTGCGTCGAACTCAACGAGCGCTTCGGCACCACCTTCTTCGAAGGCAAGTTCTCGACGCATGATCCGAAACTCTCGCTGAAGATGGTCGAGCTAATCCGCAAGAAGCTCGGCGACGACGTGATGATCCGCATCGATTCCAACCAGGCCTATTCGCTGGCCACGGCGCGCCAGCTAGTACGGCCGCTGGAAGAGCTTGGCGTGCGCAACTGGGAAGACCCGGTGGCGAGCATCGAAGAGATGCGCGAGCTGCGCCGTCACACCTCCATCCCGTTCTCGACCCACAATATCGACATTGCCCGCGCCATGGAGCTGAAGGTGCCGGACGCCTTCGTCGGCAACCCGACCGCGCATGGCGGCATCGGCCGCATGCAGCGCTTCGTCGGCGCCTGCGAGCACGCCGGCATCGACTACTGGTGCTACAGCGGCGACACCGGCGTCGGCAGCGCAGTCTACCTGCATCTGTGCGCGGCGCTCGGCTGGATCCGCGAGCCCAACCAGTCGCTGTTTCGCATGCAGCCGATGGACATCATCGAGCAAGGGCCGTTTTCGCCCCGGAATAACGTCGTGGCCGTGCCGGAAGGCCACGGCCTCGGCGTGACGCTGTCGCAGGACAGGCTCGCCGCCTGCCATCGCGACTTCGTCGAGAACGGGCCATGCAACAAATACCACGATCCGGAAAAGCCCGGCACCTATCGCCGGCTGCCGCTGAGCTGAGCGGGTTTCGGTTCGGAATTTGCGTCAAAACAACGAGGAGTGATCACACAAGCCGACAAGAGACGGATACAACAACAGAAGCCTGGGGCTCGTGGCAACGATCACAAGCGCGCGGGACGGACGGGTAAAAAGCAGATGCCTCGCAAAGTCCGGCCCGTCCTCATAATGGACCGGATGGAGCGCGGAAAATCGCATGCTACAGTCCCGGCCGAGAGACATTGTTGACGCCCGGACAAGGAGAAACTCCACGGAATTTCGTCAGCCACAAACACACCAACCAACTACAAAAACACAGGGGAAAGGGTAGAACCCATGATCAAGAATTACCGCCTTCTCGACCTCATCCGGCGCCAGCGCACGCCGCTCGAAAACCACCTGATCGACGGGCTGGTTGATGGCCGCGTCAGCCGCCGCGAGTTCATCCGCCACGGCAGCCTGCTCGGCCTGTCGCTGCCGCTGCTCGGCGGCATCACCACGGCAGCCGGGCTCAGTGGCATGCCCTCGCTTGCCCGCGCTCAAGGCGCGCCCGGGGCCACCATCCGGGTCGCCAGCAGCGTGCCGGCCGCGGCGATCGATCCGGTGACCATTGCCGACGCCGGCGGCCTGCTGGTGATGCAGCAAGTGGCCGAATTCCTCTGCGTCGACGGCCCCGACCTGGTGCTGCAGCCGGCGCTGGCCGAAAGCTGGAAGCCGAACGCCGACGGCACGGTGTGGACGTTCACGCTGCGCAAGGGCGTGAAATTCCACTCGGGCGGCGAGATGAAGGCCGAGGACGTGGTGGCCAGCATCGACCGCCTTGCCGATCCGGCGAATTCCTCCAACGCGCTGTCGGTGTTCAATGGTATCCTGAAGAAGGGCGCCTCGAAGAAGGTCGACGACTACACCGTCGAATTCCATCTCGACGCGCCGAACGGCAACTTCCCCTACATGCTGTCGTCGGACAATTACAACGCCGTTATCGTGCCGGCGACCTACAAGGGCGACTACGAAAAGAGTTTTGACGGCACCGGCCCGTTCAAGATCGAAAAATACACACCGAAGGTCGGCGCTTCCTTCGTCCGCAACGAAAATTATTGGGGGCCGAAGGCGCTGCCGGAGCGCACCGAGTTCACCTTCTTTGCCGACATGCAGCCGATGATCCTGGCGCTGCAAGGCGGCCAGGTCGACATCATCAACCAGATGCCGGTGCTGTCAGGTGTGGCGCTGCTCAACGATCCGAACGTCGACATCATCAGCCTGAAGTCGTCGGCGCATCAGCAGCTGCATATGCACTGCGATGAGGGCCCGACGAAGGACGCCCGCGTGCGCCGCGCCATCGCGCTCTGCCTCGACCGCGAGAAGCTCGCCGCCGGCCTGATGAAGGGACGCTCCGCACTGGGCAATGACAGCCCGTTCGCCGCCGTCTACCCCTCGACCGACACCAGCGTGCCGCAGCGCAAGCAGGACATCGCCCAGGCCAAGCAGCTGATGGAAGCCGCGGGCGTCGGCCAGGGCTTCAAGATGACGCTCACCACCGAGCGCTATCTGGAGATCCCGGAATACGCCCAGCTCGTCCAGAACTGGGTCAAGGAGATCGGCATCGAGCTCGAGCTCAACATTCTCGACCAGGGCGCCTATTATGGCGATGCCGTGTTCGGCAAATCGAACTGGCTGGATTCGGCGATGGGCATCACCGATTACGGCCACCGCGGCGTGCCGAATGTGTATCTGGCGGCACCGCTGAAGAGCGAAGGCACCTGGAACGCTGCGCACTTCAAGAACAAGGACTATGACGCGCTGGCGACCAGCTACATCGCCGCCCTCGACCTTGAGGCGCAGAAGGCTGACGCCGGCAAGATCCAGAAACTGCTGCTCGAGGAAACGCCCGTCATCTTCGGTTATTTCTACGACTATCTGACGGCGACGGCGAAAGGCGTGACCGGCGTACAGCCGACGGCGATGTCGCAGCTGTTCCTCGACAAGGCATCGAAGGCCTAAGGGAAGGGAAAGCCTATCCTCTAACGGCCAGCTCCCGCATGGGAGCTGGCTAGCCAAGGAGTCTCAGCCATCCTAGCCTTCCTCCTCCGGCGTGTGTCGCTGTCGCTCGTCACGCTGTTCCTGCTCTCGATCATGGTGTTTCTGGGCGGCCAAGTGCTGCCCGGCAATGTCGGGCGCGCCATACTGGGGCCGTTCGCCGACCAGCGCGCCGTCGATGCGCTCAACCACACGCTCGGCGTCGACCGCCCGCTGCTCACCCAGTATGCCAGCTGGATCTGGAATTTCATCCAGGGCGACATGGGCACGTCCTACATCTTCCGTTCACCGGTGGCGCCGTTCGTGCTGGATGCGCTCGTCAATTCGATGAAGCTCGCCGCGGTCGCGTTCGTCCTGGTGGTGCCGATCGGGATCCTCGGCGGCGTGATTGCCGCGCTCAACCTCAACCGGCCGCTCGACCGCATCATCAGCCTCGGCGGCCTTTCGGTGACGGTGCTGCCGGAGTTCGTCACCGGCATCATCCTGATCCTGATCTTCGGTGTGTGGCTCCGCTGGCTGCCGATCTCGGCGGCATGGCCGAAGGGCGCCGGCTTCTTTACCCAGCTCTACTATTTGATCCTGCCGTCGCTGCCGCTGTTTCTGGTGCTGTTCGGCTACATCGCCCGCATGGCGCGCTCCGGCATGATCGAGGCACTCGATTCCGACTATACGCGCACGGCGGTGCTCAAGGGCCTGCCGTGGCGAACGGTGATCTGGCGGCATGTTCTGCGCAACGCGCTGCTGCCGACCATCACCGTCATCGCGACCCAGACCGGCTATCTCATCGGCGGCCTCGTCGTCATCGAGACGCTGTTCCGCTACCAGGGCATCGGCTCGCTGATCTTCACCGCCGCGCGCGGCAAGGATTTCCCGATCCTCGAAGCCGGCATCCTGACCATCGGCATCGTCTATGCGGTGGCTACCCTTGCTGCCGACTTTCTCTATTCCGTGCTCAATCCGCGAATACGGCTGGGGACAGACCAATGAGTACGACCGAAACCCTCCCGTCGACCGACACTGCCGCCCCGCGCGGCCCATGGGCCGAAGTGTTCTTCTCGCTGTTGCGGTCGCCGACTTTCCTCGTCGGCCTCGGCATCGTGCTGTTCTGGGTCGCCTGCGCCTTGTTCGGCGAGCACTTCGCGCCCTATGACCCGCTTGCCGACGACATCATCAACGCGCTGGCGCCGCCTTCGGGCGAGCACTGGTTCGGCACCGACCAGATAGGCCGCGACGTCTTCTCGCGTGTCATCGTCGGCTCGCGCGATATCCTGACGGTTGCGCCGCTGGCGACGCTGCTGGCGACCGTGGCCGGCACCGCGCTCGGCCTCTTCACCGGCTATTTCCGGGGTATTGTCGACGACATCGTCAGCCGTATCCTCGAAGCCTTCATGGCTATTCCCGTGGTCATCGTCGCACTGTTGGCAATCGTCGCGCTCGGCACCTCCAAGGCAACGGTGATCGTCGTCATCGGCCTGAGCTTCGCGCCGATCATTGCGCGGACCGTGCGCTCGGCCGTGCTTGCCGAACGTGAGCTCGACTATGTGGCCGCAGCGCAGCTCAGGCATGAGAGCGCATTCCATACGATGTTCGTCGAGATCCTGCCCAACGTCATTCCGCCGATCCTGGTCGAGACCACCGTGCGGCTCGGCTATGCGATCTTTGCCGTCGCCACGCTCTCCTTCATGGGCTTCGGCATCCAGCCGCCCTCGCCCGACTGGGGTCTGTCGATCTCCTCGAATTACGGCATGATCGGCGGCGGCTTCTGGTGGACGGTGCTGTTCGATGCGCTGGCCATCGCCTCGCTGGTGATCGGCGTCAACCTTGCGGCCGACGGTGTCCAGGGGGCGCTCAATGACTGAGACCAACGCTCTGGAACTCCACGACCTCTCCGTCGCCTACCGCGTCAACGGCCGCAACCGGGCGGTGCTGCGCAATCTCAGCCTCAACATCAAACAGGGCGAGGCCTACGGGCTGGTCGGCGAATCCGGCTGCGGCAAATCCACGGTGGCGCTCACCGTCGTGCGCTATCTCCCGCGCAACGGCTCCATCACTGGCGGCGCGATTTCGCTCGACGGCCAGGATGTGATGAAGCTCGATGCTGAGGCGCTCAGGCGCGCCCGCGCCGACAGCGTGTCGATGGTCTATCAGGACCCGGGCAAGGCGCTGAACCCGTCGCTGCGCATCGGCCGCCAGCTGACCGAGATTTTCGAGCTTGGCGGCGTCACCGGACAGGCGGCGGAAGACCGCGCCATCGCCATGCTGAACCGGGTGCGCATTTCCGATCCGAAGAGCGTCATGCAGCGCTATCCGCACCAGCTTTCGGGCGGCATGCAGCAGCGCGTGGCGATTGCCATGGCGCTGGCCAACGATCCGACGATGCTGATCCTCGACGAGCCGACGACCGGCCTCGACGCCACGGTGGAAGCCGAGGTGCTCGACCTGATCGCACAGCTCAGGCAAGAACTGTCGGCCTCGATCCTGTTCATCAGCCACAACCTCGCCGTCGTTTCCAACATGTGCGACCGGGTCGGCGTGCTCTATGCCGGCATGCTGGTCGAGGAAGGGCCGACGGAGAGCGTGTTCAGCGATCCGCGCCATCCCTACACCGTGGCCTTGCTGCGCTGCTTGCCGCGCGGCGGCCAGCGCAAGGACCATGGCCGGCTCGACACCATACCGGGCTTCCTGCCCGGCATCGGCGCCACCATCAAGGGCTGCGCCTTCGCCGATCGCTGCGCGCTCGCCACCGACCGCTGCCGCACCGAATTGCCGCCGCTCTACGATCTCGGTGGAAGACTGTCGCGATGCCACTATCACGAACAGGCGCAGGCGCTGCCCCGCGCGACGCCGAGCGATGTCACGGCCCCTGCCCGCAAGGAGGCTCCGGCTGTTCTGCGCGTCGACGGACTGAACAAAACCTATGCCAGCCATGGCCATGCGCTGCGGGCGGTGAAGGATGTCTCGGTCAGCCTGCGGCCCGGCGAGACGCTCGGCCTTGTCGGCGAATCCGGCAGCGGCAAGACCACCTTCGCGCGGCTGCTGCTCGGCCTCGTGCCCCCTGATGAAGGCGGCATGATCGAACTCGAAGGCAAGCGGCTGGCGCCCAGCCTCGGCAGCCGCAGTGACGACCAGATCAAGGCGATGCAGATCGTCTTCCAGAATCCGGATTCCGCCCTCAACCGCTCGCATTCGATCCGCCACCTGATCAGCCGGGCGTTGAAGCGGCTGGCCGGCCTGAAGGGTGCTGCACTGCAGGCCAGGCTTGAAGAGCTTGTGCGCTCGGTGCGGCTGACCGACCGGCATCTGGCCGTCAAGCCGCGCCAGCTGTCGGGCGGGCTGAAGCAGCGCGTCGCCATTGCGCGCGCCTTTGCCGGCGAGCCTCGCATCGTCGTCTGTGACGAGCCGACCTCGGCCCTCGACGTCTCGGTGCAGGCGGCGATCCTCAATCTCCTTGCCGACCTGCAGTCGAAGGAAGATGTCAGCTACATCTTCATCTCGCACGACCTTGGCGTGGTGCGTTACCTCTCCGACAAGATCGCCGTGCTCTATCTCGGCCGCATCATGGAACTGGGGCCGTCCGAGAATGTCTTTGCCGGGCCGCACCACCCCTATACGGAAGCGCTGCTGTCGGCGGTGCCCAAGCTCGACCAGGCGGAGACGTCGCGCATCCGCCTCGATGGCGAAATCCCGAGCGCCACCAACCCGCCGACGGGCTGCGTCTTCCACACGCGCTGCCCGCGCAAGATCGGCGCGATCTGCGAGGAACGGGAGCCGCCGCTCAGCGAAGCCCAGCCCGGCCATTCGATCCGCTGCCATATTCCCTATGCGGAGCTGGCAAGGCTGCAGGCGCCTAGCTAAGCAGCCAGTGCCAGCCTGAGGGCTGGTTAACCCCGATAACCCTCCGCCATGCTGAAGACGCGATCACCTTCGGCAAAGCCCTCGCCCGGCGTCCAGTCATTGGCCAGCGCGCGCAATCCATCGAGCGCGACGTTGAGGGTGTCCGACGAAAGCGGGTTGGCGGGATAGGCGAGATAGATCGGCCGCTGGAAAACCGGCGCGTCCTCGATGCGCCGCATCTCGCCGCGCTCGATATGACCGCTGACGGCGCTGAGCGGCAGATAGGCCGCCGCCTGCTGCGACAAGACATGCTGCAGCCCGATGAAGACCAGTCCTGCCGAGATGGCCGGCTTGACCATGCCGGCAAAGGCGCGGTCGTGCTCGATACGGTATTCCAGCCCCCAGTCCATGAAGATGTAATTCTCGGTCCAGGGCCTGGTCTGCGCGGCATGCTGGACAAGAACCACCTGGTCGACCGCAAGCGTTTCATAGACGACGCCGGGATGCGGCCTGGGCAGATAAAGGATGCAGATGTCGAGCAGCCCTTCGGCCAACTGGTCGATCGTCTGGTCGGGGAATGAGCCTTCCAGCCTCAGCGCCACATTTGGCCGCCTTTCGCGCATCCAGGCGATCCAGGACGAGGTAATGCGGTCCCACAGATAGGCGGGAGCAGTGAGCCGCAGCAGCGTCTCATAGCCATCGGGAACGGCGATGTCCTGCCGCGACTGCTCCCAGGTGCGGGTGATGGTGGAGGCGTGCGGCAGGAACTGGCGGCCGGCCGGTGTCAACGTGACGCCATCGCGGTCGCGCACGAAAAGGCGGCGCCCCAGCTGCTCCTCCAGACCCCTGATCCGCGCGCTGACGGTGGACTGGGCGAGGTTCAGCCGGCTGGCGGCGACGGTGAAGCTGCCATGGGTGGCAACCTCGAGAAAACTGCGCAGATTTTCGGTGTCCATGATTTGGCTCCGCCATCGAAAGTTTCGATGGCCCCCATCAAAAAATATCGCTTTCCGGCCGAGGTCAACAGTGACCTATTTGGCAAAGCCCCCACAAACCCTAGGGAAGTCCGCCATGCCCAGGCTTTTCCGCACCAACGATACAGCCCGCAAGCATTTAAGCGCCATCGAAAATTCCGCTGTCGACGAGTTGCTGGCCGGCCGCATCGGCCGGCGCGATTTCCTCAGGCACGGTAGTTTGCTCGGCCTGTCGCTGCCATTCCTCGGCGGCATCGTTGCGGCGGCCGGCTACGGCACACAGCCGGCCCGCGCCGAGGGCAAGCCCGGCGGCACGGTGCGCGCCGGTATTGCTACGCCGGGCGGTGCTATCGATCCCGTCACCTACTATGACAGCGGCAGCTACCAGCTGGTGTTCCAGACCGCCGAATTTCTCTGTGTCATCCAGCCGGACCTGACGCTGAAGCCGGTGCTGGCGGAAAGCTGGTCGCCGAACGAAGACGGCAGCGTGTGGACCTTCAAGCTGCGCAAGGGCGTGAAATTCCACAATGGCGAGGAGTTCAAAGCCGACGACGTCGTTGCCACTTTCGACCGGTTGGCCGATCCGGCCGGCGCGTCCAACGCGCTGTCGGTGTTCAAGGGCTTGCTGTCGAAGGGCGGCACGCTGAAGGTCGACGACCACACCGTCGCTTTCCATCTCGATGCGCCCAACGGCAGCTTTCCATATTCGGTGTCGATCGACAATTACAACGCCGTCATCCTGCCGGCGAGCTACAAGGGCGACTACGAAAAGACCTTCGAAGGCACCGGCCCGTTCCGGCTGGAGAGCTACACGCCGAAGGTCGGCGCTACCTTAGTGCGCAATCCTGATTATTGGGGCGAGAAGGCGCTGCCCGACCGGCTCGAATTCAAATTCTATGGCGACGTGCAGCCGCGCATCCTGGCGCTGCAGGCCGGCGAAGTCGACCTGCTCGACGCCGTCCCGCTCGATGTCAGCCAGGTGGTGGTGAACAGCCCCGATATCACGGTTCTGCGCGTTGCCTCCACCGCGCATCGCCAGCTGCATATGCGCTGCGATATGGCGCCGTTCACCGACAAGCGCGTGCGCCAGGCGCTGGCGCTCTGCATCGACCGCGCCAAGCTGGTCGACGGGCTGTGCCGCGGCATGGCGGCGACCGGCAACGACAGCCCGTTCGCGCCGGCCTTCCCGGCCACCGACAAGTCGATCCCGCAGCGTGCGCAGGACATCGCCAAGGCCAAGCAGTTGACGGAAGCTGCGGGGCTCGGCGGCGGCTTCGACATCACGCTGACGACGCTGCGCTATTCCGACATTCCCGGCTATGCGCAACTGTTCCAGAATTTTGCAAAGGAGATCGGCGCGCGCATCGCGCTCAACATCGAGGACCAGGACAAATATTACGGCAAGGCGGTGTTCGGCCAGTCGGACTGGCTGGACAGTCCGCTCGGCATCACCGACTACGCGCATCGCAGCGTGCCGAATGTCTTCTTGAAGAGCCCGCTGGTCAGCGACGGGCCGTGGAATGCGGCACATTTCAAGAACCCGGCCTATGACGGCATGGTCACCTCCTACCTGAAGGCGCTCGACATCGGCGCGCAGCGCAGTGCGGCGTCCGACATCCAGAAGCTGCTGCTCGACGAGACGCCGGTCATCTTCAGCTATTTCCCTGACCTTCTGGTGCCGGTGCGCAAGAATGTCAGCGGCCTGCCGCCGATTGCCGCCGGCCTGCTGCTCGATCGCGTATCCCTGGGGTAGAGAATCCGGGCCGAAGGCTGCGCCGGCAAAAGGCGGAAACGTCTTTTGCCGCGAGACCTTCGGTCCGGTCAGACCCCGATCCATTCCTAGGTGCAGGCCATGCGCCAACGTCAGGCCACGAAAGACAAGAAACGGGAGACTACCATTCGCAAGCCTCATTTGCGCGGTCGCGGACCGCATTTTCCGGTACTCGACCAGATCGTCCAGTACGAGTCCGAGCCAGGCTATGTCGCCTTCACCATGCCGACGCTGAAACGGCTGCGGGTGCAAGTCGGTTCGATGACCGTCGCCGACACCACCAGGGCGCTGGTGTTCTACGAGAGCGATCATCTCCCGGTCTATTATTTTCCGATCGAGGATGTGCGCGAGGAGTTCCTGCTGCCCTCGAAGACGACGACGGAGGACCCATACAAGGGTACCGCCACCTTCTACTCGCTCAACACCGGCATCACCCTGGTCGAGGATGGAGCCTGGCGCTATCTCGATCCGGCCAAGGGCTGCCCGCCGATTGCAGGCTACATGTCGTTCGTGTGGAGCAAGATGGGCCACTGGTTCGAGGAGGACGAAGAGATCTTCGTCCACGCCCGCGATCCGTTCCGCCGGGTCGACTGCCTGCCCTCGTCGCGGCGGGTGCAGGTTATCCTCGACGGCGAGCAGGTGGCTGATTCACGCCGCGGCGTGTTCCTGTTCGAGACCGGCCATCCGGTACGCCACTATCTGCCGATCGCCGACACCAGGCTCGATATGTTCGCGCCCAGCCGCTACATCTCGCGCTGCCCCTACAAGGGCATCTCCAACTACTATCACGTGACGACCGCCACCAAGCGGCACGAAAACCTGGTCTGGTACTATCCCGAACCGGTGCACGAGGCCGAGCGCATCAAGGGCCTGGTGTGCTTCCACCACGAGCTGGTCGACAAGATTTTGGTCGACGGGGTGGAGATTTCGAAGGAAGCCACGGCGGCTTCCAGCGGGTATTTCTGAGGCGGCAACGGACGCGAGAGCGCAAAGGCGTCCTCGTCGCGATCCTTCACACCCCCTCTGTCCTGCCGGACATCTCCCCCCGCAAGGGGCTAGATTAGCCGTCGCGTCGACTTTCGTTTTTTTGACATTGCAGGAGCGAGCGGAGCGCCGGTGCTGCCGATCTCCCCCCTTGCGGGAGATGTCCGGCAGGACAGAGGGGGCGCTGTCCCGCCAACTTTCAAACGGTTCTCCTGCCAGCCCTCTTTTCCCGGTTGAAATATTTTTCAAATGGAAATAGGAATGTTCAAAATGATGGTTTGACGCAGCAGTGCGTCACGACTGGAGGAAGCGATATGGCCCATCCGCAATTTGCAGCGGAACTTCTGCAGCGCGCTGAAGCCCAGGGGCCTATCACCATCGGCCTGGCCGGCGCCGGGCAGATGGGCACCGACATCGTCGTCCAGGTCGCGTTGATGCCGGGCATGCGGATCGGTGCCATTTCAGAGGTACGGCCACAAGCGGCGATCGATGCCGCACTGCTGGCCGGCCATGACCGCTCCGACATCGTCCAGGCGGCGAATGCCTCGGCCATCGACCGCGCCATCGAGGCCGGCAAGATCGCTGTCACCGAGGATCTGCACGCGCTGGCCGCGGCCGGCCGTATCGACGTCATCATCGACGCCACCGGCAATCCCAACATCGGCACGCTGTTTGCGCTTGAAGTGATGAAGAACGGCAAGCACATCGTCATGCTCAATGTCGAGGCCGACATCACCATCGGGCGTTTCCTGAAGGAGGAAGCCCGCAAGGCCGGCGTCGTCTACACGGGTGCCGCCGGCGACGAGCCTGCATGCACGCTTGAGATCATCGGCTTCGCCCGCAGCCTCGGCTTCAACATCATCGCCGCCGGCAAGGGCAAGAACAACCCTCTGAAGTTCGACGCCATGCCGGCCGACTACGCCAAGGAGGCGGCCGAGCGCAACATGAATGCGCGCATGCTGGTCGAGTTCGTCGACGGCTCCAAGACCGCGATCGAGATGGTGGCGATCGCCAATGCCACCGGGCTGGTTCCCGACGTGCCGGGCATGCATGGCCCGACCGCGACGCTGGAGGAACTGGCCAGCGTACTTTGCCCACGCGAGGATGGCGGCGTGCTGCACCGCAAGGGCGTGGTCGACTATTCCATCGGCAAGGGCGTGGCGCCCGGCGTGTTCTGCGTCATCGAGACCAGGCATCCGCGCGTGATGGAGCGCATGATCGACCTCAAGGTCGGCAAGGGACCCTATTTCACGATCTTCCGGCCTTACCACCTGACCAGCCTGGAAGTGCCGCTGTCGGCGGCGCGCGCCGTTGTCTACAAGCGCGCCGACATGGAGCCGCTCGACCATCCGGTGGCCGAGGCGGTGGCGGTGGCCAAGAGCGATCTCGGCGCCGGGCAATCGCTCGGCATGATCGGCGAGACCGACTATCGCGGTTTCGCCATGACCTGGGAGGACGCGCGCGCCAAGGGTGCGCTGCCGCTGGGGCTTGCCGAACGGGCCAAGGTGGTCAAGCCGGTGAAGACCGGCGACTTCCTCACCTATGAAAATTGTGTACCCGACGATTCGATGGTGATAACGCAGATCCGCCGCCGTCTCGACCAGTCGGACGGACGGTTCGTGACCAACGCCGCCTGAACCTTCGGGATCTCCTCTGATGGACGATGTCGTTATCGGGATCGACGCCTCGACGACGGCGGTGAAGGCGATTGCCTTCACCCGCGACGGCGCGGAGTTGTTCCAGGCACGCGAAACCTATCCGCTTTCAAACCCGAAGCCCGGCCATTTCGAGCAGGATGCGGAACATTGGTGGGCTGCCCTTGTCGGCGCGCTGAAGCAGGTCACGACCAAGGTCGGCGCCGGGCGTGTGGCGGCGATTGCCATCGCCCATCAACGCGAGAGCTTCACGCTGATCGATGATGCCGGCAAACCGCTCATTCCGGCGATCCTGTGGCTTGACGAGCGCGCCCGGCCGCAGGTCGCGAGGCTGTCGGCCGAGCTCGGCCGCGAGGCGATCCGCGATTGGAGCGGCAAGCCGCCGGATCCAACGCCGGCGCTCTACGCCATCGCGTGGCTGGCGGAGCACCAGCCGCAGGTTCTGGCCAAGGCGGCCGCTTTGGTTGACGTCCACGGCTTCTTCGTCCACCGGCTGACCGGACGCCTCGTCACCAGCGCGGCAAGTGCCGACCCGCTTGGGCTGATCGACGTCGCGACAGGCGAATGGCGCCCCGAGCTCATCGCAGCTGCGGGACTCAAGCCCGAGCAGTTGCCGGCGCTGGTCGGTCCAGGCGAGCTCTGCGGCGGGCTTGCCGAAGGCATTGCGCAGTCGACCGGCCTGAAGCCCGGCACGCCAATCGTCGCCGGTGCCGGCGACGGCCAGGCTATGGGCCTCGGCATGGGTGTCTATGGCGCCGGCAAGAGCTATCTCTCGCTCGGCTCCGGCGTCGTCAGCGGCTGCTATTCCGGTACGGTCACCACTTCGGACGCGTTTCGCACGTTGGTCTCGCCGACCGGTTCCGGCTTCATGCTGGAGACCGTGCTGCGCTCCGGCATGCAACTGGTCGACTGGATCGTGCGCACCACCGGCGCGGCGTCCGCAGCGGAACTGGAGAAGCTTGCGGTCGACGTCGGCGCCGGCAGCGACGGGCTGCTGGTCATGCCCTATTGGGCCGGCGTGATGAGCCCCTATTGGGATGGCGCGGCGCGAGGCGCTGTCGTCGGCCTGTCGCTCAACCATGAGCCCAGGCATCTCTTCCGCGCGACGCTGGAAGGCATCGCTTTCGAGCAGGCCATCGCCAGCGAGGCGATGGAAGTCGCGAGCGGTGGCACATCGGCGGAAATGATTGCAGCCGGCGGCGGCACCAATTCGGCGCTGCTGATGAAGATCATGGCCAGCGTGCTCGAGCGGCCGCTTTTCGTGTCGCCGGTCAATGAGGCGGCGGCACTCGGCGCGGCCATGCTGGCGGCGTCGGCGATCGGCTGGTTTGCCTCGCCGGAAGAGGCGGCCAAGGCGATGACGGCAGCACCGACCCGGCGTGTCGATCCGGTCGTGGATCTGGTCCCGGCTTACCGGGCGCGCAAGGCGATCTACCGCGACCTCTATCACGCGACGCGCGACATCCATGCGCGGTTGGGTGAGGTCTGAGACGTCGGCGGGACAGCGCCCCCCTCTGTCTGCCGGACATCTCCCCCACGAGGGGGGAGATCAGCAGCTTCGGCGCCTCGCTCACCTCTACAACGATGAAGATTGGCGAAAGCAGAGGAGCGTACAATCTCCCCCCTTGTGGGGGAGATGGCCGGTAGGCCAGAGGGGGGCGCGAAGGATCGCGACCTCTGAAATCAACGCCCAAGCAGGCCCTTGGCCGCATCCTCGTCCGTGATCAGCACCGAAACCTTGGTGCCCGCCAGCGCCGCGCGCATGACAGGCACCTTCTCCTGCCCGCCTGAAACCAGTATGATGCTCGGAATGTCGGACAGGTCCTGCAGCGGATAGGCGCAGACGCGGCGGTTGACCTCATGATCGACCGGGCGGCCCTCGGCATCGATGAAATGGCAGAGCAGGTCGCCGACCGCGCCGGCCGCCTGCAGCTCCTCCAGTTCGCTCGGCTTGATGAAGCCATAATTGGCGATCGGGCTGTCGTTGGAGAACGAGCCGACGCTGAGCACGGCGATGTTGGCCCGGCGCGCGCGGAAGACGACATCCTGGACGCTGCGCTGGCTCATGAAGGCGTCGCGCTGCTCCGACCTGTCGGCATAGACCGGCACCGGCAGGAGAAAACATTCGGCGCCGATCTTTTCGGCGAACTCCCAGGCGCTTTCGGTCGGGTTGAGCGGCTGCGCATGGGTGAGGCCGCCGAGCATCGAAACGACCGTGGTTCTGGCGATCGGCCGCCTCGGCAATTCGTTGATGGCGAATTTCAGCGTTCGGCCCCAGCCCAGCGCAATGACATCGCCGGCATTGACGTTGTCGGCGAGATAGGCGGCGGCGGCATGGCCGATCATCAGTGGCGCGTTGCTGCGGTCGGCGGCCGACGGCACCACGACGGCTTGGCTGAGGCCGAAACGCTGCTTCAAGCTTTCCTCAAGCTGCACGCATTCGACGACACTGTCTCGAATGCGGAACTGGACAATGCCCTCCTCGCGGGCGGCCGAGAGGATGCGGTGGACCTTGATCCGGCCGACGCCGAGGATTTCCGAAATGCGCTCCTGCGTCAGGCCCTCGACATAATAGTGCCAGGCGGCGCGGGCCTTCAGCTCGGCATCGGGGAAGCGCGAGGCCTTCTCGTTTTCGACGGTCGCCATGCTCGTGCCCTCCCGCGGCAGATTTTCGGAAATCTTTTCCGCAAAGCGCCGCCCCCCTGGCCTTCCCTAGGACAAACCGCCCTGTGGCGCAAACCGTCGCCGAGTGGCGCAACGGCTCTTGACAATTTTCTAATGAACAGTTTAGCTGAACAAAATTGCATATCAAAGATAAATTGTTCACAGGGAGGATGCCTGGTGAACAAGAGCGGACGGCAGGCCATCGCCGTTTCGCTGACGGAGGAGACGAAGTGGCCGTGAGCAATGATGCAAGCGACTCGAAAGCTGGCGAGTTGAAAGCCGCGACCGGCGCGCAAGGCGCGACCAGCGCGAAGCTTTCGGCGCTGTTCGCCGGAACCATGGGGCCGCTGATCGGGCTGGCGCTTTTGTGCCTGGCGCTGACCCTGACCACCGACACATTCCTCACCGTGCGCAACATCCTCAACGTGCTCGACCAGATCACCGTGCTCGGCATCATGGCGATCGGCATGACGCTGGTCATCCTGATCGGCGGCATCGATCTCTCGGTCGGCTCGGTGCTGGCGCTGGCCGCCATGGTGATGGGCTTCGTCGCCCACCCCGATTATCTCAATCTCGGCCTTGCAGCCGGCGTCGTCGCAGCACTGGTCGTCGCCGGCCTTTGCGGACTGGTCTCGGGCTTGCTGGTGACCGTCACCCGGCTGCCGCCCTTCATTGCCACGCTGGCGATGATGTCGGTGGCGCGCGGTCTTGCCAACATGATCACCGACGGCTCGCAGATCGTCGGCTTCCCCGACTGGTTCACCAACCTGTCGATCATCCGCCATTTCGGCTTCCTGTCGGTCACCGTCGGGCTGATGATGGTGCTGGCGATCATCTTCGCCATCTTCCTCAACTACCGCGCCACCGGCCGCAGCCTTTACGCCATCGGCGGCAGCGCCGAGGTTGCGCGGCTCTCCGGCATTCCGGTGAAGTCGCTGACCAACTGGGTCTACGCGATCTGCAGCGTGCTCGCCGGGCTTGCCGGCATCGTGCTCGCCGCAAGGCTCGATTCCGTGCAACCGAGCTCCGGCCTCGGCTATGAGCTCGACACCATTGCCGCGGTGGTGATCGGCGGCGCCAGCCTGTCGGGCGGCGTCGGCTCGATCGGCGGCACGGCCATCGGCGTGCTCATCATCGGCGTGCTGCGCAACGGGCTCAATCTGCTCGGCGTCTCGCCCTTCATCCAGCAGGTGGTGATCGGCGTGGTGATCGCGCTGGCGGTCGCCACCGACACCTGGCGTCGGCGACGGCAGTGAGGAGCGAGCCGCAACAGGAATTCGCCCGGAGTGTCCGGGCGATAGACGGATCGGTCGATCCGAGACTGGGAGTGTTCGGCCAAGGGCGCCATGGGGTGCGTCGGCTGAACGGATTTGAACATCAACGGAGGAATACATGCTGACCAAACGTTCATTGCTGCTTGCCGCTGCCGCCGTCATACCGCTGCTTGGCCTGACCGAGATGGCCTCGGCCAAGGAGGCCAAGAAGCTCGGACTGGCTGTCGCCAACCTGCAGGCCGACTTCTTCAACCAGATCAAGCAATCCGTCGAAGCCTACGGCAAGGAGAAGGGCATCGAGATCGTCACCGTCGACGCCAAGGGCGATTCGGCGACGCAGGTCAGCCAGGTGCAGGATCTGATCACGCAGAACATCGATGCGCTGATCTACATCCCGGCCGGCGCTACCGCCGCCACCGTGCCGACCAAGACCGCCAAGGCTGCCAGCATTCCGGTGGTCAATGTCGACCGCAACGCCGACGGCGCGCCGGGCGACACCTTCATCGCCACCAACAGCGTCGCCTCGGCCCAGGCGGTGTGCGACTACATCGCCAAGCAGGCCGGCGGCAAAGGCGAGCTGATCATCATCCACGGCCAGAAGGGCACGACACCGGAAGTCGACCGCTCCAAGGGCTGCGGCGAAGCGCTCAAGGGCTACCCCGACATCAAGGTGGTCGGCGAATTGTGGAGCGAAGGCTGGCACCAGGACGAAGGCTTCAAGCTGACGCAGGATCTGCTGCAGTCGCATCCCGACGTGTCGATCGTCATTGGCCAGGCCGACGCGCTGGCGCTGGGCGCAGCACAGGCGGTCAAGGTCGCCAATCCCGGCCACAAGGTCTGGGTCGCCGGCTTCGACGGCGACGTTGCAGCGCTGAAAGCGCTGAAGGACGGCGTGTTCGACGTCACCGCGACGCAGCAGACGCAAGGCATGGGCAGGCTCGCCGTCGATGCGGCGATCAAGCTGGTGGCCGGCGAAAGCATTCCAGCCGAACAGCTGCAGGACGCGACGCTGACCACCAAGGACAATGTCGAGCAGTTCATCGCCAAGCATCCGTAACCTGCGGCACCGCGTAAGAGAGCGCCACGATGTCCCCAGAACCTCGCCGCAGCGAAAGCCCGCATAGCGGGCTGTTCGTCAACGGCCTGTGCAAGAGCTACGGACCGGTCCAGGTCCTGGCTGATGCGAGCTTCGAGGTGCGACCGGGCGAGGTCGTGGCGCTGCTCGGCGAGAACGGCGCCGGCAAGTCGACGGTGTCGAACATCATCGCCGGCTCGACCAGGCCCGATGCCGGCTCGATCATCTGGCGGGGGAAGCCTTATTCCCCCGCCTCCCCAGCGGCGGCAATCGATGCCGGCGTCGGCATGATCCACCAGGAACTGAAGCTGCTGCCAGACCTGTCGGTGGCGGAAAATGTCTATGTCGGACGCCTGCCGATGCGCGGCGGCCGCATCGACCGCGCCGAGATGAACGCCAAGGCCTCGGCGCAATTGAAGCGGCTCGGCCTCGACGTCGCGCCGGAACGCAAGGTGCGCACGCTGCGCATCGCCGCGCAGCAACAGGTCGAGATCGCCAAGGCGCTGACGCTGAACGCCGAGTTGCTGATCTTCGACGAGCCGACCGCAGCGCTTGGCGGCGAGGAAACGGAGCTTCTGTTCCAGCAGATCCGCAAACTCAAAGCCGAAGGCATGTCCTTCATCTACATCAGCCACCGCCTCGACGAAATCGCGCAGATTGCCGACCGCGTGGTGGTGATGCGCGACGGCCGCATCGTCGCCCGCCACGAGCGCGCCGACATTCCCGTGCGCACCGTGGTGGAGCAGATGGTCGGCCGCTCGGTCGAGCGGATGTTTCCGCATCTGTCGCCGCCGCGCGAGGAAACGCTGCTCGAGGTCGAGAACCTGTCCTCGCCGGAGAAGAGCTTCAACAATGTCTCCTTCTCGGTCAAAGCAGGCGAGATCCTCGGCATTGCCGGGCTGATCGGCGCCGGCCGCACCGAACTTGTGCGGGCGATCGCCGGCGCCGATCCGATCTCGTCGGGCTCGGTGCGGGTCGCCGGCCAAGCCGTGCACCTCAGTGGCCCGGCGGCAGCGATCAAGGCCGGCGTCGTGCTGGTGCCTGAAGACCGCAAGGCGCAAGGCGTGGTGCTGGACCAGACCATCGGCGAGAATCTGGCGTTCGGCAATTTCGACCATGTCGCGCCGAAGGGCTGGGTGTTTCCCAAGGCGGTGCAGAAATTCGCCGAGGCCGGCATCGCAAGGCTCGGCGTCAAGGGCAAGCCGAACCAGGCGGTGTCAAAACTGTCCGGCGGCAACCAGCAAAAGGTGATCATCGCCAAATGGGTGTCCCGGCCGCCAAAGGTGTTCATCCTCGACGAGCCGACTCGCGGCATCGATGTCGGCGCGCGTGCCGCGATCTATGACGTGATCGCCGACCTCGCCCGCTCCGGCATGGCGGTGGTGGTGGTCAGCTCCGACCTCGAAGAGGTGCTGGGGCTGTCGCACCGCGTGCTGGTGCTGAGCCGTGGCCGCCAGCGGGGCATTCTCGACCGCAATAAAGCAAGCAATGTCGCCGTGATGGAACTCGCCACAAGCTGAGCGCGGCAGATGGGAACAAAGCGCAACAGGTGATACCCTCCCAAGCACCGGACCGCGCGGGGCGCCAGCTTAAGAGTTGGCGCCCCTTCATTTCAGGGAGAGGGGAAGACATGACACTATTCGATCTCAGCGGCGACGTGGCGCTGGTGACAGGTGCGGGCAGCGGCATCGGCCAAGCGATCGCCGTCGGGCTCGCCGAAGCCGGCGCCGACATTGCCTGTTTCGGCCATGCCTCGAATGGCGGGCTGGAAGAGACCGCGCACAAGATCACGGCACTCGGCCGCAAGACGCTGGTGCTGACCGGCACGGTGACGTCGGAGGACGACCTCGCAGCCGCGGTCGCGCGCACGGAGAAGGAACTCGGCGCGCTAACCATCGCCGTCAACAATGCCGGCATCGCCGGCGCCGAACCTGCCGAGACGTTGCCGCTGGAAAAATGGCAGAAGATCTACGACGTCAATGTCAGCGGCGTGTTCCTGTCCTGCCAGGCCGAGGCGCGCGCCATGCTTGCCCGCCGCAAGGGGTCGATCGTCAACATCGCTTCGATGTCCGGCTCGATCGTCAATCGCGGACTGACCCAGGCGCATTACAATTCGTCAAAAGCCGCTGTCATCCACATGTCGAAGAGCCTCGCCATGGAATGGGCCGATCGCGGCCTGCGCGTCAATGTGGTGAGCCCCGGCTACACGCTGACGCCGATGAACAAGCGGCCGGAAGTTGCCGAACAGATAAAAATCTTCAAGCGCGACACGCCGATGGGACGCATGGCGACGCCGGAAGAGATGGTCGGCCCGACGGTGTTCCTGGCAAGCCGCGCCGCGAGTTTCGTTACCGGCATCGACCTGATTGTCGATGGCGGCTTTGTCTGCTGGTAGGAGAACAAGAAGTGCAGAAGCGTTTTGAAGGCAAGACGGCGGTGATCACCGGCGCGAGCGGCGGCATCGGCGCGGCGATGGCGAAGCGCTTTGTCGAAGAAGGCGCGGCGGTCGTGGTCAGCGCCATCGATGCCCGCGTCGAGGAGGTTGCCGCCGGCCTGAAGGCGGCGGGCGCCAAGGTCGCGTCGATGCGTATGGACGTGACCAAAAAGGACGAGGTCGCCGCCCTCTACGATCTCGCCGAAAGGGAGTTCGGCCGGGTCGACATTTCGGTGCAGAATGCCGGCGTCATCACCATTGCCCGGATCGAAGCAATGACCGAGGCCGAGTGGGACAAGGTGATGGCGGTCAACACCAAGGGCGTGTTCCTGTGTTGCCAGGAGGCGATCGCGCGGATCCGCAAGCATGGCGATGGCGGCCGCCTGATCAACACGGCCTCAGGCCAGGCGCGGCAGGGTTTTATCTACACGCCGCATTACGCGGCGTCGAAGTTCGGCGTCGTCGGCATCACCCAGAGCCTGGCCAAGGAAGTGGCCAAGGAGAAGATCACCGTCAACGCCATCTGCCCCGGCATCATCGACACCGACATGTGGGCCTACAACGACGCCGCCTGGGGCAAGCTGATGGGCGACTACAAGCCCGGCGAGCTGATGGCCGAATGGGTAAAGAACATCCCGATGGGCCGCGCCGGCAGCGGCGAGGACGTCTCCGGCCTGGTCAGCTTCCTCGCCAGCAACGACGCCACGTACATCACCGGCCAGACCATCAATGTCGATGGCGGCCTTATAATGTCGTGAAGTCAGCTCTGGCGGTTGACAATCGAGCAGTCTGAAATTTGGTGGTGCACATGGCATCAGCCGTTGCGCCGCATGAACGTTGGTATATATAATTTCATCCTATGAAACGGCCTTGGTGGGGATGGGGCTCGCCGGCCGAGATCATGGGACCTTGATGGCTCGCACGTCTCAGAGCGCCGCCGGAGTGGCGATCGATCCGTTGACGATTGCTCGCGCAGCAATTCATGCGGCGCCATGACTCGGGCGCATCCAGCACCGAACCACCACCAGATTGAGCACCATTTCGCCTGCGCCGGTCGCGGCTGCAAGGCAATGATGCGAACGAGCTTGCGCAACGACCCGCCTTTCCAACACAATCAAGAAAAGACGCAAGAAGGGAACGACTAAGAATTTCCACATGGTTTGACAGGAGAACAAGCATGTCATTTCGCAGTGTGATTTCGAACCTATCAATGGGAGCCTTCGCACTTGCCGCGGCAAGCGCGCTTGCATCACCGGCCTACGCAGCGGCACCTGAATCCAACGACCCGATCAAGATCGCGCTGTTCGACTGGACCAGCGTCAACCTCAACGCCAAGATCCTTGGCGGCATCCTCGAAAAACTCGGTTACACTGTCGAATATCCGACCGCCGACTATCTCTCCAGCCTGACCACGGGCCTGACCAATGGCGATCTCGATGTCGGCCTCGAATTCTGGGACACGACGGCTGGCGAAGCCATGAAGGCTTCTGATGCCACCGGCCAAACCGAACGGCTCGGCAAGCTCGGACCGAAGGCCAAGGAGGAATGGTGGTTCCCCGAATATATGAAGGAGAAATGCCCGGGCCTGCCCAACTGGGAAGCGCTGAAGGACCCGAAATGCGCCGAGGCGTTCTCGACGGCGGAGACGGCGCCGAAGGGCCGCTATCTCGGCGGCCCGGTAACCTGGGAAGGCTTTGACGACGAGCGCGTCGAAGCGCTGAAGCTGCCCTTCACCGTCATCCATGCCGGCACCGACGCGGCGATGTTCGCCGAGCTCGACTCGGCCTATCAGCGCAAGGCGCCGATCATGCTGTGGATCTATTCGCCGCACTGGGCGCCGGCCAAGTACAAGGGCGAGTGGGTGCAATTCCCGGAATACACGCCCGAGTGCTACACCGATCCGAAATGGGGCACCAATCCCGATGCCAAATATGATTGCGGCAAGCCGCATGGCGAGATCTGGAAATACTCCTGGTCCGGCATGAAGGACAAATGGCCGGTCGCCTACAAGGTGGCCAAGGCCTACACGGTCGACACCGACGAACTCAACAAGATGAGCGGCGAGATCGACCTCGGGGGCAAGACGCCGGAAGACGTCGCCGCCGCCTGGATCGCCGCGCACGAAGCCGACTGGAAAGCCTGGGCGCAGTGATCGTTCCGACTGGAGGCCAGACCCGGCCGTAACGGCCGGGTCTATATCCCCATTTCCAGAAGGACCATTGGATGACGGAAGCGACTGAACCGCAGGCGGCTGGCACGGTAAAGGATGCGCGGCCGATAAAACTTGCCTGCCGCAATGTCTGGAAGCTGTTCGGATCGAACGCGGCCAGTTTCATCCGCGAGCGCGACGGCAAGGCCGGCATGGCCGAAATCGCCGCCGCCGGGCTGGTCGGCGCTGTGCGCGCCGTCGACCTTGAAATTCGCCAGGGCGAGATTTTTATCATCATGGGCCTGTCGGGCTCCGGCAAATCGACGCTGGTGCGCTGCATGTCGCGGCTGGTCGAACCGACGCACGGCAAGATCGAGTTCGAAGGCAAGGACCTGCTGAAAATTTCCGATGCGGCTCTGATCGAGCTCCGGCGCCATCGCATGGGCATGGTGTTCCAGAACTTTGCCCTGCTGCCGCATCTCAACGTGCTGGACAACATTGCTTTCCCCCTGAGCATTCAGGGACAGGACCGGCCGACACGCGAAACGCGTGCGCGCGAGGTGATCGAGCTGGTCGGCCTGCGCGGCCGCGAGCATTTCTATCCGCGCGAATTGTCCGGCGGCCAGCAGCAGCGCGTCGGCATTGCCCGCAGTCTCGCGACCAAGCCGGAGATCTGGTTCCTCGATGAGCCATTCTCGGCGCTCGACCCGCTGATCCGCCGCGAGATGCAGGACGAATTGATGCGGCTGCAGACCATGCTGCACAAGACCATCGTCTTCATCACCCATGATTTCGACGAGGCCATCAGGCTGGCCGACCGCATCGCCATCATGAAGGACGGCGAGGTCATCCAGATCGGCACACCGGAGCAATTGGTGGTCAATCCGGCGACCGACTATGTCGCCGAGTTCACCCGCGACGTCGACCGCGCCAAGGTGATTTCGGCGCGCAGCCTGATGCGCGCCTGCGATGGTTCGGAGCATGGCGGGACGGTTTCGCCGGAGTCCAAGATCGCCAGCTTCTCGGCCAGCATCGTCGCCTCAGGAAAACCGTTCGCGGTGGTCAACGGCACCGGCAAGCCGATCGGCGAGGTGACGCCACAAGCCGTCATCGGGCTGCTGGCCGGCCTGGACAGGGCCGGCGCATGACTGTGACGGCAAGCGCCAGCGAAGCGAGGCCACCGGCTCAGCGTTGGCTGCTGGTATGGGTACTTGCGCTCGCCGCCGTGCTGGTGGTGTTCCTGCTGGAGGACAGGCTGCCCTGGGCCGTCAACTATCCGGCCGAGGCGGTCGTCCCGGTTGCCGATTGGGTCAGCGCGCTGATGCGCTGGATCAAGTCGAACTTTTCGTGGCTGACCCGCTCGATCACCGCAGTGCTCGGTGTTCCCCTCGATTTCGCGCTCGATCTGCTCGCCAAGAATTTCAAAATCGGCCACGGCGCCGGGGCCTTCACTTTGCCGCGCCTGTCCTGGGTGGGCGTCTGCGCTGCCGCCTTCATCGCCGGGCATGCTGCAGGGGATCGAAAGCTCGGCATGCTGGTCGGCGGCTGTTTCCTCTACATCGCGCTGTTCGGCCAGTGGACCAGCGCCATGCTGACGCTGGCGCTGATTTCCATCGCCGTGCCGTTCTGCATTGTGACGGGCCTGTTCGCCGGCATCTGGGCCTGGCGCAAGCCTTGGGCCGAACGGCTCATCGTCTCCCCTGCCCTCGATTTGATGCAGACCATCCCGACCTTTGCCTACCTGATCCCGATGCTGCTCCTGTTCGGCAACAGTCCGGTGTCGGCGATGATCGCCACCGCCATTTTCGCCACGCCGCCAATGGTGCGGGCGACGATGCTCGGCCTGTCACGCGTGCCGTCCGAGATCGACGATTTCAGTGAGGTGGCCGGCTGCACGGCGCGGCAGAAATTGTGGCGTGTGCTGCTGCCCTCAGCGCGGCCGACGCTGATGGTCGGCGTCAACCAGGTCATCATGCTGGCGCTCAACATGGTGATCATCGCCTCGATGATCGGCGCCGGCGGGCTTGGCTACGATGTGTTGCTGGCACTGCGCGCGCTCAAGGTCGGCGAGGCGATGGAGGCCGGCCTTGCCATTGTCGCGCTTGCCATCGCACTTGACCGGCTAAGCCAGGCCATCGCGCACAAGCAGGCGAAGGGGCAAGCACATCAGGCGGTGAGCCCGGTCTTCTGGCGGCGCTATCCCCATCTGACGATGGCCGTCGCCATCCTGATCGTCACCATGCTGCTCAGCCTGTACGTGCCGGCCTTCGCGGCGGTGCCGAAGGCAATCACCTTCACCACTGCGCCATTGTGGAAGGCGGCGGTGAACTGGGTGACGATCAATTTCTTCGACGTGATCGAAGCGTTTCGCGTCGCGCTGATCCTCAATGTGCTGAACCCACTGCGCGCCTTCTGCGAAGGCTTTCCGTGGCTGGGCGCGGTGGCTCTGCTCGGTCTTGCCGGCTATCAGCTAGGCGGCCTGCGTCTCGCTGCCCTAGTCGCCGCGCTGACCGCCTTCTGTGCCGTTACCGGCCTGTGGGAAAAGACCATGGCGACGGTCTATCTCTGCGGCATCTCGGCCTTCATCGCTTGCCTGATCGGCATCCCGATCGGGCTTGCGACCGCGCGCAGCGACCGCTTTGAAAAGATCGTCACGCCCATCATCGACACGCTGCAGGTGCTGCCGTCCTTCTGCTTCATCATTCCGGTGGTGATGTTGTTCCGGGTGGGCGACGTCACCGCCATGATCGCGACGATCGCCTTTGCCGTGGTGCCGGCGATCCGCTACACCAATCACGGCATCCGGCAGGTGCCGCCGGCGTTGATCGAGGCGGCGAAGGTTTCCGGCTGCACGCCGCGCCAGACCTTCTTTCGCGTGCAATTGCCGCTGGCGCTTCCCGAAATCATGCTCGGCGTCAACCAGACCATCCTGATGGCGCTGGCGATGATCATCATCTGCGCCATGGTCGGCACGCGCGATCTCGGCCAGGAGGTGTTCATCGCGCTGTCCAAGGCTGATTCCGGCCGCGGCGTCGTCGCAGGCCTGGCGATAGCCTTCATCGGCATCGTCGCCGACCGGCTGTTCAACGCCTGGACGGCGAAGGCACGGGCAAGACTGGGATAGTGATCGAATGTCCGATCCGGGCGAACCGCCTTTTGCCGTTCTCGTTTTCGACATGGCCAAGACCGGCGAACCGGACGGTGAACAGTTGATTTCCGGTTTCGCCACGCTGGATGCGGCAACATCCTATGCCATCGCGCGGGTGCGCGCCTCGGTCGAGGAACTGCGCAAGCCCGGCATCGCAGCCGCGGAGCTTCGGAGACCGAAGCAGCTCCGGATTATCCAACGGATTGAACCGACCTACTCCGCCGCGACGCCTTTCACCTCGAGATAGCTCTCCATCGAATCGTCCAGTGCCTGTAGCCACGGCGTGTGGTGCAGCGGCGCCATGGTGCCGGTCATCAGCGAGCGGTAGGCATGGTCGCGGAAGCTCATAATGTCTTCGCCCTTGTGGTGCTCCCACTCCATGAAAGTCTGGTTGACCGCCTCGACGTCGAAGCCGGGATAGTCGGTCTGGTCCATCAGCTCCTTGGTGTAGTCGCCCTGGAACCAGATCATCTGCTCGGCGTCTTCGAGCGTCTCCTCACGGGCTCGCCACTTCGCGCCATGCTCGGCCATCGCCTGCACCGACGGCAGCTTGATACGGCCCATGATGACGTCGCGGGCGAACCAGGCCTGCGCGTCGAACATGTTGAAGGTGTAGAACTGGTCCTGCATGCCGATATATGACAGTTTCGGGTTCTTCTCCCAGACGACGCCCTCATAGAGGTCGAGTGGCCACATGCGGTTGGCGGTCTTGAGTTTCAGGTCGTCGGTGAGGAAGGGGAAGGAATGCAGATAGCCGGTGCACAGGATGATGGCGTCGACATCCTTGGTGGTGCCGTCCTTGAAGTGGGCGGTCTTGCCGACGACCTTCTGCAGCAACGGCACTTCCTTCCAGTTCTCCGGCCATTTGAAGCCCATCGGCTTGGAGCGGTAGCTGGAGGTGATCGATTTGGCGCCGTATTTGTAGCATTGCGAGCCGATATCCTCGGCCGAATAGGAGCGGCCGATGATCAATATGTCCTTGCCCTTGAACTCCATCGCGTCACGGAAATCATGGCTGTGCAGGATGCGGCCGTTGAAGGTGGAAAAACCTTCGAAATAGGGAACGTTGGGCACCGAGAAGTGGCCGGAGGCGACGACGACATTGTCGAACTCTTCGGAATAGGTGACGTCGTTGGTGCGGTCATGCGCGGTGACGGTGAATTTCTTCGTCACGTCCGAGAAGGTCACCATGCGCACCGGGCTGTTGAAGCGCACCCATTTGCGCAGCCCCGATTTCTCGACGCGGCCCTTGATGTAATCCCACAAAACGGCGCGTGGCGGATAGGAGCCGATCGGACGGCCGAAATGCTCCTCGAATGTGTAGTCGGCAAATTCCAGGCATTCCTTCGGTCCGTTCGACCAGAGGTAGCGGTACATCGAGCCGTGCACAGGATCGCCATGCTCGTCGAGGCCGGTGCGCCAGGTGTAGTTCCACAGGCCGCCCCAGTCCGACTGCTTTTCGAAGCAGACAATTTCAGGAATGGCGGCGCCCTTGTCTTCGGCCGATTTGAAGGCCCTGAGCTGGGCAAGGCCGGACGGTCCGGCTCCAATGACGGCAACGCGAGTGTTCATGGCAGGCCTCCCGGTCTCATTTCAACTTTGACGCAATTCCAGTGGGAAAACCGTTTCATGCTTTTCCCAGGATTGCTCTTACGAAACAAATTTCACTCACAGTGACACTAATTGCCCCTTCGATGCTGTCAACAGGCCTTGTGGTGAAACCGCGTTTCGTCCCGGTGGATTTTCCGCAAAAAACCGATGACAGCGCAAATCCGGAGCCGGCACCATTCGACTTAAGGGGCTTGCTGTCCTATATCGGCAGCGAATATGTTCACCTTGAGTGAAATAAATCGGCGATTCTTGGGAGCGGCGACATGGCGAAGACAGCATCCGATCTCAAGTCCGGAGCAGCTCCGGCCAAGGCAAAGCCGCTGACGAAGGCCGCTGACGGGCGCACCATCCGCACGCCACTGACGCAGAACCCGCACGCCATTCGCGACACGCGCGAAAAGGTACTGGAGGTGGCGATCGGCCGCGAGGTGCGCGCATTCCGCAAGAAGCTCGGCATCACCGTCGCCGATCTGGCGGTAGCCACCGACATCTCGCTGGGCATGCTGTCGAAGATCGAGAACGGCATCACCTCGCCGTCGCTGACGACGCTGCAGGCGCTGTCGCGTGCGCTCGGCGTTCCCGTAACCGCCTTCTTCCGCCGCTTCGAGGAGGAGCGCAGCGCCGTCTTCGTCAAGGCCGGCGAAGGCCTCGATGTCGAGCGCCGCGGCACGCGCGCCGGCCACCAGTACAATCTGCTCGGACATATCGGTTCCAACACCAGCGGTGTCGTCGTCGAGCCCTATCTCATCACGCTGACCGAGGATTCGGATGTGTTTCCGACCTTCCAGCATGAGGGCATGGAGTTCCTCTATATGCTGGAAGGCGAAGTGGTTTACCGGCATGGCAGCAACCTCTATCCGATGAAGCCGGGCGACAGCCTGTTCTTCGACGCGGATGCACCGCACGGACCGGAGCAGCTGACAAAACTGCCGATGCGCTATCTGTCGATTATCTGCTATCCGCAGAGCGCGGGCTGAGGCACTTGGTTCCTCGCCCCACGTAGTGGGGAGAGGTGGCTCGGCGAAGCCGAGACGGAGAGGGGAGCGCCCTACGAAGGCCCCCTCTCCGTCCGCTTCGCGGACACCTCTCCCCCGCCTCTGGCAGGGGCGAGGAACCCAAGTCTTTGGAGGTCAATCTGGCCCGAACCCAGGGCTGGTCGCACTCCCATCATCGAGCTTCGACAGCCACTCGACCAGGGTCGGCCGATACCGAGTCAGGCCCTTATAGGTCGCGAGTTCCTCCGGCAGGTCGCGGATGACCCGGTGCAGGCGGCGGGCCCATTTCGGTTGCGTCACCAGTTCGTCCATCTTGATCAGGTAGCAGCGGATCGGGAAGACGATGCCGTTGGAACGCGGCAGGCGCCAGAAGCTTTGCAGCTCGACGCGCAGATGCACCTTGTCGCCGACATTCTCCGGCGTCACCGTGGTCCGGTCCGGACCCCATTTGTGATAATTTTCCGGGCTGGTGTCGAGACGCGGATTGATGGTCATCGTCCAGTTGAGACGCCGCGCCGGCTTGCCCTGCTGGATGTTGGTGAGGAATTTCAGCGCCCGGACGAAAATCCCCTTCTCATGCGCCAATGGCACCGGCGCGTGCCACTCGAAGAAGTTCATGCCGATGTCGAAATCGAGCGACCAGTCGGCCTGGGTGGTGACCATGCCGGCATCCATCCACAGATTACCGTCGCGCTGGTCGAGGATGCAGAAATCGCCCTGGCTCTGGCGGGTGATGTATTCCATCGGCCCGTAGGGCAGCGTCGAGGTGTCGCCGAAGGTGAAGGTGTCGTCGATGCCGAGCGGCCGGTTGATCCAGCGCCAGCGATCGCCATCACGGGTCAGCGTGAAATGTTCGGGATAGCCCAGCGCCTGCTGCTCCATCAAAAGTTCGAGCAGATCCCAGCCGGCCAACGTCATGTGCGGCAGCGACTGACAACGCAGCGGGTCCTCGGCCAGCACCAAAGCGCGGTCCTGCATCTCGGCGACATAGTGCTCGTCGACGTCGATCAGGTTTTCCAGCACGCTGCCCTTGGGACCCACGACATGCGGCTCGATGTTGACCGCATACATGTAGCTGTCTTCGTGGAACGGAAACGGAAACCGCCTGATGTGTTCCGGACTGTTCTTGAAGGTGAAATCGTCGCGGAACGTTTCCTTGCGAAAGGTGATGCCCATGATTTCCTCCTAGAGCGGGATGCCCGCTCTATCTCTTTGTTTTAGCCGCATTTCTGCGACGCCAAGTGTACCCACTTGGCTGCAAAATGCTTTACCGCTCCAGCACCAGCGACTTGCCCTCGAAGCGCGACACGCACGGCATGATCTTGCAGCCGGAGCGATGGTCTTCCTCGCTCAGCCAGTGGTCGTTGTGGATGAACTTGCCGTCATACGAGATGACGTTGGTCTCGCACTGGCCGCAGACACCGCCGCGGCAGAGATAGGGCGGATCGACGCCGGCGGCCTCGATCGCTTCGAGCAGGCTCTGCTGCTCGCCGACGCGGATGGTCTTGCCGCTGACGGCAAGTGTGACGTCGAAAGGCAGGCCGGGTTGCGGCGCCGCGAAATGCTCGTAATGCACGGTCTCCGGCGGCCAGCCGAGGCTTGCCGCACGGTCGCGCACCCAGTTGATCATGCCGGCCGGGCCGCAGACATAGAGATGCGTGCCGAGCGGCTGCGACGACAACAGCCGGTCGAGTTCGATGCGCTGGTCGAGGTCGTCGTGATAGAGCCGGATGCGGCGGCCATAGCGCTCCTGCAGCACGTCGGCATAGGTGCCGAGCGAAGCTGTGCGGCAGGTGTAGTGCAGTTCGAAATTGCCACCGGACCCGGCGAGCTGCGCGGTCTGCGCCATGAATGGCGTGATGCCGATGCCGCCGGCCAGCATCAGATGCTTCTTTGCCCTGAGGTCGAGCGAGAACAGATTGACGGGATAGCTGACCACCATCTCCAGCCCCGGCTTGACCGACCGGTGCATGAACAGCGAGCCGCCGCGGCCGACATCGTCGCGGCGCACCGAGATGGTGTATTCGCGGGTGTCGAGCGGCGAACCCATCAGTGAATAGGGATTGAGCCTGGTGAGTTCGCCATCGCGCATCTCGACCACGACATGGGCGCCGCCGGAAAAAGTCGGCAACAGTTCGCCGTCGCGGCGGCGGAAATGGAAGCGGGTAACGAGGTCGTTGACCGGGACGACATCGCTGACCACAACATCGAGCTTGGTGGTGCCGGTGCTCATGGGAAGGCCTCCTCCATGGGAGGAATTTCCGAGCGGTCCTCGGCATTGATGCACACGCCCTGGAACGCGGCGAGGCGCCGGGAATAATGATCGCGCACCAGGAGCAGCAGGCCGCAATGCGCACAGGTCGCCGGCTGCGTCGTCACATTTTCGGTGATGCCCTTGCAGTGGACACACTGCATGCGCCGCGCTAGCGAGCCGCGGTGTTCGGTCTGCATCGACGTGTGGTCGATGCCGGCTTCGAGCGCCACCTGCATGGCCTGGCCGATCAGCCCTTCGGTGCCGGCGAGGTAGAGGCGCAGGCCCATATGGGCGTTGGCCAGCGTCTGCTTCAACCGCGGCAACAGGCTGGCGAAGGACGGTGCGACGTGAAATTGCGCCGGCTTCAGCGCTTCGAGGGCTGCGACATGCTTGCCGCCCGGACCTGGAATGAAGACGATCTCGGCCCCGTCGAAGAAGCCGGGCGGCGCCGTATTTGCCGTCTCGACGATCGCCAGCGCGCCTTCCGCATCGGCGATAAACAGATGATGTTTGCCGGGTTGCGGAGACAGGGTTCCGTAAATGGGTCGGCTGATGATCGTCTTGGCTGCCATTCTCTCTTTGTGCCCTAAAATCCCTCGCTCTCGATTATGCCTCAGCCTTTCGCCGTGCGCTTGGTCTTCTTGGGATCGTCGAAGGGCAGCGGCTGCGCCGTCGCCTTGATCGATCCGCTCTTGTTGCGGATCTCGAGCTTGGTGTCCTTGACCGCGCAGTCGACGTCGAGGCGGGCGATGCCCATCGATTTCTTGACCAGCGGCGAATACATGGCGCAGGTAACCACGCCGACCTTTTTGCCGTCGCGATAGACCGGCGCGCCCTCGTCGGCCGGCTCGTTGCCGTCGAGCAGAACGCCATAGATCTTGAAGCGTTCCTTGCCCTTCAGCCGATAATGCTCCTCGGCGCCGCGGAAGCCGGTTTTGCCGGGGCTGACGGTGAAGTCGAGGCCCAGCTCCCACAGCGTGTCGCCGGGGCCTTCATTCTCGAACGGATATTTCTGCGAATTGTCGTAAGGATAGAAGAGCAAATAGCTTTCGACGCGCAGCATATCGAGCGTGGTGAAGCGACAAGGAATGATGCCGGCGCTCTTGCCCTCGTCGAGGATCCTGTCCCAGATCGTGCCCGCATCCTGGCCGCGGCAGAAGATCTCGTAGCCGCGCTCGCCGGTATAGCCGGTGCGCGAGATCATCACCGGAAAGCCGAAAAGCTGCGTCTGCATGTGATGGAAATAGTTGAGGTCGCGGATGCCCGGCACATGCTTTGAGAGATAGTCGACCGCCGTCGGCCCTTGCAGCGACAGGTCGTGCAGGTTGTCGTCGAAGCGCAGCGAGACGTCGCGGCCGACCGAGGCGCGCTGCAGTTCCTCATGGCCGGTGCCCGAACCGTGCACCACCATCCAGGCGTTCGGCCCGGTGCGGTAGAGGATACAGTCGTCGGTGAATCTGCCGGCCTCGTTCAGCATGCAGGCATAGGCCGACTTGCCGGGATAGATCTTTTCGACGTCGCGCGTTGTGGCGAGATCGATCAGATGTGAGGCATGCGGCCCGGTAATGTGGACCTTCTTCAGGCCAGAGACATCCATCAGCCCGGCCTTGGTGCGGATGGCGGTGTATTCCTCGTCGGCATCCTTGTCGTAGGTCCAGGCGGTGCCCATGCCGCTCCAGTCTTCGAGCTTCGAGCCGAGCGCGCGATGGCGATCCGCCAGGGTCGAAAATCTCCAGGATGCCGTCATGGGCCTGCCTTTCTTGTGCACAATTTTCAACGTTTCGTCGCTCTAGTAGCCCTAGGGACAGCGCGACGCCCCACGCCATATTGACTCAAAACTGCAAAAGCGCGCAATACTAAGATGCAAAAAGTTTTACTGGGAGGCAAGGAATTCAACTGAGCAGAGGGGACATAGAATGGAAGGGAATCTGAACGCTCTAACGACCATTTTCACGGAATTTTATTACTGGGTGACCATCGTCATGATGTTCCTCATCCACGTCGGTTTCTGCACATATGAAGTCGGCGTGTCGCGCCGGCGCAATCACCTGAAAACGCTTATGAAGAACGCGATGGCGATCCCGCTGGTCACCGTCACCTTCTATTTTTTCGGATGGTGGATCTACTTCGCCTTCCCGAACGGACCTGGCTTCGTTTCCGGCGGGCTGATCACGGCGCATTTCGCCGAGCCATGGAACCCGCTGATGGCTACCCATCTCTCCGGGGTCAATCCGGGCGAAACGAACGTGACGCCTGCCGACGCCCTGATCTGGCATCGGCTCAATGGCGTCTTTTGGGGGGCGTTCCTGCTGTTTTCCATCACCACCGCGTCGATCATCTCGGGCTCGATCATAGAACGCGCGCGCTCGGGTGCTTTCTGGATCGTCGCCGTGCTGATCGGCTCCGTGCTGTGGATCGTCGACGCCGCGTGGGGCTGGCACCCGCAGGGCTGGATGGTGAAGCTGTGGGGCTATCATGACGCCTATGCCTCGGGCGTCGTGCATGCGATCGCCGGCGGCGCGGCGCTTGCCTTCCTGATCGTGCTCGGGCCACGCATCGGCAAATTCAGGCCCGACGGCACGCCGCGCGACATCCCGCCCCACAATGTGTGGCTGGTGACGATCGGCCTGTTCCTGATCTACACCGGCTTCTGGGGCTTCTATGCCGCCTGCAACATTCCGCTGATAAGCCCGGCCACGATTGCCGGCCAGATCACCGGAGACACCTGGACGGCGACCAATATCTATCTGGCGCCGACCTCGCTCTCGGCAATCACCTTCAACTTCCTGATGTCGCTGTCGGGCGGAATGATGGGCGGCTACATCATCTCGAAAGGCGATCCCTACTGGACGTTTTCGATGGGACTTTGCGGGGTCATCTCCGCTTCGGCCGGCAATGACCTCTACCATCCGATCCAGGCAATGCTGATTGGCGCGATCGTACCGGCCATCTGCTACAAGCTGCACTATTTCGTCGAACGCCGCTTCAAAATCGACGATGCGGTGGGCGCCGTCGCGGTGCACGGATATGGCGGATTCCTCGGCGTCGTGGTCGCGGGCTTCATGCTGTGGGGACAGCCGTCATCGCCCTATGAAGGCTTCGCGCATATCAACCCGCTCGGCAACTTCGCCGGTGCGGTGCTGATGTTCGCGCTCGGTTTCGTGCCCACCTTGGTCGTGTGCAAGATCCTGAACAGCGTGAACCTGCTACGCGTGCCGGCGAAGGTCGAACTCGAAGGTGTCGACTTCGCCCTCAACCATGCATTCGAGGCGTCGGTCCGTGAAGTCGCCGCCGCCGAAAAAGCCATGATCAAGCAATCCTAGGGACAGGAGACTCGGATGTCGACCAATGGAATGGAAAGCTGGGCCGTCGACCTCAAGGATGTCGGCGCAATCTACCCGTTTCAGGGCTCCGAAGTCCTGATGGTGATCATCGGTCTCATCTTCTGGATCGGCTGGCATGTAATCCAGACGCGCCATGAGAATGCGGAAATCGAGGCCGACATGGCTGCCGACCGCAGCGGTGATGAAACCAGGGAGGCAATCGACCGCTACTGAGGCCATCATCCCTTCGCCTGGCGCCTCCGCGCGCCAGGCGACTTGTTTGTGATGAAAAAAACTTTCATGTAAGTTGAACTTCGTCCGTTAAGCTGGTAGCACCGAAATCCTATCCATCTTCGTTTCCCCGGAGGCTGACATGTGTGGAATCGTCGGACTGTTTTTGAAGGACAAGTCGCTTGAGCCGCAGCTCGGCTCGATGCTGTCGCAGATGCTGATCTCGCTCAGCGATCGCGGCCCCGACAGCGCCGGCATCGCCATCTATGGCGCGACGTCCAGGAACGAGGCCAAGATCACCATCCAGTCGGCCAAGCCCGATCGCGATTTCCGCGGCCTCGACGCTGAGCTTGCAAAGGCCATCGGGGCGCCGGTGAGCATTGCGGTGAAGTCGACGCATGCCGTGCTCAGGACCGCGCCCCACAAGGTCGACACCGCCCGCGAAGCGCTGCAGTCGATCCGGCCTGATGTGCGCATCATGGGCGCCGGCGAAGCGGTGGAGATCTACAAGGAAGTCGGCCTGCCGGAAGCCGTGGTCGATCGGTTCGACGTCCGCTCGATGACCGGCACGCATGGCATCGGCCATACCCGCATGGCGACGGAATCGGCCGTCACCACCATGGGCGCGCATCCGTTCTCGACCGGCGCCGACCAGTGCCTGGTGCACAATGGTTCGCTGTCCAACCACAACAATGTGCGGCGCGAACTGCGGCGCGAAGGCATGACCTTCGAGACCGAGAACGACACCGAGGTCGCCGCCGCCTACCTCTCCTCGCAGATGGCGCATGGCAAGAATCTCGGTGAAGCGCTGGAAGGCACGCTGTCGGACCTCGACGGCTTCTTCACCTTCGTCGTCGGCACCAAGAACGGTTTCGGCGTGGTGCGCGATCCGATCGCCTGCAAGCCCGCCGTCATGGCCGAGACCGACCAGTATGTCGCCTTCGGCTCGGAATATCGCGCGCTGACCAAGCTGCCCGGCATAGACAATGCGAGGGTCTGGGAACCGGAACCCGCAACCGTCTATTTCTGGGAGCATTGAGCCCATGCCGGCAACCAAACTTTCGAAGGTGGCGCAAGACCACGCCTCCAGGGTCTTCGATCTCGATGTGTCGTCTCTGCGCGAGCTCAACCAGGCGCTGCACAATCTGACGCCCGGTTCCAATGAGACAGCGTGGGAAGTGCTGCACCCGAAGGGTAGCCATTCGGTCGCCGTCGGCGTCGACCAGCCGGTCAGCATCGATGTACGCGGCAGCGTCGGATATTATTGTGCCGGCATGAATGACGGCGCCGCGATCACCGTGCACGGCTCGGCCGGCCCCGGGGTCGGCGAGAACATGATGTCGGGCTCGATAGTGATCAAGGGCGACGCCAGCCAGTATGCCGGCGCCACCGGCAAGGGTGGGCTGCTGGTCATCGAAGGCAATGCCTCGTCGCGCTGCGGTATTTCGATGAAAGGCATCGATATCGTCGTGCACGGCAATATCGGCCACATGTCGGCCTTCATGGCGCAATCGGGCAATCTGGTGGTGCTGGGTGATGCCGGCGACGCACTGGGCGATTCCATCTACGAGGCGCGGCTGTTCGTGCGCGGCAAGGTCGAGAGCCTTGGCGCCGACTGCATCGCCAAGGAGATGCGGCCCGAGCATATCGAACTCCTGCAGGGCCTGCTCGACCGCGCTGGCGTGACTGGGGTCAAGCCGTCGGAGTTCAAGCGCTACGGCTCGGCGCGCACGCTCTACAATTTCAATATCGACAACGCCGACGCGTATTGAGGCAGCATGACCTACAAGAATCCGCCGACGACGCCGCGCAAATCCGCGACTTTCGACGACTACACGCTTTCCGAGATCCGCCGCGCCGCAGCGACCGGCATTTATGACATCAGAGGCGCCGGCGCCAAACGCAAGCTGCCGCATTTCGACGATCTTCTGTTCCTCGGCGCCTCGATCTCGCGCTATCCGCTCGAAGGCTACCGCGAGCGCTGCGACACGTCAGTCGTGCTGGGCTCGCGCCATGCCAAGAAGCCGATCGAACTGAAAATCCCGATCACGGTCGCCGGCATGAGCTTCGGCTCGCTCTCCGGCCCCGCCAAGGAAGCGCTCGGCCGCGGCGCGACGCTCTCCGGCACCTCGACCACCACCGGCGACGGCGGCATGACCGAGGAGGAGCGCGGACATTCCCAGACGCTGGTCTATCAGTACCTGCCGTCGCGCTACGGCATGAACCCGCGTGACCTGCGCCGCGCCGATGCGATCGAAGTGGTTGTCGGCCAGGGCGCCAAGCCCGGTGGCGGCGGCATGCTGCTCGGCCAGAAGATTTCCGACCGCGTCGCCGAAATGCGCACGCTGCCGAAGGGCATCGACCAGCGCTCGGCCTCGCGTCATCCCGACTGGACCGGACCGGACGATCTCGAGATCAAGATCCTCGAACTGCGCGAAATCACCGACTGGGAAAAGCCGATCTACGTCAAGGTCGGCGGCGCCCGCCCCTATTATGACACTGCGCTCGCGGTCAAGGCGGGTGCCGATGTCGTCGTCGTCGACGGCATGCAGGGCGGCACCGCGGCGACGCAGGAAGTGTTCATCGAAAATGTCGGCCAGCCGACGCTTGCCTGCATCAGGCCGGCGGTGCAGGCGCTGCAGGATCTCGGCATGCACCGCAAGGTACAGCTGATCGTGTCGGGCGGCATCCGCAACGGGGCCGATGTCGCCAAGGCGCTGGCGCTCGGCGTCGACGCGGTGTCGATCGGCACGGCGGCGCTGGTTGCGCTCGGCGACAACGATCCGCGCTGGGAGGCGGAGTACAATGCGCTCGGCACCACCGCCGGCGCCTATGACGACTGGCATGAGGGCCGCGACCCCGCGGGCATCACCACGCAGGACCCCGAGCTGATGAAGCGGGTCGATCCGATCGCCGCCGGACGGCGGCTGGCCAATTACCTGAAGGTGATGACGCTCGAGGCCCAAACGATTGCCCGCGCGTGCGGCAAAAACAGCCTGCACAATCTCGAGCCCGAGGATCTCGTCGCGCTCACCATCGAAGCCGCCGCCATGGCCGGCGTGCCGCTTGCCGGCACCAACTGGATACCGGGGAAGAACGGCTTCTGACAAAGACTACCCAGATCACATAAGCGAGGAACTATAATGGGGAACGATCTCGCCGCATTCGCCAAAGAGAACGGCGTCAAATATTTCATGATTTCCTACACCGACCTGTTCGGTGGCCAGCGTGCCAAGCTGGTGCCGGCACAGGCGATCGCCGACATGCAGAAGGACGGCGCCGGCTTTGCCGGTTTCGCCACCTGGCTGGACCTGACGCCGGCGCATCCCGATATGCTCGCGGTGCCGGACCCGGACTCGGCCATCCAGTTGCCGTGGAAGCGCGATGTCGCCTGGGTCGCCGCCAATTGCATCATGGACGACAAGGAAGTCGAGCAGGCGCCGCGCAACACGTTGAGGCGGCTGATTGCCGAAGCGGCCACCGACGGCATGCACGTCAAGACCGGCGTCGAGGCCGAGTTCTTCCTGATCTCGCCGGACGGCAGCGTCATCTCCGACAAATACGATACGGCCTCGAAACCCTGCTACGACCAGCAGGCGGTGATGCGCCGCTACGATGTCATCGCCGAGATCTGCGACCACATGCTGGCGCTGGGATGGGGCCCCTACCAGAACGACCACGAGGACGCCAACGGCCAGTTCGAGATGAACTGGGCCTTCGACGATGTGCTGGCGACCGCCGACAAGCATTCTTTCTTCAAGTTCATGGTCAAGTCCGTCGCCGAAAAGCACGGGCTGCGCGCGACCTTCATGCCAAAACCCTTCCAGGGCCTGACCGGCAATGGCTGCCATGCCCATATTTCGGTGTGGGACAAGGCAGGCAAGACCAACGTCTTTGCCGACAATTCCATGGACCTCGGCCTGTCGGCCAAGGGCAGGAACTTCCTCGGCGGCATCATGAAGCATGCCTCGGCGCTTGCCGCGATCACCAACCCGACGGTCAATTCCTACAAGCGCATCAACGCACCGCGCACCATTTCGGGCGCCACCTGGGCGCCGAACACGGTGACCTGGACCGGCAACAACCGCACCCATATGGTGCGCGTACCCGGCCCCGGCCGCTTCGAACTACGCCTGCCGGATGGCGCCGCCAACCCCTATCTCTTGCAAGCGGTGATCATCGCGGCCGGCCTCGATGGCATCCGCTCCAAGGCCGATCCCGGCAAGCGCTACGACATCGACATGTACCAGCATGGCCATACGGTGAAGGGCGCGCCGAAGCTACCGCTCAACCTGCTCGACGCGCTGCGCGAATACGACAAGGACAAATCGCTCAAGGCGGCGCTGGGTGAGGAATTCTCGTCGGCTTACCTAAAGCTGAAGCACCAGGAATGGAATTCCTATGCTTCGCACTTCACGCAATGGGAGCGCGACCACACGCTGGACATCTGATGTCCGGCGTGGGGCGAGCGGCCTCGGAATGACCTGATGAAATATTCGATCTTCTCGCTCGCCCGCGCCGCCCGTTCCGGCCACAAGAACTGGCAGCGCACCTGGCGCGACGCCAGCCCGAAAGATCACTATGATGTGGTGATCATCGGCGGCGGCGGCCACGGGCTCGCCGCCGCCTGGTTTCTCGCCAGCGAGTTCGGCATCAAGAATGTCGCCGTGCTGGAAAAGGGCTGGATCGGCTCCGGCAATGCCGGCCGCAACACCACCATCATCCGCTCCAATTACGGCCTGCCCGGCAATACCGGCTTCTACGAATTGTCGATGAAGCTGTGGGAGCGGATGGAGCAGGACCTCAACTACAATTCGATGGTCAGCCAGCGCGGCATCGTCAATCTCTACCATTCCGACGCGCAGCGCGACGCCTATGCAAGGCGGGGCAACACCATGCGCATCAACGGCATCGATGCCGAGCTGCTCGATCAGGCGGGGCTTCGCAAAATGATGCCGTTCCTGAATTTCGAGAACGCACGCTTTCCCGTGCAGGGCGGCCTGTTGCAGCGCCGTGCCGGCACGGCGCGCCACGACGCGGTGGTCTGGGGCTATGCCCATGCCGCGAGCGAACTTGGCGTCGACATCATCCAGAATTGCGAAGTCACCGGCTTCGTGCGTGACGGCAACGGCAAGGTGACCGGCGTCGAGACCTCACGCGGCAAGATCGGCGCCGGCAAGGTCGGGATGGCGGTTGCCGGTTCTTCCTCGCGCGTCGCTTCGATGGCGGGCCTGCGCTTGCCGATCGAAAGCCACGTCCTGCAAGCCTTCGTCTCCGAGGCGATCAAACCGCTCATCCCCGGTGTCATGACTTTCGGCGCCGGCCATTTCTATGTCAGCCAGTCGGACAAGGGGGGGCTGGTCTTCGGCGGCGACATTGACGGCTACAATTCCTACGCCCAGCGCGGCAACATGCCGGTGATGGAAGATGTCTGCGAAGGCGGCATGGCGCTGATCCCGATGATCGGACGCGTGCGGCTTTTGCGCCAATGGGGCGGCATCATGGACATGTCGATGGACGGCTCGCCGATCATCGACAAGACGCCGGTCGACGGGCTCTACCTCAACGCCGGCTGGTGTTATGGCGGCTTCAAGGCGACGCCGGGCTCGGGCTTTGTCTTTGCCCATCTGCTGGCGCGCGATGAGACGCACAAGGAAGCCGCACGGTTCCGCCTCGACCGCTTCCAGCGCGGCGCCATGATCGACGAAAAGGGCGTGGGCGCCCAACCGAACCTGCACTGAGGGCGGCGAGATGCGGATTGTCTGTCCTTTCTGCGGCGAACGTGAACTCGGCGAGTTCACCTATCTCGGCGACGCCAAGCCACAACGGCCGGCGGCGGGAGCCGGCGAGGATGCCGTCTACGATTATGTCTATCTGCGCGACAACATCGCCGGCGTGATGAGCGAGAACTGGTACCATGGCGGCGGCTGCCGCTCCTGGCTGAAGGTCACCCGCAACACGCTGACGCATGAGATTTCGGCGGTTGAGCCGGCTGCAGGCGCTGGTGCTGCAAAGGTTGGCGCGTGATGGCCGGCGCGCAGACAAACCGGCTGGACAATGGCGGGCTCATCGACCGCTCGGCGCCGCTCAACTTCCGCTTCGACGGCAAGACTTTCCAAGGCTTCCAGGGCGACACGCTGGCATCGGCGCTGGTCGCCAACGGCGTCAAGCTGGTCGGGCGCTCGTTCAAGTACCACCGCCCGCGCGGCATTCTCACCGCCGGTTCGGAAGAGCCCAACGCGCTGGTCGAACTGCGCACCGGAGCACGGCGCGAGGCCAACACCAAGGCGACGACGGCGGAGCTCTATGATGGGCTCGAAGCTGCCAGCCAGAACCGCTGGCCGTCGCTCAACTTCGACGTGATGTCGGTGAACCAGCTGTTCGCGCCGATCTTCGTCGCCGGCTTCTACTACAAGACCTTCATGTGGCCGGCGAAATTCTGGGAGATGATCTACGAGCCGGCGATCCGCCGCGCCGCCGGTCTCGGCCGCGCGGCGGTCACCCCCGATCCCGATCACTACGACAAGGCCTGGGCGCATTGCGATGTGGTGATCGCCGGCTCCGGTCCGGCCGGTCTCGCGGCAGCTCTGGCCGCCGGCCGCAGCGGCGCCCGCGTCATCCTGTGCGAAGAGGATTTTGTCCCCGGCGGCCGCCTGCTGTCGGATGGCGGCACGATCGAAGGGCTGCCGGCAGCGGAGTGGCTGGCGCGCACGCTGGCCGAGCTAGGCTCGATGCCGGATGTGCGCATCATGACGCGCACGACTTTGTTCGGCGTCTATGACGGCGGCACCTATGGCGCGATCGAACGCGTCAACGACCATCTGCCGACGCCGCCCGAGCACCAGGTGCGGCAGCGGCTGTGGCGGATCGTGGCCAAGCGCTGCGTCGTCGCGGCTGGCGCGATCGAGCGTCCCATCGTCTTCGCCGGCAACGACACGCCCGGCGTGATGATGGCATCCGCCATGCGGACCTATGTCTCACGCTATGCCGCCACGCCGGCAAAGCGCATCGCGCTGTTCACCAACAATGAGGATGGCTGGCGCACGGTCGAGACCGCACTCGCTGCCGGCCTGCAGATCGCCGCGGTGATCGACGCGCGCAGTGACGTCTCGCCCGCCCATCGCTCGCTCGCCTCCAAAAACGGCTTCACCGTGCTGCATGGCGCTGTCAGCGGCGTCGACGGCGGCAAGGACGGGGTGCGCAAGATTTCGGTGTCGCTGACCGGAGGCGCGCGGGCCGAGGTCGAGGCCGATGCGCTCGCAATGTCGGGCGGCTGGAACCCGGCGGTCGGGCTCACCTCCTACCATCGCGGCCGACCGAAATGGCGCGACGATATCGCGGCGTTTGTGCCGGACGGCGCGCCTCCCGGCATGGTCGCTGCAGGTGCGGCCAACGGCGCCTTCGGGCTCGGCGCCTGCCTGAACCAAGGTTTTGCCGCCGGCGCCGCGGCCGCGCGTGACGCGGGACGCACCGCCAACGCGGGCTCCGCACCTGTCGCTAATGACGAGGCGTTCTCGCTGACGCCGCTCTGGCATGTCGCCGGCAAGGGAAAAGCCTTTGTCGACCAGCAGCATGACGTCACGGCGTCCGACATCGAGCTGGCGCAGCGCGAGGGCTTTGAATCGGTCGAGCATCTGAAGCGCTACACGACGCTCGGCATGGCGACCGATCAGGGCAAGACCTCCAACGTCACCGGCCTTGCCATCATGGCGGCGGTATCAGGAAAATCCATTCCCGAGACCGGCACGACCATCTACCGCCCGCCATACGTGCCCGTTGCCATCGGCGCCTTTGCCGGCCACCATCGCGACGAGAATTTTCATGCGACGCGGCTGACGCCCTCGCATCACTGGGCCGCCGAACAGGGTGCGATCTTCGTCGACACCGGCCTGTGGAAGCGCGCGCAATGGTATCCGCGCGCCGGCGAAAAGGACTGGCTGGAATCCGTCACCCGCGAGGTCAGGGCAGTGCGCTCGGGCGTCGGCTTCTGCGACGTCTCGACGCTCGGCAAGATCGACGTGCATGGCCCGGATGCCGCCGCCTTCCTCGACCGCGTCTACATCAACACCTTCTCCAGTCTCGCCGTCGGCAAGGCCCGCTACGGGCTGATGCTGCGCGAGGACGGCCTGGTCTATGATGACGGCACCACCTCGCGGCTGGCCGAAGACCATTATTTCCTCACCACCACCACCGCCAAGGCCGGGCTGGTGATGCAACACCTCGAATTCTGCCGGCAGGTGCTGTTTCCCGAACTCGACGTGCAGTTGACCTCGGTCTCCGACCAGTGGGCGCAATTCTCCATCGCCGGACCGAAGACACGTGACCTGCTGAAGGAAATCGTCGACCCGGCCGAAGACCTCACCAACGAAGGTTTCCCCTTCATGGGCGCGCGCGAAGTCGCGCTGCGCGGTGGCATCAAGGCGCGGCTGTTCCGCATCTCGTTCTCCGGCGAGATGGCGTTCGAGATTTCGGTGCCGGCGCGCTATGGCGAGGCGATGGCGCGCAATCTAATGATTGCCGGCAAGCCATTCGGCGTGACGCCCTACGGCACTGAAGCTTTGGGCGTCATGCGCATCGAAAAGGGCCATGTCGCCGGACCGGAACTGAGCGGCACGACGACTGCGGCCGATCTCGGTCTCGGCAAGATGATGTCGACCAAGAAGGATTTCATCGGCCGCGTCATGGCCGGCCGCGAGGCGCTGGTGGCGCCGGACCGGCAGGTCGTGGTCGGCATCAAGCCGGTCGACAAGGCGCGGCGGCTGCGCTCCGGCGCGCATATCATCCCGAAGGGGCAGACGCCCGGGCCGGACAACGACCAGGGCTACGTCACCTCGGTCTGCTTCTCGCCGACGCTCGACCAGTGGATCGGGCTCGGCCTTGTCGAACGCGGCCGCGAGCGCATCGGCGAGATCGTCCATGCGCACGATCCGCTTCGCGGCGAGGATTACGATGTCGAACTCTGCAATCCCGTCTTCTACGATCCGGATGGAGGGCGCCAGCGTGGCTGAGTTTTCCTGGGATGTTCGTAGCCCAATCGACCGGGCTCTTGTTGTCGGGCCTTACGGTGCGCAAGGCGATGCCGGCGTGTCGCTGATCGAGATCCGCAATTTCGACCTGGTGCAGGTGATGGCGCGGCGTGGCAAGGCGGCTGACATGGCCGGGGCCGCGAAGGCGCGCTTCGGTGTGGCGGCTCCAGACACGCCTGAGGCTGTGCAGACACCGGATGCGACGCTGATATGGTCGGGACCCGATCAGTTCTTCGTGCTGTCGAAGGGCGGCAAGCACACGACTGAAGCACTCGCCCAGGCGTTTGCATCTTCTGCGTCGCTGTCGGACCAATCGCATGCGCGCGTGCTGATCAGTATTTCGGGCACCAAGGCGCGGACGATGCTGGCCAAGCTGTCGTCGATTGATTTGCATCCGGACGTGTTCCCCGTTGGTGCTGCGGCGGCAACGTCAATGGACCACACCAGCGTCACGCTCTGGCGCGGCGGAGATCGCGATGGGCAGGCGGTGTTCAATCTGCTTGTGTTCGCGACTTTCGCGGAGAGCTTGTGGCATACGATACTCGACTCGGCAGCGGAGTATGGCGTGACGATCGCGCATTCCGAGGCGTTGGCGTAAAGGCGCGCCCTTCCCTTCTCCCCCTGTGGGAGAAGGGAAGAAGCGCGCTTCACCTTGCCAAACGCGATCCCCCTGCTATTCTCCCTGCTAAAATAATTTTACACACAGGCAAACTTGTTTCTCGAACCGCAAGGCTGAAATGAGCCAGTCGCCCTACCCCACAGTGACAGCCGGACCGCCCAGGCCAAGCCTCATCCTGAGGCCCGGCCAGATCGCGCTGCCACCGGGCATGGAGCGCTACACGATCCAGGGCAATGGCGCGGTGCTGATCGACGTTGAGGCCGGCGATATGATCACCGTGCGCAATGTCGAGGGCGGCCAGGCTTGCGAATTGCTGGCCTGGGACAGCAGCGGCGCGACCGATCCCGGCATCCTCGGCGAAAAATCCAACAGCAATGCCGCAGGGATCAGGGCGCTGTTGGCCGAGGGTGACGACAGCCTCGCTTCCGTGCGCCGCGGCCTCGAACGCCGGCGGGTGCAACTTGATCAGCCCAAGGCGATGCGCGTGTTCGGCGGCGCGACGCCTGCCGGCACGGAACAGGCGTTCACCGTCGCGCGCGACGGCGGCTTGCTGATTGCGGCGCCCGGCGGACCGATGCTGGTCGATGGCCATGACACAGCGACGCCGCTCACCGTCATCGTGCGCCGCGCCACGATCCGCCTGAAATCGAAGTCGCAGCTCGGCGACCCGCTCGCCGATCCGGTGCTCGACCTGCGCGTCCATTCGGCGACGGCGGAGTCCTACTTCGTCAAGGCTGGCGACTATTTGCAGATCATCGACGTCGACGGCCGCCAGTGCACCGACTTCCAGTGCTTCTCGGCGCGCAAGCTGGACAAGGGGCTCGATCATCCGCTCGACGTGACGACGACGCGCACGCTGATGGGATCGAGCTATCCGATGCCAGGCCTGCATTCGAAATATTACGACCAGGACATGGAGCCGCTGGTCGAGGTGGTGCAGGACACGTGCGGCCGGCACGACGCTTTCGCACTCGCGTGTGCGGCCAAATATTACGACGACATCGGCTATCCCGGCCACACCAACTGCTCGGAGAACTTTAATCGCGCGCTTTCAGACAAGGGCGTCAATGCCCGCGCCGGCTGGATGGCAATCAACTTTTTCTTCAACACGGCGATCGATGCCCATGGCGTGATGGTGTCGGACGAGCCATGGTCGCGAGCCGGCGACTATGTGCTGCTCAGGGCGCTGACCGACATCGTCTGTGTCTCCTCCGCCTGCCCCGACGACACGACGCCCGCCAATGGCTGGGATCTCACCGACATCCATGTGCGCACCTATTCCGGCCAGCACAAATTCTCGCGCGCGATCGCCAGACGCATGACGCCCGATTCGGAACCCAAAATGACCCGAGAGACCGCTTTCCATTCGAGCTTTGCCAAGCACACCCGCAATTTCGCCGAGTACAGGGGCTATTGGCTCGCCAATTCCTTCGCCAAGGAGGGGCCGATCGCCGAATACTGGGCTTGCCGGCAGGACGCCGTCATCATGGACCTGTCGCCGCTGCGCAAGTTCGAGGTCACCGGGCCGGATTCCGAAGCGCTGCTGCAATACACGCTGACCCGCGACGTCAAGAAACTCGGCGTCGGCCAGGTCGTCTATTCCGCCATGTGCTACGAGCATGGCGGCATGATCGACGACGGCACGCTGCTGCGGCTCGGCAAGGACAATTTCCGCTGGGTCGGCGGCGACGATCTGTCCGGCGAATGGCTGCGCGAGACGGCGAAGAAACTTGGCCTCAACGTGCTGGTGCGCTCATCCACCGACCAGATGCACAATGTCGCCGTGCAAGGGCCGAGGAGCCGCGACATTTTGCGAGAAGTGATCTGGACCTCGCCGTTGCAACCCTCGATCGACGAGCTCGAATGGTTCCGCTTTGCCGTCGCGCGCATCGGCGGCGGCAACGGCATCCCGGTGGTGGTCTCGCGCACCGGCTATACAGGCGAGCTTGGCTACGAGATCTGGTGCCATCCGCGCGACGCCGAGAAAGTCTTCGACGCCATCTGGGAAGCCGGCCAGCCGCATGGGCTGAAGCCGATGGGCCTGCAGGCGCTCGACATGGTCCGCATCGAGGCCGGGCTGATCTTCGCCGGTTACGAGTTTTCCGACCAGACCGATCCGTTCGAGGCCGGCATCGGCTTCACCGTGCCCTTGAAGACCAAGACCGACGACTTCATCGGCCGCGAGGCGCTGATCCGGCGCAAGGAACACGCGCAGCACAAACTGGTCGGGCTCGACATAGACAGCAATGCTGCTGTCGGCCACGGCGATTGCGTCCATGTCGGCCGTGCCCAGATCGGTGTCGTCACCTCGGGCATGCGCTCGCCGGTGCTGAACAAGAACATTGCGCTGGCCAGGCTCGACGTCACCCATGCGGCCATTGGCACCGAGGTCGAGATCGGCAAGCTCGACGGCCATGCCAAGCGGCTGCCCGCGAAGGTGGTGGCCTTCGCCCACTACGATCCGCAAAAGACCAAGCCACGCTCCTGAACGCCCCTTCAGGATCGAACAAAACTGCTTCGCCGGCTGTTACCGGCGGCCCCTCCGATCCATGTTTCGCAAGCGTGATGTGCATGACATCACAAATCGCTTGACGTGAAAGCGCGCCGGATCAATCTTCACTGTTAAGAAAAAAATACGACTGAGTGGAAACACCGATGTCGCGGCAATGATGGGTCGGGGAGAAGCTTCGCGACAGTCGAGGCACCGCCGGCAGGGAACAGAAAAAGGGGAATTCATTGATATGAGCACGATAAGCACGGCCCTTGAGCAGCCTGCCGACAGCAAGCTGCTGAGACACATCGACTGGCGCGGCGCCTTCTGGGTGGCGAGCGGCGTTCCGGCCCTGGTCCTGTTTTCGATCGGCGGCATTGCCGGCACGACCGGAACGCTGGCCTTCCTGATCTGGACGGTGTCCATGATCATGGGCTTCCTGCAATCCTTCACTTATGCCGAGATCGCCGGCCTGTTCCCGAACAAGTCGGGCGGCGCCTCGATCTATGGCGCCACCGCCTGGCTGCGCTATTCGAAATTCATCGCGCCGCTGTCGGTGTGGTGCAACTGGTTCGCCTGGTCGCCGGTGCTGTCGCTCGGCTGCTCGATCGCCGCCGCCTATATCCTCAACGCGTTGGCGCCGGTGCCGCTGTTCACTGAGGCGTCGCCGGATGTCGTTGCCTATATCGCGGCGCATGCCGGAACGGCACCTGCCGACGCCATCGCCGCGGTGACCGCGGCGGCCACGCCGGCAATCCGCAACTGGACGCTGTTCAGCCACACACTGGGTCCTGTCTCCTTCACCCTCAACGCAACCTTCTTCATCGGCGCGGTGCTGATGCTGATCATCTTCTCGATCCAGCATCGCGGCATTCTGGGCACCGCCAATGTGCAGAAGTACATCGGCCTGCTGGTCATCATCCCGATGCTGATCGTCGGCGTCGTGCCGATCGTCACCGGCCAGATCAACTGGGCGAACTTTTCGCCGCTGGTGCCGCTGGCCGCAGCCTACGCGCCCGAGCCCGGCTCGTGGAACATTCCCGGCTGGACGCTTGTGCTCGGCGGCATGTTCATCGCCGCATGGTCGACCTACGGCTTCGAAACGGCCGTCTGCTACACCTCGGAGTTCAAGAACCCAGGCACCGACACCTTCAAGGCGATCTTTTATTCCGGCCTGCTCTGCATGCTTTTGTTCATCCTGGTTCCCTTCACCTTCCAGGGCGTGCTCGGCCTCAACGGCATGCTGGCGACGCCGATCGTCGACGGCTCGGGCGTTGCGGACGCACTGGCCGGCATGGTCGGCGGCGGCGCGCTGATCCACAGCCTGCTGGTGATGCTGATGATCCTGGCTCTGGTGCTGTGCATCATGACGGCAATGGCCGGTTCGTCGCGCACGCTCTACCAGGGTTCGGTCGACGGCTGGCTGCCGCGTTATCTCAGCCACGTCAACGAACATGGCGCGCCGACGCGGGCGATGTGGACGGACCTCATCTTCAACCTGATCGTGCTGGCCATCGCTTCGGCCGACGCGACGAGCTTCTTCTTCATCCTCGCCGTGTCGAACTGCGGCTACATCATCTTCAACTTCCTCAACCTCAATGCCGGCTGGATCCACCGCATCGACAACGGCCATATCAAGAGACCTTGGAAGGCGCCAGGCTGGCTGCTCGGGCTGGGCGCCATCTTCGCCTATGTCAACGCCATCTTCATGGGCGCCGGCGCCAAGGTGTGGAACCCGATGGCGCTGTGGGCCGGGCTGATCACGGCAGCCCTGATCATCCCGGTGTTCTGCTACCGGCATTACGTCCAGGACAAGGGCAAGTTCCCCGACCACATGCTGGCCGACCTCGGCATGGCGGGCGCCGACCTCTCGGTCAAAAAGGCCGGCATGCTGCCCTATCTGACGCTGGTCGCCGGCGTGGTGGTGATGCTGCTCGCCAACTGGTACTTCGTCATCTGAAAATGACGGCGGCTTGAAAGGAATGGGCGCGCCTCGGCGCGCCCTTTCGTGCTGAGAGGTCAGCCGGTCTTGCGGATGGCCGCTTCGGAGCCTTCGAAGAACCGGTTCGGCGGCCGCTTCAGGCCAAGATTCTCACGCAAGGTCGTGCCCTCATATTCGCGCCGGAAAAGGCCTCGCCGCTGCAATTCGGGCACCACCTTCTCGGCGAAGTCGTCGAGACCGGCCGGCAAATAGGGGAACATGATGTTGAAGCCGTCGGACCCCTCGGCGAGCAGCCATTCCTCCATCTCGTCGGCGATGTCCTTCGGGGTGCCGACAAAGGCAAGGCCGGAATAGCCGCCAAGCCGCTGCGCCAATTGCCGGACCGTCAGGTTCTCCTTGCGCGCCAGTTCGATGACCCGCTCGCGGCTGCTCTTCGAAGCGTTGGTCTCCGGGATTTCGGGCAAGGGCGCGTCGGGATCGAAGCCGGATGCGTCATGGCCAAGCGCGATCGACAGCGAGGCGATGCCGCTCTCGCAATAGACCAGGCTGTCGAGCTTCGCCCGCTTGGCCCGCGCTTCCTCTACGCTGTCGCCGACGATGACGAAGGCGCCGGGCAAGATCTTGATGTCGTCGCGCGATCGGCCGAGTTTTTGCGCCCGGCCCTTCACATCGGCAAAGAAGCGCTGCCCCGCGGCAAGATCGCTATGGGCGGCGAAAATAACCTCCGCGGTTTCGGCCGCCAGTTGCCGTCCCGCCTCGGATGCGCCGGCCTGGACAATGACCGGCCAGCCTTGCACCGGCCGGGCGATGTTGAGCGGGCCGCGGACCGAGAGGTGTTCGCCCTTGTGGTCCAGCACATGCATCTTGGCGGGATCGAAATAGAGCCCGCTTTCGGCGTTGCGGATGAAGGCATCGTCGGCAAAGCTGTCCCACAGGCCGGTCACCACATCGTAGAATTCCCGCGCCCGGTGATAGCGCTCGTCGTGCTCGACATGATCGTCGAGGCCGAAGTTCAGCGCGGCGTCGGGGTTGGACGTTGTGACGATGTTCCAGCCCGCGCGCCCGCCGCTGATGTGGTCGAGCGAGGCGAAGCGGCGGGCGATGTGATAGGGCGCGTCGAAGGTCGTCGATGCGGTGGCGACCAGCCCGATATGGTCGGTAACGGCGGCCAGCGCCGACAGCAGCGTGAACGGCTCGAAGGAGGTCACCGTGTGGCTGCGCCGCAGCGCCTCGATCGGCATGTTGAGCACGGCCAGGTGGTCGGCCATGAAGAAGGCGTCGAACTTCGCCGCCTCCAATGTCTGCGCGAAACGCTTCAGATGCGCGAAGTTGAAATTCGCGTCTGGATAGGCGCCGGGGTAGCGCCAGGCGCCGGTGTGAAGACTGACCGGGCGCATGAAGGCGCCGAGCCGCAATTGTTTTTTGTCTGCCATGGATGGTCACCTGAGGTGGATGAGCTCTATCGCTCCGATATCAGCAGGATCGGACGGCTTTGCCGTCCTGGAAAGGAATCCTGTTTTGCAAAACCCTTGCCGTGGAGCATTTCCTACGGGCGGCCGTTCAATCTATCTTGATGAACACGCCCTTGGTGTTGAGATATTCGCCGAGATGCTCGGCGCCGCCCTCGCGGCCGTAGCCGCTCATCTTGTAGCCGCCGAAGGGCACCGCCGGATCGATGGCGTGGTAGGTGTTGACCCAGACCGAGCCGGCGCGGATCTTTCGCGACAGCTGGTGCGCCTTGGCGACGTTCTGGGTGAAGACCCCGGCGGCAAGACCGTAGGGCGTGTTGTTGGCGCGCTCGACCGCTTCGTCCAGCGTGTCGAAGGGCAGCGCCGAGATGACCGGACCGAAGATTTCCTCGCGCGCGATCTTCATGTCGTCGGAGACGCCGGCAAACACGGTCGGCGCGACGAAATTGCCGGCGGCGAGCGCGCCCTCCGTGAGGCGGGTACCGCCAGTGACCAGCTTTGCGCCCTCGGCCGCGCCGGCTTCGAGATAACCGGTCACGCGTTCGAGCTGCCGCAGCGAAACCAGCGGGCCGATCTCGGTCGCCGGGTCGATGCCGTCACCGATCCTCAGCCCCTCGGCGTAAGCGGCGAGCCGCGCGACGAACTCGTCATGGATGGAGCGCTCGACGAACAGACGCGAGCCGGCAATGCAGATCTGGCCGGAATTGGCGAACACCGACATCGCCGCCACCGGGACGGCCTTGTCGAGATCGGCATCGGCGCAGACGATGACCGGCGACTTGCCGCCGAGCTCCAGTGAGACGCGCTTCAGATTGCCGGCCGAGGCTCGGACGATCGACTGGCCGGTCGCGGTCGAGCCGGTGAAGACGATCTTGTCGACGCCCATATGTTCGGCAAGTGGGGCACCCGCCTCGGCGCCGGTACCGGTGACGATGTTGACGACACCGGCCGGCACGCCGGCCTCGTTCATGATGTCGGCTATCAACAGCGGCGTCAGCGGCGCCTCTTCCGACGGTTTCAAGACGATGGTGCAGCCGGTCGCGAGCGCCGGGCCGATCTTCCAGACCGAGGCCGCGGTGGGGGCGTTCCACGGAATGATGGCGCCGACGACGCCGACCGGCTCCTTGCGGGTGAAGGAGACGATTTCGCCCGGCAGCGAATTGTCGATGGTCTCCCCGTGCAGTGCGGTGGCCATGCCGGCATAATAGCGCAGCATGCCGATGACGCGGTTGCGATTGGCGCGGGTGCGCACGATCGGCATGCCCATGTCCGTCGTGTCGGAGCGACTGATCTCTTCCCAGTGCTTTTCGAAGAGGTCGGCAATTTTCAGCAGCAGCACCTGCCGCTCATAGGGTTTCAACCGGCTCCACGGCCCGTCGAAGGCTTTTCGGGCGGCAGCGACGGCGAGCTCGATGTCCTGCCGGTCGCCGCGCGGCACGGTAGCGATGACCGCGCCGGTTGCCGGATTGCGGGTTTCCATTGTAAGCCCCGAGCGGGCATCGACCCAGGCGCCGTCGATGAACATCTGCCGATGGCGCCGGTCGATCGGCAGGCGCAGGGCGATCGGGGTCTGGGCCAGGGTCATGATCATCCTCCACGCGACAAATGGGGCATCATGGCCGCCGGAACGCCACAACGCCGCACGTCAAACGTACGGCGTTGTAGCATTTTTCCCAGGGCGCATCCTATGCGCCAGCGGCTGTTACTCGGCGGCCAGGGCCAGTTGCGGCCTGTCATTGTCCTGAACCGCCTCGCCCGCCGGCTCCTTGGCCTTCTTCGGCTCGCGGCCGAAGAACAGCGCATAGCCTGCCGGCAGCACCAGGATGGTGAGCACGGTGGCAACCAGGATGCCGCCCATCATGGCGTAGGCGAGCGGCCCCCAGAACACGGCGCGCGAGATCGGGATCAGCGCCAGCACCGCCGTCATCGCCGTCAGCACGATCGGCCGGAAACGACGCACGGCCGAGCCGATGATCGCCTCCGATCGATCCATACCCCTGGCGATGTCCTGGTCGATCTGGTCGACCAGGATGATCGAGTTGCGCATGATGATGCCGAGCAGCGCGATGACGCCGAGGATGGCAACGAAGCCGAACGGCGCGCCGCTGATCAACAGAGCTGCTGCAGCGCCGATGATGCCGAGCGGGCCGGTGGCCAGCACCAGCATCGCCTTGCCGAAATGCTGCAGCTGGATCATCAGCAACACGACGATGACCGCCAGCATGACCGGCGCCTTGGCGGCTATCGAGGCTTGGCTTTCGGCCGAATCCTCGGCACCGCCCTGGATCTCGATCTTGTAGCCGGGCGCGAGACCGGCGCGCATGCCCTGCATGTCGTTGTAGAGTTTGGTGACGACATCGTTCGACTGGACGCCGTCCGGCAGCGTGGCGCGCACCGAGATGGTCGGCAGACGGTCGCGCCGCCATTCGACACCCTGCTCGAGCACCGGCACCACCTTGGCGACCTGCGAGAGCGGGACGAAGCCGCCGAAATCGGTCGGGATATAGACCGAGTCGACCGAGGACAGCAGGTTGCGGCTGGCGTCCGGTTCGCGGGCGACGATGGATACGGTCTCCTCGCCGTCGCGGAAGTCGTCCAGCGACGCGCCGGACATCGATGCCTGCAGCATCTGGCGGATGCGCTGCGAGGTAACGCCGAGCGCCCGGGCGCGGTCCTGGTCGATGACCAGCTTCATCGCCGGCACCGGCTCCAGCCAGTCGTCGTGAACGGCGCCGAGCAGCGGATTTTCAGCGAATTTCGCCTTCACCTGATCGGCGATGCGGCGCACTTCCTGGCGGTCCGGACCCATGACGCGCATCTGCACCGGCCAGCCGGTCGGCGGACCGAGGAACAGGCGATCGACTTTGGAACGGATCGACGGGAAATCCTGCGCCAGGATGGAGCGCAGCTTAAGGATCAACCGCTCGCGCGCCGGCTCGTCATTGGCCATCACCAAGAGCTGGGCATAGTTCGGGTTGCGCAATTGCTGGTCGAGCGGCAGGAAGAAGCGCGGCGCGCCCTCGCCGATATAGGTGGCGATGAAACGCTTGTCCTTGTCGTCCATCATCCTGGCTTCCAGCGCCTTGGCCTGCGTCTCGACCTCCTTGATCGAGGTTCCCTCAGGCAGCCAGAGATCGACCAGGATTTCGGGACGCGAGGATTGCGGGAAGAAGTTCTGCGGGATGAACTGGAACGCCCACAGGCTGGTGGCGAATGTCACCAGTGTCATCACCAGCACGATGATGCGATGGCGCACCGCCCAGCCGACCGTGGCGCGCAGTCGGCGGTAGAAGCCGGTGTCGAAGGCATCGTGATGATTGCCGGCATGTTTGCGCTGCTTGAGGATCATGTAGCCCAGCCACGGCGTGAAATAGACGGCGACGAACCAGGACACGACCAGCGCGATGCCGACGACGTAGAACAGCGTGCGCACATATTCGCCGGCCGTGGAGGCGGCGAAGCCGACCGGGATGAAGCCGGCGGTGGTGATCAGCGTGCCGGTCAGCATCGGGAAGGCGGTCGAGGAATAGGCGAAGCTCGCCGCTTCGATCTTGACCAGCCCCTCCTCCAGCTTGCGCTCCATCATCTCGACGACGATCATGGCGTCGTCGACGAGCAGGCCGAGCGCGATGATCAAGGCGCCAAGCGAAATGCGCTGCAGGTCGATGCCGAGTTCGTACATGATGGCGAAGGTGGCGGCCAGCACCAGCGGAATGGCGATGGCGATGACCAGGCCGGAGCGCCAGCCGATCGACAGCAGCGAGACGGCCAGCACGATCAGCAGCGCCTCGCCCAGCGCCTCCATGAACTCCTTCACCGCATCGCGCACGACTTCCGGTTGGTCGGAGATCTGGTCGACGGAAACGCCATAGGGCAGCGCCTCTTCGAAGCGCTTGTAGGTCGCCTCGACATCCTTGCCGACATCGGTGACGTTGAAGCCCTTGGCCATGACGACGCCGACCTGGACGCTTTCGTGGCCGTTGAAGCGGTATTTGCGCTCATAGGGATCCTCGAGGCCGGAGGACACGGTGGCGATGTCGCCGAGACGCGTCACCTGGCCGCCGGCGCGCAGGCGCAATTCCCTGATGTCGGCTGCCTTGGTGACATCGCCCTCGACCGAGATGCGCACCGAGCGCAGGCCGGTGTCGACCGAGCCTGCCGGATCGACATTGTTCTGGCCCTTGATGGCGTTCTGCAGGTCGGTGAGCGTCAGGCCGCGTTCGGCCAGCGCCTTGGACGAGATGTCGATATAGATCTTCTCCGGCTGATCGCCGATGATGACGGCCTTCTCGACGCCCGGCGTCGTCAGCAGCATGTCGCGCGCCTGGATGGCGAACTTCTTCAGCTCGGGATAGGAGTAGCCGTCGCCGCTGATCGAGTGCAGCGTAATGAAAGTGTCGCCGAACTCGTCGTTGAAATAGGGGCCGAGCAGGCCTTGCGGCAGGTCGCCCGAGATGTCGCCGACCTTCTTCCGCACCTGGTAGAAGGCGTCCTTCACCTCAGCTGCATCGGCGTCGCCCTTGACCTGAACGGTGATGATGGCGCTGCCGGCGCGGGTGTAGGAACGGACGAAATCGAGATGCGGCGTTTCCTGCAGCTTGCGCTCGATCTTGTTGACGACCTGATCCTCCATCTCCTGGATCGAGGAGCCCGGCCAGATCGCCTGGACGACCATGACGCGGAAGGTGAAATCGGGGTCTTCCTTCTGGCCCATGCGCATCAAGCCGAGCCCGCCGGCAATGATGATCAGACCGAACAGGAAGCGGGCGATCGAGGGATGGCCGATGGCCCAGCGCGAAAGATTGAAAGGCCGCTTTTCACTGCTGTCGTTGGTGGTGGTCATCGGCGTCAGTCCAATTCGTTGATCGTGAGCGCACGCCCTCGGCATGCGGTCCGGGGAATTCCGATGCTGGCTTCCGGGCGGCGAGGCTTTCCGAGCGGGAGAGACCCTCATCGCGGTGGGACGCGTGGATCGATGCGGGGGAACTCGACCTTGGCGTCTCGACCATCGGGCACTCGCCGCCCGGAAACCTTGAATGCTTCGCCAGCCCTCTTCGCCGAAGCGACGATCAAGCCGGCTTCATGCGCCTGCCGTCAGCGCAGGGCCTTTGCGGCGTCGCCTTCCGCGGAGGCGGCCTGCACCGCATCGCCGTTCAGCTTGACCTTGAGATTCTCGGTCATGAACTGGGTGCCGGCGGCAACGACGACATCACCCGGCTTGAGCCCGTCGGCGACACTGACGCCGTCGGCGGTAAACTCCGCAACCTTGACCGGGCGCTCGTGCACCGTCTCGCCGGCGCGGTCGACGGTCCAGACGATCTTTTGGCCATCCTTTTCCGCCAGCGCGCTGAGCGGGATCGATACCATCTCCTGCTTCTTGGCCACCGAAGCCTCGATGTTGGCGGTCATGCCGAGCAGCACGCGCGGATCGTCGGGCAGCGAGACACGCACGGCAAAGGTGCGCGACTGCTGGTCGGCGCTGCCGGCCACTTCGCGGACCTTGCCGGAGAGCTTCAGCGCATCGTCGGACCAGAAGCTGGCGGTGACATCCTTGCCTGGCTTGAAGGCGGCGATGTCCATTTCGGGAACCGCGATCAAGACTTCCTTTTCGCCGTCGACGGCAACCGTCATCACTGGCGTTCCGGCACCGACCACCTGACCGACATCGGCGGAGACCGCAGTCACGATGCCGTTCTCGCTCGCCTTGAGATCGGTATAGACGACCTGGTTCTGCGCCTGTGAAAGGGTCGAACGGGCGGCATCGCGCGTCGCCACGGCCTGGTTGTAGCTCAACGTCGCCTGCTCGAGCTGCGACTTCGAGGTGAAGTTCTTGGCAAAAAGCTGCTCGGCGCGCTTGCGGGACAGATCGACCGTCTCGACTTGTCGCTCGGCGGCATCGAGGCTGGCCTTGGCGCTCTTGACCGAAAGCTCGTAGTCGGTGGAATCGATGCGGGCGAGCACATCTCCCGATGTCACATGCTGGCCGATATCGACCAGGCGCTGGGTTACCTTGCCCGAGATGCGAAAGCCGAGATTCATTTCGGTACGGGCGCGCACCGAGCCGGAATAGGCGAGTTCGCGGCTGTTTTCGGCCTGGCCGATCTCGACCACCTTGACCGGACGGATGATGTCTTGGACTTCGGTCTTCTCCTGGCTGCAGGCGGCGAGCCCGAGCGTGGCGACGACCAGGCTGGCAGCCGGCAGCTTGCGGAGGATGGAACTGGACAAAGACACTTTCGTACTCCCGACTGGAGATGAACGGTCGACACCGGCGCCCGGCGGGCGGCGGTTATTTCAGGGCCTTGATTGCGTAATCGATGAGGTCGTCGGGCATCGCCCGATTGGTCTTGGCAAGGCACTGCGCCACCATTTGCGGGTGGCACAGAATGACGGTGGCGGCGCCGAAGCAGCGCGATGCGATGACCGGATCCTGTTCCCGGAACTCGCCGGCCTCGATGCCTTCGCGGATCACCTCGGCAAACAGGTCGTGGATAGAATCGACATGCTTGTCGATGACGCCCCAGTCACGCTCAAGCGCGACGATGACCATCTCGTGCACCTTCTGGTCGTCGAGCATGACTTCCATGGTCATTTTGTACTGCGCATGGATATAACGGCGCAGCCGCTCCTCGGCGCCGATCGGCAGATGCATGATCTCGTAGGCCATCCTGTAGCTGGCGCCGAGCATGCGGCCGCAGACGGCCTGGTGGATTTCAACCTTGGAGGCGAAGAAACGGTAGATGTTGGCCGGCGACATACCGAGTTCGCGGGCGATATCGGCAACATTGGTTTTGCCGTAACCATAGTGGCGGAACAGGCGCTCGGCGCAGTCGAGAATACGGGTGACATTCTCCTGGCGGGCGGCGTCGACCATGATGCTCGCGGCTTCGGACATGGCTCTTTCGTTTGACTAGTGACGAATTTCAACTTTCGTCACTCGTAAATCGAAAGAGAAGGAGTGTCAATGCAGATTCGACGTACGCGTATAATTGGTGACAGATGGTGACAGGGGTGGGCGTGAGCCAGGAGCGCAAGCAAGGTCGTCTTTCGGCGTGGCGATCCTTCCCACCCCCTCTGTCCTGCCGGACAGTCCGGCAGGACAGAGGGGGGTGGGCAGGAACTCGACTTAGCGCATTTGACCGAGCCTACTTCCCCCTCGCCATCTCCCTCAACCGGAACTTCTGGATCTTCCCCGTCGACGTCTTCGGAATCTCGGCAAAAATCACCGCCTTTGGCACCTTGAACCGCGCGAGCAGCCCTCGGCAGTGATCGATGATCTCGGCTTCGCTCGCCGCCTTGCCCGGCTTCAGCTCGACATAGGCGACCGGCACCTCGCCCCATTTATCGTCCGCCCTGGCCACCACGCCGCAGGAGGCGACGGCCGGGTGCTTGTAGAGCGCGTCCTCAACCTCGATCGACGAAATATTCTCTCCGCCGGAGATGATGATGTCCTTGGAGCGGTCCTTGAGCTGGATGTAGCCGTCGGGATGCATCACGCCGAGGTCGCCGGAATGGAACCAGCCGCCGGCAAAGGCCTCGTCGGTTGCCTTCCTGTTCTTCAGATAGCCCTTCATGACGATGTTGCCGCGGAACATGACCTCGCCGATGGTCTCGCCATCGGCCGGCGTTTCTTGCATCGTCTCGGGGTCCATCACCGTCAGGCCTTCGAGTGCGGCATAGCGCACGCCTTGCCTGGCCTTCTTCTGCGCCTTCGATCCCTTGTCGAGATCGTCCCACGCGCCATGCCATTCATTGACCACCGCCGGACCGTAGGTCTCGGTCAGACCATAGAGATGGGTGACGGCAAAGCCGGCATCGGCCATGCCCGACAGCACGGCTTCCGGCGGCGGCGCGGCTGCGGTGTTGAAGGTGACTGTCTGCGGGAAGTGGCGCTTGTCCTCTTCCCTGGCGTTGATCAGCACCGACATGACGACGGGTGCGCCGCACAGATGGGTGACGCCATGGTCGGCGATAGCGTCGTAGATCGGCTTCGGCCGCACCCAGCGCAGGCAAACATGGGTTCCTGCCTGGACGGCCAGCGTCCACGGAAAACACCAGCCGTTGCAGTGGAACATCGGCAGCGTCCAGAGATAGACGGCGTGCTTGGCCATGCCGGCGTGGATGGTGTTGGTGTAGGCCATCAGGGCAGCGCCGCGATGGTGGTAGACGACACCTTTCGGGTTGCCGGTGGTGCCGGAGGTGTAGTTGAGCGAGATCGCGTCCCACTCGTCGTCGGGCATCGACCAGGAAAAATCCGCGTCGCCACCGGCGACGAAATCCTCATAGTCGAGCGCGCCGATGCGCTCACCCTTCGGATAGGGCGCATCAGGGGCATAGTCGGGATCGTCATAGTCGATGACCAGGGGCTTCACTTTCGCCAGCGCCAGCGCCTGTTTGACGACGCCGGAGAATTCGCGGTCGACGATCAGCACTTTGGTCTCGGCATGGTCGAGCTGGAAGGCGATAACGGCGGCGTCGAGGCGGGTGTTGAGCGAATGCAGCACCGCCTTGGTCATCGGCACAGCGAAATGCGCCTCCAGCATCGGCGGCGTGTTGGACAGCATGACGGTGACGGTGTCGCCCTTGCCGATGCCGCGCTTCGACAGCGCCGAGGCGAGCTTGAGCGAGCGTTGCCAAAAGGTGCGATAGTCTATGCGCTGGTTGCCATGGATGATGGCGACATGGTCGGGATAGGTCCTTGCCGCTCGCTCCAGATAGGTGAGCGGCGTCAGTGGCTGGTCGTTGGCAGCGTTCTTGCCGAGATCCTGATCGTAGGGATTGCCCATCCCGCTCCTCCCCGAATTTTCTTTTGTTGAGAAGTTCTAACCACAGGTTCCGGCCACGTCACCATCAGCGAATCCCGACCAGGCACATTTGGCGCAATGATTGTCCAGATTCGGCAGGCAGAAGGTATCGTGTACCCATGCCAGTTTGACTTTTGTCGAGAGCCGTGAATAATGTCAGCCGAGGAGACGGCATGGCGATCCGACCGGCAGAACAGCTAATCCATAAGGCCGCGTGGCTCTATTATGCCCATGGCCTGCGCCAGGACCAGGTCGCAAGCCAGCTTAACATTTCCCGCGCGTCGGTGGCTATGTATCTGCGCAAGGCGCGCGAGACCGGCATCGTCAATATTTCGACCTCGACGCAGCTGTTCACCGACGATGTGCTGGCGCGCCAGCTCGAGGATGCGCTGAAGCTCGATGCGGTGTGGATCGCGCCGGAGAACGACTATGTTCTCGATCCGTCGTCCGACATTGCGGTGCTGGCGGCGAGCGTCTTTCTGGAACTGGTGAAGAAAGGCGACCGTATCGGCGTCGCCTGGGGCCGCACCGTCTACACAATCGCCGACATCATGTCCTATGCCGACCTGCAGGACGTCACCGTGGTGCAGCTGTGCGGCAATCTCGGCGCGCCCTATTCCTATCGGCCCGACCAGTGCACGATGGAGATCGCGCGGCGGCTCAACGCCAAGGGGCTGAATTTCTACGCGCCGCTGGTGCTGACGACGGAATTGCTGGCGCTCGGGCTGCGCGCCGAACCGGTGATCCGCGAGCAATTGTCGGATATCAGCAACTGCGATCTCGCGCTCTATTCAGTCGGCACCGTCGACGCCGACAGCCATGTCGTCAAATGTGGCGCGTTGAGCGCCGGCGAGATGGGGGTGTTGCGCGAGGCGGGCGCCGCCGGCGTCATCGCCGGCCAGATCATCGATGCCGCCGGCAAGGCGCTCGACTGCAGCTACAACCGCCGCGTCATCTCGGCCTCGCTCGCGTCGCTACGCCAGATCGAAAAACGCCTGATGGTGGTGCAGGAGGACAGCAAGTTCGAGCCGCTGCTGGCGGCACTCGCAGGCGGTTTGTGCACGCATCTGGTCGTGGGCGCCAGCATGGCGCGGCGGCTGCTCGACCATGCCGGTGCGGGGGCCGCAGCGGCAGCGAAAAAGGCTTCCTGAGAAACGAAATCCTTGCAGCCGGCGCATTGTCATCAAGGCGTCGCGGCATTCCTGTTCACACCAACACAACAAAGACAGCAAAGCGGACATAGCGACATGAAGAACCTTTGGAATGATGGCGACGCGGAAAGACTGGTTGCCGACTATGCGAAAAAGGGCGTTGCCCGCGACCTCGCGCTGCGCGTCTACACGACCCGGCTGCTCGGCGGCGAGCCGCGGCTGGTTCTGCATGGTGGCGGCAACACCTCCTGCAAGACCAAGGCGACCGATCTCGTCGGCGACGAGTGGGACGTGCTGTGCGTCAAGGGCAGCGGCTGGGACATGGGCGTCATCGAGCCGCAGGGCCTGCCGGCGGTGAAGATGGCCGCGCTGCTCAAGGCGCGCGCGCTGGACAGCCTCGCCGATGAGGACATGGTGGCGCTGCAGCGGGCAAACCTCATCGACCCCGCCTCGCCCAACCCGTCGGTGGAGACGCTGCTGCACGCCTTCCTGCCGCACAAATTCGTCGATCACACCCATTCGACGGCGATCCTCGCCATCGTCGACCAGGCGGACAGCAAGGCGCTGATCAAGACCGTGTTCGGCGACAGAATGGGTTATGTCCCCTACATCAAGCCAGGCTTCGACCTCGCCAAAGTGGCGGCCGATGTCTACGACGCCGATCCTGATGTCGAAGGCCTGATCCTCGACAAGCATGGCATCTTCACCTTCGGCGATGATGCCAGGCAGGCCTATGACCGAATGATCCACTTTGTGAATGTCGCGGAAGACTATGTCGCCAAGCACGGCAAGCCGCAGCCGGCCAAGGCCGCGCTGCCGGCCAAGCTTGCGACACCAGCCTCCATCGCACCGACACTGCGCGGCGCAGTCGCCGTGTCGCGCGGCGAAGGCCGCTTCGACCGCATGATCAGCGACTTCCGCACCTCGGACGCCATCGTCGACTTCATCAACTCGGCCGGGATTGCCGACTACGCCGCGCGCGGCGTCTCGACACCTGACCTGTCGATCCGCATCAAGACCGGGCCGATGGCGGTGCCGGCGCCGGACGCCGACAAGGCCGGCGACTACAAGGCAATCATCAAGAGCCATGTCGACGCCTTCGCCAAGGATTACCGCGCCTATTTCGACACCAATGATGCGCTGGACGACGTCAAGCGCACCATGCTCGATCCGATGCCGCGGCTGACGCTGGTGCCGGGCCTCGGCATGTTCGGCCATGGCCGGACGCTGAAGGATGCGAAAATCGCCTCGGATGTCGGGGAGATGTGGATCGAGGCGGTGCGCGGCGCCGAGGCCGTGGGCAGCTTCCATCCGCTGTCCAAGGCCGACCTGTTCCCGCTCGAATACTGGTCGCTGGAACAGGCCAAGCTTGCGTCCAACAAGCCGAAGCCGCTGACCGGCCAGGTGGTGCTGATCACCGGCGGCGCCGGCGCCATCGGTGCCGCAACGGCCAAGCTGTTTGCCGCCAATGGCGCGCATGCGGTCGTCGTCGATCTCGACGCGACAAAGGCGGCCGAGGCCGCGAAGGCCGCCGGCAACAATTCGATCGGCGTCGGCGCCGACATCACCAACCCGGCCGAAATGCGCGCTGCCTTCGACAAGGCTGTCGCCGTCTATGGCGGCGTCGACATCCTGGTCTCCAACGCAGGGGCCGCCTGGGAGGGCCGCATCGGCGAACTCGACGATGCTCTGCTGCGCAAGAGTTTCGAGCTCAACTTCTTCGCTCATCAGTCGGCGGCGCAGAACGCGGTGCGCATCATGCTGGAACAAGGCACTGGCGGCGCACTGCTCTTCAACACCTCCAAGCAGGCAGTCAATCCCGGGCCGAAATTCGGCGCCTATGGCGTGCCGAAGGCGGCAACGCTGTTCCTGTCCCGGCAATATGCGCTCGATTACGGCGCGTATGGCATCCGCTCCAATGCGGTCAATGCCGACCGTATTCGCTCCGGCTTGTTGACCGACGCCATGATCGCCAGCCGCTCCGGCGCGCGCGGCGTGTCGGAGAAGGAATACATGTCCGGCAATCTGCTCGGGCAGGAAGTGACGGCCGATGACGTCGCGCAAGCCTTCCTGCACCATGCGCTGGCCGAGCGCACCACCGCCGATGTCACCACGGTGGACGGCGGCAACATCGCGGCGGCGCTGCGCTGAACATAGACCTGGAGCGGTTCATCGTTTCACCAAAACGGCGAACCGCTCCCGGTCTTGACAGACTCCAGGCGTAAAGCCGCTTTCGCACTCGTGCTGAAAAACTGCTCGAACCGGTCAAAATCCCACTCAAATGCTTCGCTTATTGCTCGACCAGTTTAGGGGACGCGATGTGTTTCGCGCGCGCCAACCCTGATCCTTGGTGGAGTTCTCGATGGCAGTGAAAAGACTTCGTATCGGCGTGCTCTTCGGCGGGCGTTCCGCCGAACATGAGGTTTCGCTGCTTTCGGCAACCAATGTCATGCGTGCGCTGGATCCGGCGAAATACGATGCCGTTCCGGTCTTCGTCACCCGTGAGGGGCAATGGCTGCTGAGCAGCTTCGAGGATGGTGCGCCGGCGACGCCGTCAGACGGAACGCAGCTTTGCCTGGTGCCGGGCGGGCACGGGCGGATGCTGGCGATCCCCGCCAGGGGTGCGCCGCACGACCTGCTCGCCATCGATATATTGTTTCCAGTGCTGCACGGCCTGTATGGCGAGGACGGCGCTGTGCAAGGGCTGGCCGAGGTGGCGCGCGTGCCGCTCGCCGGCTGCGGCATCCTGGGTTCAGCGGCCGCACTCGACAAGGATGTCGCCAAGCGGTTGCTGAGGGCAGCAGGGCTGCCTGTCGCGCGCTCGGTGACGATCGAGGATGGTGCGGCACCCTCTCTGGCGGTGCTGGAAGGCCAGCTTGGCCTGCCGATCTTCATCAAGCCGGCGCGGCAGGGCTCGTCGGTTGGCGTAGCAAAGGTCAATGGCAGCCAGGAATTCGAGCGAGCGCTGGCAGAGGCCTTCCTACACGATCGCAAACTGCTGGCGGAGGAATTCGTTCGCGGCCGCGAGATTGAATTCAGCGTGCTGGAGAGTACCGATGGCGAGCTCTTCGTTTCGCGGCCGGGCGAGATCGTGCCGGCGGAAAGCCACGGCTTCTACGACTACAATGCCAAATACATAGACGAGAATGGCGCCGCATTGGTGGTGCCGGCGCAGCTGCCGCCGGAGGTCGAAGCCGCCATGCGCGACACGGCCGCAAAGACGTTCAGAGCCGTCAGTTGCGATGCGATGGCGCGCGTCGACTTCTTCCTGATGCCGGACATGACATTCGTGGTCAACGAGCTCAACACCATCCCTGGCTTCACCGACATCAGCATGTACGCCAAGGCGATGGCGGCAAGCGGCGTCAGCTATCGGGAGGTCATCGACCGGCTGGTGGAACATGGGCTGGCACGCGCCGGCCGGTCGGGCTGACAAACAAAAAGAGCGGCCCGCGAGCCGCTCTTCTTCCGATAGTATACCCGACTTACTTCGCGTTCGGGTTCGGCATCCAGGCTGGCATGGCGACATCGGCATGGGCGAATTGCGGCAGCTTGGCCGACAGGTCTTCCATGTTCTTGATGTCCTTGTCGATCAGGTCCTTCTGGGTGATTAGCGTCGGCGGCACGATGACGTTGTGGCCGGGATCTTCACCGGCGAGCAGTTGCGCCAACGCCCGCACCGAGACCTGGCCGACGACGGCCGGGTTGGTGGCGGCGGTCGCTGCCCAGGCACTATCGGTCTCGCGCATCGCGGCGATGTCCGAGGTCGAAATGTCGGCGGAGTAGATCTTGATCTTCTTGTTCAGCCCTGCCTCGTCGACGGCGATCTTCACACCCTTGGCGAATTCGTCATAGGGCGCGAACATCACATTGATATCGGGATGCGCCTGCAGCACCGAGCGCGCCTGGTTGGCGACCGAGTTGGCGATCGGATTGTCGAGCGTGCCGAACATCGCGACTTCCTTGATGCCGGCATACTTCTTCTTCACGTCGACCCAGGTCTCGTTGCGGCGGTCGAGCGGCGCGATTCCGGCGACATAGACATAGCCTGCATTCCAGCTTTCGCCATTATCTTTAACGGCCTGTTCGAGCGCCAGACGCGCCAGGTCTTTGTCGGACTGCTCGATCTGCGGGATTTTCGGGTTTTCGACATTGACGTCGAAGGCCACCACCTTGATGCCGGCGTCGACCGCGCGCTGGGCGGCGTCCTTCATCGATTCCGTCAGGCCGTGCTGGATGATGATGCCCTGCACGCCGAGCGCGATGGCCTGGTCGACCATGTCGGACTGCAGCGCCGCATCCTGGCGGCTGTCGAGCACGCGCAGATCGATGCCGAGCGCCTTCGACTGGGCCTCGACGCCCGAGAGATAGGCCTGGAAGAAATCGCCGGTCGAGAGATAGCGCACCAGCGCGATCTTGACGCCGGGCTTGTCGAACGGCGCCGGCTTGTCGGCGGCAAATGCCCCCGGCATCAGCATTGTTGCGCCGGCCAGTCCGAGCGCGACCTTCCCCAAAAGTCGTCTTGTGATGTTCACGTTTTTTCCTCCACTTGTTGAACCCAGAACTGTTCCGGCAGCCGTTCTATCTCCTGCCCCGGCCGGAAAGGGCGAAGGTGAAGACAAGGGCGACGACCAGAACCACGCCCTTGACGAAATCCTGCGTGTAGTAAGGCGCATTCATCATTGTCAGGCCTTGCAGCAGGATGCCGACGAACAGCGCGCCGACGGCAGTGCCAAAGGCGTTCGGCTTGGCGGCGCCGAGCACCGCGTAGCCGATCAGCGCCGCGGCGACCGCATCGAGCAGCAGATTATTACCCGAGGCGATGTCGCCGCGTCCAAGCCGTGCCGCGAGCAAAATGCCGCCAATCGAGGCAAAAACTCCTGAAATGACGTAGGCCCAGATTTTGTATGCCTTGACAGGCGCGCCGGCGAGTTCAGCGGCGCGCTCATTGGAGCCGACGGCATACATCATGCGGCCGAAACGCGTGTATTCGAGGAAGAACCAGATCAGCACGGCAAGCACGATGAGCACGACCACCGAGACCGGGATGAGGTTCGGGATGAAGAAGTCGAAGCGGTGACGGCCGAGCGCCAGGAAGGCGTCGGAGAATTTGCCGTTGGCGACCGAACCATTCGGCATGGTCATGCCGGTGGCGATCGAGCGGCCTTCGGTCGGGATGCGCTGCAGGCCGACGAGCAGGAACATCATGCCGAGTGTCGCCAGCAGATCCGGCACGCGCATATAGACGATCAGCCACCCGTTGATGAGGCCTACGAGCACGCCGATGAGGATGCAGGCGAGAACGGCGACGAACGCGTTCTGCTCCAGCACGACCATGGCATAGGACGCCGCCATCATCGCAGAAGTCGCGACCGAGCCGATCGACAGGTCGAAGCCGCCGACGACCAGCGTGGCAGTGACGCCGAGCGCCAGCACGCCGGTAATGGCGACCGATTGAAAGATGAAGACGGCACTTTGCGGCGAGACGAACCCATCGGCGGCGACGGCGAAATACGCGATCAACCCGAATAACAGTACGATGAACCCATAGCGGATGGCGTAGTCGCGCAGTGTCATTCAGCGCCCGCCATTTCCAATAGAACTCAAACCCATGCGCTCCATTCCAATTCTCGTCGTTCTTTGCTCACGCCGCGCTGTGCAGCGGCCCGCCGGCGACTTCTGCCAGCAGGCGGTCGAGATCGACATCGGCGTTGCGGTGTCCGCCGACGATGGTCTGCTCCGACATCACCAGGATGCGGTCGGCCGTCTCCAGCGCCTCGTCGAGTTCGGTGACGAACAACAGCGTGGCGCGGCCATTGGCGCTGGCCCTCAGCTTGGCAGCGATGTCGCGCCTGGCCGAGATGTCGACGCCCTGGAACGGCTCGTCGAGAATGAACAATCTGGCTGCCTGCGCCATCCAGCGCGCGACCATCACCTTCTGCTGGTTGCCGCCCGACAGCGTGGTCATTTCGTCCTTCTCGGAGCGGCAGACGATGCCGAGATCTTCGATCTGGCGGCGGGCAGTCGCGCGTTCGAGGCCGCGCTTGAGCACGGCAAAACGCGACATGCGCTTGTGGAAGGGAAGGCTGATGTTTTCCTGGATGTTGAAACCGCCGACAATGCCGTTTTCGCCACGGTCCTTGGCAACCAGGAACACGCCGGCGGCAACGGCTTCACCCGTCGATGCAGGCGCATACGGCTTGCCGTTCAAAGCCATCGTGCCGGCAAGTGGTTTGCGCACGCCGAACAGCGTTTCGGCCAGCGCGGTCTTGCCGACGCCGACGAGACCGGTGACGGCAACCACCTCGCCGTCGCCAAGCGTCAGCGAGATCGGCCGGGCGCCTGGCGCGATGCGCAGGCCTGTGATGGTCAGGATCGGCTTGGCAGCGCTTTTGGCTTCGATGCGGTCGAGGTGGATCTTGCGGCCGAGCATTGCGTTGACCGCGCCCTCATAGTCGAGCGGCTTCTGCTCGAAGACGCCCGAGATGACGCCGTCGCGCATCGAGACGATGCGGTCGGCAAGCCGCCTGATGTCTGACATGCGGTGCGAGATGTAGAGAATGGCGACGCCTTGCTGGCGCAGCCGGTCGAGAAGGGCGAACAGCCGGTCGGCCTCGGCGCTGGACAGGGACGAAGTCGGCTCGTCGAGGATCAGCACTTTCGGCTGGTGCGCCATGGCGCGCGCGATTGCTACCATCTGGCGGTCGGCTAGCGACAGGTCGCTGACCCGCGCCCTGAGGTCGATGGTCAGCCCCATGCGGTCGGCGACCGCCCTCGCCTCTCGCCGCACGCGGCCAGGATTGAACAGGAACGACGCGCCCTTGCCGCTCAGCCGGTCGAGGGTCAGGTTGGTGGCGACATCGAGATCGGCGACAACGCCGTCATTTATGTTTTGATGGACGGTGACGACGCCGGCGCGGATCGCCTCGGCTGGTGTGCTCGGCGCGAAGCTGTCCCCGGCGAGGCTCATCGTGCCGCCGGCATGGTCGTAGACGCCGCTGATGATTTTCACGAGGGTGGACTTGCCGGCGCCGTTGGCGCCCATCAGCACGGTGATCTCACCGGCATGCAATTCGACCGAGACGCCGCCAAGCACCTCGATATGGCCAAAGGACTTCCTTAAGCCGTCCACGCGGAACACGGCATCATTGCCCATTCGTTCCTCCCTGACGATGACGCTATGGGCTATGTCGTCAATTGTCAACTCGATTGACAATTGCCAGACAGCTTCCTAGCTTGGCCCCGCCGCCATCGCTCCACTATGATCGGAATGAACAAGCGGGAGGGAGAGGAATGACTGGAAAATTGCCGTTCGAAGCACTGTCGGTCGAGACGCTTGCTACGCGCCTCGGCGCCAACGAAGCGCTTTGCTCAAAGATCGGCAAAGACACCAGCGCCTGGAAGGTGCGCGAGGTCGGCGACGGCAATCTGAACCTCGTCTTCATCGTCGAAGGCGCGTCGGGTGCTGCCGTCGTCAAACAGGCCTTGCCCTATGTCCGCCTGGTCGGCGACAGCTGGCCGCTGCCGCTGAAACGCTCCTTCTTCGAATTCCATGCGCTGACAAGGCAAGAGGCGCGCGCGCCCCGCTCGGTGCCGGCGATCTACCATTTCGACGAGGGTCAGGCGCTGATCATCATGGAGTATCTGGCGCCGCCGCACATCATCCTGCGCCGCGCCCTGATCGACGGCCGCCAGCTGCCCAACATTGCGCGCGACATCGGCCTGTTCATGGCCCGCACTTTATTTCGCGGCTCCGATTTCTCCATGCCGACCAAGGACCGCAAGGCGGACCTGGCGCTGTTCGCTGACAATGTCGAGCTCTGCGGCATCACCGAGGACCTGGTGTTTTCCGACCCCTATTTCGACGCCAAGCTAAACCGGCATACCTCGCCGCAACTTGACGGCCTAGTCGCCGAGCTGCGCGCCGACCGCGACCTCAAGGTCGAAGCGCAGCGGCTGAAGCACATCTTCGCCGCCAATGCCGAGACGCTGCTGCATGGCGACCTGCACTCCGGCTCGATCATGGTCACGGACGCCGAGACAAGGATGATCGATCCGGAGTTCGCCTTCTACGGTCCGATGGCCTTCGACGTCGGCATGCTGCTCGCCAATTTCTGGATGTCCTTCTTCTCGCAGCGCGGCCATGAGCAGCAGGGCAAGCGCGACGCCATGCGTGCCTATCTGCTCGGGGTGACGAACGAGACGTGGTCGGTGTTCCGCGCCGAGTTTTCGCATCTATGGCGCACCGAGCGCACCGGCATGCTCTACCAGAAGAGCCTTTTCGAGGATCAGGGGGACATTCTCGCCTCGGAGCAGGCGCTCGACCATGTGCTGCACCAGATCTGGACCGACCTCCTGGGCTTTGCCGGCATCGAGGTACATCGGCGCATTCTCGGCCTCGCCCACAATGCTGATTTCGAGACCATCGACGACGAGGATCTGCGCGCCTCTTGCGAGGCCAAGGCGTTGAAATTCGGCCGCCAAATCGCCGTCAACCGGCGCCAGATCCACAGCATCGACGAGGTCAACAATCTGGCCACGCTGATCGAACGGGAGAGCAGGATTTGAACGTCGGCGAGCGCCATTACCGCACCATCTGGCTGAGCGACGACAAGCGCGCGGTCGAGATCATCGACCAGCGCTGGCTTCCGCATGAGTTCCGCGTGGAAAGGATAGGCACGGTCGACGGCATCGCCACCGCCATCCGCGACATGTGGGTGCGCGGCGCTCCGCTGATCGGCGTCACCGCCGCCTATGGCGTCGCCATCCAGATGGCGGACGACCCGTCGGACGCAGCGCTCGACGCGGTGTGGGAGACGCTGCACAAGACGCGGCCGACAGCGATCAACCTGCGCTGGGCGCTGGACGAGATGCGCCGCTTCCTCAAGCCGCTCGCACCGGCGCAACGCGCTGAGGCCGCCTACAAGCGGGCCGCGGAGATCGCCGACGAGGATGTGGGCTTAAACCGCGCCATCGGCGAGAGCGGCCTGAAAATCATCAAGGAGATCGCTGCGCGCAAAAAGCCGGGCGAGCCGGTCAACATCCTCACCCATTGCAATGCCGGCTGGCTGGCGACCGTCGACTATGGCACCGCGACCTCGCCGATCTATCTGGCTGTCGAGGCCGGCATCCCGGTCCACGTCTATGTCGACGAAACCAGGCCGCGCAACCAGGGGGCCCAACTGACCGCCTGGGAGATGGCCGGCCACGGCGTGCCGCACACGCTGATCGTCGACAACGCCGGCGGCCATCTGATGCAGCATGGCGGGGTCGACATGGTGCTCGTCGGCACCGACCGCACCACAGCCAATGGCGATGTCTGCAACAAGATCGGCACCTACCTCAAGGCGCTCGCCGCCGCCGACAATGATGTTCCCTTCTATGTCGCCCTGCCCTCGCCGACCATCGACTGGACGGTGGGTGACGGGCTGGCCGAGATTCCGATCGAGGAACGGTCGGGTGATGAGGTGTCGCTGGTCTGGGGGAAGACGGCGGATGGGAAGATTGCGCAGGTGCGGGTGTCGCCGGATGCGACGCCTGCTGCGAACCCGGCTTTTGACGTGACGCCGGCGCGGCTGGTGACCGGGCTGATCACCGAGCGCGGAGTGGCCAAGGCGTCGCGTGAAGGGTTGAAGGCGATGTTTCCCGAGCGCGGGTAATCTCCCCCCTCGTGGGGGAGATGGCCGGCAGGCCAGAGGGGGGCGCTGTCCCACCAACATGTCGGCACCTGGATTGGCCCGCCAACTTTTCCTAATCCGATGGCTCACGAATGAGATAGGCCGCGATCCTTCGCGCCCCCCTCTGCCCTGCCGGCATCTCCCCCACGAGGGGGGAGATTGGCTAGTCGCCAATTGACAGCACCTTCCCACCCCTCCATATCTCCCTCCGTTAATGTTCTCAGGGCGGGGTGAAAGTCCCCACCGGCGGTAAGGGTTTCGTCCCAAGCCCGCGAGCGCCTCCTGGCAACAGGAGGGTCAGCAGATCCGGTGCAATTCCGGAGCCGACGGTCACAGTCCGGATGGAAGAGAACGAAACGGAAGACGGACCGCTCGCGCGGGCCGGATTTCGTATCGTGCGTCCTGATTCTGGTTCGAAACGGAAGGATGGACCCATGAATCAGCATACCCCAAAAGACTATGAAACCACCCGCATCGCCGTCATTCGCGCGCGCTGGCATGCCGATATCGTCGACCAGTGCGTGCAGGCCTTCGAGGCGGAACTCAGCACGCTCGGCGGCGGGCGCTTCGCCGTCGATGTGTTCGACGTACCGGGCGCCTACGAAATCCCGCTGCATGCCAAGACGCTGGCTGCGACCGGCCGCTACGCCGCGATCCTCGGTACCGCCTTCGTCGTCAATGGCGGCATCTATCGCCATGACTTCGTGGCCGGCGCGGTGCTCGACGGCATGATGAATGTGCAGCTGTCGACCGGCGTGCCGGTGCTGTCGGCGGTGCTGACGCCGCACAATTATCACGACAGCGCCGAGCATCACCGCTTCTTCTTCGAGCACTTCACCGTCAAGGGCAAGGAAGCGGCCAATGCCTGCGCGCAGATCCTGGCCGCGAGGGCGTCGATCGCCGCCTGACCCATCGAAATGCCCGGATTTCAGCCCTGCAACAAGAATTGCGGCCCAAGCGGCCGCTGAAGGTTGCGGTTGGTCTGAAATTTGGCCAGAAGCATCAGGGGCCGACCGGCAACCGGCCGGCCCGCGACGTTGCGCTTGAAACCAGATACGGGAGACTATTGGGTGGCTCGCATAACACTGAGACAATTGCTCGACCACGCCGCCGAATACGGCTACGGCGTACCCGCCTTCAACATGAACAATATGGAACAGGGCCTCGCCATCATGGAGGCGGCCGAGGAGACCAAGTCGCCGGTCATCCTGCAGGCAAGCCGCGGCGCCCGCGCCTACGCCAATGACGTGGTGCTGGCCAAGCTGATCGACGCGCTGGTCGAAATCCACCCCGACATCCCGGTCTGCATGCATCTCGACCACGGCAACAACGAAGCCACCTGCGTCACCGCGATCCAGTACGGCTTCACCTCGGTGATGATGGACGGCTCGCTGAAGGAAGACGGCAAGACGCCGGCCGACTATGCCTATAATTCCGGCATCACCCGGCGCGTCGTCGACATGGCGCATTGGGGCGGTGTCTCGGTCGAAGGCGAAATCGGCGTGCTCGGCTCGCTGGAGAGCGGCGGCGGCGAGCAGGAAGACGGCCACGGCGTCGAAGGCGCCATCAGCCATGACCAGCTTTTGACCGATCCGGTGCAGGCGGTGGAGTTCGTCAAGGACACGCATGTCGATGCGCTTGCGGTGGCCATGGGCACCAGCCACGGCGCCTACAAATTCTCGCGCAAGCCGGACGGTGCCGTGCTGGCGATGAACGTCATCGAGGAGATCCATCGCCGCCTGCCCAACATGCATCTGGTCATGCACGGCTCGTCCTCGGTGCCGGAGGACCTGCAGGAGATCATCAACAAGTATGGCGGCCAGATGAAGCCGACCTGGGGCGTGCCGGTGGAAGAGATCCAGCGGGGCATCAAGCACGGCGTGCGCAAGATCAACATCGACACCGACAACCGCATGGCGCTGACCGGCGCCATCCGCAAGGTGCTGACCGAGAACCCCTCCGAGTTCGATCCGCGCAAATATCTGACCCCGGCCATGGCAGCTATGCGCAAGCTCTGCAAGGAGCGCTTCGAGCAGTTCGGCACCGCTGGAAACGCGCAGAAGATCAAGCCGCTGCCGGTTGCCGAGATGGCCAAGCGGTATAAGTCGGGGAGCCTTGATCCGAAGTTCGGGTGAGGTGACGCGTCCTTCCCTTCCCCCCTTGTGGGGGAAGGTGGCCTCGCGAAGCGAGGTCGGATGAGGGGTGTTCCAGCGGTGTGAGACGTTGGTGTTCCCTGGAACACCCCTCATCCGTCTCGGCGCTATCGCGCCGATCCACCTTCTCCCACAAGGGGAGAAGGCAAGAGAGGTGGCGCTCGCAAAAACTCGATCACCATCGCCGCCGTCCAGGTGAAGCGGCCGCCGCCGAGCGGTTCGCCGGTGAGCGGATCGTAGTACTCGGCAAAGCCGCTCTCGCCGATCAGGTCGAGGCTGGACCGGGTGATGCGCCGGGCGGCTTCGGCGTGGCCGGCAACAGCGAGGCCGTCGGCGATCATGTAGTTGACCACCAGCCAGACCGGGCCGCGCCAGTAGCGCTTGGCGTCGAGCCGCGGATCATCGGGATCGTGTGACGGCAGGACGTAGCGCGCTCTGCCGGCAAGACGCTCGACGCGTGCCGCGAGCGCCGCCGCGCGAGGTTCTGGAATTGCCGCAAAGGCGGCCAAAATGCCGCCAACCGAGGCGCTGTCGATCAGTTTTCCGGTGACGCGGTCGAGACAGAGATATTGGCCGTGCGCCTCGCTCCACAGCCGCTCCATTGCCGCCAAACCCTTTTTGGCACGGGCGCGGTTGGCTTCCGCTATCTTCGGTTCGCCGAGCGCCTCGGCGAGATCGGCAAGATCGGCGCAGGCACGGATCAAGATGGCGTTGAAGCCAGGATCGACGACCTGGAACGGCGAGGCGTCATGCAGCCTGGCATTGTCCCAGCCGAGTGCGCGAAAATGCTGTAGCAGCCAGAGATAGCGGTCGTACTGATCTTTCGTCGGGCGATGCGCCGGATCGGCGTGCAGCGTGTCACGGCGTGTATAGGGCTCGATGCCTTCGGTCGGCACGCGCTCGAAGGCATCGTCCCAGTCGATCGAATTGTCGCGGCCGGATTCCCAGGGATGGATGATGGCGACCAGTCCTTCGCCCTTGGGGTCGCGGTTTTCGTAGAACCAGCGGTGCCAGGCATCGATCTTCGGCAGCAACGCGCGGGCCCGCTTGGCCGCCAGTTTCCTGTCCCTGGCGCGGTCGAACAGGCGGCGCACGGCAAAGCCGGCGACGGCAGGCTGGGTGATGCCGGAGGTGGCGGTCGGGCGGTTGGTTTGCCAGACATCTGGCCCGGGAAAATAGCCGTCGTTCCAGACATGGAAGATGATGTGCGGCACCATGCCGTCCGGCCATTGATGGGCGAACAAAGTGTCGATCTCGGTCCAGGCGCGCTCCTCGTCGTAATGAGCGAGACCAAGCGCGGTCAGGCAGGAATCCCAGTTCCACTGGAAGGGATAGAGGCCTTTGGTCGGGATGGTGTAGGCGCCCTGGTCGTTTTCCCTGAGCACCTCGACGGCGCGGGCGATGGTTTCGTCGACGGCTAGAGAAGTCATGCCAGCAAGTGAAGTCATGGAAGGCATTCGTCTTTCTGGTTCAAACGGCGTTGGTGGTTTCGGGATCGAACCAGCGGATGCGGTCGGGTTTGGGCGCCAGGCGCAGCTGCTCGCCGACCTTGACGCTGGCATTCGATTCCAGGATGGCGCGGAACAGGCCGCCCTCGACATCGCAAGTGACCAGCGTGTGCGGCCCAAGCGGCTCGATGATGCGCACGGTGGCGTGCAGGCCCTCGCTGCCGGCATCGACGTCTTCGGGGCGGATGGCGAATTCGATTTTCTCCCTGTCCGATTTCGGACCGGGCAATGTCAGCCCGGCGACGATCCAGCTGCCGTTTGCGGCCTTGGTCGCCGGGATGAAGTTCATCGGCGGGTTGCCGATGAAGGAGCCGACAAAGCGGGCGGCCGGGTTGCGGTAAACCTCGACCGGTGAAGCCGCCTGGACGATGCGGCCCTGATGCATGACGGCGATGCGGTCGGCGAGGCTCATCGCCTCGACCTGGTCGTGGGTGACATAGATGGTGGTGGTCTTCGACGCCGCCAGCACGCCCTTGAGTTCGGCGCGCATTTCGAGCCTGAGCAGCGCGTCTAGGTTCGACAGCGGCTCATCCATCAGGATGACGTCGGGCTCCATGGCGAGCGCGCGGGCGACCGCGACTCGCTGGCGCTGGCCGCCGGACAGCTGGCCTGAGTAACGCTTCAACAGCTGCTCGATATGCATGAGTTCCGCGGTGCGGTTGACGCGGCGCTCGACGTCGGCCTGCGGCAGCTTCCTCATGCGCAGGCCGAAGGCAATGTTTTCGAACACGGTCAGATGCGGGAAGACGGCGTAATTCTGGAACACCATGGCGATGCCGCGCTCGCGCGGCGGCAGGTGGTCGACGCGGCGGCCACCGATCCAGACCTCGCCCTGGCTCGGTGTCTCCAGTCCGGCGACGATGCGCAGCAGCGTGGTCTTGCCGCAGCCGGAAGCGCCGAGCAGCACCATAAATTCCTGGTCGGCGATGCTGAGATCGACCTGATGCAAAGCGGTGAAGCCGCCGAAGCGCTTGGCGACGCCCTTGATCGCGATCTCAGCCATGAGCCTTCTCCGTATCGCGTGTCATCGGTTGGCGATCCCCCACATGGCGAACAGATATTTGCGGACGGCGAAGATGAAGATCAGCGCCGGCACGACCAGAGCCGCGCCACCGGCGAATTTGAGATAGAGCGGCGACTCGCCGAGGCTCTGCAAAAGGAACGCGGTCAGCGTGCGGTTCTCGATGGTGAGCACGGCGGCGGCGAACACCTCGTTCCAGGAGATGGTGAAGGCGAATACGGCCGACGCGGCGATGCCGGGCAATGCCAGCGGCAGGATCACCTTGCGAAAGGCCTGCCATCGCGTGCAGCCGAGCGTCCAGGCGGCCTCCTCCAGTTCGACCGGAATGCCGGAGAACAGCGAGAAGGTGATCAGGACCGCAAATGGCAGCGCCAGCGTGGTGTGGACCAGCGCCAGGCCGATCGCGGTGTCGTCGAGGCCGGTGCGGATGAACATCACCGCCAGCGGCAATGCCAACAGCGGCAGCGGGAAAGCCCGCGTCATCAGCACCAGGAAACGGAACGTGCCCTTGCCCGGAAAATCGAAACGCGACAGCGCGTAGCCGGCCGGCGCGCCGAAGCCGATCGCGAAGATCATCGTCAGCGTGGCGACGAGAACCGAGTTCCACAACGCTTTGGCGACACCGGCGAAATTGACGAAGAAAGACAGACTGCCGAGATCGAAGGCGGGGAAGAAACGCTTGGGGAACGCAGTCACCTGATCCGGCGACGACAGAGCGTTGACGATCAGGAGATAGATCGGCAGCAGTACCCAGACGCTGAGCAGAATGGCCGTGGCGACAAGCAGCCAGTCGCCGGCCTTGCGGGCATCGGTGTTCGCGGCTGTTGGGGCTTGCGTGACCGCACTCATATGCGCGCCTCTTTGGGCACACGCAGCACCCTGAGGAAGAACAGCGTGAAGCCGATCGAGATGGCGAGGATGAGCAGCGCCGAGGCGGCGGCGACATTGCGATCCTGCAAGGTGAATTGCCAGTTGTAGGTTTCGCCCATCAGCACCGGCAGGTTGGTGCCGCCGAGGGCTGCGACCACGGCGAAGACCTCGAAGGCGAGGATGACGCGCAGGATGATCGCCGTTTGCAGGCTGGGGCGCAGCAGCGGCAGCGTGATGCGTACGAATCGCTTCCACGGCCCGGCGCCGAACACTTCGGCCGCCTCATAATACTCCTTCGGGATCAGCCCCATGCCGGCGACGAGGATGACCATCATGATGGCGGTGGCGCGCCAGATCTCGGCCAGCGCCACGGCAATGAAGATGGTGAGCTTGCTCTGGTAGCCGAGGAACATGATCGGCCTGTCGACGACGCCGAGATGGGAGAGCAAAGTGTTGAGGAAGCCGGACTGGTCGAAGATGGCAAGCCAGATCAGGCCGGCGGCGAGATCGGAAATGCCGAGCGGAATGGCGAAGATATAAAGCGCTGCACTGCGCCCGGTCTCCAGCCGCGACACCACTGACGCCATCAGCAGCGCCATGACGAGCTGGATCGGCACGACGATGGCTGCCAGCAGCAGCGTGTTGCGTACGGTGACCGGGAACTTCCAGCTACCGGCCATGGTGCGGAAATTGTCGAGGGTGAAGGCGCCGTCGCGGGTCACCGCCTCGAAGGCGACCAACACGAACGGGTAGAGGAAGAAGACGCACAGGAACAGGGTCGCCGGCATCAGCAGCAGATAGGGCAGAGCCTTCCCATGCATGGTGTTGTCCTTACGATGCTGCGGTCAGGGCGCCCGGAGTGCAACAAACTCCGGACGCCCCCTTGGGAGGATTCTAGTCGACCGGGCAGGCGCCCGTGGATGGCTTGTCCGGCGCCCAGCAGGGCGCCTTGGCCTGGTCGATGATCGCCTTGAGTGCCGCCGCCTGCTCTTCGAGCACGCCATGCACGTCCTCGCCGCCGAGCACTATGCGCTCGAAGGAGTCAGTGTAGACCTGGTTGAACTTGCCGCCGAGATCGCCAAGCCCCATCGGCAGCAGCGCCGGCAGCGCGTCGGGCGCGCCGGTCATGGTGGCGATCGCCGGGCCGAAAGCCTTGACCGAGGCCGGCATGTCATCGGGCAGCTTGACGTCGACGACCGGAAAGAAATTGGTCGCTTTCAGCGTCGCGATCTGCGTCTCCGGTTTCAACATATAGGCGACCAGAGCCTTGGCCTTGTCGACATCCGGTGAGGTTTTTGGAATGGCGACACCGGCCACCACCGGCATGAAGCCGCGGCCGGCCGGACCCGCAGGCGCCGGGAAGGCGACGAACTCGTCCGGCTTCTGGTTGAAGGCATCGGCGAGCCGCGCGACATGGTCGAACGCCACCCAGACTTCTCCCGACAGCAGCGGCTCCTGCATGAAGGCATAGTTCGTCGAGTTCGGGTTGGTGTACTGCCACAACTCCTTGAACTTGTTCCAGGCGGTCTCGGCCTCCGGCGAGCGGAACTTGGTCACCATCGAACCGGTGTAGGACGGGTAGAGAAACCCTTCGAAGAAGCGGTGCTTCAGCCCTTTCGGACCAGCGGGAAAACCGAATTTCGGCGAACCGGTTTTCTCGGCGATGTTCTTCGACCATTCGATCAGCTGATCATAAGTGATGGTGTTGAGGTCGGTGCCGGCGGGCAGATATTGCAGCGCCTGCTTGTTGGCGGCCATCAGATAGGTCGCCTGCATCCAGGGCAAGTATTTCTGCTCGCCGGTGCCGAGCATGCCCAGCTTCTTGTAGGCCTCGTTGACCTTGACGCCGCCGACATCGACAGCGGAGAGATCGACAAGATTGGCGCCGACGGTGGAGAAGTCGCCATGCAGGCCGCCAAGCAAACCGATGGTGCCGGTGCCGGCCTGCAGTTCGGCCTGCAGGCGGGTGAGCCAGGGGCCGTCCTCGGCGACCTGGTAGTCGACGGCGCCATCAAAGCCTTTCAGCACCTCGTCGCGCATCTTCTGGGTTTCTTCGACCGGACGCGCCTGCGTCGACCAGAACAGTACCTGCTGCGCCTGCGCGCCGCCCGCGGCGAGCGACAGCGCCAGTGCGGCGCCCGCCAATGTCCTCAACATTCTCACCATTGTCTTCCTCCCTGGATATGCGCCGTCGTTGCGGCGTCAGCTTCTTGTCTTTGTTTCGTGCATGTCGTCGTCCCAAAACCGAGGTCACTTTTGGGCGACATGCACTGGTGCGGGTCCGTGGCTCGCCCGCGGCACCAGCGTCGGCCGAATCAACCGCGTCAGCGGTGCGGCAGGCTTTTCGGCGATAACGGTGAGCAGCATGTCGGCGATCTCGCGTGCGCACTGGCGGATCGAGGCGTCGAAAGTGGTGAGGCCTGGCGGCGCATAGGCCGAGGCGACGACATTGTCGAAGCCGATGACCGAGAGATCGCGCGGCACGCTGAGGCCGGCGCGCGCCGCCTCCTCCATCACTGTCAGCGCCAGTTCGTCGAACAAGGCGATGATAGCGGTTGGCCGCTCGGGCTGCTGCAGCATGCGATTGACCGCCTGGATGCGGGCGCCGCGGTCGAAGCGCGGCGCCGTCGCCACGTCAAGGCGCACGGATGGATCGCCGCGGCGGCCGATGGCGGCAGCGAGGCCGTCCTGCCGCAGATGCCGGAAGGTCATCGGCTCGGAAATCGTCACCAGGCCGAAATGGCGGTGACCGAGATCGTAGAGCATGTCAAAGGCCTCACCGAAGGCATGCGCGCCATCGGTGTCGAGCCAGTTGTAGGCAAAGTCGCCATCGAGCAGCCGGCCATGGGCGACGAAGGGAAAGCCGCGCTGGCGCAGATAGACGAGCCGCTCGTCGACCTCGGCGATGCGGGTGACGACGACGCCGTCGGCGCGTCCGGACTCGACGACATGGCGCAGCACCGACAGTTCGGAATGGCCAAGCGCGGCGGTGGCAAGGATGAGGTCGGCGCCATGCGACACCAGCCCTTCGCCAAGCCCGGTGACGAACTCGCCGAGGAAGGAATCGACCAGGTTCGGGCCTCTGACCGGCAGCACCAGACCGACAAAGCCGCTGCGGCCGGAGACAAGCGTTCGCGCCGCGGTGTTGGGGACGTAGCCGGCCTGGCGCGCGGCGTGCGCGACACGCTCGCGGGTCTTCAGCGCGATCTGCTCGTGCCCCGCAAGCGCCCGCGACACCGTCGTGATCGACAGGTCGAGGCTCGCCGCAAGCTCCTTCAGCGTGGTGACGCGCGTTGACAATCGTTCCTCCCGGACGAGCAGTCGAAACGTTTGTAATACCCTCCGAGAAAATTGCAAACGTTTTAAATCATGCCTGAGACGGAACGACGGCTATCTCGTGAATCGGCGGACTCTTGGATAAAAAAGGCCGGGCGCGAAAGCGGCCCGGCCAAAAAGAAGGTCAAGAACCTTCAGAGGGGAACACCGTCCAGCGGAATGGGAGGAAACCGCCGAACGATATTTGTTATATGGGCGTCTCAATTGCGGTTTGCGACGAACGGCGTTCTAAAAGAGCCCTGAATCCAGAAATTCCGTTCCTCCCTTCGACAGACTTAAGCCGACGCGCCGGTCTCCAACAGATCGGCATAGTGCCGGCGCGCCACGTCGGGATGGGAGCGCAGCCGGCTTTTCAGCACATTGGTGCCGACATTGCGAAACAGCGGATTGTCGGGATCGCTGGCTGGCCCGCGCGCCTCGGCCGCCAACTCCTCGGGCAGGTCGAGCAGCGGGATCGTCGCATCGAGACGGGCGCTGAAGAAGAACGGAACCGAAATCCGCTCGACACCGGCCGGCGGTGTCAGCACGCGGTGGACAGTTGCCCTGAGATAGCCGTTCGAGGCCAGTTCGAGCAGTTCGCCGATGTTGACCACCAGCGTGTCTGGCAACGGATCGACATTCACCCAGCTGCCATCATATTCGACCTGCAGCCCCTTGTTTTCGTCCTGCAGTAAAAGGGTCAGGAAGCCGCCATCCTTGTGCGCGCCGACGCCCTGGTCGTCGCCGGTGGCATCGCGGCCGGGGTAGCGCACGATCTTCATGCGATGGTTGGGCTCGCCCCGGTAGATCGGATCGAAGGCGTCCTCGGCCTGGTCCAGCGACAAGGCGAAAGCCCTGAGCAGCCGGATCGCCACGGCGGTTGCCTTGGCCTGCCAGGCCAGCAGCGCCGGCTTCAGTTCGGGCAGTGCCGCCGGCCAATGGTTCGGGCCTTGCAGCCGCGTCCAGGCGGGCACGCCGGGGCCTTGCGCGATGGCGGGGCGTTCGACGCCAATGTCGAGCTGTTCGCGCCAGTCGGCCTTGCCCTTGGTCAGCTCGCCGCCGGCGCGAGTATAGCCGCGGAACTGCGATGACTTGACCATTTCGATGACCAGCTTGTCGGCTTCCGGCAGAGCGAAGAACCGGCGCGAGGCGACGAGCACCTCCGCCGTATCGGCGGCCGATATGCCGTGGCCGGTCAAATAGAAGAAGCCGACGTCGCGCGCGGCCGTACGCAGGTCGAACAGAAACGTTCGTCGCTCGGAAGCGCCCTGTTCGAGACGGCTGAGATCGAGCACGGGTACGATCCTGGGCATGGTCAAGCTCCTTGTTTGCCGGCCCCGCTGTCACGGTGGCACGCAGACTGGTCCAATCAAAGCAATGCGCAATCCAATCTCGAGGCGATTGAAGAACGCCGGCGCTGATTTTTGCAGCCTGCGGGCAAATAATGTTCGGGGATGCTCATGCGCGGCGGTCCAGCCTGGCAACCAGACGGTCGCCGACCCACTGGATGCCGCAGACGAGGATGATCAGCACGATGACCACGGCGACCATGACCGACGTCTCGAAGCGCTGGTAGCCATAGCGGATGGCGAGATCGCCAAGCCCACCGGCATATGGTGGTGTTTTCGAGAACCGGAGCGGAGTGGACATAAGTCCATGAGCACCACATGACCCCGAAAATCGAAATCGATTTTCGGAAAGGATCATGCGCAAAATCAAAGTGCTACAGCGTCCTTTGCGCGTCCAAAAGGACTCGCGGCGCTGTAGTAGCGCAGAAAACGCCATCAGATGGCCGCCGGAGTAGAATTTCCAAACGGTCTCTCAGAACGTCTCGACAAAGGGCCGCAACTCGACCTCGAAGCTCCAGGCGCTGCGATGCTGGCGATGGGTCGCGAGATAGGTTTCGGCGATCGCGTCCGGCGACAGGTGGCTATCCGGCCTCTCGGGCGTCCGCCCCGCTGCCGCGATCTGGCCGTCGATGATGAAATGCGCGACATGGATGTTTTTCGGACCAAGCTCGCGCGCCATGGATTGCGCCAGGCCGCGCAGGCCGAATTTCGGCATGGCAAAGCCGGCCGAATTTGGAAAGCCCTTGATGCTGGCGGAGGCGCCGGTGAACAGGATCGAGCCGGAACCGCGCGCAAGCAGCCGCCGCGCTGCCTGCTGGCCGACCAGGAAGCCGCCATAGGCGCCGACCAGCAGCGCCTGCTTGACGGCATCGGGATCGACCTCGGCGATCGGGCCGCGTGTGCGGCCGCTGGCGTTGAACACGGCAAGCGCGAGCGGCCCTTGTTTGTCGGCAGCTTCGAACAGGCTGGCGACGGAGGCCAGATCGGCGACGTCGGTTTCGACGGCCAGCGCGCCGGTCTCTTCGACCAGCGCTGCCAGCTTGGCCGTGTTGCGGGCGGCCAGCACGACGCGATAGCCCTCTTTGGTGAGAAGACGCGCCAACGAGGCGCTCAGGCCTGCGCCCGCGCCGGCGATCACTGCAACTTCGGATGCCATGTCATTCTCCCTGACGATTCTGCGTATAGACGTTCGGCCCGATGCCGGCGTCGCTTGTCACATAGCTGGCGTCTCGAGCGGCAGGAGACAAGAACGGCGTTGCTCGATTTTCGCCGTTCGGTGAAAAACGCTGCCGGCAAGTTCGAAGCATTGGCGTCGGCCGAGGTCTTGCCTGGCGGGCCAATCCGTCCGACAGGTGATTCCTGTTGGAATCGCAACGGTGTCGCAAGGGAATCGACCATGGAACCAATCTGGGCCGTTGGCCTGATGACCGGCACCGTGCTTGACGGCAACATTGACGTCGCGCTGATCAAGACCGATGGCGAGCGCATCGCCGATTTCGGCACCTATACGCTGGCCCCCTACCCCGCAGCGATCCGCGTCTTGCTGGAGGAGACGCTGCGCCAGGCCCGGGTGTGGAATTTCGACGGGCCGGAGCCGGCGATCTTTGCCGAAGCCGAGGCGGTGCTGACGCGCGCGCAGTCGGCTGCGGTGAAAGATCTCGTCGAAAGCTACGGGCTGACCATGGCCGATATCGGCGTCGTCGGCTTCCACGGCCAGACCGTGCTGCATCGCGCCCCGCAGCCAGGACGGCGCGGCGATACACGCCAGCTAGGCGACGGCGAGCTGATGCATACCATCCTGGGCGCAAAGGTCGCCTACGACTTCCGCTCGGCCGATGTACGCGCCGGCGGCCAAGGTGCGCCGCTGGCGGCCGCCTATCACGCCGCGCTGTTGAAGGAGGCCGATGCCAGTGGCGATACCGCCGTGCTCAATCTCGGCGGTGTCGGCAACATCACCTGGTGGGACGGCAAGGACACCATCATCGCCTTCGATACTGGCCCGGCCAACGCGCCGCTCAATGATTTCATCAAGGCGAAGGGTCTCGGTGAGATGGACCGTGACGGCGCGCTGGGTGCGGCCGGGACGGTCGATGAGGCGAGATTGGCCAGATTGCTTGAGCACCCTTATCTGACCAAGCCCTACCCGAAATCGCTCGACCGTTTCGACTTCACCGCTGATATGGCTGACGGGCTTGGCGTCGAGGACGGCGCGGCGACGCTGACGGCCTTCACCGTCTCGGCCGTCGGCAAGGCGCTCGACCTGTTGCCGCGCCGGCCGAAGCGGCTGGCGGTCAGCGGCGGCGGCCGGCACAATCCGACGATGATGGCGATGCTTGGCCGCCGCGCCGGCGTCGAGGTGGTGCAAGCCGAAACGCTGGGCTGGAAGGGCGATGCGGTCGAAGCCGAATGCTTTGCCTTCCTCGCGGTGCGCGTTTTGCGCGGCTTGCCGATTTCGTTCCCGAGCACCACGGGTGCGCCGCGCCCGTTGCAAGGCGGGCGGCTGGCAGGTTAAGCGACCAGCTTCTTCTGCAGGAAGACGCGGCTGCGTCCCATCGGAAAATCCGGCAGCGTGCCGAAGGGCCGATAACCCTGCCGCTCATAGACCTTGGCCGCGATGGGATTGAACGTATCGATCCAGGCGTTCCGGCACCCGCGCGCCACTGCCTCGCGCTCGGCCGCGTCCAGCATGTCGCTGGCTATATGCCGGCCGCGCAGGCGTTCGTCGACCCACAGCCACTGCACATAGAGCCAGCCCCAGGCGGTGTAGCCCGAAATGCCGGCGACCACAGCGCCGTCCTCGTCGCGCACGAAGACGGCGATCTGCTTGCGGCCGGACGTGCCGACATCGCTGTCATTGAACGCCGCCAGCCGTTCGGCCAGGAAGGCGAGGTCCTTGGCCAAGGGCTCGGCGGTGGTCTCAAGCGTCGTTTTCATCCCGATACGGCTCGCATGGTGAACCGAACCTCTAGCGAAGGACGTGACAGGGACGCAAGCCTTGCCGCAGACGCTTACGATTGGATGGCCTATGGCGAACGCCAACTCCCCGCCGCGGCTGCAACCAGCATCAGCAAGGCGGCGACGATGGCGCAGGCGGCAAAGCCGATTGTCGAATAAAGCGGCCCGAAGCTGGTGGTGCCGATAAAGACGGCGAGATAGGTCACCGAGCTGTTCAGGCCCATGATGGTGCCGCGGCGCGACGGATCGAGCGCGGTGAGGCGCATCACCAGCACGTTCAGGCCGAAGTGATTGGCAAGGCCCCATATGGCGATCATGGCCAGGATCAACGCGAAATTGCTGCTTGCCAGCGCAATCGCGACATAGACGACGGCGACCAGCAGATAGGCGAAAGGCATGACGCGCCGCGCGCCGATGCGGTCGATGACGCCATCGAGAAAGGCTGCCGTGCCGAAGCCGGCGCCATAGGCGAGCGCGGCGAGCGCGTTGGCGCTGACAGGCTCACCGAGATCCTGATGCAGATGATCGCCGAGATAGCCGTAGACGCCGTAAAAAGCAGTCATGAAGGCGGTGCAGGCGATGAGCAGCGGCACGATGCCGGGAATGGCCAGCGCACCGAACGGCGTCGGCGCCGGGCCGCTCTTCCTGACGTCACTGAGCGAGGTCATCGACAAGGCAGCGAGCGCAATGCCTGAAAGCACCGCGACGGCGGCGAAGACGGCGCGCCAGTGCACAAGGTCGGCAAGCACGGCCGACAGCGAGACGCCGGCCACCATGGACACTGTCCAGCCGGTCAGCACGACGCCGATCGTGCCGCTTTCGCGGCCGGGCGGCGCGATCGCCGCCGCACTGGCATAGATTGCCGGCATGGCAACGCCGGCGGCGATGCCGGCGATCGCCTGCGCCACGACCAGCGCGAGCACCGTCGGCGCCACCGCGCTGGCGAGAAGTGCCGCCGCCAGCAACAGCAGCGCGCCCTGCAGCATGCGGCGGGCGCCGACGCCGTCGATGTAGCGGGCAAGAAACAGCGCGCTGGCCGAGGTGCCGAGACCGAAGGCAGCCGACGCAGCCATCACGGCCGGCACGCTGGTGCCGAAGGAAGCTGCAACGGCCGGGGCGATCGGACCCAGGACCAGCGAGTTCGAGCCGATGACGGCAATGCAGCCGGTCAGGAGATAGGCCAGCGCGGGGATCGGCTGGTGAAGGGATGATGCTGCTTGATGCGTGTTCGTCATCGAGGCATAATGACCGAACTAAATTCCGCGACAACAAGGAATTCCGGTATGGATGAAGAAACAGATGGCATTCCGCTGAACAAGCCTGCGGCCCGGGAGCTCGATGCTACCGACCGAAAAATATTAGGCGTGCTGGTCGACGATGCCACGATCAGCTACGCCGAGCTCGGCGAGCGGGTCTGCCTGTCGCCGCCGGCGGCGCATGAACGGGTGAAGCGGCTACGGCGCAGCGGCGCCATTCGCGGCACGGCTGTCATCATCGACCCCAACGCAGTCAAGAAACCGCTGCTCGCCTTCGTGCATGTCGACACCACGGGCTGGGGCAAGACGCCGGAGCTGATGGCGGTTTCCCAATACCCGGAAGTCGAGGAGATCCATTCGGTTGCCGGCGACACCTGCATGCTGCTCAAGGTCCGCACCGAGGACACGAGGGCGCTCGAAGGGTTGTTGGCACGGCTCTACGAGACGCCCGGCGTCACCTCGACGCGGAGCTATGTGGTGCTGTCGACCTATCTCGAACGGCCGGTGCAACCCGACATCACCATGCAATGGCCGACGCCCCGGCACATGGCCAGACCGCTGTACTGACCGGCGCTTTTGAAGTCTTGCCGGGGCCGCAACAATCCTTCACAAACGGCATCCTATTCTGATGCCAGGCATGATTGGGGTACGAGAGGCGCGGCTTGGAATTCGACCTGAAAACCATCGAGGCGCTGGCCCCCGATCAGGCGTCGCTGAGCGCCGCCTCGAAGCTGACCAAGCGCTCGAACTGGCCGCGGCTGGAAAAGAACGAGCAGCAGGCGCTGATCTGGGGGGAATGCCAGGGTTCCGGCTCCAACCCTTATCGCACCGTGGTCGACACTGGCGACCACGGCTACAAATGCACCTGCCCGTCGCGAAAATTTCCGTGCAAGCACACGCTGGCGCTGATGTGGATCGCCGCCACCGCGCCGGCCAGTTTTACATCAGCCGAATCGACGCCGGACTGGGTGAATGACTGGCTTGGCCGGCGTCGAAAGACGACGCCACAGTCGGCTGGCGCAAAGCCGGGCGCCGCAGCCGGCGCGTCCGGCAAGAGCATCGGCGAGGCCTCGCAGCCCGACGAAGACACTGGAATCGAGGACGCTGCCGCAGCAGAGCGCCGCGAGGCGGCGCAGCGCAAGCGGGCGGAAGACACGCGAACAGCCGTGGCAGGCGCGCTGGACGAACTCGACCAGTGGATCGCCGATCAGTTGCGGCTCGGCCTCTCCGCCTTTGCCGATGCCAGCAGCGAGCGCTGCCGCCGCATCGCCGCGCGGCTGGTCGACATGAAGGCAACCGCGCTTGCCGGACGCATCGACGAGATACCGGCGCGGCTGCTTTCGCTGCGCAGCGAGGAACGGCCCGATGCGGTGATCCGCGAGCTTGGCAAGCTGGTGCTGCTGGCCAAGGCCTGGCGCTCGGCGCCCGACGATCCCGAATTGAAGCGGCTGGTGTCGACGTCCGAAACCCGTGACCAGGTGCTGGCCAATCCCGAGGCGAAACAGGTCGACAGCCATTGGGAGGTCATCGGCGAGAAGATCGAGACCCGCCGCGACGGCCTTGTCAGCCATTCGACATGGCTGCTCGATCTGAAAAGTCCAATGCCGCAGTTTGCGCTGCTGCTCGATTTCTTTCCCGCCTCGGCCGGCCGCCGCTCGGCGGCGTTCACGCCCGGCGACCGGTTCGATGCAAGGCTGGTGTTCTATCCGTCGCGCCAGCCACTGCGCGCGCTGGTTGCGGAGCGCAAGGGCGATGTCGCGTCCGGCGCCTGGCCAGATTTCGTCCTAAGCGCCATCCAGGATCCACTCGCGGCCCATGCATCGCAACAGGACGCCGCGCCTTGGTCCACGGATAGCCCGCTGATGCTGCCGGCAGGCGCGATCCTGCTCGATGAGCGCGGCGCGGCCTGGTGGCAAGCGGCGCACGACCCGCAAGGCATCGCTCTGCCGGTCGCCGGAACTGTCGATCAGACGGTGCTTGGTCTCGACCTCGCGGCCACGGCAGCACTGTGGAACGGCGCGCGGCTCGAACTGCTCGCCGCGCAAAGCGGCTTCGGGAGGCTCGATCTGTCATGAACGAGCTCGAACAGACCGGCCTGGCGACGATGCGCGACTGCTGGATCACCGGTGGAACCACATTCGATCTGGCGCCAACCGCGTGGAAGGAAATCGCCGACGGTGCAAGCCCTGACGAACGCGAGCGACGGCTGCTGGCGATCGCCGCGCAGGCGCTCGATGTCGGCTTGCGGCCGGCCGCGCCGAAGACGCTCAAGCGGCGTCCGCCGCTGCCGAGGCTTGGCTTGCCGCTGCTGCCGGAGCGGCTGCGGCCACTGTTGCGGGCTGCCCTGAAGAACGCCGCCGATGCGCGGCGCAAGTCGCGCGTCGCGACACTTGTCGCCAGCTGCGGCTACGTGCTCCACCCGATGGACTGGATGCCTGCTGCATCAGACCAGAACAGCCCCGACATCTATGCGCCCTGGATCGACTGGCAAGCCAGCTTGGAGGGGCTGAAAATTACCCCGCAGGAGCAGCTGACGGTGCAGAACTGGGATGACTTCTACCCCGCCGCGCGTCGCAGCGCACTGGCCGAGATGCGCCGCCGCGACCCGGCTGCGGCCCGCGGGCTGATCGAAGCCAAGGCGCCGGGCGAGCCGGCAGAGGTCCGGCTGGCCCTGATCGAACTCATGCATTTCGGCCTCACGCCAGAGGACGCGCCGTTCCTGAAAAGCCTGGCCACCGACCGCTCCGGCAAGGTGCAGGAGCTGGCGGGCCGGCTGCTGGCAAGGCTGGGCGAGCACACCGGCGATGGCGGAACCGACGATCCTGTTGCCGAACTCGCCGCCTTTATCGCAGAAGGCAAATCCGGTTTCATCCGCCGCCGCACAACCTATACGCCGGCAAAGCTGAAGTCGCCGGCGCAGGAAAATCGTCGCATCGAATTGTTTGCCAGCTGTTACCTGGTCGACCTTGCCGCGCGCTTCGGCAAGACGGAGTCCGATTTTATCGACGCATGGCAATTCGGTGTCGATGACAAAGTGGATCTGTGGCTCGTTCGGATGGTCGCCGCATCCGGCAGCGATGCCACGATCGCGCTTTTGACGGATACGCTGATGGCCGAAGGCGGCAAGCTGGTGTTTCTCGTGTTCCATCTCATGTTGCGTCTGGACAGCGGCAGGAAGCGCACCCTGGTCAGGCAGATCCTGAAAGACGCGCAAAACCTTGAAGCGCTCAACCTGGTCGAAGGCGCCGAGGCAGGCTGGGTTGAATGGCGCGACCTGACAAATGGCAAGGCGCTGTCGGTACTGCGTGCCAAGGTTGCGGGAAATGACGAACCCGCAAAGCGAAGCGCGGACCATGCCCTGGAAACGATAGGCTTCCTTGCCACAGCGGCGACGGCGGAACGATTGATCGGCGACATTGTCGCGGCCGGCATGCCGCCGGCGGCGGCTTCACTTGCTTTGCTGCGCCTCAACGCGGCCCTCACCAACACATGACAATCCGGAGTACAGCACAATGAACGCAGTCATCCGCCTCCCCGTCGAGCAGGCTTATGCGTCCGAACTGCAAGCGCTGGCACGCAATGATGATCGGCAAAAACCTGCAGGCTGGAGCCTATCGCCAAAGGCCGTGCTGACCTATCTCTTGGGTGGCAAGGCAAGCGACGGCACCGTGATATCGCCGAAATATGTCGGCCGCCGCCGGCTGATGGAAACGGCAGTGGCGACACTCGCCACCGATCGCGCACTGCTTTTGCTCGGCGTTCCCGGCACCGCGAAATCCTGGGTGTCGGAACATCTCGCAGCCGCCATCATGGGCAATTCGACGCTGATCGTGCAGTGCACGGCCGGCACCGACGAGAACCAGATCCGCTATGGATGGAACTATGCGCAGCTGTTGGCCAAGGGGCCGAGCCAGGAAGCGCTGGTGCCGACGCCGCTCTACCGCGCCATGGAGAGCGGCAAGCTGTGCCGGCTGGAGGAACTGACGCGCATGGGCTCCGATGTGCAGGACACGCTGATCACCGTGCTGTCGGAAAAGATGATGCCGATCCCGGAGCTCAACACCTCGATCTATGCCCAGCGCGGCTTCAACATCATCGCCACGGCCAACAACCGCGACAAGGGCGTCAACGAACTCTCCTCGGCGCTGAAGCGCCGCTTCAATGTGGTGGTGCTGCCGCTGCCCGAGGACATGGCCGAAGAGGTGGCGATCGTCGCCAAGCGGGTCGACGAGATGGCCGGCGGGCTTGACCTGCCGGTGCCGAAGAATGTCGGCGAGGAGATCGCCCGCGTGCTGACCATTTTCCGCGAGCTGCGCTCCGGCGCAACCGCCGACGGCAAGGTGACGCTGAAGACGCCTTCGGGCTCGCTGTCGACCGCCGAGGCGATCGCCACCATGGTCGGCGGCCTCAGCCAGGCGGCGTGGTTTGACAATGGCAAACTTGGCGCCGAAGGCCTGGCGGCCAGCCTTGTCGGCGCCATCGTCAAGGACCCAGTGCAGGACAAGGTGGTGCTGGAGGAATATCTCGAGACAGTGCTCAAGAAGCGGCCCGACTATGCCGGCTATTACGCGGCGTTGAACGCGGCGATCTGACACCATGGGCGACGTCGCCGTTTTCGGCATCCGCCATCACGGGCCGGGCTCCGCCGACAGCCTGGTGCAGGCGCTGCGGGATTTGCAGCCGGTCGCGGTGCTGATCGAAGGGCCGAGCGACGCGTCGGCCCTGCTGCCCCTGCTGGCGCGTCCGGAAATGCAGCCGCCGGTGGCGCTGCTTTGCTATCCCGAAGACGATCCGGCCGCGACCAGTTTCTGGCCTTTCGCCGAGTTTTCGCCTGAGTATCAGGCGGCGGTGTGGGCGGTGGAGAACAAGGCGGCGTTGCGGTTCATCGACCTGCCGTCATCGGCGCGGTTCACGGCGTCGGCGGCCGACGCCGACAAGACTGAAGAGGATAGCGAGGCCGAGCCCAAAGACGAAACCACCAAGGATGACGAGCCTGCATCGCATCGTGACCCCATCGGCACGCTGGCGCAGGCCGCCGGCTATGAGGATGGCGAAAGCTGGTGGGCCGACATTATCGAGCAGAACCCTGAGCCGGGTCCGATCTTCGCGGCCATCGCCGATGCGATGACGACACTGCGCGATGGCGAAGGCGCAATCGCGCCGTTCGAGGCAAAGCGTGAGGCGCATATGCGGCTCGAAATCGCTGCGGCGCGCAAGGAGTTCGACGGACCGATCGCCGTCGTCTGCGGCGCCTGGCACGTGCCGGCTTTGCAGGCCGCGCACACGCAGAAGAACGACCACGCGCTGATCAAGGGAATTGCCCGGCGCAAGAGCACCATGACATGGGCGCCGTGGACGGGACCGCGCCTGGCGCTGGGCTATGGCTATGGCGCCGGCGTCGTCGCACCCGGCTGGTGCAAACATCTGTGGCGCACGCGCGATCGGCGCGATGCCGCGACGCTATGGCTGGCGATGATTGCAGCGGTGCTGCGGGCGAAGGGCCATCTGGTCTCGACGGCGTCGCTGATCGAGGCCGAGCGCCTTGCCCGCACACTTGCCGCCATTCGCGAGCGGCCGAAACCCGGTTTCGAGGAATTGCGCGACGCGGCAATCGCGGCGCTGTTCAATGGCGAAGCGGTGCTGTGGGCGCTGGTCGAGGCCGAGCTGCTGCTGGGTGCCGATGTCGGCGAGATTCCGCCCGACACGCCGCTGGCGCCGCTGATCGAGGATTTGCAGCGCAATCAGAAGGCGGCGCGGCTGAAGCCGGAGGCGCTGGAGCGCGAACTGTCCGTCGATTTGCGCAGCGAAAGCGGGCTGTTTCGCTCGACCTTGCTGCACCGGCTGAACGTGCTCGGTGTGCAGTGGGGCAGGCTGGCCGATGCCGGGCGCAGCCGTGGCACGTTTCGCGAAAAATGGACGCTCGCCTGGGAGCCGGAATATGCCGTGCGCCTGGTCGAGAATCTGATCTATGGTCCGACCATCGAAAAGGCCGCCAACGGCCGCCTGGTCCAGATGCTCGGCGCGGCCGCCAGCCTCGACACGCTGGCGGCACTTGTCCAGAGTGCCATCACGGCCGATCTGTCGGAGGCCGCGAGCGCTGGCCTTGCGGCGCTCGAGGCGCGCGCGGCGCACAGCAGCGAATGCCTGGAGATGCTGGCCTCGGTGCCGCCGCTTGCCGACATCATCCGCTATGGCGAAGCGCGCAAGACCGAAACCAACCGGCTGTCCGGTTTGTTGGAACGGCTGATCGTCGAAGGCGCGATCGCGCTGCCCTATGCGGTGCGCGACCTGGACGAGCAGGCCGCCACGACACTGGTCGGCGCGGTGCGCAAGGCCGACACGGCGATCCGCCTGGTCGAGCCCGGCGAAGACGTGCTCGACGCCTGGCGCAACGGGCTGACGGGCGTGCTGGAGGGGCAGCGTTCGACAGCGCTGCTCGCCGGCTGCGCCGCGCATCTACTCTACGAAGCCGGCCAGCTGTCGGCGGAGGATGCCGCCGGACTGCTTGGGCGCCGGCTGTCGCCGGGGACTCCGGTGACACAGGCGGCGGGTTTCTTCGAAGGTTTCTTCAGCACCGCTGGCCAGCGGCTGATCTATGATGAGGGCCTGCGCGGCGCTGTCGATGCGTGGCTGAAATCCCTCGACGAGGATGCCTTCATCGAGCATCTGCCGCTGCTGCGCCGCGTCTTCTCCAATCTGGACAGCATGGAGCGCCGGCGGCTGATCGAAGCCGTGCTCGGCCGCACCGCCAGGCTGCCGGCCGGGCTGATGCCGGCGCCGGATGGTGGCGAGGCCTGGCGCCGGCATATGGAGAAGCTTAGGCCCTTGCTGGCGGGCGGAGTATGACGATGGTCGACGATGAAAACGCGGAAGGCTCGGCCACTGTATCCGCCGATGGCGGACGCGAGCGCCGCTGGCGGCTGGCCATCGGCGCCGATGACGAGGCCTCGTCAGCCCTTTCCAGCGACGACAAAAAACTGTCGTCGGCGCTCGATGCGCTTTACGGCGACGGCGCCAATGCCGATGCCGACCCGCGCAAGCGGCGCGGCGGGCTCGGCCGCTCGGCGCCGCGCGTGGCGCAATGGATGGGCGATATCAGATCGTTCTTTCCGGCGCAGGTCGTCCAGATCGTCCAGAAGGATGCCTTCGAACGGCTGAACCTGAAGCAGATGCTGATGGAGCCGGAATTCCTCAAGGCGATCGAGGCGGACGTCAATCTCGTCGCCGACCTGATTTCGCTGCGCTCGGTGATGCCGGCCAAGACCAAGGACATTGCCCGCAGCATCATCGCCGATATCGTCGCCAAGCTGATGCGGCGGCTGGAGCAGAAGACCGCCGAAGCGATCCGTGGCGCGCTCGACCGCTCGCGGCGCACCAACCGCCCGCGTCAGCGCGACATAGACTGGCCGCGCACCATCTCGGCCAATCTTCGCCATTACCAGCCCGAGCACAAAACCATCGTGCCGGAAAAACTCGTCGGCTTCATGCGCAAGCAGCGCCGGCTGGTCGATCTCGACGAGGTGGTTCTGTGCGTCGACCAGTCCGGATCGATGGCGAGTTCGGTGATCTATGCCTCGATCTTCGCCGCCGTGATGGCATCGCTGCCGGTGGTGCGCACCAAGCTCGTCTGTTTCGACACCGCCATCGTCGACCTGACCGAGGAGCTCAGCGACCCCGTCGAAGTGCTGTTCGGAGTGCAGCTTGGCGGCGGCACCGACATCAACCAGGCGGTCGGCTATTGCGCAGACCGCATCGAGCGGCCGACCAAATCCCACTTCGTGCTGATCACCGACCTCTATGAGGGCGGCAACGGCCAGGAATTGCTGCGGCGGCTGGCGGCGCTGGTGCGATCCGGCGTCAATGTCGTTGTGTTGCTGGCGCTGACCGATCAGGGGCGGCCGGGCTACGATCCGGCGATGTCGGCCTCGGTCGCGGCACTTGGCATTCCGGTCTTTGCCTGCACGCCGGACCTGTTCCCGGACATGATGGCCGCAGCGTTGCGGCGTGAGGATATCGGCGCATGGGCGGCGGGCGCCGACATCAAGCTGATCCGAGCCGAGACGGAGACGCCGCAATAAGAGCGGTCGCAGGCTCGAGGTCAGTCAGGCCTATTCGAACGAATAGGCAAAGCCGTCGGCGGAAGCGCTGACCGTTACCTTGGTCATCTTCTCGCCGTCGAGCGATCGGTTCAGCACGCCGCGGCTGAGTTCCGGCAGCAGTGTGTTGGTGAGGATGGCGTCGATCATGCGACCGCCGGATTCGATTTCGGTGCAGCGCGCCTTGACCAGATCCATGACGCCGTCGCCGATCACCAGTTCGGCATCGTGGCTGGCGCGCAGCCGCCGGGCGATTTTGCCGAACTGATGGCGGGTGATGGCCTCGATCATCGAATCCGAGAGCGGGTAGTAGGGTATGGTCACGACGCGGCCGAGGAAGGCTGCCGGAAAGACCTTCAGCAGCGGGGCGCGCAGGGCTGCGTCGAGGCCGTCGAGCCCTGCCCTGACCGTGCCTTTGCCGGTCCGCTCCATGATCACTTCGGAACCGACATTGGATGTCAGCAGGATCAGCGTGTTCTTGAAGTCGATGCGCCGGCCTTCGCTGTCGTCCATCATGCCCTTGTCGAAGACCTGAAAGAAGATTTCGTGCACGTCGGGATGCGCCTTCTCGACCTCGTCGAGCAGGATCACCGAATAGGGTTTTCTGCGCACGGCCTCGGTCAGGATGCCACCCTTGCCGTAGCCGACATAGCCGGGCGGTGCGCCCTTGAGCGTCGAGACCGTGTGCGCCTCCTGGAACTCCGACATGTTGATCGAGATCAGGTTCTGCTCGCCGCCATAGAGCGTTTCGGCGAGTGCCAGCGCTGTCTCGGTCTTGCCGACGCCGGACGGGCCGCAGAGCAGGAACACGCCGACCGGCTTTTCCGGCGCGCCGAGCCCGGCGCGGCTGGTCTGCACGCGTTTGGCGATCATCTCCATCGCGTGGTCCTGGCCGACAACGCGTTCGGACAACGTTTCGGCGAGCTTGAGCGCCTTCTCGGTCTGGCTGGACAGCATCCGTCCCGTCGGAATGCCGGTCCAGTCCTGGACCACGGCTGCGACCGCATTGCGGTCGACGGACGGCAGGATCAGCGGCGTCTCGCCTTGTGCTGTGGCAAGCTCGGCCATGAGCTCGCGCAGCCTTGCGAGATCGGCGGCTGGATCCGTGGCTGCCGCTTCAGCGCCCGCGGTCGCCGCGGCCTTGGCTTTGACCGCCTTGGCTTTGGGCTTTTCCGTCTTCGCCGTTTCAGCCTTGGGCGGCTCGGTCTTCGGCACCTTGGTCTTTTCCGCGTCCGGCGCTGCCGTTTCGGCGTCGTCCTCAGTGGTCGCTACCTCATCGAGCGGCACGCCTTCGCCGCGCAACCTGGCGCGCAATTCGAGGATTTCCGCGACCAGCGCCTTTTCGCGCTCCCAGCGCTTCTCGGCGGCGGCAAGCGTCGTCTCGGTCTCAGTAAGCCCGGCATCGACCCGCGCCTGGCGCTCGGCCACTTCGATGCCGATCGCGGCCTCGCGGCCGATGATGCCGCTTTCGACCTCCAGCGCCTGGCGGCGGCGCAATATGTCCTCGACCTCGGCCGGCGTCGCATGCTGCGAGACCGCGACCCTGGCGCAAGCGGTGTCGAGCAGGCTCACAGCCTTGTCGGGCAATTGACGCGCCGGGATGTAACGATGCGAGAGGCCGACCGCGGCCTCGATCGCCTCGTCGAGGATCTGCACCTCATGGTGCTGTTCGAGAACACCGGCGACGCCGCGCAGCATAACCACGGCCACCGCTTCCGACGGCTCCTCGATCTTCACCACCTGGAAACGACGGGTAAGCGCCGGATCCTTTTCGATGTGCTGTTTGTATTCGGCCCAGGTGGTTGCGGCGATGGTGCGCAGTTCGCCGCGCGCCAGAGCCGGCTTCAGGAGATTGGCCGCGTCGCCGGTTCCTGCCGCACCGCCGGCGCCGATCAAGGTGTGCGCCTCGTCAATGAACAGGATCACCGGCGTTTCGGAGGATTGAACCTCGTCGATGACCGCCTTCAAGCGCTTTTCGAACTCGCCCTTGACGCTGGCGCCGGCCTGCATCAGGCCGACATCGAGCATGCGCACGCTGATGCCTTGCAGTGGTGGCGGCACATCGCCCTGGGCGATGCGTAGGGCAAACCCCTCGACCACGGCGGTCTTGCCGACGCCGGCCTCGCCGGTCAGGATCGGGTTGTTCTGCCGACGCCGCATCAGGATATCGATGATCTGCCGGATTTCCGGGTCGCGGCCGACGACCGGATCGATCTTGCCGTCATGGGCGCGCTGGGTCAGGTCGGTGGCGTATTTGGCCAGTGCGGAGTCCCCGCCCGGAGCCCGCCGTGGCGTCTCGGCGGCGGGAGTTGCCGCAGCCGCAGCGCCAGCTTCGAGCGAACCCTCCACCACTTCCGCAAAGCGGGCGATGACTGCGTCGGCGTCGATCTTGTCGAACTCGGCGCTGATCTTCGCCAGCAGGCCTTCCAGCACCGGCGTCTTCAGGCAGGCGAGGACGATATGGGCGCTGCGGACTTCATCGGCCTTGAACTGCAGCCCGGCTAGGCTCCAGGCCTCCTGGATGGCATGAAAGATATGGTCGGAAAACTCCTCGATCGAGGTGGCGCCGTAGGGCAGCTTGTCAACGGCACGGCTCATGTCGCCGGCCAGCTTGCCCATATCAACGTCGGCATCGGCCAGGATCATCTGAACGTCGCTGCGTTCCGAAAGCACCAGTTGCTCGATGAAGTGGACAAGTTCAACATAAGGGTTGCCGCGAAGCTTCGCCGCTGCAGCAGCTGCGCCGAAGGCCCGCTTGCCGGTCGGATTCAGCTTGTCGATCAGTTCCTTGCGTTTGAAGCTCTGCGACGACCGGCGCTGTTCCATCGAACCTGCTCCTGCAATCTGCCCGTCGACAGCCTGCCACATAAGCAGCCGCTTGACAAAGCGCGACATTCAGCCGGCCGCTTCCCTTTGTGGAAAGTCCCGCGCCACCAAATGCAGACAACCACGAACTTTTCCAATTCTATGCGATGCGTTTCACATACGGGGTTGGGCAAGCAAGCCATAAATTGCGGCATTCGAGATGCAGTTGCACTGGCTCGCGTTAGCGCCCGTTAACTTTTGAGCGGTTTGCCGAATTGTGGTAGGGTGCAACCGTGTGCTAACGTTGGGTCACGTACGGTTTTAGAGCCGGTCGCTGGGGGTAGCTGTGATCGATCTCGCACTCTGGCTTGCTCCGTTGGACGGTGAAAATCCGTCGGGCGAAGACTTGCGCAACGACCCTGCTTTTCACGAGCTCGAGCGGCTTACCGAGCCGCAGGTCAAGGTTGTCCATGACGGACGCAACAAGCCAGCCGCGCAATCGACCATTCCCGTCGATTGGGCAGCCGTGCTTGGCAAGGCGGAGGAGCTGCGTGCGCATGGCCGCGACCTGCGCCTGCTTGTCACCGTCACGCGCGCACTCGCCAATGAAGAAGGGCTCGCCGGGCTGGCGCAGGGCCTGACGCTGATAGCGCGGACCTTGGAGACGCATTGGGAGACGATGCACCCGGCGCTGCGGCCCGGCGGTCAACCGCGTGAGGCCGCCTTGCGCCGTCTCAACGCACTGGCCGATTTGCAGAATGGCCAGGACGGCTTGCTGGCGAATCTCAGGGAGATGGTTTTCTTCGCCCCGCGCCCCTTCGGGCCGATCAGCGGACGCGATCTCGAACAGGGCGCGCTCGACGATCGTGTCATGCTTCAGGAAGCGGCGTCGGGATTGAATGCCGCCGAGAAGGCAGCGCTGGTCAGCGCGCATGGGCAGCTCCTGAACCGGGTGAGCAACGGTTGTGCCGCACAACTGGATCAGGCCGGTGAAGAGATGACGGCGCTTGTCGCCGGGGCGCACGCCGCCATTGAGGCGCTCGACGCTGTCGACACGGCGCTGAATGCCCGTCTTGAAGGCAGCGGCGCCGCCGTCCCGGAATTAAAGCGGTTTCTGCAGCGTTTGCTTACGACGCTGGAGCGCAATGCGGCGGACGAGCCGGCGACGCCGGCCGCCACGAACGACGCAGCCAGCCCGGCGCCCGCCTCGGCGAGCCCGGCAAAACCGGCCAGAAACGGTCATGGAGCCGAGACGATGGCAAGCTACGCGGAGCCAGGTGCGGGCCTCCCCGACAGGATTTCCTCGCGCGACGATGTGGTGAAGTGCCTCGATCTTGTGGTGGCGTTCTACGACCGCACCGAGCCGTCGAGCCCGATCCCGCATCTCGCCCGCCGGGTGCGCCGGATGGTGCACATGGATTTTGTTGAACTGATGGAAGATCTCGCCCCGTCGGGGCTGAAGGAATTCCGGCTGCTCGCCGGCGTTCCCGACGCCAAGAAGACTGCCCAGAAGGATGAAAGGTAGCAACACATGCCAGCCGAAAGCAAAGCGAAGGTCATCGAGCGAAATCGCGCCCCGCGCGTGCAGATCGCCTACGATGTCGAAACCTACGGCAGCCCGACGACGATCGAACTGCCGTTCGTCATGGGCGTGATGGCCGACCTGTCGGGCGCATCGCAGACCAGGGAAGCTGCAAAGTCGGTGCTCGACCGTTCCTTTGTCGAGACCGATGCCAACCGCTTCCCCAAATTCATGGAAGCGCTAGGCCCCAGGGTCAAGGCGCGGGTGAAGAACACCCTGCCGCAGGCCGAAGGCCAGGAGCGCGACGAAGAGCTCGCGCTCGACCTGACCTTCACCAAGATGGGCGATTTCGCCCCTGACAAAATCGCCGAACAGGTTCCGCAGCTGGCCGAGATCCTCAAGATGCGGCGCCAACTCGAGGAGTTGCTCGGCTTCATGGACGGTCGCGTCGATGCCGAAAAGCGCATCGCCCAGCTGCTGAACAATCAGCCGCTGCTTCAACAGATCGCCAGCCAGGCGATGTCTGACGACGACAAGGGCGAGGAATAGATCATGGCCGAACAGCAAAAGACCGCAGCATCCGTCGCCGAGGCCGAGGCCGTCGATCTCGGCGAATTCAGCCAACTGCTGGAAAAGGACTTCAAGGTCAAGAAGGACGACAGCGAGAAGCTGCAGCAGCTGGTGCGCAACCTGGCGCTGGCGGCGCAGTCGCGCTCCGAGACGACGACGATTTCGTCGAACTCGATCAAGTCGATCAAGTCGCTGATCGCCGGCATCGACAAGATGCTGACGACGCAGGTCAACGAAATCCTTCACGCGCCGGAAGTGCGGGAGATGGAAGGCACATGGCGCGGCCTTTGGTACCTCATCAACAACACCGAGACGGATGCGAAGCATCTCAAGATCCGGGTGATGAACATCTCCAAGGAGCAATTGGCCGACACGCTTGAAGACTATGAAGGCCAGATGTGGGACCAGAGCCCGATCTTCAAGAAAGTCTACACGGACGAGTATTCGATGCTCGGCGGCGAGCCGATCGGCTGCATCGTTGGCGCCTACGAGTTTTCGAACCATCCGCGCGACGTCGGCCTGCTGCGCAACATCTCCGGCGTCTGCGCTTCGGCGCACACGCCGTTCATCGCCGCCGCCTCGCCGCGGCTGTTCCGCATGGACAGCTGGCAGGAACTGCCCAACCCGCAGGATCTGCAGATGATCGTCAACAATCCGGCCTATGCCTCGTGGCAGTCGCTGCGCGAGAGCGAGGACGCCCGCTATATTGGCCTCACAATGCCGCGCGTGCTGGCGCGGCTGCCCTATGGATCCGAGACCGTTCCGGTCAAGGGCTTCTCCTTCGAGGAGGAAGTGCAGGGCGACCACAACAAATATGTCTGGATGAACGCCGCCTTCCCGATGGGCGTCAACATCAACCGCAGCCACAAGCTCTATGGCTGGGGCACCCAGATCCGCGGTGTCGAGAATGGCGGCACGGTGCTCAACCTGCCGGTGCATGCTTTCCCCACCGACGACGGGTCGATCGCGATGAAATGTCCGACGGAGGTCGCCATCGACGACCGGCGCGAGGCTGAACTGGCCAAGCTCGGCCTGATGCCGATCCTGCACCGCAAGAACACCGATCTGGCGGCCTTCATCGGCGCCCACTCGCTGCAGGATGACGAGACGCGGGCCGGACGCCTGGTCGATCCCGACGCCCAGTCCAACGAGCGGCTCTCCGCCAACCTGCCCTATCTGTTCCCGGTTTCCCGCTTCGCGCACTACCTCAAAGCCATTGCGCGCGACAAGATCGGCTCGTTCAAGGAACGCAGCGACATGCAGATCTGGTTGACCGAATGGATCAACCGGTACGTGCTGGCCAATCCGGCCTTCGCCGACGACAAGGCGCGCGCCAAGCGTCCGCTTGCCGCCGCCGAGGTGCAGGTCGACAGCGTGGAGGGCCGGCCGGGCTACTACAACGCCCGCTTCTATCTGCGCCCGCACTACCAGCTGGAAGGCATCAATGCTTCGCTCAGGCTGGTGTCGGAATTGCCGTCCGTGAAGACCTGATTACAGCAACCAAACCTTTTGAAAGCGGTGGAGAACGACAATGCCCACAATGAAAATCGACGGTTTTCTGAAAGTTCCGGACATCAAAGGCCCCAGCACACGCGACGGCCACGACGACGAGATCGAAATCCATGGCGTCGACTACAAGATGGTTGCGCCCTATGACCCGAATTCGCTCTCGCGCCGCGGCCGGGTGTCGATGGGCATGATCAAGTTCACCAAGCACTATGACAAGGCTTCGCCCTACCTGGCGAAGGCCCTGTTCGAGAACAAGGCGTTGGATGAAGTGAAGTTCTCGGCCCGGCGGACCATCGACGGCGAGAGCAAGGACTATCTGGTGGTGACGCTCACCGATGCCTCGATCATGGAATACGACATGTCGCAGGCAGACGATGAGGCCGACCTGATCCAGGAGGAGGTCTCCTTCGCCTACAAGAAGATCAAGTTTGTCTATGACGACAATGACGAAGCCGAAATGGATGTCTATGTCGGCAAGTGAGGGGCGGGCAAAGCGCCCTGCCGCGGACAAGGCACAGGCGGGCGGTTCACGGGCCAAGCGCGAGGCGGTCCAGCCTTCGCTATGGGACCGCCTGGTCAACGACCTGCCGGGCCTGAGCTCGGAAATAGACGGGCTCAGGCAGGCTCTCCTCGACGAGCTTGGCGGGGAGCGTGTGGACGAGCTTTTGGCGGACGGTGCAAGGCGCATCGACGCTGACGAGACGCTGAACCCGGACCAGAAGCGCCGGCTGCATCGGCTGGCGTTTCAGAACCGGCATCGCGGCGAACTGGAAAGCCGCGGCATCGTCGTATCGCCCGATGTGCTGCGCGAGGCCGTGCGGCGCGACATCGAAGCGCTGTTCAACACCGAGCGCTTCGAGTCCGCGCCGCTCCTGTCCGATCTCGAGGCCGAGCAGATGACCGACAGTCCGACATCGCTGGCCGACTTTCCCGAGGTGCGCCGCAGCGTCGTCAATTATGGCGTGCCGTCCTTCTCCGGCCGTTCGTCGCGCGATTTCGACCGCGATGTTCTGGCACGCGAGATCCGCGCCGTGCTCGCCACCTTCGAGCCGCGGCTGAAGGAGAGCGCGACGAAAGTGTCGGTCAACCTTGGCGACAAGACCGGCTTGAAGATCGAGATCGACGCCGTGCTGATCATGACGCCGACGCCTGAGCGCATGCGCCTGCGCACGACGATCAATCTCGACAACGGCCTGGCGCGCACCGAGTTCAGGGAAGCCTGAGATGGACCGGGTCTTCGTAGAATATTACGAGGAGGAGCTGTCGCACATACGCGGGCTGGCGGCGGAGTTCGCCGACATGCATCCGGCGGTCGCCCGCAATCTGTCGCTGGATACGGTGCCGTGTCCGGACCCCTATGTCGAGCGCTTGCTCGACGGCGTCGCCTTCCTCGCCGCGCGCACGCGGCTGAAGGTGGATGCCGAGCGCTCGCGGTTTTCGCGCAGCATCCTCGACGTGCTTTATCCCGATCTCGTCACGCCGGCGCCGGCGACCGCCATGGTGGTGCTGAAGCCCGGCCAGCAGGTGCAGACGATGCTTGCCGGCCATGTCGTCAAGCGCGGCACGCGGCTGGTCTCCAGCCTGCAGGCCGGCCTGTCGACACGCTGCACCTTCACCACCGCGCAGGACATGACGCTGTTTCCGATCGCGATCAGTTCGGTCGGCTATTTCCAGGATCGCAGCGCATTGGCGGCCGCAGGTATCGGCCCGATCGGCGGCAAGGGCGGCGAAGCCGCACTGCGCATTACGCTGGCACGGACCGGAAAGGGCAAGCTTGACGAACTGGCGCTCGACCGGCTCGACTTCTATTTCGCCAACCGCACCAAGGCGCCGTTGATCTTCGACGCCATTTTCGGCGTCTGCTCCGGTCTCGGCGCGCGCGCCGAGGGCAAGGCCAATCCATTGTCACCGCTACCGGCGCCGGAGATGGTGGGCATCGCCGACGCCGAAGCGCTGATGCCGCGCACGCGGCCGACCTTCGAAGGCTACCGCCTGCTGCGCGAATATTTCATGATGCCCGAGCGCTTCCACTATGCGCGCGTCACTGGCCTGCTTCCGGTCGTGCGCAAATGCCAGGCCGGGCTCGAAATCGTCTTCCTGTTCCGCCGTCCCGTGCCCGAGCTTGCCGATTTGACGCCGGCGGATTTCGATCTTTTCGCAACGCCGATCATCAATCTCTTCGAGCGCGAGTGCAACGTCATCGAGCTCGACCAGCGCAAGACGCGGCAGGTACTACATGCCGACCGCACGCGGGCGCGCGACTTTGAAATCTACCGCGTCATCCGCGTCGAGGACGCCGATGCGGAAGGGCCGGATGCCGAGATACCGGAGCTCTTCAGCCTCGGGCAAAACCGCGGCAGCGGCTGGGTATACTCGACCGAACGACGTCCACGCCGACCGACCGAGGACGAACGGCGCCAGGGCGTGACGCGGACCTCCTATGCCGGCGACGATGTCTTCCTGGCGATCTCACGCCCGGTCCACAGCCAAGCCAACCGGCCGCTCAAGCGCGTCGACATCATGGCACTTTGCACCAATCGCGACCTGGCCATCCTCGACGACACGCCGACGCTGACGCTGGAAGCCGGCGACCCAGTGGAATCGGTCAGGCTGCTCGGCGCGCTGCGTTCGCCGCAGCCGGCGATCCCGGCAGCGCTGCCGGCCGGCGCCGACGGCGAGTCGCGCGCCGACGACCTGGCCTGGCGGCTGGTGTCGCAGCTGGCGCTCAACTTCCTCAGCCTGGCCAAGGAAGGACGCGGCGTCGATCCGCTGCATGCGCTGCTCGATCTCTATGCCGAACGCGGCGATCCCGGGCTCGCCCGCAATGTGCGCTCGATCGTGCGCATCGACTCACGCGCGGTGATCGAAAGGCTGGCGATCGAAGGGCCGATGTGTTTTGGGCGCGGCACCGAGGTGACGCTGCATGTCGACCAGTCGGTACTGGCTGGCCAGAGCACGCTGCTGCTGTCTGGCCTGCTGTCGCGGCTGTTTGCCCGCCATGCCGGGATTAACGGGTTCGTGCGCACCCGCACGCGGTTGCTCCAGAAACAGGAGGATGTGCCATGGCCGATGACGCCCGGCAATCGCTACCTGATCTAGAGCGCGCCGCAACCCTGTCCGAGAGTTTCGACTTCTTCGAACTGCTGCGCCGGCTGGAACGGCAAGGCGGACTGTTCGGCCATTCCGGCCGGCCGGATCGGGAGCCGGCAAGGCTCGGCCAGAATGTGCGCCTGTCCTTCGCGGTGCAGGATGTGGTCGATTTCCGCGAGCCGACCGACAAGTCGCCGGCTCGCGTCACGGTCAACAATCTCGGCCTGCTCGGGCCTGAAGGGCCGATGCCGCTGCATCTGACACGCTGGGTGCTCGATCGTCTGTCGCAGCGCTGGTATGCGGGTGCGGAGGCCCGGCAGACGAGCGACACGACCTTCGTCGATTTCGTCAACATCCTGCAGCACAGGATGATCGCGCTATACTACCGCGCCTGGGCGGATGCGCATCCGGCAGTGCAGGTCGAACGCGGCGTCGGCGGCCGCGTCCGCTCGATGCTGGAAGCGATGGCCGGCATCGGGCTGCCGGGCACGCAGGACGCCGAACTCGACGCTGTCAAGCTTCGCCAGGCCGCCTCGCTCGCTAGTCAGGTCGACGGCCCCGAGCGGTTGACGCTGTTCCTGGCCGAAGCCTTCAAGGTGCCGGTGGTGCTGAAGGAATTCGTCGCCGCCTGGATGACCATCCCCAAGGCTCTGCAGACGCGGCTTGCCGGCAGCTATGCCACGCTCGGCCGCAGCGCCACCATCGGCCCGCGCAGCTTCAGCCGGCAAAGCCGGATCGAACTGCGCATCGGCGCGCTTAGCTATGTCGACTACAAGGCCTTCCTGCCGGGCGGCGAGCGGCTGAAGCTGTTGAAGCAGGCGGTGCGCGACCTGATCGGCGAGACCATCGATGTCGATCTCAGGATCGTGCTTGCGGCGAAAGCTGTGCCGCCGGCGAAGCTCGGAACCGTCCAGCTTGCCCGCACCACCTGGCTGGCACGGCAGGTCGAAAAGGGGGATGCCGACGACATGCGGCTGCGGACCATTGTCGGCTGGCGGGAAGAGGTGGCGGCATGAGCCTGCTGCTGACGCTCGAACAGGGACCACGCGCGCAAGTCACGCGGCAGGCGCGGCTTGACGAGGGTGAGCTGGTGATCGGCCGCAGCGCCGACGCCGACTGGCAGATCAACGATCCCGACATGTTCGTCTCGCGCGCCCACTGCAAGATCACCAGCAAGCAGGGTGGCTATTTCGTCACCGACACCTCCAGCAGCGGGTTGTTCATCGACGATGCCGCCAGCCCGCTCGGGGCGGGAAATACCGCGCGCCTGCTGAGCGGCATGCGGCTGCGGCTGGGCGACTATGTGGTGTGGGTCGATTTGCAGGCGGCGAAGACCGAGGCGCCTGCCTCCAGGCCTTCGATGCCGGATGCCAGACCGGCAGCGTCGCGGGCACCGGTCAGCCTCGGCGGCGACGATTTCTTTTCGTCCACGACGGAAGAGGAGCCGGGCCGGCCACGCCCTGCCGACCTGCCCGATCCGTTCGAAAAGCCGGTGCCCGGCGCGTTCGCGCGTGCGCGGTCCGATGAACGCAGCTCGCAGGCTTTCGACGATCCATTCAGCCTCGACCCGGTAGCGACGCCGGCGCCAGAGCCCACGGACAGAAACGGCGCCAAGTCATCGTTCGACGATCCCTTCGGCCTCGACGCCGCTCCGCTGTCGAGAGAGCTGAGCAGATCCAGTTCCGAGAAGCCGCCGGCCTTTGATGACGGCTTTGGTTTTGGCCCTGTCGAGTCCCCCAGCGTTGACGCCGGCGTGACGGATAAAAGTGCGATCCCCTCGCCGGCTCCCTCTCCGGCGCCCTGGGATCTGCCGATCCGCGCGGCAGAGCCACCGCCATCGCAGCCACCGCCAGCCCGGTCCCCACCGCCGCCTCGCAGTCCTGTCCGGCAAGCTGCAGCGCGGCCGTCGGCCGGACAGGCGGACGCGGAATTGCGCGCCGCCTTCCTGCGCGGGATGGGCATGGACGAGGCCGATTTTCGCGGCAACGATCCGGTGGCCGATATGGAGAAGTTCGGCCGCGAATACCGGCTGATGATGGAAGGGCTGATGCAGCTTTTGCGCAAGCGCGCCGAAGAGAAGGGCAACGCCCGTGTCGCCCAAACCGTGGTTGGCGCATCCGAGGTCAACCCGCTCAAATTCCTGCCCTCGGTCGACGATGCGCTGGTGACCATCCTGGCCGAGCGCAGCCCCGGTTTCCTCGGCGCCGAAGCGGCGATCAAGGATGCGGTTCGCGATCTGGCGCAGCATCACGTCCGCGCCTGGCGCGGCGTACAGGGCGCGCTCAAGCGCATGATCGATCGCTTCGATCCGGCGGCGATCGAGCAGGAACTGAAGTCGAGTTCGCCAATCGGCAATCTGCTGACCGGCGGGCGCGGCGCCAAGCTCTGGGAACTGTACCAGAAACGCCACCGTGAAATCGCTCACAGCGCCGAGACGCGTTTTCTGGGCGAAATCGGCGCTGATTTTAGGGACGCATATGAGGAGGACTGAGACATGATCGACAGACGCGAATTCATTCTGGCCATCGGGGCTACGGGACTGCTGACGGCTTGCCAGAGCGGCCCGCCGAAACCTTCCGTCATAACGGTCAACCTCGCCGGCGGCGCCGGCATGAACCCGGGACCGGGCGGCGGCGACAGGCCGGTGACCGTAATGATCCTGCGCCTGAAGAGCACCGGCGCCTTCAATTCGGCCGATTACTTCGCCCTGCAGGGCGGCGCGGGCTCCGCCCTTGGCGGAGATCTCATCGGCTCCGACACGATTTCGGTCGGGCCGGGCAAGACCGCGTCGAAGACGATCACGGTCGAACCTGAAGTGGCCGCACTCGGCTTCGTCGCGCTGATCCGGGAACCCGGCGGACGCAACTGGCGCACGACCAAGTCGGTGTCACCTGGATCGAAGTTCACCGTTAATGTGACGCTCGGCAGCGGCGGCATTTCCGCCTAGCGGCGAAAGGTCCGCCAAGCCGCGCCAGGGTGATGAGCAGGAAGCAGAGAGTGCCGGCATGAGCGATGCAAACAGGGTGCTGTGGTCGGAGGGGCTTTTCCTTCGTACCCAGCATTTCCAGCAACAGGACCGCTTCTTCGAGGCGACGGTGCGCGGCGCCTTGCAGGCCGGGCATCTGCATACGTTCGGCTTTCGGACGCTGACGCTCGACCAGGCTCAGCTCGATGCCGGCCAGATCTCGGTGCTTTCGGCGCGCGGCATCTTTCCCGACGGGACGCCGTTTTCGATCCCCGAGACGATGGATGCACCGCGGCCGCTGGCGGTGACGCCGGAGATGGGCGCAGGACCGGTGCTGATCGCGCTGCCGCTCGAACCGCCCGGCGGCGTCGGTTTCGACCCGGCGCACGCCGAACCATCGGGCGCGCGCTATCGTGGCCGGATCGTGTCGGTGCGCGATGCCGTGCATGGTGGCTCCGACCCCGAGGAAATCGAGATCGCAAGGCCGCAGGCGCTGTTGCTGGCGCCGGGCACGGCCGTCGGCGGCTACACCGCGCTACCGGTGGGCGAACTCAAGGGCGTGCGCGCCGATGGCGGTGTGGCGCTCGACGACAACTTCCTGCCCCCGACCTTAGTCATCGGCGCGGCCTCCTGGTATAGCCGCTTGCTGCAGGAAGTCGTCACCGGCCTCGACCAGATCGCCGAGGCGCATGGCAAGATGGTGCTGGGCGGTCCGGGACGCAGCGTCGAGGATCTCCTGATCCTCAACCTGGTCAACGCCGCCCGACCGCGGCTGGCCCACATGCTGGCGCAGGACGTTTTCCATCCAGCCGAGGTCTATATGGAGCTTGCCGGTCTTGCCGGCTCGATGGCGACCTACGGCTCAAGTGCAAGGCGGCTGGGCGAACTGCCGGTCTACGACCACATGGCGCCGGGCCCGGCCTATTCTGCGCTGGCCGACGCTCTGCGCTCGCTGATCCTCAGCCTGCGCTATATCGAGCCGAAGTCCCGCGCCCTGCCCGTTATGCGCCATGCCACCAATGTGTGGAAGATCCGCATCGACAATCCAAAACTTCTGGTGGCGAGCCGGATCGTGGTGCGGATCGGCTCCGAACTGTCGGAGGATGCCTTGCGCAAGATTTTCGTCAACCAGGCGACCGTCGGCTCGGCCAGCGAATTCGAAGGGCTGTGGAAGTCGCGCCTGCCCGGCATTCCGCTGAAGCCACTGCATTCGCAGCCGCGCGAAATTCCCTATGACGGCGACCGGCTTTGCCTCGAACTCGACCAGAAAAGCGAGCACTGGGCCTCGCTTCTCGAAGCGCCCGGTTTTGTGATCGGCGTTTCGGGCGTGCTGCCCAGCGAACCGCAGGTCGACTGTTACTCGGTCAACAGGTGAGATGATGAGCAGGGACGATCCATTCGGACTGTCCGAGGATCGGGAGCGCACGCGCATCCGCCTGAGCGGCGCGCCGACGCCGCGCGCCATGCCGCTGCCGGCGTCGGGTGTGACCGCGAAGCGCTCCGCGCGCGCGCACCCGAACGTGCTCGTCAATGCGTTCTCGCCGCTGCTCGAATTTGCGCCCGAACTGGAAAACGCTCAGCCGCCGGAGAACCCGGAAGCGCTGCGCACAAGGCTTCTCGACGAACTCGTGCGCTGCCGCGACGCCACCATGGCGCAAGGCTCGTCGCTGGAGCGCGCCGACCAGGCCGCCTGGCTGGTTGCTGCCCTGCTCGACGATCTGGCGCTGAACACGCCGTGGGGCGGCGCCAGCGCATGGCCGCGCCAGCCTTTAGTGGTGATGTTGCGCGGCGACGTCGATGCCGGTGCGCAGTTCTTCGCCCGCCTCGAGGATCTCGAGCGCCATCCCAACCGCGACCGCGAAATGCTGGAGCTGCAGTATCACTGCATGGCGCTCGGCTTCCGCGGAAAATACCGCGTGCCCGGCCGCTCCGGCGACCGTTCGCTCAATGCCGTTCGCGTGGCGGCGGCGCGCTTCCTGCGTGACAGCGATGCCGAAGGGGCGCCGCTGTCGCCGAACTGGAAGGGCGTGATCGCGTCCGACGAACCGCAGCGCTTCATCGTGCCGATCTGGGTGATGGCGGTGGCCGCCGCGGTCATCGCGACCGCCATCCATATTGGCCTGTCGATGGGGCTGAGCAGCCAGGCGGTCGAGCTTTCGACGCTGGTGCGCGCGCTGCCGCCGCCGACGCGGGCTGATGTCACGCGCGCGGCCCCCAAGGCCGACGCGCCGCCGCCCCTGCCGGTTGCCGTCGACTACGCGCTGCTGCCGGAATTCCAGAAGGCAGCGCCGGCGGAAACGAGCAGGGCGCTGAGCGGCACGGAGAGCGTCTCGCTGGCCAAGCTCGTTATCCAGGCTTCCAGTCCCGAGCTCTTCCAATCGTCGCGTCCAACCCTCACCCAGGGCTACGAGCCTTTGATCGCGTCCATCGCCAAGGTGATCCTGGACAACAAGGACCTGATCGGGAAGATCACCGTCGTCGGCCATACCGACAATGTGCGCCTGCAACGATCCAACCCGCTTGCCAGCAATCAGCGCCTGTCGGAAGCGCGCGCCGAAACCATAGCCGAGCTTCTGGTGCAGGCCGGCGTGCCGAAGGAGAGCATATCTTCCGAGGGCCGCGCCGAGAGCGATCCGGTGGCCGACAATTCCACGCGGGAAGGCCGTGCGCTCAACCGCCGCGTCGAAGTGCTGGTCGAGAAGAGGCTGTGACATGTTCATCCTGCGCTTCCTCTGGGCGGTCCTGACTTCGCGTTTCCTGTGGACGCTGATCGGTCTGGCGCTGCTGTCGCTGATCATCTGGGTGTTCGGCCCGATCGTGCGTGTCGGCGACTATGTGCCGATGGCGTCGGAGACGGTGCGCATCGTCATCATCGCGCTTCTGGTGATCTTCTGGCTGATCTGGCTGATCGTTGCGCAGCGCCGGGCGATCCGCGCCAACCGCATGTTCGTTGCCGAGATTGCAGCACCCGTCGAGGAGAAGCGGCTCAGCCCGGGCGAAGAGAATGTTGCCGCTGTCGGCGCCAAATTCCAGGACGTCATGGTCGAGCTGAAGCGCCGCAAACTCGGCGGCCGCAAATTCCTGCGCGAGATGCCGTGGTATGTGATCGTCGGCCCGCCGGCGACCGGCAAGACGACGGCCTTGCGCCAGTCCGGCCTCAACTTTCCGATCGACCTCACCGACGATCTGCAAGGCATCGGCGGCACGCGCAACTGCGACTGGTTCTTCTCCGAAAACGCGGTGATGATCGACACCGCCGGCCGCTACGTCCAGCAGGAGAGCCAGCCCGATGTCGATGCCGCCGAATGGCTGGGCTTCCTCGACCTGTTGAAGAAGCATCGCGGCCGCCGTGCGCTCAATGGCGTCATCGTCGCGCTTGGAATCGATGCGCTTTCCGAAGGCGACGAAGCCGTCAAGGCGCATGGCCGCAAGATCCGCAGGCGACTGGCCGAGCTCGAGGAGCGGCTGGAAATCCGCCTGCCGGTCTATCTCATGCTGACCAAGGCCGATCTCATCAGAGGCTTCGAGGCCTTCTTCGGCGGCCTGTCGACACAGGCGCGCGAACAGGTGTGGGGGACGACCTTCCCGCTCGACGCGCGCGTCGACGCCAGGACGATCGCGGGCGAAATCTCGACGCTTTCGAGGGAGCTGGAGAAGCGGCTGGTGCCGCGGCTGGAAGATGAGGACAAGCTCACTGAGCGGGCCGAGATCTTCCGCTTCCCGGCGCAGTTGCAAAGCCTTTCCGAGCCGATCCAGGTGCTGGTAGAGGCGATGTTCGGCGAGAGCCGCTACGAGGAAGCCGCCTGGCTGCGCGGCCTCTATCTGACGTCGGCGACCCAGGAAGGCGCGCCGATCGACCGGTTGACCGCAGCGCTCGCTTCGTCCTTCGGCCTGCCAGCGCGGCGCTCGATGCCGGCGCAGCGCTTTGAGAAGCGCAGCTTCTTCCTCAAGAACCTTCTGACCGAGGTGATCTTCAAGGAGGCCGGGCTCGGCACGTTCGATCCGCTGGCACAGCGCCGCCGCAGCTGGGTCTGGCGCGGCGCCGCAGCCGCCTGCGCGGCGGCCGCCATCCTGGCCGGCTCGCTGTTCACCTGGTCCTACTATGACAACCGCAATGCGATTGCCGCCCAGGCCGGCCAGTTCGAGGCACTGCAGGCGCCGCTGACCTCGGCCGCAGCGACGCCCACCTCGGTGCAGCAGCCGGCGATGGATGTTGCCCTCAACGCCATGGATGAGGTCGCCAATGCCAGGACCGCGCCTCCCGACAAGGCGCAAGATCTGCTCGGGCCATCGGCCTCCGCCGAGATGATGCGGGCGCAGACCGACACCTACGATCACGCTTTGCGCAATGTGCTGGAGCCGCGCATGGTGGCGCTGCTTGAAGCAACCATGTGGCGGCAGATCCGCGATCCGGACTTCATGCTGGGCGCGCTGAAGACCTATCGCATGATGACCGGCCTGTCGCAGATGGATTCGGATTTCGTCCAGAATTGGTGGGTGAACGACCTGCCCGAATTCGCACCGGCCGCGCCCTTCCCGACCGCCGATGCCGAAGAGCATCAGCTGGCCGCGATCCGCCGCATGGCGGTCGACGACAGCTACATCGCGCCCGACCAGGCGCTGGTCACCGAAGCGCTGAAAACGGTCTGCACCATCTCGCTGCCGGCGCGCGCCTACAAGCAGCTGCTGGCCGATCCGGCGGTGGCCGGATTGAAGGAATGGATCCCCGCCAATTTCGCCGGCCCGAACGGCGCCAAGGTGTTCTCGCGACGCTCCGACAAGACGCTGCGCGTCGGCATATCGGGCGCCTTCACCTATGACGGTTTCCATGATGCGATCCTCGACCGGGTCGAGGACGTCGCCGCCCAGGCGGCACTCGACCGCGCGGTGTTTGCCGGCGGCTGCTCGGAGAATTCCGAGACCTCGGTGTCGGCGCTGTCGGAGGACATCCTCAAACTCTACTACGACGACTATATCGCGCAGTGGGACAGCTTCCTGCGCGACATGCGGCTGGCGCCGCTCAGCGACCTCAACATTGCCAGCGAGAACCTGAAGGATCTTTCCAGCGCCGATTCCGCTTTGAAGCGGCTGCTGACGGCGGTGGTCCAGGAGGTCGACCTCACCCGCTCGGACGAGGCGCCGGCGACAGACGACAAGGCGGCGGCGAAAGGCGGTTCGAAACTGCTGGGCAAGCTCGGCAAGCTGGGCAAGATCGTCAAGACCGGCGCAAAGCTGCTGCCGCGCGCCGGCTCGGCCAGCGAAGTCGACCTGACCGGCACGCTGGTGGCCGAACATTTCAAGCCGCTCAAGAGCACGATTGCCGAGGTCGATGGCCAGCCGCCGGCGCTCGATGCCGCTGTGGTGGCGCTGACGGCGCTGTCCAATGTGCTGCAGACGGTCACCGCCAACCCCGACCCGCAGGACGCGATCAAGAAACAGGGGGGCCTGGCAGAGCTGACCGGCGCCGTCGCGCGCCAGGCGCAGATCCTGCCCGACCCGGTCAACACCTGGCTGAGCGGCATTGCCGGCGACACCAGCGGGCTGACGCAGAAGGCCGTGGCCTCCGAGCTCAACGCCATCTGGCGTGCCGACATCCTGCCCTTCTGCCAGGCTGCGCTCAACGACCGCTATCCGTTCAGCCCCGACAGCGCGGTCGATGTGAATGTCAAGGATTTCGCCCGCCTGTTCGGGCCGGCCGGAATGATCGACGCGTTCATAAACGATCACCTGATCGGCTATGTCGACACCTCGGCGCAGCCGTGGAAATGGCGCGCCGATTTCGGCCTTGACCCGTCAGCACTTGCCGCCTTCGAGCAGGCGCGGCGCATTCGCGACGATCTCTTCCCGGGTGGTCAAGGTCCGGTGATGGCGTTCACACTCGAGCCGACGGACCTGTCGCCCAACGTCACTCGCGTCACGCTCAATCTCGACGGCCAGAACCTGGTCTATTTCAACAATGCGACGCGGCCGCAGCCGATGACGTGGCCCGGCAAGGACGGCACCGGCGTCATCTCGCTCGCCTTCCAGCCGATCGACGGCTCGCCCGAAATCATGCTCAACGAGACCGGCAGCTGGGCGTGGCTGAGAATGCTGCGCGGCGGCCGCTTCACCGGCACGTCGCTGTCCGACGTCTACAGCCTACGACTGGGGACGAAAGGCGTGTACGCCGACTTCAAGCTCAAGGCGGCGAGCGTCGAAAATCCCTACAACCTCCAGATGTTCAAGAAATTCTCATGTCCGCCGCAGATCTGATCCTGCCCGGCTTCTACGGCAAAATGCCCGCCACCGGCGATTTCGTGACGCGGCGGTTGACGGGCGAGTTCGTGCGCCTGTGGGACCGCTGGCTGGCGCAGCATCTGGTGCCGATGTTCGACCAGGACACCTGGCCGCCCGCCACGGCGCTGCGGTTCCTCGCCGGCCCGAATTCCTTCGGCGCATCATCAGCTGGCATCATCCTGCAAAGCGCCGACAAGGTCGGCCGGAAATTCCCCTTGAGCGTCGTTGCGCAAATGCCTGAAGCGCCTGCCATGCTGACGCATGCCGAAGCCTGGTTTGCCGGGATCGAGGAGGCCGCCACCGCCGGCCAGCACGGCGAACTGACACCCGACGAACTGGACGCAGCTTTGGCGGCACTGCCGATGCCGTCGGTCGAGCCGGGCGAGGAGCTGATCGCCGACATGGTGATCTGGACCCGTCATTCCGACATTTTCGACATCGATCCGCAATCGCCGCAAGCGACGCTGGAGACAATCCTCGCCGGCAGTTGGGAGACGAGTTGATGCAGATCTGGAACCAGATGGGTTATCCGCACGAATTCACAATGGGAATGGACAAGGCCGGCCATGAATGGATCGTCGTGGTGGTCAAGGGTACGTTCGACTTTCCTACGACGTCTGGCGGACCGGTGCGCAAATCCGCTGAGCAGGCGCCGCTTGTCTTTGCCGACACCCAGACGGGCGAGCCTGGATATTCGGCCACGCTATGGGAGACCGATTTCGCCTTCCGCAAGCCGCGTTGTGATGTGATCGCCAACGGCTGTGCTTACGCACCGAACGGCAGACCGACCGAGCGTGTGTCGGTCGGCATCAAGGTGGGCAACTGGTCGAAACTCTTCGAGGTAGTGGGCACACGTGAATGGCGCGCCATCGGCCCGGTCTTTACCACCACGTCGCCGCAACCTTTCCTGAAACTGCCTATCTCCTACGACGTCGCCTGGGGTGGTGTCGACAGGCTGGATCCGGAGGACAAGCTCCCCGGCAGCTATAAGTACAACCCGGTCGGCACCGGTTGGTCGCGGGCTAAAAACCAACGCCTCATTCCCGGCTTGCGGCTGCCGAACACGCAAGCTGTTGGCGAAGAGATCCGCTCGCCGTTTGGCGACTACAAGCCGATGAGTTTCGGGCCAATGGGCCGGGGCTGGCCCGGCCGTATCGAATATGCCGGCACCTATGACGACAACTGGACCGCCAACATCTTTCCATTTCTGCCAGCGGACTTCGACGAACGCTATTTCCAGATGGCACCGCCCGACCAGCAGATCGATCTGCCGCGAGGCAACGAAGAGGTGCAGTTGGTCAATCTGACACCTGAGGGCCGGATGAGCTTCAGGTTGCCTGACACAGCGCTGCCGATGACGCTGTTCAAGGGTGGCGAGAAATCATTCGAGGGCAAGATTCAAGCCGACACAATTCTTTTCGATCCGGAGAACCGGCGCTTCTCGCTGGTTTGGCGGATGTCGCAGCGTATTCACAAAACCATCCTCGACTTCAACGAATGCTGGGTTGGGCCACCCACGCAATCCATGCTGCGGGCGCGCGCAACGGGACGCGCCTATATCCGCGCCAATGGGACGGCGCCAGAAGAGGAGGTCGAAGACGCATGAGCACTGCGATCGACATTGCTTCGATCGGCATGGTGACCGCCGTCGGCCTTGACGCGCCGTCTGCATGCGCTGCAATGAGGGCGCGGCTTGACGGCTTCCAGGAAACACGTTTCGTCGGACCGGCCGGAGGGTGGTTGATCGGCGCCCCTGTCCCGCTGCCTCGCAACTGGATCGGCGAGAAGCGCATCGCCCACCTTGCCGCCGGCGCTATCTGCGAGGCCTTCGAGGCCATTCCGCAGGCGCGCGGCCAGACCGCATTGATCCTGTGCCTTGCCGAGGAGGATCGGCCCGGACGGCCGGTGCGAGATAACTCTGCCTTGCTCCGCCGCATTGCCGAGATCGTCGAAATCGAGCCTCATGCACGCTCCCGCATCGTCGCGCATGGCCGTCCATCAGGACATGTCGCGCTCGATCAGGCACGCAAGATGATCACGTCCGGCGAAGCACCCTACGTCATTATCGCCGGCGTCGACAGCTACCTGACAGCGCCTGCGATCGCACATTATCTGAACAAGAGCCGTTTGCTCGCGTCTGACAACCCAAACGGCTTCATTCCCGGCGAAGCCGCCGCTGCCGTGCTATGCACGCGGCCGGAGCGGGGTGGGTTTCGGCTTTTCGGTCTTGGCCTGTCGCATGAGCCGGCATCGATCTACAACGCACGAGACCTGCCGTTGCGCGGGGACGGCATGACTGCCGCCTATCGCACGGCCTTCGGTGAAACCGGCATCGAGATGAACCGACTCGGGTATCGCATTTCCGATCTCATCGGTGAGCAATACTGGTTCAAGCAAAGCGCGCTGGCCAGCCTGCGCCTGTTGCGAGGTCGTCACGACTTTCAGGACATCTGGTCGCCTGGAGAATCGCTCGGCAATGTTGGCGCGGCCGCTGGTCCGCTGATGATCGGCATGGCGTGGACAGCGGCACGAAAGGGCTATGCTGCCGGCAACCCGGTACTCATCGAGGCTTCCAATGATGCCGGTGCCTGCGGAGCGGCCGTGCTTGCAGTGAGGGCCGCGTGATGACGGTCTATGCGAACGGTCTTGAGGTTGCCTGCAAGGCGCAGTCCAACAAGGTGATCGCCGCCTTTCCAGATGTTTGCTTCACACCACCGGAGAATCCTGCGACGCCGCCCGGTGTGCCTATTCCCTACCCCTCCTTCGGCCTCGATTCCGACACCGACAATGGCACCGGCACGGTCAAGATCGGTGGCGAGAATATTACCCAGAAAAACAAGTCGTACTACACCAAGACCACCGGCACGGAGGCCGGCTGCGCCGCAAAGAAGGGCGTGATCACATCGAAGAACACAGGCAAGGAATATGCGGTCGCCTGGTCGAGCGACGTGAAGGCAGACGGCGAACCGGTCAGCCGCATGACCGACATCTCGACCAACAATCATGCCTCACCGACCGGCAACGCGCCGCCTTGGCCAAAGGTCGGCAAATTGACCGTCGGAGGGGTGGATTGCGCCACCATTCTGGCGAATGTCGGCATGAAGGTTCATGCCTACAAACATGCGGACAAGGAATGTACCTCAAGCCAGCAGTCTGATCACATCCTTCAAAATGCGTGCTTCCAGAACTCGCGCGGCGGCCAAGCAATCGGCACCGTGCCAGACTACAAGATAGGTGACGCACCCTGTGTGTGTCTTGACGACAAGACCACCCGCGGTACGGAACACGGCGAGAAAACCGCTGCCCAGGGCGAATGGTCAAAGAACCAGCGAGCGACGGGCAAGAACCCTACCTACAAGGAAGTTCGCGAGGGCAATCTGAATGCCATGAAGAAGGCCAAGGCGCCTCACATGGATGACGGGCCCGATGGCAAAGAACATCCCGCCGTCACTTGTTTGCGCATGATATGCGACGCCTTCTACAAGGGCATGATGGATGGCGACGATGAAAAGGCCAAGGACAGCACCCAGTGCCGCGCACCGGCAACCGGAGCATTCAAGCAGCAGGCCACGGTTACTAGCGGTCCAGTTTGACGAAGGATAAGGACTATGGGCGAATATTCGGTAAGCTGCGATGGCGTCGCGCTCGACAACGACGGTGTGATCTACAGCATCGCGGTTTATAGTGATGGAGAAGGGTTCAACTCATATGTTTACCGGGCCTCCGATGTTGCCGATCGCGCGGCTCCCAATGTCCAAACAGAGTTGCTTGACGTCCAGGTTTGGCTAACCTCGATCTGGCGTTCGGAAACGGGTTCGCTGTACGTCACCGATGCCGACGGCAACGTACGAAGATACGACGGCGCAGGATGGACGGTGTCGCCGGTTTCCGCGCATGCACTGACATGCATTTGGGGCCTGTCGGATACCGACGTCTATGCGGCGGGCGACGAAGGTGTCGTCTACCGCTGGGATGGAGCCGCGTGGTCCAACTTCAGCCCGCCCTTGGGAAGTGTCATCTTCTCGATTCGCGGAGCGTCGGCGCGCAATCTGTACGCTTGCGGAGCGAACGCTCTGCTTTGGCACTATGATGGGACGTGGACGCAGATCGGATTGCCGACCAACCAGCGACTCCTTGGCCTTCTGGTACTCACCGCCAACGACGTTCTGGTCTGCGGACCGGGTGGAGTGCTTTTCCGCGGAGCCGATACAAATTGGAACGACGTGTCTCAACCTGGCCACGATTTCCATTCGTTGGCCAACTATCGCGAGATCATATATCTGTCTGGAGGGGGTGAAGGCGTATTTCGCTTCGACGGCACCGCCGTCACAAACATCAAGAACACCATCACATCCTACAGACTCGTCTCCAATTCCAGCTATCTGGCCAGTGCCGGAGATACGGTGGCGGCCCGCTTCGACGGTCAAGGCTGGTTTGGCGCCCGCTACAGCTGAATGCCAGTGGGTTCAAAACCGATGTTTTACGCGTCCGCAGGTTGAATCAAAGGTCATCGCCGCTCCGCCGCCTCCAGATAGGCTCTGACCTTGTCTATATCCAGATCCGCTATTCTTGGCGTTTCCGCTACAGAAAGCATCCGCATCACGAACAGCTCTCCCGCCTCCGGAAATTCCGCGTAGAGTTCTTCGGCAATCTTACGTCCGGCAACCCCCGCGACCCGCAGCCCATCGAGATGTGCCTCAAGCCGCTCTACCAAGCGGGCCAGGCGCTCCTCGTCCATATCAGGGTTTTCATCCGGGTGGAGCAAATTGTAATCATATACCGTCCACAGGAATGCCGCCATCTCGGCGTGTTGGCGGACGATTTCACGGAGAATGGGCGCGGGCATCAGTTCAGATTGACCGAGCCGCCGCGGATGCGGTTGGCAGCGCTGGCGTGGCTTGTCAGATAGGTGCCGCGGATCGTGATGCGGCCATCCTTTTCCATGACGATCGTGGCCTTGCCGCAGCGCAACTCGAGGCGTTGGTTCGCGACAATTCGCACCTGTTCACTGTCACGAACAATCTGCGGAGCATTTGACTTGCGTGCGGGATCAACAATCCGGCCGACAATAAGTGGCCGCCCCGGATCACCATCCTGAAAGAGAAGGGCCACTTCGGCGCCGATCATATCCGACGTGAGTTCAGCAAGGCTTCGGGCTGAAACAGCAGTTTCCTGCGGATTGCCTGGAAAGACCACGAGAGGCGAATCCTCTCCGAAGCCCAAAAAAATACCAATCACAACTCCTTCAATCCGCTTCTTTGTAGTTGTCATCGCAAGTCCTCAGTTCTGTTTTATCTCCGAACCCTTCATCGTGATATCACTGGAGGCTTTGACGTTGATCTTGCCCGAACCTTTGACGGTGATATCCTTGCCTTCGATCGAAATCGTACCATCCTTTTTCATCGCGATCGCCGCCGAGCCGCATTTGATGACGATGGAGTCGCCCGCTTCGATCACGAGATCCTTGCCGATCTTGATGGCGCCGTCTTCCCCCACTTGGACAAGGCTGCCCTTGGCGATCTTGAGCGCGCGCGAACCGCCGACCTCGGTCGCATCATCATTGGTGATCTTGGCGCTGCGCCCCTTGCCTATCTCCGAAGCCTGCCCCCCGCCGATCTTGAAACTCTGATCAGCGCCGATCTGGACACTCTGGCTGGCCGAAATCTTCCAAATGTCGGCAGCGCCGATGCTGTGAGACTGCGCCGCGCCTACCGTGACCGACCGCGTCGCGCCGATTGTATTTGCTTGCGGGCCACCCACGGTTCGGGTCTCCGACGCTCCGACACTGTCGACCCGCGCGGCGCCCACGCTGATCGTCTGCACCGCGCCAACCGTTTGTGTATGCGCAATACCGATCGTCTCCGTGGAGTTCGAGCCGATGCCGATCGTCTCGTTCGACCCGACCGTCAGTGACCGGTTCGTCCCCACCGTCTCGGTGTCGTTGTTGCCGATATTTGTGGTCTGGTCGACGCCGACCTTGACCGTCTTGTTGTTGCCGACGTCTTCGTCGAGGTTATGGCCGACGGAGTGCTTGGCGTCGTGGTCGATGCGGTCGGACTGGTCGTGCTGCACCGTCTTGTTGCGGTCGTGCTTGATCAGAAGGTGGTGGTCCTTCTGCGCCTGGAAATTGACCAGTTCGGAGCCGGCCTTGTCTTCGAACATCAGCTCGTTGTAGCCGCCACCGCCCTTCGACGAATTGGACTTCCAGCCCGACTGCGTGGCGTTGCCGGGAAGCCCGTAGGGCGGCATCTGCGAGGCGTTGTAGACCCGGCCGGTGATGATCGGCAGGTCCGGGTTGCCTTCGATGAAATCGACGATCACTTCCTGGCCGATGCGCGGGATCTGGATGAAGCCCCAGCCGCTGCCGGCCCAGGTCTGCGACACCCGCACGAAGCAGGAGCTCTTCTGGTCCTTCTTGCCGAGGCGATCCCAGTGGAACTGCACTTTCACGCGGGCATATTTGTCGGTGAAGATCTCCTCGCCGGAGGGGCCAACCACAGTCGCGGTCTGCGGCCCGCGCATGATCGGGCGGTGCGTAATCCTCGGCGGCCGATAGGGCACCGAGGTTGGCGCGAGGCCAAGCACCACCTTGAAATTCTCACCGTCGGTGTCGACGCCGGCGCGATAGCCCGGATCGAACAGCCGGTATTCGGCGCTGACCACCAGATATTCCTTGTTCTGGTCGTCGCGCGGAAAGCCGTCGAGCTTGAAGGTGCAGCCGGAAAACAGGCCGCGCACGGTGCCGACGGCGGCAATGCGCATGTGTGGCGCCTGGATTTCCTCGCGCCTGATCGCCGCCAGGCTGTCGCCGCGGCCGACTTCCAGATGGGCGCCGGGGTGGCGGTAGTTCTCGCCTGCGGCCTGCTTGTGGCCGAAGGGCTGCGCCGACTTCGCCATCAGGTCAGCGGCGGGCTTCTCGAAATCGTAGTCGGTGTGGGCATAGGCGCCGGGGCGCACCGCACTGCCTGGAATCCATTCGGTGATGTATTCGACGTCGCGGCGTGAGCCCTGTCCTTCGAACTGATAGAGCACCGTCTCGTAGCCCGGCGCCGGCTTCAGCTTGCTCATGGCGTCGGCCAGGATCAGTTTGTGCTCGCCCTCGGCGTGCTCGAAGAAGTACATTATGCCTTCGTGCTCGAGCAGCCGCTGCACGAAATCGAGATCGCTCTCATCGTACTGCACGCAATATTCGCGCGGCGGATAGGAGCCCTGCAGGCGCTTCTCGAACTTGGCGATGCCGCCATATTTGGAGAATATCTCCTCGACGATCTCGACGGCGGTCTTGTCCTGGAAGATGCGGCAGTCGGTGGTATTGCCGAGGAACCACAGCCACGGCCTGACGACCGCCTCGTAATAGGCCAGCCGATCCTCGATGCGGGTGAGACGAAACTCGGCGATAAGGCCGCTGAACCAGCGCTTGGGATCGGACTCGCCTTCGATCGAAACGACGCCGCCCAGCATCTTCAGCGGATCGATATCCGCATTGGTGCTGACAAACCCCACGGTGTAGGCAAGACAGCGGCTGATCTCGTCGCGGCCGACGAGATGCGTGAAGGTCAACAGCTCGGCGCCGACCGGCGTCTGCACAAGTGCGGCGCGTTGTTCACTCGGCATGGGTCGTGCCCCTCCTGGACGCTAGTGTGGCAGGTTCGAAGCCCTTCTTGTGTTAACGACCTCACGTTCAGGGACATTTGGCAACTTGCCACCCCAGGCCGTGTTGAGCCTACCACATGTTCTGTGGCAGACCAAAGAGGACGAGCGGCAGTCAGGTCCTGTTTGCGCCGCTGTCGCCAGTGTGAAACGCCGCTCTCCCGCAGTGCCCGCAAGCTGCTAGACTGTGGCGCATCGGATCAATGGGAACGTCAGCGGTCGACAGGCCATATCGCATGTTCATCAGTCTGCAGATCAGCAATGTCGATGTCTTGCCCGCAGGGCTGCCGTCCGGCTACGCATCGCGCGACCGCGGCTTCGAGATCGGGCGCGAGAACTGCGCCTGGACCTTGCCCGATCCGGACAAGTTCATCTCCGGCCGGCACTGCGAGATCCGCTACGAAGGCGGTGCTTTCTTTCTCTACGACGTCTCGCGCAACGGCACTTTCGTCAATGGGTCGAGCCAGCGGTTGACCGGCCCGCACCGGCTCGCGCAAGGTGACCGGCTCCGGATCGGTCGCTATACCGTGGCGGTATCGATCGATGACGGGAACGCCGCCTTCGGTGGCCATGGTTCGACGCAACGGCAGATGCCCGTAGTCGGATCCTTTCCGGACCATGTCACGGCACCGCGCTCGCCGACCGCGCCATCCGCATCGGGCTCCAGCCGGCCACAGCAGGCCGACGAGATCCTGCGCGCGATTGCCGCCGGCGCCGGCATTCCGCCGGAAGTGCTCCTGCTGCGCCAGCCGCATGAGGTGGCCGGCGAAATCGGCGCCGTATTGCGGATCGTCGTTGACGAACTGGTGCTGCTGTTGAAGGCGCGCGCCGCCGCGAAGGTCCTGGCCAAGACCAGCGATCGAACGATGATCAACGCCGCCGACAACAATCCACTGAAATTCGTGCCCGGGACGGACGAAATCCTCGACATCATGTTTGCCCGCCGCAGGGCCGGCTATCTCGACGCCAGACACAGCATCGAAGACGCCTTCCACGACCTCAAGACGCATGAATTCGCCACCTTCGCCGCCATGCAGGCGGCGCTGGCGCGGTTGCTCGACGATTTGTCACCCGAGGCGATCGCCAAGAAACTGCCGCCGTCCTCCTTTGCCTCGAAGAAGACGCGCGCCTGGGACGCGCTGGTCGCGACCTGGCGGGCCAAGGAGGAAGCGCACGAGAACGGCCTGCTCGACATATTCCTCACCTATTTCAGCGAAGCCTATGCCAAGGCCGCCAAACAGAAACCGCCAGGCAAGAGCTGACCTCGCCAGCCATGAGGCCGATGCGGGCACCGGCTGGCGACCAAAATTGCGCCGGGTTTCAATCGGAACCTTCTGAGACTACGATCACATACGACAATTGAGCACGCGGGTACGGTTGATCGACCTCGGGGGTCTGCGGCAGATGTCATGTCACGGCGAGATAGCGTCCTGTGGTCCACGTTCGCGCGGCCATGGCGCCGTGCGTCGCGTGACGCGCGCGTAGAGGCAGGGACCGGCGATGAGTTCGAAGGACGATCCTTTCGATCCGGCCGGCAAGACCGTCATCCGCCCTAGCCGCCCCAATCCCGGCCGCCCCAATCCCGACCGCCCCAATCCCGGCCGCCCCAATCCCGGCCGCAAGCAAAAGACGGTTCTCGCCCGCGATGCGCCGGCGCCCGACAGCACCGTGATTGCGCCTGCCGGCATCCCGGAGCCGACGGTTTTCGATCCCAACGCCGGCCGCCAGCCGCCAGCACAGGCCGACGTCACGGGGACCGTGATCTATCAAGGCGCGCCTTTCACTGAGGCATCTGCCGATCCGTCGTTTCCGGCCGCAGCGGTGGGGAAAACGCCGTGGGATGCGCTGCTCGGCGCCAGCGACGGCATCGACTATGGAACGGCCAACCCGATCGTCGCCGCCGCGGCGCCCCTGCTGATGCTGCTTGGGCACCTGCGGCTGGTGGCCGTTGAAAGACAGGCCCAGCCGCTGGCGGGGCATGTCGCCGACCTGATCGAGGATTTCGACCGCAAGATCGCCCGGACCGATACTTCGGAAGAGGATGCGCGCATCGCCAGCTATGTGCTTTGCGAAACCGCCGACGACATCATCGCCAACCTGCCCGGCTCCGGCCGGGAGATGTGGGCGCAGCACAGCATGCTGGAGCGCTTCTTCCAGGTCAAACCCACCGGCGCCGGCTTCTTCCAGGCGCTGAATACGGTGCTGGCGACGCCCGAGCCGCACCGCAACCTCCTCGAACTGATGCATGTCTGCATGTCGCTCGGCTTCGAAGGCCAGTATCGCGGCCAGGCGCGCGAGGGCCTGGAGCGTGTCCGCCGCGACGTCTACGAGACGCTGGCCTATTTCCGCGTCCCCGGTGACGACGACATCTCGCCGCGCTGGCGAGGCCTGGCGCTGACGTCGGCGCAAGGCTCCAGGCGAATTCCACTCTGGGCCATCGCCGCAGCGACGGCGGCGGTTTTGACAGCAGCCTTTTTCACGCTGCGGGTTCTCATCACCAATGACGGCGAGGCCGTTGCGAGAGAATTGCTGGCGCTCAATCCGGCGACGCCGGTCACCATCGAGCGTGCCGCCTTCGTGCCGCTGACCGAGGAGGTGAAAGTCGTCGCAGCACCAACGACGATTGCGCAGGTCGACCGCATCCGCGCCGCCCTGGGCAAGGAGATCGAAGCTGGCGGCGTCAGCGTCGGCACCAAGGGCGATTTCATCGTCGTGGAAATCAGCAATGCCTTGCTGTTCCAGTCCGGTCGAGCCGACGTCAAAGCCGAATTCGAACCGGTCGCCATCAGCATCGCGGCCGCTCTCAATGCCGAGCGCGGGCCGATCCGGATCGTCGGCCACACCGACAACGTCAAGCCGAAGAAGACCAGTGCCTTCAAGTCGAATTTCGACCTCTCCGTTGCCCGGGCGCAAGCGGTCGAAAAGATGATCGCGGCGCATTTCAGCGATCCGTCGCGGACAAAGGTCGAGGGCAAGGGCGAGGACGAGCCGATTGCCGACAATGCAACACCGGAGGGCCGCGCCAAAAACCGCCGTGTCGATGTGATGATCCCGCGGGAGGAGACGCTGTGACCGGCTGGCTGCTGCGCATCTTCAGCACGCTCGCGCTCGCCGGCTTTGCCGCCGCGGTCTGGTTCGCCGGCCCCTTGATCCGCTTCGACGGCGCCCGGCCTCTGGACCCCGTCTGGCTGCGCGCAGTGATCATCGTCGTTGTCGTTGGAACGGCGGTGGTCATCTATGCAGTCAGGTTCTGGCGAAAGCGCAAGGCGCAGAAGGCGCTGGAAGCCGCCATGGCCAGCGCAGAGGATGACGGCAGCGACGCAAAGCTGCTGGAAGCCCGCATGAGCGAAGCGGTTGCCACGCTCAGGCAGTCGAGCGGCAGGCGCAACTTCCTCTACGAAGTGCCCTGGTACATCGTCATCGGCCCGCCGGGTGCCGGCAAGACCACCGCGCTGGTCAATTCCGGGTTGAACTTTCCGCTTGCCGGGTCGGGCCAGGCGCAGCCGGTGGCAGGCGTTGGCGGCACGCGCAATTGCGACTGGTGGTTCACCGACGAGGCGGTGCTGATCGACACGGCCGGGCGCTACACCACGCAGGACTCGCATGCTGGAACCGACAGCAAAAGCTGGCTCGCCTTCCTGTCGCTGCTCAAGCGGCATCGGACGCGACAGCCAATCAATGGCGTCATCCTGGCGATCAGCCTTGCCGACCTGATGGCGGACGGCGGGCAGGCCGCCCATGTCGCCGAGATTCGCAGTCGCCTGCAGGAAATCCATGCGGTCCTGAAGGTCCGCTTTCCGGTCTATGTGCTTTTCACCAAAGCCGACCTGGTCTCGGGATTCATGGAGACTTTCGGTGGTTTCGATGAAGCACGCCGGCGCCAGGTCTGGGGCGCAACCTTCCAGACCGCCGAGCGCGGCCTGAACATGGTCGGCGAGGCCCCGGCCGAGTTCGACGCGCTGGTGAAGCGCCTGAGCGAGGAGATGAGCGAGCGGCTGCAGGCTGAGAGCGACCCCGTCGCCCGTATCGCCATTTTCGGCTTCGCCGCGCAGCTCGGCGCACTGAAGGGCCGGATCGTGAATTTCCTCGATGGCGTCTTCGAGCCGACGCGAAAGCAGCTGAACGCGCCTTTGCGCGGTCTCTATTTTTCCTCAGGCACGCAAGAAGGCACGCCGATCGACCAGCTGCTCGGCAGCATCGGCCGCAGTTTCGGCAAAAATGCCCAGGCGCATCTTTCCGGCACCGGCAAGAGCTTCTTCCTGCATGATCTGTTGAGCCGCGTCATTTTCGCGGAGTCCGGTTGGGTGTCCTATGACAAGGCAGCCGACAGGCGGGCTACGATCGTCCGCTATGCCGGCCTGGCGACGATCGTGGCCATAGCGATCGCCGGGCTTTGGGTCCTCGGCCTGAGCTTCGCGGCCAACAAGTCGCTGATTGCCGCCACCAGCCAGGCAGCCGGCCAATATCGCCAGACCGCCGCCCTGCTGCTCGCAAGCACGACGGTCTCCGATGCGGACCTCGAAACCGTCATCGGCGCGCTCGATGCGCTGCGCAGCCTGCCGGCCGGCTATGACGCGAAAGACCAGCCGACGCCGGCCAAGGCGACGTTCGGCCTCAGCCAGCGTGAGCGTATCCTGTCCGCCTCGGAGACCGCCTACCGGCAGGGGCTGGAGCGGATGTTCCGCTCGCGCCTGCTGTTCCAGCTCGAACGCACGATCGAGGCCAGGATGGCCGATCCGATGGCGCTGTACGAGCCGTCGAAGATCTACCTGATGCTGGGCGGCAAGGCGCCAAAAGTGGATGACGAGCTGGTCGTCACCTGGCTGAAGCGGGACTGGGAACAGAACCGCTACCCCGGCGCGCACAATCGTGACGGGCGGGCGCAACTGGAGAAGCATCTGCGCGCCATGCTGGCGCTCGACGACGACCAGGATCCCTCGTTCGAGCTCAACCGTTCGCTGGTCGAATCCGCCCAGCGCTCGCTCGGCCGCATGACGCTGGCCGACCGCGCCACCGCGCTCATCCAGTCGGCCACCTATGCGGCGGAACTCGGCGACTTTTCGGTGACCTCACAAGCCGGTGCGGAGGCGCCGGTGCTGTTCGAACGCAATGACGGAAACGATCTCGCCGGCCTTCGCGTCCCCGGTCTCTACACACATGCCGGCTTCGACTTCTATCTGGCGCAGCTCGCCAAGGTGGCGCAGGCGCTGGTCGATGACCAGTGGGTGATCGGCAGTGGCGGCGAGCAAGGCGGTTTCGACCAGGAATTGCTCAAGCTCGGCCCCGAGCTTCTCGATCGCTATGGCAAGGGTTTTGCCGGGGCGTGGAACGAGGTGCTCGACAGGTTGAAGTTCAAGGCAATGGCCGCCGACAAGCCGCAATATCTGGCGCTGTCCGCAGCCGGTTCGCCGACCTCGCCGCTGATGCAGCTGTTCGAGGCGATCGCGCGCGAAACAGCTTTGACGCAAGAGCGCAATCCGGCCGCGCCTTCCCAGGACAGCGACCAGGAAGCCGCCGCGCGGGCCAAGGGCCTCGCCCGCATCGGCATCGAGCTCGCGGCGCGAAAGTCGCAGAGCCGGGCCGGGACCGCATTTGTGAGCACGCAGAGCCAGGATCCCGGCGCCAATATCGAAGCCCAGTTCCGGTCTTTTCAGGCTTTGGTGACCGGTGCGCCCGGCCGCCGGCCGCTCGATGCCCTGACCCAGAATTTCCGCGAAATCTATCAAAGCGTGCGGCTGGCCGCCGATGTCCCCGCGCAGACGGACCAGGCCAACGCCAATCTGCAGCTGCAGATCTCGACGCTGCGCGCCAATGCCTCGCGGCTGCCGAAGGCACTGGCCAGGATGGTGAGTGCGGCGGCGGATGATTTCGAGGGCACCGTCGCCGAAACATCGACCACGCATCTCAACGAAATGCTGGAAGAGACAGTCGGACGTCCGTGCGAAGAGGTGATTGCCGGACGCTTTCCATTCGCCCCTGCCGGCACTGACGATGTCGCCATGGCGGATTTTGCCAGATTGTTTTCTCCGGGCGGTGTTCTGGACCGGTTCTTCGCGCAGAACCTGGCGTCGCTGGTCGACATGAGCGGCCAGGACTGGGACTGGAAACAGGATACCAAGTTCGGCCGCAATCTGGCGAAATCGACGCTCAGGAACTTCCAGCTTGCGGCGCAAATCCGCGCCGCCTTCTTTCCGCTTGGTGGTCCAACGCCGTCGATCAACATCACCTTCACGCCGCTGTCGTTGCATGGCGATGCCGACATGGCGCTGCTCAACATCGATGGCCAGGTGCTGCAGGCAACCCAGGCCGGCAACACGCCGGGCCTGATCCCGTGGCCGGGCAAGACCGGCTCGGCCAGTCTCAGCCTGACGCCGGAGCTGCCGGGGCGCGAGTCCGCAATCAAATTCGACGGCCCCTGGGCGTTGAAACGATTGCTGGACAAGGGACAGGTCACCGCCAATGGCGACAGTCTCGAAGCGCGTTTCGTCATCGGCGGGCGCGATGTCGCCTATACGATCAAGACCGGGGAGGACGGCAACCCATTCACGCTGCCGGCACTTTCCGCCTTCAGCTGTCCCAAGGCTTTCTGAGGGGGATTGCATGGCAGGATCGGCGATTGCGGGGCGCAGAGACAGCCGCGGCACCCCACCGTCCGCCATCAGCGGCTTAGATTTCGATACTCTAATGGATGGGCCTGTGGCAGACTGGCGAGGCGCGTCAGCCAAGGCGTTGCGGAGGGTAGGCAAGTGAGCGGTGCCGCCTTTGAGAGCTACGGCGTGAGCCACAAGGGCTGCGTACGCGACCACAATGAAGACAGCTATCTGGTCGAGCCGCAGATCGGCCTCTGGGTGGTTGCCGACGGCATGGGTGGGCATGAGGCCGGAGAGGTGGCCTCGGCAAGCATCGTCGAGCATCTGGCAACGATCGGCATCGCCAGTTCGGCACCGGATCTGCGCGCGCGTTTCGAGGACCGGCTGAACCGGGCCCACGCCGAGATCCGCCGGATTTCACGCTCGCGCGGCGTGACAATCGGTTCCACCGTTGCGGCACTGCTGGCCATGGACGGCAGGTTCGCCTGCCTGTGGTCGGGCGACAGCCGCGTCTATCTTGTGCGCGACGCCGCGATCTCGCAGATTTCGCGCGACCACACGGAGGTCCAGGAACTCCTCGACAGCGGCGCGATCAGCGCCGCCGAAGCCGAGAACTGGCCGCGGCGCAACGTCATTACACGCGCCATCGGCGTCAACGACGAGATCGCCATCGACTTCCAGCAGGGAGAGACCCTTGCCGGCGACATTTTCATCCTCAGCACGGACGGGCTGACGGCGCATGTCAGCGATGCTGAGATTGCGGCCGCGGCGCTCTCGGCAGCACCACAGGCTGCCTGCGAAAAGCTGCTTTCCATGGTGCTTGAGCGCGGCGGCACCGACAACGTCACCATCGTGCTGGTCAAGATCGGAGACAAGGGCAACGGCCTGTCCCGTGCAGGAGGCCACGACCGATGAGCTCCGACGACAAGACTCGGCTATTGCCCAATATGGCGGATACCAGCGTCGGCACGCAGCTCAGCGGCATCTACGAGCTCGACGAACGCATCGCGTCGGGCGGCATGGGCGAAGTCTATCGCGGCCACAACATCCAGACCGGCGATCACGTCGCGATCAAGATCGTGCTGCCGGAATTCGCCCGGGACCAGACGATCCTGTCGCTGTTTCGCAAGGAAGCCTCGATCCTCAACCATCTGTCGCATGACGCTGTCGTACGCTACCACGTCTTCACTATCGATCCCGGCATAGGGCGGCCCTATCTGGCGATGGAATTCGTCGACGGCCAGTCGCTCTACGACGTCATGCGCGGCGGCGCGATGGCAACGCAGGATGTGCGCAAACTGTGCCACCGGCTGGCGTCGGGCCTGAGCGCGGTGCACCAGGCCGGCGCCATCCACCGTGACCTCTCGCCAGACAACATCATCCTGCCGGGCGGCCGGGTCGAGCGCGCCAAGATCATCGATTTCGGCATTGCGCGATCGGCGGCAGTCGGCGGCGAGACGCTGATCGGCGGCAAGTTCGCCGGAAAATACAACTATGTCTCCCCAGAGCAGCTCGGGCTCTATGGCGGCGAGGTCAGCGAACAGTCCGACATCTACAGCCTGGGGCTGGTGCTGGCGGCGGCGCTGCTCGGCAAGCCGATCGACATGGGCGGCTCGCAATACGAGATCGTCGAAAAACGGCGGACCGTGCCTGATCTCTCCGGCATCGATGCCGATTTCAGGGACATCGTCGAAGCGATGCTGCAACCCGACCCGAATGATCGACCGGCCAGCATGGCCGAAATCGCCCGGTTGACGCGCGACGACAGCGACGCGACCTTGCCGCCGGCCTCGCTTGCGCCCCGGCCGGGCCTGCCGCGAACCGGGCAGACCGCCGGGCCGGGCTCGAAGATCGAGGGTTCGCAGACGCAAGGACTCAGCGCGGCCCCCGCAAGCGGCACGGCATCGCCAGCCTTCGTGCCGCACGTGCGCCCGGCGCATCTATCGCAACCGAAACCGGTTGCTGAAACGCCCAGGCGAGCAACCGCGCCGCCGAAGCCTGCTACAGGCCGAAGCCTGACGATCGCGGCGCTAGCGGCGGTTGTCGTGGCATCGCTGGGAGGACTCTATGCATCGGGTATCGTGGGATTCGGGGACCGGCCTCCCGTTACCGATACCGGCAAAACACCGCCGCTCCAACCCGAACTGACAAAGCCGATCGTCGCCGACAGGCCCGCTCCGGACACTGCGCCGGCGGAAGAGCCAAAGCCGCGACCAGCAGAGACTCCGGCTGAAGATCAAGCCAAAGCGCCGGTCCAGCCGCAGCCGACGCCACCAGTCGCGTCAAGCACTGCAGCCCCGCAGCCAGCCGAACCAACCGACAAGACCGTTGCGCTGCAACCGCCATCCCGCCCGTCACAGCCCGATGCCGCGAAGAACCCCGAGCCTGTCAGCCCGCCGGTAGAGCCCAAGGCGATAGCGCCGGAGCCGACCACGCAAATACCCGAACCAACGGCCGAGGCGCCCAAACCCCTAGCACCGACGCCGGGACCCACCGCTCAAGCGCTCGAGCCCAAGGCGCCCGAGCCCAAGGCGCAGGCGCCAGAGCCGACCGCACAGGCGCCGGAACCAATCGTGGAGCCCAAGGCAAGCCAGCCCGATATTGCCAGCGGTGAGCAGGCCGACAAGCCGGCAGAGCCCGACATTGCCATGAATGTGCCCAAACCGGAGGTGCCGCCGACCGCGGATGCGGCCGCGGAGCGGGTCACCTGGGTACGAGGCTTCAATGGTGGGGACTGTTTTTATGCGACGGTGACATCGGCCACCGAGAAGGGCGTCGCGATCGAGGGCTTCAGCACGTCGGTGCCGCCTTTCGAACAGTTGCTTGGGGAATTCCAGGCCAAGTTCCATGTCGAGCCGGACATCAGCGTTCGCCTCATCCAGACGCCGCAATGCGGGATCACCGACTTCCTGCGTTTCATGGGGGCAAGCACGGCCGACAGACCGCAGCTGGTGCTCGACCAGACATCGGTGCCGGACGGTTCGCCGATCGACGGCACGCTGGTGACGCATGGCGGGTTGGTGTCGAGTGTGATCCTGATCGACCACAGGGGCATCGCCTTCAACCTCGACGACCGGGTTGTCGCACAAGCCGACAAGGCGACCTTCAGCATCCCGATCGCGCTCGGCGCCGCCGACAAGGCCGCAGGCAAGGCGCTGCCGCAGATCATCATGGTGATCACCGGTCCCGATGAAATCAAGGCCGCGGATTTCTCGACGCCGACGCCGGCCTCGGTGCTGTTGCCCAGGATCCTCGACGAGATCGGCGCCAGGACCTCGGCATTTTCGGCGACCGCCAAATATTTCCGCCTCGGCGGGTAGCACGGACGCCGATGCAACGCCGTCGCCGTGATCCCGTCCTGCTTGCCCTGAATGCGCGCGCGAAGCTTGCCGCGATTGCGCTTGCGACGCTCTTGCTGGCGCTGCTTTCCACCGGGCAAGCGCGCGCCGAATTCACCGTCTGCAACCAGACGCTCGACGTCGTCAATCTCGCCGTCGGCCAGAAGGTCGACGATGCCGACCAGACCGATGGCTGGTGGACCATCGGCGCCAATCAATGCGTCAACGTCATCCGTGAGGAGCTGACCAACCGCTACATCTATATCTACGCCACGGATGTCTTCGGCCACGCCATCCTGGCAGGCTCCACCGAGATGTGCATCGAGCGGCGGCGGTTCTCGATCCGCGGTATTACTGAATGCTGGCAGCGCGGCCATATCGCCGCGAAGTTTCTCGAAGTCGACACGCAGGAACAGGTGCGCTGGACCTTCTTCCTGACCGGAAGCGCGCCGTGACGCACAGCATCGACACCAGCTTCAAGGCAAAGAAGCAGGCGCGGGCGGCGCTGCGCAGGCGCAGGATCTGGCTCGGGCTGGCTGCTGGCCTGGCGACAATTGTCCTTGCCGCGATCGCCACCGGTTTCTATCTCACCGCCGACTACTGGTCGTTTGGCGACGAAGACGAAGAGCTGCACGCCGTCGAAGGCTCGGACGACGTGCCGGCTGATGCATCGGTCTATGTGCCCGCCATCATCGATCTTGCCGGCGACCCGATGTGGATCACGCTGGCGCCCGATGCCAGCGGGGCAACCAAGGGCCGGGCGATGCCGCGCCCGGCGGAGCTCGACCAGGCCGGCATTTCGCCTCAGATCGAAGTGCTGTCCGACGTGATGCTCAGCGCCAGCGAAAAATTCATGACGACCATCCCGTCGACGCAGGAGGATTTCGCCTTCTTCCAGGCACAGCGGAAGACCGCGGCGGCGCCACCCGCCGAACCCAACGATCCGCAGAATGATCTGCAGAACGATCTTCAACCCTCGCCCGGCGCGGACGAAGCTCCAGCGGCTCCCGGCCCGGCTCCTGATTCGCAGGCCGCTCCCGGTGCCTCGGCGGCAGCTGATGACCCGGAAGCCGGCTGGGGCGAGACCATCGATGAGGGCGAAGCGGCACTTCCCACCTTTCAGAAGACAGCGGTCGAGAACAACACCAGCGTTGCCGTCGTCACCTCGGAATACCAGCGCTTCGAGGCGACAGAGGACACGTTCGTCAAGATCCTGAACGACCGCAGCCTGGACAGCGTTGCGCTCGATGCGCATTTTTCCGCTGAGGACGCAATGCTTGCCGGCGAAGCGCTGAAGGCGCTGTTCAACCGCGACGGCCTGGAGCCGGGCTATGTCGTAGCCATGCGCGGCTTCCGGCCGACGCGCGAGACCACGACGATGTCGCTGATGCAGGTCTCGATCTATGCCAAGAACGTCTTTGTCGGCACGCTGACGCGCAATGCCGCCGGCGCCTTCGTGTCGGGTGTCGACCCCTGGGTGCGCGAGGACCTGTTCAACTATTCGGGCGCCGAGACCGAAGGCACGCACAAAAGGCAGTACCGCCTGCTCGACGCGATTTATTCGACGGCGGCGCGCAACAATGTGCCGACCGGCATCATCGGCGAAGCCATCATGTATCTGTCGCGCGGACAGGATCTGGACGCCTTTGCCAGCGAGGACCAGCGCCTGGTGCTGATCTATTCGCAGACGCCGCGCGGCAAGAACGATACCGACGGACGTGTGCTTTATGTCGGCGTGCAGGGCACAGAGAAGAACCTCGACTGTTTCGTCTTCCAGCAGAGGGACGGCCAGTTTGCCTGCGTGTCCGGCGACGATCAGGTGCGCTCGCTGACGGTGACCAATGGCATGGTGACGCCTGTCAGCGGCGTGATGACCTCGACCTTCGGGCCGCGCAAGCACCCAATCCTGGGCGTGGTCCGCATCCACAAAGGCGTCGATTGGGCGGCCCCGGTAGGTACGCCGATCGCCGCGGCCTTCGACGGCGAAATCATCTTCCAGGGCGATGGCGGCGGCTACGGCAATGTGGTCAAGATCGCGCATGCCGGCGGACGCGAGACGCGCTATGCGCACATGTCGAAATTCGCCATTGCCAGCGGCGTCGGCACCAAGGTGAAGGCCGGCGACATCATCGGCTATATCGGCACCACCGGACTGTCGACCGGGCCGCATCTGCATTTCGAGCTCTACCTGAACGGCGCGGCGATCGACCCGCTTGGCACGGTGACTTCCGTGAGTGCCGCGGTGGTGGAGACAGGCGGGAGCGGCGACGTCGCCGTCGAAACGCTGACCGACCGTATCGTTCATGTCGAATCGGGCGGCAGCGCGCGGGCGAAGAACCCGCTGTCTTCGGCAACCGGCGCCGGCCAGTTCATATCCAAGACCTGGATCCGGATGATGAACACCTATCGTCCCGAACTTGCGCGCTCGCTGTCGACCGCCGACCTTTTGGCGCTGCGCTACGACGCCACCATCTCGCGCGAGATGGTGCGCAATCTGGCAAGAGAAGGCGAAGCCTATCTCAGGGCGCGCGGCCACCAGATCACCGCCGGCCGGCTCTATCTCTGCCATTTCCTCGGCATGGAAGGCGCGCATCAGGTGCTGGCGGCGCCGGGATCGGCGCAATTGAGCGCGGTGCTCGGCTCGGCCGTCATCCAGGCCAACCCTTTCCTCACAGGCAAGACCGCCAGCTACGTCGTCGACTGGGCGGAACGCAAAATGGGCCGCAAGTTGCCCACGCCGGCGACGTCCGATGCAGGCCAGCAGACGACGACGGAAGTCCGCCAGACATCGCCGGAGTTCGAAAAATACAAGCAGGCCATCACGGCGCTGGTCGGCTCGCTCCAGAACGGCCTTGAGCCTGGCTAGCCGTAGTTTCAGCGGATGGCCGCCTGGTTTCGCCGCGCCGATTGGTTTTGAGGCCGGCAAATGATATATTAGCGGATATTTGCAAAGGTTTTTTGGGCCTGTTGTGAACCAAAACTGTGGCTGGGATCACATACGCCCAGGAGCCATTTTGGCAGAAGCGACACAGTCGCTGTTGGAATTAAGCATGCGCAGACATCAATAACGCGCCCCATTGGGGCGGAGGGCTGATCCTATGAAAGCGTTTGCCGTCCTTTTGAGCGGATTTTTTCTGTTAATGCTGACCGCGCTTGGCACCGTCCAGGCTGCAGCGCCGGATGCCGGGGCGCCTGGCGCCAAACGCGTCGCGCTGGTCATCGGCAACAGCAAATACGTCCATGCCGTCGAGTTGCCCAATCCGGCCAATGACGCGCACCTTATCGCATCGACGCTGCGCAATGCAGGCTTCGAGGTGATCGAGGGCGTCGACCAGGACAATGCCGGCATGCACAGCCTGATCAGCAAGTTCACCGAGCAATCCTACGACGCCGACCTGGCCGTCATCTTCTATGCCGGTCACGGCATGCAGGTGGATGGCAAGAACTTCTTGATCCCGGTCGACGCCGAGTTGACATCGCCGGCCTATCTCAAGACCCGAACCGTCCAGATCGACGACTTCATGGCCGCGTTGCCGCCCGACCCGGCGGTCGGCGTCATCATCCTCGATGCCTGCCGCGACAATCCGCTGGCACGCACGCTGGCGGCCGCGATGCCGAAGAGCCGCTCGACCGCGCTGGGCACCGGCCTGGCACCGATCGATCCGAAGTCGGAAGGCGTTGGAACCGGCGGCATCCTGATTGCCTATGCCACCGACCCCGGCGCCATCGCCTTTGACGGCAACGGCGTCGACAGCCCCTACTCGACGGCGCTCGCCAGGCACCTGACCGAACCCGGCGTCGAGATCCAGAGCGCGCTGACCCGGGTGCGCGGCGAAGTGGCCGAGACCACCCAAGGCCGCCAGCGGCCATGGCACAACGCATCGCTGGGCCGCGAGGTTTTCCTCGGCAAGGCCGCGGCGCAAGCCGTGCCGGAGGCAAAGCCTGCCGCCGACGCCGCGAACGCTGCGGCGGCGCCCGCCCCTGCCCCCGTCGCCAGCGAACCGCCCGCGTGGGAAGTCGAGCAGCGCCTGTGGGACGAGGCCTCGAAGCGCAACACCGCGCCATTCTACGAAGCCTATCTCGAGCAATTCCCGAATGGCCGCTTCGCCACGGTGGCGCGGCTCAACATTGACGCATTGAAGGATCCGAAGGCCCAGGAACGGGAAGTCGCAGCGCTTGATGCTGCCGAAGCGAATCCCGGCTCTGCCGTGCGCACCTCGGTCGGCATTTCGGACGACATGAAGAAGGTGCTCGGCACCGAGGCGACGGAGAACGCGATCGGTCTCGATCGCCAGGGCCGCATCGACCTGCAATTGCGCGTCGAAGCGCTGGGCAATGAGCTAGGCCGCGTCGACGGCAACATCGGCGCCAAGACCCGGCAAGCGATCGGCGACTGGCAAGAGGAGAATGGGCTGCCGCCGACCACTTTCCTGACGCGGGAGCAGCTGGCGTTCCTGGAGGTCCAGACCGACCCGATGATGGAGGCCGTGCGCGCCAAATATGAGGCCGACCAGTCCGGCTTGAACAAAAAACAGGTGGTGCAGAAGGCACGCACGCTGCAGCCGGTGGCGGAGAAGCCGCGCAAGAAGCAGTACGCCCAGAAACCACGCCGGCAACAGCAGTTCGTGCAGAAAAGACGCAACCGCGAGGTCGTGCGCGAGGAAGGCCCGCCGCCGCAGGACAACAATGATTTCCTGACCAAGGCGCTGATTTTCGGCACCGGCGTAGCGGTCGGCGGCGTCCTCAAGAACTGATCGATCACATCAAACAGCAACAACACCGCGTGTCCGTTGGACGCGCGGTGTTGCCGTTAGAGGGAGGTGTGCTGTCGAAGGACGCAGCCAGCGAAGCTACTGCGCCTTGATCCGCATCTCGACCCGGCGATTGACGGGGTCGTAGGGGTCAGAATTGCGCGGATTGGCCTCGCCCAGCCCGACCGCCGTGATGCGGGCGGATTCGATGCCGTTGGATTCCAGGAAAGCCGTCACCGATTGCGCTCTGCGCTGCGACAGGCCCTCATTGTAGTTCGCCGAGCCGGACGCGTCGGTATAGCCTTCGACGACAAAGGACAGCTTGCTCAGCCGGTCGTCCTTCAGCGCCTTGGCGAACTCGTCGAGTTCGCTGCGCGCCTTGGCATCGAGCTCGGAGGAATCCAGGCTGAAATTGATCAGCATATCGAGGCCGGTCTTCTCCGGTGGCTTGTCTTTCTGGCTGGTCTTGCTCTTGCACTCATCCTCGGTGCCGACGCAAATCCCGCGCGCCGCGCCGTGATCGATCGCGCCGGCAAAAAACTTCACAATGTCTTCCGATTTCTGAAGTGGGTCGGCATAAGCGTGCGTCGAAAAAAGCACGGCCGCCAACGCTAAGACTGAAATGCCCCGCTGCATAACGGTTACTCCTGCTCTGAGCGTCCGATGTCACCAAAGCCCGATCCGCCAAGACGGCCAGGCTCCAGTTTCCGTTTGACCCTGCATCCCTCTCTCCGAAAGCCGGCTTCGCCTTTTTTCGGAGTCGTGGGTCTGATTGTGGAATATACCAAAGCGCGGCGCGTTTGTCTGTGAACAACGTCATGGACATGTGGCGGTCGACAGGCTTGACCCGCGGCTCGCAGGCGAGTTGAGTGATAGCTGCTCTTGGGGGAGGACAACAGCAGCGATGGTCAATGGGCTTCGATTCCAGACCGCACGCGATCTCTTCGCCGCAAACAGCGCCGTTGCCCGGGACATGACGGCTGTTCCCACCGACCAGCCCTCGCTCGAGTTCTGCCGCCGGCTGATGGCCGGGCGCATCCCCGAGGAAGCGATCACCTTTTGCGCCTATCTCCTGCCCGACCGGGCAGCGATCTGGTGGGGCCATGAGTGCCTGGGGCATCTGACCGAACTGCTCGAAGAGCAGGATCTCGAAACTCTGGCGCTGGTACAGGACTGGGTCGGCGAACCCAGCAATGCAAGCCGCCGGGCCGCTGTCGCCGGTGTAGCGATGGCGCGGCAGCACACGCCGGCCGGCTGGATCGCGCTGGCGGTGCAACGGCATGTCAATGGCGCGGCCGATCAGACCAAAGGGTCGAGGCTGCGGCCGCTGCCCGCCGCCCACGCCGTCAACGCCGGCATTCTGGCCGGACTGGCGCGGGTTGCGGTGGCCGATCGGTTCTCGGTGCTCACCGCCTTTGTCGAAATGGGCATCCATCTGGCCGAAACCGAAGCGCTGCGCAAAGCGTGATTGCAAGATTGCAGTCGCAAGCGCCGTCGAGGCCTAGCGGCTGGCCCACAACGCGCCGCGCTCGAAGATGGTGCGCATTTGCGGCACGGAAAACTCATCCGCCGTGTGGCCGAGCGAGCTGAAGAAGACGCGGCCCTTGCCGTATCGGCGCTTCCAGACCACGGGCATGACGACGCCGTCGATGAAGTCGAGATGATCGCCGGAGAACGTCGTCGTCGCCAGCACCTCGTTGCTCGGGTCGACATGCATGTAATACTGCTCGGAACGGTAGGCGAAGCCGTCGATGCCCCGCACGATCGGGTCATCGCTGGTGATGTCGACACGGTAGTCGATGATATCGCCGGGATGGGCGACCCATTGGCCGCCGGTCATGAACTGATAGTTCGGCTCGTTGCGGAAACTGTCGCCCATGGTGCCGTGAAACCCGGCAAGGCCGGATCCACCGCTGACGGCGGCGACGAGGTTCTGCAGCTCCGGCTTTTCGATCGTCGCCATGGTGATCATTGGGACGATCAGATCGACGGCCGACAGCTGCGGATCGGCGAGCGCGGAGGTGCCCTGCTCTATCCGCACGTCGAAGCGGTGCCCGGTCAATATCTCGCTGACGACTGAGGCGCTGCGCGCCGGCGTGTGGCCTTCCCAGCCGCCCCAGAAAATCAGTGCCGTCTTGCCCATATCAGTCTCTCCTTCGGTCGGCGACATTGATAGGCAAGCGGAACGCCTTTGTCTTCCCTTTCCGGGGGCCATTTGTTGCCGGCAAGCCGAACGATTGGGGATGAATCCGGTGGACGAGGAACGATTGGCCGCGCCTGGCGTCTTGTTTCGATGCAGGACTGCACTCAAATCTGTCTTTGCGGCCGGGTAGATGTCCGCCCGATCGCCACGACCGACCGGAACACCTCTCCGGAGAGCCTGCCCCATGAGCTTCGATCAGACAACTGTCGCCGCCTATCTGGAAGTCATCACCATCAACCTCGTCCTGTCGGGCGACAACGTGGTGGTGATCGGCATGGCGGCCGCGGGCCTGGCAAAGGCTTTGCGCCAGAAGGCGATCATCGCCGGCATAGCCGCGGCCGCGGTGATCCGCGTCGTCTTTGCCGTGATCGCCGTTCAGCTTCTGGAAATCCCCGGGATCATGCTGGTCGGCGGCCTGCTCTTGTTCTGGGTGTGCTGGAACATGTTCCAGGAATTGCGCTCGGTCGGTGACAGTGAGGACGATGGCGATGCAGGCGACACTGCCGCTACCGCGCATGCGGCGGCGCGGCCGGCCAAGGCGCTGCGTACGGCAATCCTGCAGATCGTCGTCGCCGATGTTTCCATGTCGCTGGACAATGTGCTCGCCGTAGCGGGTGCCGCCGCGCATGACATGAACGCGCTGGTCTTCGGTCTCATCCTCTCGGTGGTGCTGATGGCGGTCGCCTCGACGCTGGTGGCGGCACTGCTTGCCAAATATCGCTGGATCGGCTGGCTCGGCCTGGCGATCATCGTCTATGTCGCCGGCAACATGACGCTGGACGGCGTCGAGCAGCTGAGAACGGTCGACTACCACGCGCTGCTTTCGCCAACTGCGAGCTAAAGCAATTCCAGGAAAAGTATGCAGCGGTTTTCCGTCCGGAATTGCGGCAAAACATGCCTCGTAGCATTCAAGCGATGTCGAAAATCCGCCCGGGGTTGAGGATGTTGTGCGGATCGAACGCCGCCTTGAGGCGGCGCATCGCCGATATCTCGGCGTCGCTGCGCACGAGGCCCAGCCATTTCTTCTTGTCGAGGCCGATGCCGTGTTCGGCCGAGACAGAGCCGCCGCATGCGGCCACGCCGCGATAGATGATCTCATAGGCGGCGGCCGGTTCCCTGGTGTCGACCTGATAGTGCAGATTGCCGTCGCCGAGATGGCCGAAGACGTAGATCTCGGCGCTGCCGTCCTTAGCGCGGATCGCCGCTTCGGCGTCGCCCAGGAAAGCCGCCATCGTCGCCAGCGGAATGGAGATATCGACGCCGATCAGGCCCTCGATCGCAAACAGGAAGCGGTTGGCCTCTTCCCGTACGTCCCAGAGCGCTCGAAACTCGCGTGGCGACTGCGAGACGACCACGTCGTCGACGATGCCGTCCTCGACGGCGTGCATCAGCACTGAAGCGAAACGCTCGCCGTCCAGCTCGGCTTGATTGCCCTGGATCTCGGCCAGGACATAAACCGGCGCGCCGGCAGGCAGCGGCGCCGGCGCGGCCATGCCGGCTATCATGGCGCCGTAGAGCGGCGAAAAATTCACCTCATAGGCCGAGAGCAAGGGACCGAGCCGCTGCTTGAGCAGCCCGAGCAGCGCGATAGCCGCCTCCAGCGAACCAAGCGCGCAGAAAGCTGCGACCTCGGTGGCGGGCTTCGGATGCAGGCGCAGGCAGGCGCGCGTGACGACGCCCAGCGTGCCTTCGCTACCGATGAACAGCTGGCTGAGATCGTATCCCGAATTATTCTTGGCCAAGCCGCGCAGCGAGGTCAGGATCGAGCCGTCGGCAAGCACCGCCTCCAGTCCCAGAACCTGGGCGCGGTACATGCCGTAGCGCAGCACGCGGATGCCGCCGGCATTGGTGGCGATGTTGCCGCCGACCGTTGCCGTGCCGCGCGCGCCGATGTCGACGCCGAACATCAGGCCGGCCGCATTGGCTGCTTCCTGCACCATCTGCAGCGGCACGCCAGCCTCTGCGATGATGGTTGCCGCCGCGCGGTCAGGCGCTTCGACTGCGGTCATGCGCTCCAGCGACAGAACCGCTTCGCCCGGCTGCACGCGCGCGGCGCCGGCCAGCCCGGTGCGGCCGCCATGGACGACCAGCTTCTGGCCAAGGCCGCTGCAAACGCGCAGGATTTCGGCCACCTCGGCGGCGCTGCGCGGACGCAAGACCAGTTCGGGCCGGCCCCCGCCCTTGCCGGCGAGATCGTCGCCATAGCGCGGATCGACCGCATCGCCGGTGACAACAGCGGCGGCGTCGAGCCGCTGATAAAGCTGGGAAAGAAGCTGATCGATCTGTTGTGTCATGTTTCCCAGATATTTGGCTTGCTCGCTGCGGTCGAGACTTTGATGCGGGACAATTTTCGCGTCAATTGAATAAATTTACGCACGGTATAATTTGTCATTGCGCGTTGAAACCACTGAAGTTTCCTGTAAATTTCGTCTTGAAGGTTGCGTGGCGTCGCGCCGGCTGCAGGACCGTGGGCAGCGATGACCAAGGTTCTGGCGCCTGCCAGACGAGGGATCGAATGACGAAGCACAAGACGATGGAGGATTTCGCCCGCTCCTGCGGCGTCTCCAGGCCGACGCTGTCGAAATATTTCGACGACCCGACCAGCGTCAAACCGGCAACGCGCAAGCGCATCGAGGAGGCGCTGCGCTCGTCCGATTACCAGCCCAATCTGTTTGCCCGCAACCTCAATCGCAAGCGCACCCGCAGCATCGGCATCCTCGTGCCGACGGTGGCCGATCCCTTTTACTCCGAAATGGTCAGCCGCATCGAGCTCAGGCTGCGCGACGAGGGCTACTGGCCCATCGTCATTTCCTCACACGGTTCACGCGAGCTCGAAGTCGAGGCGACGCGCACCATCCTGTCGCTGAAAGTCTCAGGCGCGCTGATCGCGCCGCTTGGCTTGCGCTCGGACCGCCGCGCGCTGGAGAAGCTGACGCAGACAATGCCGATCGTCTATTTCGACACCTATCTCGAAGGCGGCGCACCCTTCGTCGGCAACAACAACGCCCAGAGTGTCTCGACCATCGTCGACTATCTCTGCCGCTCCGGCGACGCGCCGGTCTATTTCGATATCCCGCACGTCAACCACAATTCGCAAGAGCGGCTGAACAGCTATGTCGGCGCCATGCAGCGGCTGGGCCAGGAGCCGGTGGTGATCGGCAACACAAGCGACTACACATGGGATTTCGAGCGCATTGGCTACGAGCAGATGGAACAGATGCTTGGGGCTGGCGGCCTGCCGGGCAAGACCGTGGGTCTGCCCGGCAAGACCATACTGTGCGCCAACGACCGCCTGGCCTTCGGCGTGATGGCGGCAGCCTTCGCGCAGGGCAAGAAGGTCGGCCGCAAGGCGGACTGCGACCTGCGCGTCGCCGCCCATGACGACCATCCGCTGAGCCGCTACACCTGCCCCGCTCTGACCACCATCGCGCAGGATTTTGCCGCCATGGCGGGGCGCAGTGTCGAGACGCTGCTCGCTTTGCTAAATGAGGACACAGCGAGCGTCGCGCCTAAAGTCAGCCTCGACGCCGCCCTGGTGATGCGTCAGTCAGCTTGAACATTTCCATCAGGCAAGCAGGCTTGCCGCTTCGTCCTCGCCAAGCAGCGGCGGCTGGTCGACCGTGCCGTTGACGGCTACCGAGCCCCGGCTTTCGCCCGAAGCCAGGATTGCCTCCATGACCTCCAGCACATGCAACGCGAGTTCGCCCGAGGCGCGCGGCTTTCGTCGCGTGCTCAGCGCGCGCGACAGATCGGCGACGCCGAGCATGCGGTAATTGGCGCGGTCGGGCGCGGCATAGGGCCAATTGCGGGCGCCGTAGAGTTCGCTTTCGCTGGCGAAATCGGCCCAGCCGGCGCCACGTTCCGACAGCGAGACGGTCCCGCCAAACGTGTCGGGATCAGGCAGCCTGAGCGAACCTTCGGTACCGTGCAGTTCGATCGGATGGTTGGAGTGTCTGAACACATCCCACGAGGCGCCGAAGGTGACGGTGGCGCCGGAACGGAATTCGAGCAGCGACAATATGTTGGTGGGCGTACCGACCTTGAACGTCGTGTTCTTGAACGGACCGTCGGCAGTGATCAGCCTCTCCTCCTGGCCGCGCGTCGCCATCGCCATGACGCGGTCCACCGGCCCGAGCAGATTGACCAGCATGGTCAGGTAATAGGGGCCCATGTCGAACACCGGACCGCCGCCCGGCTGATAATAGAATTGCGGATTGGGGTGCCAGTGCTCCATACCGCGTCCCATCATGAAGGCGGTGCCGGTAACTGGTTTACCAATGGCGCCGTCATCCATCAGCCGCCGCGCCCGCCGGCCGGCAGCACCCAAGAACGTGTCCGGCGCCGAGCCGATCAGCAGCCCGCGCTGCGCCGCCTCGGCGACAAGGCGGCGGCCGTCCCCGGCCGATGTCGCCAGCGGCTTTTCAGTGAAGACGTGCTTGCCCGCCGAAAGCGCTGAAAACGAAATGTCGAAATGCGCCGCCGGAATGGTCAGGTTCAGCACGAGTTCGATGTCGGGGTCGGCGAGAAGCGCGTCGACGCCGAGCGCGCGGATGCCATATTCCCTGGCACGGAGCTCAGCCATGTCGGCCGAAATGTCGGCGCAGGCACGCAGTTCGACGCCGCCGAACAGGGCAGCATTGCGCAGATAGGTCATCGAAATGTTGCCGCAGCCGATGACGCCGATGCCGAGCTTTGTCTTTGATTTTCCGTGCATTTTAAATCGTACCTCCCAGCGCGGTTGGCATGGCTGAACCGTTGTCCCGGCAACGGATCACATTTGAAAGCCGCTATACAGCATTTTAAATCTTGACGCGCGTAAAATTTTTATAGAGCTTATGAAAACGCTGGCGCGAAATCGGGAGGCTGCCAGTCTCGGGAGGAGAAGATGACAGACATGAAAAATCGGCCGGGCGCCGACGCCAATCCCGTGGGTCACGGGCGCTTTGGATCTTTGCCGCGCGGTCAGGGATCGCGACGGGTTCAGGCATAGATCACCTTGGCGACGGTCCTATCGAGCTGGCTGCGTATCGGGCCGGACAGCCCATCGTCGGTGATCACCACATCGACGCTCGACAGCGAAAAAGCCTTGGAGGTTCCGCTGACACCCCATTTGCTCGAATCCGCAAGGAGGACAACGCGCCGGGCCATGCGCACGAGGTTTCGTTTCGTTCGCGCCATGTCTTCGTTCACGTCGACCACGTCCAGTGAGGAGTCGATCGCATGCGCTCCAACGAAGACCTGATGCGCCACCAGGCCGCCGAGAGCCGTGTCGGCATCGGTGATCAGCGTGCTCACCGTGTCTGGATAGACCCGGCCTCCGATCATGTGAACGTCGAGCCCGGGCCGATGCATCAGGTGCTGGACGATATTCATTGCCGTGGCCGCGACCACGACATTGCTGAGCGGCGGTAGCTGCATGGCAAGCTGCATCAAGGTCGAGCCGCCGTCGAAGATGACCGACTGGTTGTCCTCGAAGAGATCCACCGCTGCCAGGGCGATGCGTTTCTTTGCCTCGATGTTGGTTTGCATTCGCCGGGCGAACGCAGCCGTGGTCGAATCCGTGGTCCGGGTCACCGCGCCTCCGCGGGTCTTGGTCAGCAGTCCCTTGCGATCCAGTATCTCGAGGTCGGAGCGCACCGTGACTTCCGACACGCCAAAATCGTCCGACAGGTCCTTGATGCGAACCTGTCCGCTGCGTTGCACCTCGCCCAGGATCGATTGGCGTCTCTGCTCTGACAACATTGCCCTGTCCTTGCCTCCATGCGCCAGGCGATCGCCCTGGCCTCGGCTCACTCTACCAAAAATACGCAAATTCGAAAGCTTTCGAAAGATTGCTTTTGTGGTTTCTTTCGCAAACACTGGGTTTGAGATTTCGAAACCAATCGATTGGAGAATTTTGCAGTCATGAGCCTCGGAACCAAGGTGCGCCTTGCGCGCCTCTTCTCACATCCATCGGGGAACCTTTTTGGCGGTGCGGTCGACCACTTCGTCGGCTATGGCGACGTGCGAAAAGGCGGCCTTGCCGACCTGCCGGGCGCGCTTGCGCGTGTCATGGCGGGCAAACCCGACTATGTCAGCATTCAGCCCGGCACCGCGCGCCATCTGTGGCCGCAATATGCGGGCCAAGCTTCTCTGGTGATCCAGGCGGGCTGCTTCACCCCGGACGATCGCATCAGTGAGTTGATTGCAACGCCCGAGGATGCGGTACGCGCGGGGGCCGATGCGCTGGCGGTGGCCATTCCTGTGCGCGGCGCGACCGAGGGTAAGTACATACGCTGGCTGACCGATTCCGTGAATGCGGCGGCCCGCTACGGCATGCCGGTGGTGGCGCATATCTACCCTCGCGATTTCACCGACGGAGCAAAAATCGTCTTCACCCCCGACGAGATCGCCTATGCGGCGCGCATCGGCTACGAGTCCGGCGTCGACGTGATCAAGATCGGCTACACAGGCGATTTCGAGTCGTTCCGTGAGACCGTTCGAACCTGCCCGGTGCCGGTCGTGATCGCCGGTGGTCCGAAGACCGACACGCTGCTCGGCGCGCTTCAGCAAACGGCGGACGCCATCCGTGCCGGCGCGCGCGGCGCCGTGGTGGGCCGCAATCTCTGGGGGCATGGCGATCCGGAGAAGGCGGCGCTTGCCTTTCGAGGCGTCATCCATGACGGCCTTTCGGCGCAGGACGCGCTGGCGAAGGCGGGTGCCTGAACGATGCCCACCGTCCCTTCAATCCTCGGCTTCGGAGCTATCGCGATCGACGACATCGTCTATGTCGATCAGCCGTTGTCGGCGGGCAAGGGGAAGGTTCTGCAAAGTGCCCGTGCTTTCGGGGGAAATGTGGCGACGGCGCTGGCCGCCGTCGTGCGGCTCGGCGGAAGCGCCGGGTTCGTCGGATGGCTGGGCAGTGCCGCCGACGACGCCGTGCTGTGCGATCTCGTTGCGAGCGGCGTTGAAATCGCGTTCGCGCCGCGCCACGCCGATGCGCGCCCGGTGCGCTCGCGGATCACCGTCGGCTCGGACGGGGAACGGTTCATCGCGTATGACGACGATGCAATGCTGGGTACCGCGCCGGACTTTCCGGACGATATCCTCAGCCGCGCGACCGTCCTGATCGTCGATAGCTACGCGATCCGGTCACTGGATGTCGTGGCTCGGGCTCGCGATCTCGGCCTTGCGATCCTCGGCGATATCGAATGGACCGGCGGCCTAGCCACGGAGCGGCTGATCGCGCTTTGCGACCATCTCATTCTTCCACTCGGCTTTGCGCGGACTGCCACGGGCCGCCGATCGCCGGCCGAGATACTCGATGCATTGTGGTTGCCGTCGCGGTCCGCCGTGGTTCTGACGGACGGCGGCAGGGGTGTCTATTATCGCGGACGCGACGAGACAGGGCTCTGGCACCTGCCTCCGCACCGGGTTGCCGTCGTCGACTCGACCGGCGCCGGTGACTGCTTTCATGGCGCCTATGCCCATGCGTTGACGCGCGGAGCCGACACCGCAGGCCGGGTGGCATTCGCGGCCGGGGCCGCGGCTCTTTCGATAACGGGACGGGGCGGGCGCGAGGCGCTTCCGACCGACGACCAGGTCACCGAACTCCTGGCATCAGCGAACGCTCCGTCGGCAGTCGAGCTGAAATATGCGCAGCTTGATACCGGAACATAACCTGAACTATCCGAGGAAATATCGCAAGTGAACACAGCCGAGAATAGTAAGAAAAAACAGCGGCTTAGACTTGTGGAGGGAGGAAGATGGCAGAAGTCATTCTTGAAAATATATGCAAGACCTACGGGAACAATTTTCGCGCAATCGACCAATTGAACCTATCGGTCGAGGACGGTGAGTTCTTGATTCTCGTCGGGCCGTCCGGCTGCGGTAAATCCACCGCGTTGCGAATGATCGCGGGATTGGAGGATATTTCCAGCGGCAGCCTTCGGATCGGCGGAATCGACGTCGTCGACATGCCGCCCAAGGACCGCGACATCGCGATGGTCTTCCAGAGCTACGCGCTCTACCCGCATATGACGGTCTTCGAAAATATCGCCTTTTCGATGCGGCTGGCAGGCAAGCCGAAAGCCGAGCGCAAGAAGCGCGTGGACGAGATCGCCAAAACCCTTCAGCTGACGTCCCTGCTGGACAGCAAGCCCGCGAACCTTTCAGGCGGACAGCGTCAACGGGTTGCCATGGGCCGCGCCATGGTGCGCGAGCCGGCCGCCTTTCTCATGGACGAACCGCTTTCCAATCTGGACGCGAAACTGCGCGTTCAAATGCGCGCCGAAATCACCAGCCTGCAAAAGCAGCTCGGTGTCACGACCATATATGTGACCCACGACCAGATCGAAGCGATGACGATGGGGGACAGGGTCGCGGTGTTGAAAGGCGGCGTGCTGCAGCAGGTCGACACACCCAAGAGGCTCTATGAATCGCCGGTGAACGCCTTCGTTGCCGGCTTCATCGGCTCTCCTTCGATGAACCTTTTCGAGGCGACCCTGACCGGCGACGAACTGATGTCGGGCACCTTCGCCATCCGGCTGCAGGATGCGGCGTTCGTCAGCCGGTCCGGCTTGCGCTCGTATGAGGGGCGCAAGGTCGTGTTCGGTATCCGACCGGAGGATCTTTATGACAGCAGCCTCGAATCCGGCCGCAAGTATCAGACGATACCGGCAAAGGTGACTTCGATCGAAGAGCTCGGCTCTGAACAGATCGTCCATCTGAACATCGACGCGGTCCGGGTGGACTCCGGCGATCCGGACGCTGTGGACGATTTTGGCCTGGCATCGAACGCGGTGGCGAGGTTCGAGCCGATCAGCGCAGTCCGCTCCGGCTCGGAAATCCGGTTGGCCGTGGATGATGCCAAGTTCCATTTCTTCGATCCCGAGACGCATCTGGCGATCTGAAGATCGGTGGAAGACCGCAGGCGAGAGCGAGGCGCCTGCGAAGAAGACTTCTGAATAACCAGACGATCGGCAGCATTGTGCGGTCGATCTTAAAGAAGGAGGAGAACATGACGTTTCGTATAAAACCCACGATGCTGAAAATGGCAGCAGCCGCATGGTTGCTTGGCGCAACCGGCGCCATGGCGGACACGACGCTGGAATTCACGCAATGGTGGGAGCCAGAATTGCCGGCCGGCTCGCTCAGGGCAATCATGGATGACTTCGAGGCCGCAAACCCCGGAATCAAGGTGACGCTGGTCAGCGGCCCCTACGCGACCACGCGAGACCAGATCTCGGTGGGCGCTGCAACGGGGACGCTCAGCGATGTCGTCGGTCTCGATGGCGCCTGGGTGAACAATCTGAACGCGCAGGGTGCGCTGGCCGACATGAACCCGATGATGGATGCGGGCAAGTTCGATAAAGCCCAAGTCGCCGATATCATCAAGGTGGACGGCAAGGCTGTCATGTTTCCCGTGGCTTCGTTCGTCTATCCGGTCTTCGTGAATCTGGACCTCGCTGCCCAGGCCGGCGTGACCAAGCTACCGTCCACCCGCGCGGAATTTCTCGAAGCCGCCAAGAAGATGACCCATGCCGACAAGAACCAGTATGGCTGGGTGCTACCCCTGTCGCTGCAGTCCCCCGGCGGAGTCCAGAACGATCTGATGTCGTGGGTCTGGGCATCGGGCCAATCGATGATGGCGAACGGCAAGCCCGACCTCGAAGGCAAACCGGTGGTGGATATGCTCACCTTCGTCAAATCGCTCAATGACGCCGGCACCATCTCGCCCGGCATCGCCACCAAGACCGAACAGGAAAAGGTCGAGGAATTCGTCAACGACCGCGTCGGGATGATGATCGACTCGCTCGCGCATGTGAACCTCATCCGCAAGCGCAATCCCAAACTGAACTTCGACCTCATCCCGGTCCCGGTCGTGGAAAACTATACCGGCAAGCGCGGCCTTCCCTACGCCTCCTGGGGCATCGGCATCTCTGCTGGCTCGAAACATCAGGAGGAGGCCTGGAAACTCGTCCAATATTTGATGAGTGAAAAGGTGAACGCCAAGCTCGTATCGCTCGCAAACGCCTTCCCGGGCAACGTCAACGCCAAGCCCGACTTCGTGACGTCCGACAAGGCCTTCGGCAAGGCTTTCGAAATCTTCAAGACTGGCTATCTCGCCAACGAGTTCACGGGCCTGCCTGTGGCCGAAGACCTGATGACCCAGTTCGACGTGCAGGCTCAAAAGATGCTTGCCGGTGAGCAAATGCCGCAGGAGGCGGCCGCAGCCGCGCAAAAGGGCTGGATGGCAAAATTCTGATCGGCCTGTTTACCGTTTGCTATCTTCGGCCGGGTGGCCTGACTTCGGGCAGGCCACCCGGCAACAACGGATCGGCAATTTGAGATGGCCCTGTTTTTGAAGCTCACCTTCTCTTGAAGGCTTATCCATGGTTGGCAACATGACCCGGCAGAAGCGCTCTCACCATAGACTGAAACGAGCGATCGCACCCTATCTCTATTTGTCGCCCTCGCTCGTCATCATCGGCCTTCTGATGTTGCTGCCCATGGTGACGGTGATTGGCTACTCGTTCCAGAACAGCGCGGTTCTGCGTCGTGACCCATCCTTTGCCGGGCTGAAACACTACCAGGCCATCTTCGACGATCCGGTGTTCTGGGCCTCGCTGTGGCACACGCTCTACTTCACATGCATGAGTGTCGTTTTCCACATGACCATTGGCATGGTCTTCGCACTCATGCTGAACAGCGACCGCATCAATCCGACGCTGCGCAACATTCTGCGGGTGCTCTACATACTGCCCTGGCTGTTCACGGCGGTGATCATCGCCGTGATCTGGCGTCTCCTGCTTGAGCCGAACGGTGTCGTGAACAGCATTCTCATGCAGGTGGGCATTATTGGCTCCAAGGTCGAGTGGTTTTCCTCGCCCGAGACCGCGCTGCACGCCGTCACCTTCGCCAATATCTGGGCGGGCTATCCGCTTTTCATGGTCAGCCTGCTCGCAGGCCTGCAGGGCATTCCCAAGGATTTCTACGAGGCCGCCGATATCGACGGGGCGAAGGCCTACCAGAAGCTGATCTTCATCACCATCCCGCAGTTGATGCCGATCATCATCAGCATCTCGCTGCTCGACTTCATCTGGACCATGCAGGTCTTTCCATTGATCTGGATCACGACCGGCGGCGGCCCGATCTACGCGACCGAAGTCCTCAGCACCTACACCTACAAGCTGGCGTTTTCGAGCTACAACCTGTCGCAGGCGTCGGCGAGCGCCGTGGTCATCCTGCTGATCTCTCTTGGCCTGACGCTGTTCTACATCCGCTATCAAAGGGCCCGGTAGTCACCATGAGGAAAAGGCACACACCGAAAGACAGGCTGATCACCGTCGCCCTCCATGTCGCGCTTGCCGCAGGGCTCTTTTTCGCGGCCTTCCCGATCTACTGGATGCTCAGCAGCTCGTTCAAGTCGAATACCGAAATCTTTGCCCTGCCACCAACCATCCTGCCGAAGTCCTTCACGCTGGAAGCCTATGCAGCCATTCTTGGCGACCCGGTAAAGCTGCGCTTCTTCTTCAACAGCTACTTCGTGGCGGGAGCGGTGACCGTGCTGACTGTGCTGATTGCCTTGCTGGCGGCCTATGGGTTCAGCCGCTTCAACTTCCGCGGCAAGGGAAGCCTGAACACACTCATCATCAGCACGCAGACGATACCGCCGATCACGCTTCTGATCCCCTTCTTCGGGCTTGTCGTCTCATATGGCATCTTCGACACCTATGTCGCACTGATCCTGACTTACCTGGTGTTTACGCTGCCTTACGCGATCCTGCTGATGACCGGATATCTGAACACCTTGCCCCGCGATCTCGATGAAGCGGTGGCGGTCGACGGCGGCACCAGTTGGACAGCGCTTTGGCGGGTGATCGTCCCGATTTCACTGCCTGGCATCGTGGCGACGTCGGTCTACACATTCCTGTTGTGCTGGAACGAGTTTCTTTTTGCGCTGACGCTGACGAAGTCGACGTCCATGCGAACCGTCCCGATCGGCATCCAGCTGTTGATGGGGCAGCACGCCTTCGAATGGAACCAGATGATGGCGATGAGCGTGCTCGGCTCGCTACCGCTCTTGGTTATCTACCTCGTTGCCCAGAGGTTCTTCCTCGCCGGCATGACCGCGGGCTCGGTCAAGTAGGATGTTCCACGGAGCAGTATCAAGGAATGAAAGGATGATCGTGAAAGACCTGAAAGTCGGTTGCCAGACCTTTACCTGGGAAATGCTCGGAGACCGTTTTGCCGGCGGTCCCGACGATCTGTTGAAGGCGATCGCCGATGGCGGCTACGCCGGCATCGAGATCACCGACACGATGATCGGCCGCTATGCCGGCAAGCCGGCCGAGTTCGCCGTCGCGCTGAAATCATCCGGGCTGACGCTGGTGTCCTTCGCCTTCGGCTCGAAGAGCGGGTTTACGCTGCAGGATCAGATCGGCGCCGACCTCGAGACAGCGAAACGCTGGATCGATTTCGCCGCCGCATTTCCCGGCGCGCTGGTGTCGATGGGCTCGGCTACCGTCGTCTCGGACGGCCCGCGCGACGACAAGTTCGCCATCTCCGCCGAGGTCTACAACAGAGCCGGCGAGATCGGCCGCAAGGCAGGTGTCCAGGTCGCCGTGCATCCGAGCTCGCATCACAACACGCTGCTGTTCGACCGCGCCGACTACGACCGCTTCTTTGGCCTGATCGACGCCTCGCTGGTCGGCTGGGTGCCTGATACCGGCCACATCTTGCGCGGCGGTCAGGACATGGCCGACACGCTCACCACCTATCGTGACCGCATCCGCTATGTGCACCTGAAGGATGTCGATGCCAGCGGCACCTGGGCGATGCTCGGCAAGGGCGTCTGCGATACGGCGAAGGTAATCGAGGTCGCCAGCGCCGCACCCAACTTCAACGGCTGGCTGGTGCTGGAGGAGGAATCCGAGACCGCGGCCGCCGATCCGGCCAAAGCAGTCAAGACCAACCGCCAGACCATGCGCGGCTACGGAGCCTGAGACGATGACAACGAGCAAATCCCTGTCCGGCCCTGCCGCAATCGCGGCCTTGCCGCGCAACCGGCTGATCGGCGAATTCTCGCTGTGGTCGGCTGACCTCGCCAATATGGAGCGCGACCTCAAACGCATCGAAGCCCATGCCGACATGCACCATATCGATGTCGCCGACGCCCGCTTCACTCCTGGCTTCCTGTTCTTTCCGGATCTGGTGGCGCGCATCGCAAAGCTGACGGCGAAGCCCATTCATGTGCATCTGATGGTCGAGGCCGAGATGGTCGAGGCGCAGACGCGGCAATTCATCGAGGCCGGCGCCGATTTGATCAGCGTGCACGCCGAAAACGGCGAGGCCGGCCTGCGCGCCGTGCAGCTGGCGCATGAACTCGGCGCAGAGGCCGGCGTGGTCCTGCGGCTGGAAACGCCGGTTGCGGCAGTCGCGCCCTTCCTGCCGGAGGTGGCGTTCGTGACGCTGCTTGGCACCTCGATCGGCGTCAAGGGCCAGAGCCTGTCGGAGCAGGCGTGCCCGCGCCTGATCGAGGCGCGCGCGCTGATGCGCAAAGCCGGCCGTGAAGCCGACATCGTGCTTGCCGCCGATGGTGGCATCCGTCACGAGACCGTGCCGCTGCTGCGCGCCGCAGGTGCGGAAACCGTGGTGCTGGGATCGCTCGCCTTCGGCGACCCCGACCTTGCCCAGCGCATGGCCTGGTTGGGCGGGCTGGAGGTTGCCGCCTGATGAGCAAGCTTGCGCTCGCCTTCGATCTCGGCGGCACGGCGCTGCGCGGCGCGCTGGTCGAAAGCGATGGCCGTATTGTAGCTCATGCCTCGGCGCCGACGCTTGCCGGCGCGGGCTCGGAGGCGGTGATCGGCCAGATCATCGCGCTCGCCGGCGATCTCATGGCGCAGCAGCCGCAGGCCGAAATTGCCGGCATCGGCGTCGGCGCGCCCGGCCCGCTCGACCCCAAGGCGGGGATCGTGATTGCGCCGCCGACGCTGGCCGGCTGGCACGACGTGCCGCTGATCGACATTCTGGGGCAGCATTTCGGCCTGCCGGTGCGGCTGGAGAACGACGCCAATGCGGCAGCGCTCGGCGAATGGCGCTTCGGTGCCGGACGCGGCAGCGGATCGCTGGTGTTCGTCACCGTGTCGACCGGTATTGGCGGCGGCGTCGTCGCCGACGGCCACATCTATCACGGCAGGCGCGGACTGGCGGCCGAGATCGGCCACATGACCATCACGGGCGAAGGCGACCGCTGCTTTTGCGGCGCCATCGGCTGCTTCGAGGCTGTTGCTTCGGGAACCGCGCTCGGACGTCGCGCCACGCGGCTGACCGCGCCGGGCGACGGCTCGCTGCTGCGGCGCCTGTCGAATGACGGCGACGTCTCTGCCAGGCATGTCGTCGACGCCGCGCGGGCCGCCGACGCCGACGCTCTCGACCTGATGGAGGCGGAAGCCAGATGGCTGGGCATAGGTTTCACCAATCTCTTGCACCTCTATTCGCCTGATCTGATCGTGATGGGCGGCGGCTTGTCCAACGGTTTCGACCTGCTGGCGCCGTCGATCGCGGCGGTCGTCCAGCAGCGGGCGATGCCGGCCTACCGCGACGTTCCGATCGTGCAGGCCGAGCTTGGCGACCGCGCCGGGCTGATCGGCGCTGCCAGCCTGATCCTGTGGGAAGGCGAACCGGGTTTGCCACTGGCGATGGCGCAGGACGACACGGACAGCGGCGCGACCGCCGATGCCAGGGAGGCAAGCCATGGCTGAGCTCAAATTGCGCGGCGCGCGCAAATCCTATGGTAGCGCTTTGCGCTCCCGTGGGCTGGATGCTTACTCATCTGCGCTCCAGGCAGAGTACTTTCGGATCATCTGCCGCTTGTCTTCCGACGAGCCCAAAGGAGATTCTCTTCGAGATAGCCTTGCCTGATGGGACTGGCGAAGGCCTCTATAAGCTGGGAGTAGCGATAGTCGAAGAGCTAGTCGAGCTTGCGTCGCTGTTGCCGCAAGAAGTCTTCGACTTCCCACATCTCGGACGGCGTCGTCGCTGCGCCGACCTTGCTTTTCAGATCGGCTATCGTCTTGTCGAGCGCCACCTTCAGTGCCGCATCATAGGCGCTGCGGGCGACCTTCTTTTCAGACGAAGACCAGTGTTGATCGGCGAAAGTCATCGAAATATCCCACCAGGGTAACTAGCGTTGCAGGCCAAAGGCGGAAGACACCGCCGTCGTCGCGCCTACTTCCCGCAATGGTGGTCGTTGATCTTGTTCAACGCATTCGCGTCCGGGCCGATCCGGTCATAGGAGCAGGGGCCGGCCGCCGTGGTGATCAGCATCTTGTCATAGTAACGCGGGCCGCCGAACAGGGCGTAGAGGAGGTCGCGATGGGCGGGAACGTAGCGTTCTGGTTCCGGCTGACGATGACGATGCTTTTCCTTGGCGATGGCCGTTGTGGCCAGGCTGCAGCCCACAGCGAGAACGAGCGCGCAGGTCGCGAACATCTTGGTGGTCATCGGCAATACCCTTCTGACGGTTCAAAAGCGCAGCATATCCAAAAGCGCTGGGCGAACAAAGGTTCCCTGCTTCGGCGTCGCCAACATCACCCCGAGACAGCGTTGCGCGCGCGCTTTCTTTCAGCCGCCACCAGCAGGTCGACAAAGGCGCGCACCTTGGCCGGTCTGAAGCGCGCCGGCGGAAAGACGGCATGAATGCCGCCGGACGGCAAGGTCCAATCCGCGAACACCCGCACCAGCCGGCCCCGCGCGATGTCGTCGGCGACGCTGTAGTCGGGGAAGATGCCGAGCCCGATGCCGGCCAGCACGCAGGACAGCACGCCCGGTGTCTTGTCGCAGCTGACTACCGGATTGAGCTCGGCCAGCACCGTTTCTTCGCCCTTCGAAAACAGCCACTGGCCGACGCCGCGCAATTGCGCATTGGCGACCCAGGGCAGTGACTTCGCCAGCCTGGGGCTGGCATCCTTCGGCAGCCTGGTGGCGAGGTCCGGGCTGGCGACGACGAATTGCTGCAGGCTGCCCAACCGCCGCGCCAGATTGCTGGAATCGGCCAGCCATCCGACGCGGATGCCGAGGTCGATCTGCTCGTCGACCAGATTGCTGACAGCGTCGTCGAAGATCGTCTCGACCCGCATTTTCGGATACTTTCGGAGATAGGCGGCGATGGTCGGCGCCACGACCTTCTCGCCATAGTCCAGCGGCGCCGTCAGCCGCAGCATCCCGCTTGGCTTCAAGGCGCTCTGCGAGATGTCGCCATAGGCGGCTTCGGCCTCGCGCAGGATGATGGCTGCCCGGTCATAGAACAGGCGCCCCTCTTCCGTCGGCGCAACGCGCCTTGTCGTGCGCCGCAGCAGCGTCGCGCCCAACTCCTGCTCGAGCTTGCCGACCTGATGACTGACCACAGCCTTGGCGACATCGAGCCGGTCTGCTGCCGCCGTGAACGAGCCTGTCTCGACCACGGTGGTGAAGTAGACGAGTCGGTTGAGGTTCAGAAGCTCGGTCATGACCTAATTGTCCGATCTGATCAGACAGTCTGTACGATTGATCGCTATTTTTCGCAAGCCGCTTGCCTGCCATTTATCCGGCAACCAATGAGGCTTGCCGTGACCGACGCAAATGTGACCTATCTTTTCGATCCGCTCTGCGGCTGGTGCTATGGCGCCACGCCGATGCTGGACAGGCTGGCCGACAGCGGCATTGCACTCGAGCTTGTGCCGACCGGGCTGTTTTCCGGCGCGGGCGCACGGCCGCTGGATGCAGGCTTTGCCGCCCATGCCTGGTCGAACGACCAGCGCATCGAGAGGCTGAGCGGACAGCGTTTCACCCAGGCCTATCTCGACAAAGTGCTCAATGTCAGCGGCACCTTGCTCGATTCCAGCGCCGCCACGCTCGGCATTGTTGCGGCAGGTCTCGACGAGCCGCGCCGGCGGCTGGCCGCGCTCAAGGGGATCCAGCGCGCCCGCTACGTCGATGGCCGCGACATCGTCACAACGGACGGCGTCGCCGCGGTGCTGACTGATGCCGGGATGAGCGATGCAGCCACGCTACTGAAGGCGCCGACCGACGCATTGATGACGTCGTATCGCGATCTTGAAGGGCGCGGCCGGTCGCTGTTCCAGCGGCTCAACGCCAATGGCGTGCCGGCGCTCGCGGTGATCCGCCAGGCAACGCCCCGCCTGATCGGCGCCAACGCGCTGTTCGGCAGCTACGACAATCTCGTCGCCCATATCCAGGCGGCGTGACCTGAAAACATCCTCCCCAACGAAAGGAAAATCCCCATGAAAATCGCACTCATCGGCGCGTCCGGCCAGGTTGGCTCACGCCTGCTGAAAGAGCTCTCCGATCACGGCCATTCCATCACCGCCATCGCCCGCAATCCCGACAAGATTGCAGCCCTTCCGGGCGTGACCGCCAAGAAGGGCGACGTCTTCGACAAGGATGGTCTTGCCGCCCTGATCAAGGGGCATGACGCAGTGATCTCGTCGGTGCATTTCCTCGACAGCGACCCCGACACGCTGATCGCGGCGGTGCGTGCTTCCGGCGTAAAGCGCTACCTCGTCGTCGGCGGCGCCGGCAGCCTCGAAGTCGCGCCAGGCAAGCGCCTGGTCGATACACCGACCTTCCCTGATATCTACAAGGCCGAGGCTCAGAAGGGCGCCGACTTCCTCGACACGCTGCGGACGGTCAATGATCTCGACTGGACCTTGCTGTCGCCATCGGCGCTGTTCGTTGCCGGCGAGCGGACCGGCAATTACCGCATCGGCAAGGACACGCTGCTGACGTCAGACAAGGGCAGCAGCATTTCCTTCGAGGATTACGCCATCGTCATGGCCGACGAGATCGAAAAGCCCAAACACATCCGCCAGCGCTTCACGGTCGGCTACTGATCGCATTAATGCATAGGAGCCACTCGACGGAGTGGCTCGCGACCCATCGACGATAGCGCCATCGGAACTTCCGATGGCGCTATCGTTTTCTTCCGTTTCCGCTCCTGCCGCCGGTCTGCGAAATCTCGCCCGAAACGGTTCAGGATCGGAACGGAACATGGCAGATACGGAAATCGCGAAATCAAAAATCGTCATTGTCGGTGGCAGTTCCGGCATGGGCCTGGCGCTGGCAAGGCGCTGTCTGGACGCCGGTGCCGAAGTCATCATCGTCGGGCGCAACGCGGACAAACTGGAGTGCGCCGGCAAGACGTTGCAGAACCCAGCCAATCTGAACGTCATCGCAGCCGATATTGCACAGGAAGATAAAGTCGCCGACCTGTTCGGGCGCATCGGCCGGCTCGACCATATCGTCAGCACGGCGGCCGATATCGAAGGCGCCTATGAATTGCTGCCCGCAATCGACCTGAGGGCCGCCCAGAGGGTGGTCGAAAGCAAATTCTACGGGCCGCTGCTGCTCGCCAAACATGGCGCGCCGCAGCTTTCGGCCAACGGCTCCATCACCTTCACCTCGGGGATCGCCGCCTACCGGCCGGCGGCGCGCGGCTCGGTCGTCGCCGCCGTCAACGCGGCGCTGGAAGGTTTGGTACGGGCGCTCGCGGTCGAACTGGCGCCGGTCCGGGTCAACGCCGTCTCGCCAGGCTGGGTCGACACGCCGATCTGGCACTTCGTTGCCGGCGACAAGAAGGACGAGACGCTTGATGCAATGGCCAAGCGGCTGCCGGTCGGACGTGTCGGACAACCGGACGACATTGCCGACGCCATCGCCTTCCTGATGGGCAACGGCTTTACAACAGGGACGGTTCTGCATGTCGAGGGCGGTCACCGGCTGATCTGACCGGGCCGAAAGTCTTGGCTGCCGCCAGCAGCAGTTTCAGCGCCGGCGGCTGCACGCGGCGGCGGCGCCAGATCATCACCAGCGACGCTGTACGGACCGAACCCGGCCACGGCAGTTCGACGATCTCGCCGCGATCGAGCGCATCGGCGACCGCAAGCCGCGGCACAAGGCCCATGCCGACACCGCTCGCCACCAGGCCCACAATGGCGCCGATGCTGCCGACTTCGGCGGCAAGTCTTGGCGCTCCTACACCTGTTTCCGCAAAGGCCGTGTCGAACAGATGCCGGTAGACGCATCCGGTTTCCGTTGCCACGAAACGCAGCGCGGCGAGCGCGGCAAGGTCGTTCTGTCGCGATACAGCCGCATCTTCGGCGGAGGCGACAAGGACCAACGGCTCGGCTGTTAGCGTGCGTCGGGCCAGGCGTTCGTCGAGCCCACCTTTGTCGAAACAGATGGCCACGTCGATCTCGCCCTCTTCGAGCTGCCGCAGCAGAGCATCGCTGCCGGCGATTTTCAGCCGCAGACCGATCTCCGGATGGTCGCCTCGAAAGGCCGCCAGCCATTGCGGAAGTTTCACCGCGGCGATCGTCTCCAGCGCGCCGACCGTCACCGTCGCGGCGGTCGTTCCCGTCATTGCCTCGACAGCAATTCGCGCCTCGTCCGCCAGCTGTAGAATCTCTTCGGCATAGGGTTTCAGCACTTCGCCGGCCGCCGTCAGATCGAGGCCTTGGCGTGAGCGGATGAAGAGGGCAACGCCGACTTCGCTTTCCAGTGACTGGATCTGGTCGCTGACGCTCGACTGCGCCAGATGAACCTCCCGCGCTGCGCGGGTAATGTTGCGGTGCCGCGCCACGGCGAGGAACGTCTTGAGCAATCTTGGATGCATACCGTTTCCGGACCCGTTGTCTCGAACATTTCGGGTCTTGCCCGGCCTTTTGCAACCATTGACGCCGATGCCCATCCGATTGCGCGGACAGAAGGGCCAGAATTTCGCGGCCATTGCGCGGCGAGTTTTTGCTTGTGAACAGGCCGGCGGCTTGTAGCTTGCTCGAAAGCCGGTCCAACGGAGGCAGTTCGGGGGAAATGAGCGTCATCAGGATTGTTCTGGTATGCCGCTGAAGGCCGCCGCCCATATCGAGGCGATGTCGGCCTTCGCGCTGGCGAATTTCGGCGGCAATGATCGGCCGACCCTTGCCCAGAACGAGAGCGCCTTCCCGCCAAGCCCCAAAGCGATCGCCGCTGGCCAGGACGCGATCGCGCGCAGCCATCTCTATCCCGATCCGGATTGGATCATGCTGCGCGAAGCGATCGCGCAAGCTTATGGCGTCGAACGCGGGCTGATCCTGTGCGGCGCCGGATCGATGGACCTGATCAGCTGCACCATCGCGGCATTTGCCGGCCCAGGCGACGAAGTGCTCGCCACCGCCTATGCCTATAATTTCGCGGCCTCCGCCGCCTCGCGTGTCGGTGCTGCCTACATCAAGGCGGTGGAACGCGACTTCGTCGTGTCCGTCGACAGCATTCTCGCCGCCGTTACACCGGCGACGCGGATCGTCTTCGTCTGCAATCCCGGCAATCCGACCGGCACCCGAATCCGCAATGCCGAACTGCTGCGCCTGCGCGCCGGATTGCGCGGCGACGTGCTCCTGGTGATCGACCAGGCCTATGGCGAGTTCGACGACCAGGATCCGCAGCCTGTTTTTGCGCTCGTCTCGCGCGGCGATACCGTCGTGCTGCGCAGCCTTTCCAAAGCCTATGGACTGGCCGGCGCGCGGGTCGGCTGGGGATTGTTCCCGCCTGATGTCGCAGCTGAAATCCGCAAGCTGCAGAACTCCAACCAGGTCACCACGCCAAGCCTCGCAATGGCGGTCGCGGCAATCGACGACCAGGCCTATATGTGCGAGACGGTGGTGCGCACGGCCGCGATTCGCGACCGCTTTGCGCAGGATCTGAGAGCAGCTGGCTACGCCGTTCCCGAAAGCCGGACGAATTTTGTGCTGATCCGCTTTCCCGACACGGGCACAGCGGTGGCCGCAGACGCCGCCTTGCGCAGCGCCGGCATCATCGTGCGCAACCTCGGCGGCTACGGCCTGAGCGATTGCCTGCGCGCAACGGTTGGCCCGCAGGACATGATGGACAGGGCGCTGCGCATCCTGACCGACCTGCGCGGCGGCTGACTTTGCGATGAGATTCGAGGAGATTTGAGCGATGCCATATCTGCCGGCCCGTGACTTCATCGGCTATGGCGAAAAACCGCCTGCCGCAGCGTGGCCCGGTGGCGCCAAACTGGCGCTCAACATCGTCGTCAACTACGAGGAAGGCGCTGAATACAGCATCGACGAGGGCGACGGTGTTTCCGAGACGATCCTGTCGGATCTTGCCGTATCTCCAGCGGTACCCGGCCTGCGCAACCGCAACATGGAATCGCTCTATGAATATGGCTCGCGCGTCGGCGTCTGGCGGCTCGCCTCGCTGTTCAAGGACAAGGGCATCGTTCCGACTTTCTACGTCGTCGGGCGGGCGCTGGAACTCAACCCGGCCGCCGGCAAGGCGATTGCGGAGCTCGGCAGCGACATCGTCTGCCATGGCTGGCGCTGGATCGACTATGCGCCGCTGAGCGAGGAGGAGGAACGCGAGCACATCGCCATGACTGTCGACACGGTGAAGCAGATCACCGGCATCCACCCGCTCGGCTGGTACACCGGCAGGCCCAGCCTCAACACAAGGCGGCTGTTGGTAGAGCACGGCGGCTTCCTGTTCGACTGCGACGACTACAATGACGACCTGCCCTATTTCGTCAACGTCGATGGCAAGCGGCATCTGGTGGTGCCGCATTCGTTCGACAACAATGACAGCCGTTTTTCGCGCGGCTCGGGCCTGGAGACCGGCAGCCAGTTCTTCGACTATGTCAGCGACGGGGTGGACTGGCTGCTGGCCGAGGGCCAGACGACACCGCGCATGATGACGGTCTCGCTGCACTGCCGGCTCGCCGCGCGGCCCGGCCGCATGATCGGGCTCGCCCGCTTCCTCGACAAGATCAAAGCCAATCCCGACATCTGGATCTGCCGCCGATCGGACCTCGCGCGACACTGGCTCGACCGCTTCGGCGGCTGAGCCGTCGCTCCGGTCTAATCGCCTGCTTACGCCCGCAGCCGCTTGCCCTCGGGATCGAAGGGCGGCTCGCTCAACAGCACCGCGTCATGCGGCCTGCCGAGGATCGCGACCGACACCTTGTCGCCCGCCCTGGCGGAGCCCGCCTTGACATAGCCGAGCGCCAGCGACTGCTCGACGAAGTAACCGTAGGCGCCTGACGAGACTTGGCCGATCGGCGTGCCGTCGGGCAGGAAGATCGGCTCGCCGCCGGTGGCGTCGGCATCGTTGGCGGCGATCGACAGCATGATCAGTTGATCGCGCGCCGGCTTGTCGGCGATTGCCGCATAGGCGTCGCGGTTGAGGAAGTCGCCCTTGTCCATCTTGACCAGGCGATCGATCTTGACCTCCTGCGGCCAATATTCGGGCGAGTATTCTCGGCTCCAGCTGCCATAGCCTTTTTCGACTCGCAGCGACATCAGCGCGCGCGAGCCGACCGGGCCGGCGCTGACCTCACTGCCAGCCTTGAGCAGCGCGCTGTAGAGCTCAACTTGATTGGCGACCGGGCAATAGAGTTCCCAGCCTAGGTCGCCGGTGAAGGAGACACGCAATGCCACCACGTCGACGCCGGCGACGGTAATCCGCCGCGAGCGCATGAACGGAAATGTCTCCGTTGACAGATCGGCATTGGTGAGCCGCTGCAGCAATTCGCGCGACTTCGGACCCGCGACGTTGAAGCCTGCCATCTCCTCCGTACGCGAGCGGAAGGTCGTGCCTTCGGGCAAGGGAACCGCCTTGAAGAATCTTTGATGGAAGCGCTCGGCCATGCCGGAGCCGAACACCATGAACTCGTCTTGGCCAAGCTTCGTCACGGTAAAGTCACCGGCAATGCCGCCGCGCTTGCCGATCAGCGGCGTCAGACAGGAGCGGCCGATTTCGGCCGGCATGCGGTTGGCGAACAGCGAATTCAGCCAGGCCTCGGCGCCTGGCCCTTTGACCTCGTATTTGGCGAAGTTCGAGACGTCGATGATGCCCGCATGCTCGCGCAGCATGCGTGCCTCGCGGCCGACCGGGCCCCACCAGTTCTGCCTGGTAAAGCCGTTCGTCTCCTCGCGCGGCTCGCCCTCGGCGGCGAACCACAGCGGATGCTCCCAGCCGAAGTTGAGGCCGAAGACCGCGCCCATCTGCTTCTGCATCTCGTAGGCAGGGCGCGTGCGGACCGGGCGCCCGGCAGCACGCTCCTCATTGGGGAAATGGATCTTGAAGCGGTGGCTGTACTGGTCCTGCACGCGGGCCTTGGTGAAGGCCTTGCCGGCCCAATGGCCGAAGCGCGCCATGTCCCAGGCGAACATGTCGAGCGAAGGCTCGCCCTCGATCATCCATTCTGCCGCCAGCTTGCCCATGCCGCCCGACTGCGAGAAACCGGGAATGATGCCGTTGCAGCAGAAATAGTTGCTGAGTTCCGGCGCCGGCCCGAACAGCACCGCGCTGTCGGGCGACCAGATCATCGGGCCGTTGATGACGCGCTTGATGCCCGCCTTGCCGACCGCCGGCACCCGCGCAATGGCGCGCATCATATTGTCCTCGATGCGGTCGAGATCGTCGGGAAACAGTTCGTGGCCGAAGTCGAGCGGCGTGCCGTCCTCGGCCCAGAATTTCATGTTGCGCTCATAGGCGCCGATCAACAGGCCGAGGCCTTCCTGGCGCAGATAATATTCGCCGTCGCGGTCGGCGACCGAGGGCAGCCGGCGGCCCATGGCAGCGATTTCAGGGATGGTCTCTGTGACGAAATACTGATGCTCGGTCGGGATCAGCGGCAGTTGCAGGCCGGCCATGGCGGCGACCTCGCGGCCCCACAGGCCGGCGGCGTTGACCACCCAGTTGGTGCGGATATCGCCCTTCGGCGTGCGCACGATCCAGCTGCCGTCGGGCTGCGCTTCGGTCGCGGTGACCGGCGTGAAGCGGTGGATTTCGGCGCCACGCTGGCGCGCGCCTGCCGCATAGGCGGCCGTCACCCCGGAGGGATCGACATTGCCGCCTTCCGGTTCGTACATGATGCAGCGTATACCGTCGAAATTGACCAGCGGATGCAGCCGTTCGGCTTCGTCGCGGCCGACCTCGTAGAAATTCATCTTGTAGCGCCGCGCCTTGGCTGCCTGCAGCCTCAGCTGGTGTTCGCGCGCTTCGGTCTGGGCGAGATAGAGCGAGCCTGGCTGGAAGATGCCGCAGCCTTGCCCGGTCTCCGTCTCCAGCTCCTTGTAGAGCGCCATGGTGTAGTGCTGCAGGCGGCTGATGTTGGTGGAGTCATGTAGGCCGTGAATGTTGGCGGCCGCGTGCCAGGTGGAGCCGGAGGTCAGTTCGTCGCGCTCCAGCAGCACAACATCGGACCAGCCGAATTTGGCGAGGTGATAGAGGATCGAGCAACCGATCAGGCCGCCACCGATGACAACGGCTTGTGCATGGGTACGCATATTCGGATTTCTTCCCTTTGTTCGGCGACCGTCTTGTTGTGCTTCCAACCGCGCATTGCGATTGCGCTGTTCCGGTAGATGAATTCGTCTCGTCGCCTTGGCGAAACTCCAAGGGGCGATCAAGCGGCCCCCTGGATATTTCTGCTCAGGCCTTGTCGAGCCAGACCTTCTCCAGCTGCAGTTCGAACGTCTGATGCATCTTGAGGTTTTTCACATAGGTGGCGTGATGGCGGTAGAGCGAGCGCCAGAATGACTGAACCAGAACGCCAGAATCCTGCAGGACGAACTCGACGTCCTTCATCAGCTCCTTGCGCTTGGCCGTATCGGCGATGGCGAGTGCTGCATTGAGCTTCTTGTCGAACTCCGGATTGGCGTAGGCCGTCTCATTCCAGGCTTCGCCGCTGCGATAGGCAAGCGCCAGCACCTGTACGCCGAGCGGACGCATGCCCCATTCGGTGGTCGACCACGGATATTTCGTCCAGTCGTTCCAGAACGAGGTGCCCGGGATGATCGTCCGCTTCACCTTGAAGCCGGCCTCACGCATCTGCGCGGCAACGACGTCGGCAGGGTCCTTCACATAGTCCGAATCGTAGGAGATGAGCTCGAACTCGTGATCCATCTGGCCGGCCTCGGTCATCAGCGCCTTGGCCTTGGCGAGATCGCGCGGCACTTTCGGCAGTTCATAATATTCGGGATGGATCGGGCAGACATGGTGATTTTCGGCGACCTGGCCAAGGCCACTATAGCCGAGCTTCAGCACCGTTTCGTTGTCGGCGGCGAGCTGGATGGCGTTTCGCACCCGTTTGTCGTCATAGGGCTTGTTGCTGACGTTGGTGCGCAGCACGATCGTTCCGGCTGTGACGACGGATTCCTTGACCAGACCCATGTCGTCGTAGAGGTCCACCGTGCCGCCGACGGTCTGATAGTTGCAGTCGATCTCGCCGGCTTCGAAGGCGCTGGCAATGGCCGGATTGGAAGCATCAGTGCCGTAGTCGGTCCAGTCGACACCATCGAGATAGGTTTCGCCGCCAAACCAGGTGAAGTTCTTGCGGCGCCGCACCGAGGCCGAGTCGCCTACCTTGTATGAGATGAGTTCATACGGGCCGGTGCCGGGCGTCTTGGTCATGTCGGCGCCGTTCTTGTCGAAGTCGCGGTGGACGATGATGGCGGGATAGTCGGCGAAGCCGGGGATGATGGTGACATCGGACTGGCCGCATTTGAGCTTCACCGTGTGGTCGTCCACCTTGGTTATGGCGCCGGCGATCGCCTTTTTGGTGGCAGGATCGATCAGCGTGGCCATGCGGCCGGCCATCGAATTGCCCTCGGCCGCCTTGTCGCACCACCGCTCGATGTTGAAGACGATGTCGTCGGCGTTGAGCTCGTCGCCGTTCGACCATTTCACGCCCTTGCGCACATGCAGCGTGTATTCGGTGGCGTCGTCGCTGACGTCCCAGCTTTCGATGAGATGGCCCTCGAAGGTGAAGTCCTGGGTGTAGCGGATCATGTAGTCGTTGCACTGGCGCAGCACATTGGCCATCTCCGACCAGTCCCATGTGCGCGGGTCCTTCATGTCCTTGATGATCATCTGCATCTTGAGGATACCGCCCTTCTTGCCGGGCTCCATTGCAGCAGCTTCGGCCGGCGCGGGTAGGCCGGCCATAGCATAGGCAAACGCCGTCGAGGCGCCCATCGCGCTCGCCATGGCAAGGAATTCGCGGCGGTCCATCCTGCCGCTTCTGACTTCATCTGCGCAGCTTTCGATGACCGCCGGGACGCGGTCACCGTTGCTCCTGAAAAGTGCCATTGTTGCTTCTCCGGTTTGGGCTTTCCGCCCGTTCATTCCCCATTACGCGGGGAATGTTAGAGGCGATGCAAAAATCCCGGAAGGGCTTGAGCCCTCACAAACCGCTGAAATCCGGCTGGCAAGACCTAAAAAAACAATGCCATTGGCGTGTCAAATTTTTTCGTGCGAAGGCAGGGAAGTGCAGGCGAATACCCGTCAGGCGCTGTCTTCCTGCGCCCTCGCCATGATCCATTCGCGCACGGTGCGGGCGATGTTGCCCTTGGAGATATGGGTCTCGGTCAGGTAGTAATTCCAGGGGCTTGGCGGCCGGACCGCAAACGGCTCGACGAGCAGTCCGCGCCTGAGATAGGCATGGGCGAGCGAACGCTGGGTGGCGACGAGTCCGGCACCCATGGCGGCGAGTTCGAGCGCGATGTTGGAGGCGTTGGTCGACAGGCCCTTGTCGTAATCCTGCATGTCGACGCCAAGTGCGGTGGCAACGACCTGCCAGTATTCCTGACGGCCGTGCACGAAGATCCGGTCCACCTTGAGGATATCCTCCGGTACCTTCACGGCGTGCTCGCCTTCGAGCAGCGACGGAGCGCACAGCAGCACCAGCTCGTCATTCCAGAGTGCAATGCCTGCGGGCGGGCGATCGTCGAAGCGCCGCGTCGAAATGGTGATGTCGGCGATCTGTTCGCTGAGATCCTCCCAGATCGTGCCATGCAGTACGATCTCGATTTCGGGATGCTTCTTGCGGAAGGCGGCCATGCAGCCGGCCAACCAGTTCTCCGCCAGGCTCATCGGACAGGAGACGACCACGGTGCGGTTGCGCGAGGAGGTCACGATCGCCTCCGTCGCCTGGTCGATCTGGTCGAGCGCCTGGCGCAGCGTCGGCAGGAACGCTTCGCCCATCTCGGTCAGCTTGAGGCTGCGCGGATAGCGGATGAACAATTGCCGGCCGATGTAATGTTCCAGCGAGCGGACATGGGTGCTGACCGCGGCCTGCGTGTAGCCTAGCTCCTTGGCGGCCATGGTGAAACTCAGATGCCGGGCCGAGCTCTCGAACGATCTGATATAGTTCAAAGGCGGGGGTGGCTTCATCTCCGGCTCCTGCGCTATGCCAGAATAGGTAGACCATGGAGGCGCCGGCGTTCAATTGCACGCAAGCGACATGGCATAGATATTTTTGGCCAAAGCCGCTGAACTAATTGCGTGAAAGCACGATGGACCCAAATTAATGATGTCGTGACGACAGAGGGAGTGAAGAAGTGGCTGTGTCGCCCCATCGCCGTGAAGGGCCGGATGCGAGGCCTGAAACTGCCGTGCGCCTGGCCGACTTCGTCTTGCGCCGGCCGGCATCGGTCTTCCCTCAGGCGGTGCTGGAACAGGCCCGCTACCTCTTGCTCGACACGATTGGAATTGCGATTGCCGCGGGGCCGATGGAGGCCGGGCGCATCGCCCGTGATACGGCCACCCTGCTCTACAATTCGAACGACCCGAAGCATTCCGCACGCATGCTCTTCGACGGCCGCCGCGCCTCAGTGGCGGGTGCGGCTTATGCGGCGGCAACACAGATCGACAATCTCGACGGTCACGACGGCTACAGCCCGACCAAGGGCCATATCGGCGTGGTGGTGGTGCCGGCGCTGGCGGCGCTGGCGGAACAGCTTCCGGAGCTTGGCGGCCCTGACGCACTGGCAGCCCTGGTCGTCGGCTACGAGGTCGCCGGGCGCGCCGGCATCGCACTGCATGCGACGGTGTCGGACTACCATACGTCAGGCGCCTGGAATGCGCTGGGCGTCGCCGCCATGGCGGCGCGCCTGCGCCGGCTGAGCGACGGGCAACTGCGCGAGGCGCTGGGTATTGCCGAGTATCACGGCCCGCGCAGCCAGATGATGCGCGAGATCGCCACGCCGACGATGCTGCATGACGGCTCGGGCGTCGGCGCGCTGAGCGGCCTGTCGGCGGCGGTGCTCGCTGAGCGCGGCTTCACCGGCGCACCGGCGATCACCGTCGAGGCACCTGAAGTCGCAATGCATTGGCAGGATCTCGGCAGCTTCTGGCAGGCGGTGCATCAATATGTGAAGCCCTACCCGATCTGCCGCTGGGCGCATGCAGCCATCGACGCGACGCGCGGGCTGGTTCTTTCACATCATCTGACACCGGCCGATATCGACCATGTCCAGGTCAACAGTTTCCATTATGCCGCGACACTGTTCGACGGCATGCCCGACACGACGTCGAAGGCTCAGTACAGCCTGCGCTTTGCCGTCGCGACCTTCATCCTGCATGGCCGCATCGGGCTGGAGCACATTTCCGGCGCCGGGCTTGAGGACGCCGCCGTTGCCGAGTTGCTCGGCCGCATCATCGTGTCGGAGCAGGAGCGCCACAGCGCCCGCTTTCCGGCAGGCCGCTGGGCCGATGTCGCCATCACCACCACCGACGGCCGGGTGCTGACTTCGGGCGACGTCCACGCACGTGGCGGACCCGAAGCGCCGCTGACATCAGGGGAGATTGAGGCCAAGTATCTGGAGTTCGCGATACCCGTGCTCGGACAAGGCCGCGCTCTGGCCATCCGCGACGCCATCCTGTCGCTGACCGACCCCGACAGCCGCTTTTCCGATCTCTCCGGCCTGCTCTACGATCCTCCGGTGATCAGCAAGATCCTCCAGCGGCCGGCGTGGTAGACTGACATGCCGCTCTGGCAGATCGCGGGGTGGGTATGCTCCATGCCTGCGATGACGAACTTCCCTCATCGATAGAAGGACCTACATGACCCGCCCGCAAGGAACCATCGCCCCGATCCTGACGCCGTTCGAGAACGATGGCCGCATCGCCCGCGATCTCTGGATCTCACACGCCAAATGGGTGCTGGACCAGGGCGCGCATTTCCTGTCGCCGTTCGGCACCACGGGTGAGGCGCTGTCGCTCTCGCTGAGCGAACGCATGCAGGCGCTGGAATGGCTGGTTGCATCAGGCATTTCGCCTGCCCGGATGATGCCCGGCACCGGTGTCACCGCCTTGCCCGAAACGGTCGAATTGTCGAAGCATGCGGTCGGCCTCGGCTGCGCCGGGGTGATGGTGCTGCCGTCGTTCTTCTACACCGCGGCCGGCGACAACGGCCAGGCGCGCTACTACAGCGAGCTGATCGAGCGGGTGGCCAGTCCGGCTCTGAAGATGATCCTCTACCACATCCCGCAGAACTCCGGCGTGCCGGTCAGCCCGGCTCTGACCGCGCGGCTGAGCGCCGCATTTCCCGAAACGGTCGTCGCCTACAAGGACAGCGCCGGCGATTGGAACAATACGGCGGCAGTGATTGCCGCCGCACCAGATGTCGCGGTGTTCCCGAGTTCGGAGGCGCAGCTCACCAAGGGTTTGGCCAGTGGCGCGGCGGGCTGCATCTCGGCGACGGTCAATCTCAATGCGGCCGCCATCCGGGCGCTTTACGACGCAACCATAGCAGGCAAGGACGTCAGCGAAGCGGATGCGGCGATCAAGGCATTCCGCAAAATCATTCAGGATGCCGGCCTGATCCCGGCGATGAAGGCGGTGCTGGCGGTGCGCTCCGGCGACCAGCGCTGGCTGAACCTGCGCGCCCCGCACGAGAATGCAACGCTGGAAAGCGGCAAGGCGCTGCTCACGGCGCTCGGCCCTCTGGCCGATCATATTGGACGCAACTGAGGCCCGCACAATGTCGGCTCGCCCTACCGTCATCCTCCACACCGACCGACCGGCCGCAGCGATGGCGGTGCTTGGGGAGACGCATCCGGATCTCCCTGTCCACGCCTGCGATACCTATGCGGCTTTGCCGGCCCTGATCGAGCAGACTTCAGCCGAGGTGGTCTACACGGTCCGCTTCGACGGCACGCCGCGCTTTCCGCGCCAGGCTCTTGTCGAGAGCGCCACGGTAAAGTGGGTATCGGTCGGCGGTTCGGGGACCGATCATCTCGGACGTTGGGATTCGGCGCGCGTCACGGTGACCAATTCGGCCGGCGTCGCCGCCGGCATGCTGGCGGAATATGCGCTGGGCGCCATGCTGTCCTTCTCGCTCGACCTGCGCGGTTTTGAGCGTCGCCAGCAGGCACGTCAGTGGGGCGGCGGCCGCGTCGAGCCAATCGAAGGCAAGACGGTCCTCGTCATCGGCCTTGGCAAGACAGGCACGGCAGTCGCCGGGCGCGCCAAGGCGATGGGCATGGAAACGCTCGGTATCCGCGCCCGGCCAAAGCCGATGCCCAGCCTCGACGAGGTGCACGACCCGTATGCCTTGCTTGCCCTGCTCGGTCGCGCCGACTTCATCGTCTGCTGCGTACCGCTGCTGGCCAGCACGCGTGGCCTGCTCGGCAAGGCAGCCTTCGCCGCGATGAAACCGTCCGCCGTGCTGATCGATATTTCGCGCGGCGGAGTGACCGAGGAAGCAGCACTGCTCCAAGCCCTCGACGGCAAGCGGATCAAGGGCGCTGCGCTCGATGTCTTCACAGCCGAACCGCTGCCTGCGGACCATCCGTTGTGGGGTTACGACAACGTCGCCATCACGCCGCATTGCGCAGCCGTCTACGAGGGCTGGGACGTCAAATCGGTGCGCATGTTCGCCGACAATCTGAAGCGTTACCGCAGCGGCCAGCAACTGGAAAACACAGTCGATCCGGAGCGCGGCTACTAAGCCGGGAGGGGACGAGAGAGATGAACCAGGACAGGCGCGGCGGTGGCCGCCGATCGAAGCTCGGGCGAAGCGGGGGCGGCATCGCGCAACTGCCATGGCAGCATGTCGAAAACCCCTATCCACCGATGCAATTGCTGGACGAAGATCGGATGCAGCAGCTGCACGACACCTCGATGCGCATCCTGTCGGAGCTCGGCATCCGCGTGATGAGCGAAAAGGTGATGGATCTGTTTGCCTCCGCCGGCGCCATTGTCGACCGCGAGGAAAAGACCATCAGGATCGACGAAAGCCTGGTGACCGAAGCGTTGAGCGCGGTACCGTCCTCCTTCACGCTGACCAGCCGTAATCCCGAAAAGCAGGTCCACCTTGGCGGCAAATCGCTGGTCTTCGGCCTGGTCGCCGGTCCGCCCAATGTGCATGACCGGATCAATGGCCGGCGCCAGGGCAATCTGGCCGACTACCAGAACTTCATCCGGCTGGCGCACCACTTCAACGCCATCCACATCATCGGCAACCAGGTGGTGGCGCCGATGGAATTGCCGGCCAATGCGCGCCATCTCGACACCTATTACGCCAATCTGACGCTGAGCGATCTCTCTTTCCACTGCACGGCGATCGGCCGCGCCCGGGCGATGGACGGCATCAACATGATGGCCATCGCGCGCGGCATCAGCCACGAGGAGATGCGGGCTTCGCCCGGTGTGACGACGATCATCTCGATCAACTCGCCACGCCTGTTCGACGATGCCATGGCCGAAGGCCTGATTGCGATGGCCGAGCACGGCCAGCCGGTGACGGTCACCCCCTTCACCCTGATGGGCGCGATGACGCCGGTGACGCTGGCAGCGGCCCTTTGCCAGCAAAACGCCGAAGCGTTGTTCGGCGTGGTGCTGACGCAGCTGGTCAATCCAGGCACGCCTGTGATGTACGGTGCGTTCACCTCCAATGTCGATATGAAGTCGGGCGCGCCGGCCTTCGGCACGCCTGAAAACGCCAAGGCCAACATCATCGCCGGGCAGTTGGCGCGGCGCTACAATCTGCCCTACCGCACCTCCAACGCGAACGCCTCGAACGTCGTCGATCTGCAAGCGGCCTACGAGACGGAGATGGCGACATGGGGCGCGGTGCTCGGCGGCGCCAATCTGATCTATCACGCGGCGGGCTGGCTCGAAGGCGGGCTGACGGCGTCCTACGAAAAGCTCGTGCTCGACGTCGAGATCCTGCAGAACATGATGGAGTTCCTGCGGCCGCTGCCGTTCCAGGAAGACGATCTCGGATTCGAAGCCATCAAGTCGGTGCCGGCCGGCGGCCATTTCTTCGGCGCCGAACATACGATGTCGCGCTACACCACCGCCTTCTATCAGCCGATGCTGTCCAACTGGCAAAACCACGGCGCCTGGGAGGAAGCCGGCGGCAAGGATGCGCTGGAGCGCGCCACCGAGCTCTGGCAGCAGGCGCTGCATGACTATAAGGAGCCGGTGATGGATCCTGCGGTCCGCGAGGAGCTCGATGCCTATGTCGCGCGCCGCCGCGAGGAGATCGCCGCCAATCCGGACGGCTGACAGCCATGCCATACGATCTCGTCATCCGTAACGCGACGCTGATTTCAGGCGACGGTTCCGATCGCTTCGCGGCCGATCTCGCCATCGACGGCGACAGAATCGCCGCCATAGGCGACCTCGGCCACGCACGTGGTGCACAAGAGATCGACGCTGCTGGCAAGATCGTCGCGCCGGGCTTCATCGACGTGCACACCCATGATGACGGCGCACTGCTGGCGCCCGATGGCATGATACCGAAGGTCAGCCAGGGGGTGACCACGGTGATCGCCGGCAATTGCGGCATCAGCCTTGCGCCGCTGCTGCTCGACCGCGCGCCGCCGCCGCCGTTCACGCTGGTCGGCGGCCAGGAGAATTTTCGCTTCAACCGCTTTGCCGATTACGTCGCGGAGCTGAAGCAACGCGGTATCGCCACCAACGCGGCTTTGCTCGTCGGCCACACAACCTTGCGGCAGCGCTGCATGCCGGTGACCGATCGCCCTGCCAACGCGGCGGAGACGGCGGCGATGCAAGAATCAGTCGTTGAAGCAATGGCCGAGGGCGCGTTCGGTCTCAGCACCGGGCTCGACTATCCGCCGGCGGTCAATTCATCAACCGACGAGGTCAAGGCGCTGGCGGCGACGGCGGCAAGGCTCGGCGGGCCGTACGTCACCCATACGCGCAACTATTTCGAGACGATGGATGAGGCGATCGAGGAAGCCATCGACATTGCCGGCCATGCCGGCGGCAAGTTGTTCATCTCGCACCACCAGTGCACCGGCCGCCCCAATTTCGGCAAGAGTGGCCCTTCCCTCCAGCGGATCGACAAGGCGCGCGAGACGATGGACATCGGCATGGATGTCTATCCCTATGCCGCGGGTTCCACTGTGCTCAGGCTCGAGCGTTGCGACACCGGGCTGAAGGTCCTCATCACCTGGTCGACGCCGCATCCAGAAATGGCCAATCGCGAGATTGCCGACATCGCCCGCGAATGGAACTGCAGCGAACGCGAGGCGGGCGAACGGCTGCTGCCGGCGGGTGCGGTCTATTTCCAGCTCGACGAAAACGATGTGCGCACCATCCTTGCCCATCCGCGCAGCATGGTCGGGTCAGACGGGTTGCCGCACGACATCCACCCGCACCCGCGCCTGTGGGGAACGTTTCCGCGCGTGCTCGGCCACTATGCCAGGGATGTCGGTCTGTTCAGCCTGGAAGAGGCGGTGCATCGCATGACGGGTCTGCCGGCGCGTGAATTCGGCATTGAGCAGCGCGGCACGCTGGCGGTCGGCAATTTCGCCGATCTGACGATCTTCGATCCAGAGACGATCATCGACACCGCCACCTTCGAAGAGCCGCGTCAGCCGGCCGCCGGCATCGAGCATGTCTTCGTCAATGGTGTGTCCGTGTGGCGTGACGGCAAGGCGACCGGAACGCTGCCGGGTGTGATGCTCAAACCCAACGCTTCAAAGAGAAACGTCAAAAGCGCCTGTGGCTGCGGCGCCGATCACAGCGCTTCGTAGAGCCGGTCAACGGTTTCCAGCGTGTAGGCGAATTCCACCGGCCGCGTGCAGCGCCAGCCGTCAAAACTTTGGCCGGCGAGCGCCTTCAACGCCTCAGGCATGCGCAGTATGCCGCCGCCATAAAGGCGGTTAGCCATGTCGAGCATGCCGGTGCGGTGCATGGCTTCGCTCATGCTGCCGCAGGCCTCCTTGACCAGCCAGACGCGAAAACCCTGATAGACCGCGTCGAACACGCTTTCGGTCACGCAGCTGTCGGTGAGCACGCCGGCGACAACAAGGTTTTCGATTTTGAGATCGGCAAGCCTCTGCGAAAGGTCGGTGCGGCGAAAGGCGCTCGGCCAGTGCTTGTGGATGACGATGTCGCCAGGCAGCGCCGCGACTTCGGTGCAGATGTCGGCGCCTTCGCTGCCGGCGACGGCGGAGCGAAATTTCTCGGTCAGGATTTCTTCCCGCCTGGCATAGCCGGCGCGTTCCTCCGGCTTCACCCAGGCCTGCGCGTGGATGACGGGGACGCCGGCGGTGCGGGCAGCGGCGATCAGACGGACAGCATTGGCGAGCACCGCGTCGTAGCCGACGACCGGCCAGGCAGCGCCGGGGCGGTATTCGTTTTGCAGGTCGATGACAAGTAAGGCCGTTGCGGCGAGGTTCATGGCTGATCCTTGTCGAAATCGGTGACGAAACGCAGGAGCAGGCGTATCGCCTGATCGAGATCGGCAATCTCCATCGCTTCATGCGGATTGTGGCTGCCGTTCTCGTTGCGTACGAACAGCATGGCGGTCGGAATATCGGCGCCGGCAAAGGTGGCGGCATCGTGCCCTGCCCCGCTTGGCACATGCGGTGCCGGTATTTGCAAATCGGCGGCAGCGCGGTCCAGTCTTGCCATCAGCGCCGGCGACATGGTGGCGGGCTCCCAGGTAAAGTATGGACCGGCTTCGAAGGTGACCCCGCGTTTCGCGCCGACCTCCGCGAAGAGCGCGTGCAGACGCGCCTCGATCCGCTCCAGCACAGCGGCGTCGGCGCTGCGCACATCGAGGGTGAAGCCGAGTTCGCCGAGCACCCGGCTGCCGCCATGCTGGCTCGGATCGGATTCCACCCGACCAAAGGTGATGGTGGCTTCGTGCCCTTCCCGCTCAAGCACATCCCATTCCGCCTCAAGGCCGGCAACCAGATCGGCGAAACCGAGCACGCTGTCATGCCGGGCAAAGCGCGGCTCGGCGCCGGAATGGGCATATGAGCCAAGACACCTGGCATCGACATAGCGAAACCCGCCGGCAATGCCGGTGACGATGCCGACCGACACGCCGGCGGCGACCAGGCGCGGCCCTTGCTCGATATGGACTTCGACGAAAGCGGCGATGTCGCCGGCATCGATGCCCGGCACGCCGCGCCTGACAGCATCGGGGTCGAAGCCTTCGTCGCGCATGTGATCGGCAAGGGTGCGTCCACTGTCCGACCGTTTCGCTTCCAGCGCCGCCGGCTCCAGCAGGCCCAGCGCGGCCTGGCTGCCGGGATAGGACAGCGGAAACCACACCGCTTCCTCGGCGCGCGTTACCAGTACGATCAGATCGCGCGGCATGCCTTGCCCGACCAGTTCGGCCATCACTGCAAGACCGGCCACGACACCGGCGGCGCCATCAAAATTGCCGCCATGCGGCACGCTGTCGAGATGCGAGCCGATGACGATTGCCGGCAGAGCCGGGTCGCGACCTTTCAGTGTCAGATAGAGATTGCCGGCCGCATCGACGCGCGCAACCGCGCCGAGCCTTTCCGCTTCCTCGCGCACGAGACCATGGGCAAAGCGCTCGCCGGGTCCGTAGGCGACGCGCGTGATGCCCGGCGCATCGGTGGTGGCTTGCGCCAGTGTCTCCAGCAGACGCCCGGCCAGAATGCCGCCGCCCGTCAGATCAGTCATGACGCGGGGGCCTGCTCAGCGGTCCGCAACCGATGCGGGGTGAGGTCTGCCAGCGACACGCCTTGCTTCGCGACATCGTCCGGCAGGCCACCGCCGGCGATCAGGCTGGCGCAGACGCGCGACAGAGCGGGCGATGTCTTGATGCCGTAGCCGCCCTGCCCGACCAGCCAGATGAAGTCCGGCACCTCGTCATCGGGGCCAACGACGGGCGAACCGTCAGCGACAAAGGTCCTGAGACCTGCCCAGGAGCGCGACACCCGCTGCACCTCGATCGTGGTGGCCCTTTCGAGACGTTCGGCGCCGATGGCGACATCGATGTCCTCGGCATAGGCATCCATCGGCACCGACAGCGTCGCATCGGCCGGCGAGACGAACAGCTGGCCGGCATCCGGCTTGAAGTAGAACTCGGCGCCGACATCGTGGACCAGCGGCCAGTCCGATATGTTGACCCCGGCGGGCGCCGGGATGTTGAAAGCGGTGCGGCGCTTCGGCTGCAGGCCGACCGGGTGGACGCCGGCCATGGTGGCGATCTCGTCACCCCAGGCGCCGGCTGCGTTGACCAGGCGTGGCGCAAGGAATGTTCCGGCCGGGGTTTCGACCCGCCATCGACCGCTCTGGCGGCCGATGGCGTTGACGCCGGCATTGGTAACGATCCTGGCACCGCGCGCGCGGGCGCCGCGCAGAAAACCCTGGTGCAGGCCGTTGACGTCGATGTCCATCGAATGCGGCTCGATATAGGCCCCGGCAACATAGTCGGCCCGCAGCACCGGCACGCGCTGGATCGCTTCGTCCGGTGTCATCGCAACGATGGATGGAACCAGTGCCTGCGCAGCCTGCAGATCCTGCGCCAGGAGGTCGAGCTGATCGGCGCGCGCGACGGTGATCATGCCGCGCTTGCTGAGCAGTGGGTAGTCGGCGAAGCCCGCCGGCGGTTCCACCATGAATGACCGACTCGCCAGCACGATGCGGCGGATGACGCCATTGCCGTAGTTCTCTGTAAAACTTGCCGCCGACCGGCCGGTGGTGTGGTAGCCGCAATGGCTTTCGCGCTCGAGCAGCACCACTTTGGCCGAACGGCTGATCTCGAAGGCTGCGCCGGCGCCGGCCATGCCGCCGCCTATGACGATCACATCGGTTTCTTCAGCGACGCTCATGTAAGTCCATCCTCCGCCATCACGGCTTCGCCGCGCGGCACCGGGCGCGGTTCACCCAGCCGCCCGCGTTTGGCGCGGTCGTGGGCGCCGCGGCCCTCAGCAAGATTGTCGGCCAGCGTGTTCCGCCGGGCGCAATCCTTCAGGGCAAGATCGGTCACGACCGGCACCGGCTTGCCGGCGATCTCGATGCCTTTCAGCCTAGCCCACACCGCGCGGCGCTTGCGCGTTTGGTGCGATTGCAGTTCGCCGAGTTCGGCAAAGCTGGTCTCGCGCTTTATCGCCAGAGCGCCGGCCGCAACCGCTGCATCGAACAGTTCCAGGCCGCGCTTTGTGCGCACGATGATGCCGTTGAGCGCCTCGTCTTCGACCGCCGGCCCGCCTCTCAGCCAGGCATCGGTAGCGACGATGTCGGCGACCTGGCCGATCGCGTCGGGACAGATCTTGCAGCGCGGCTGGATCATCCATTTGTCCTCGTCTTCCCAAAGCTGGCGGTAGGTGAGCTGGAAGGCGCGGCCGTCTTTGGTCTCGATCCGATTGAGGCCGGGATTGCCGTAGCCACGGTAGCGGAACAGCGCGAGCTCATCCTCGCTGAGGCCGAAGCGCTGCAGCACCTGTTCCGATTTCGACAGGTCCGAAGCGCCACCGCAAGCAAAGGTGAGCGCATAGCCCATCAACTCATCGACGCGCGGATCATGTCGCGCCAGATTGCGGACGGCGGTGATGTCGCAAGGCTTGGCGATCAACGCGAAAGGTTCGCCGCGCGCAAGGATGTCGCTAAAATCCTCCAGCGGCGCCACTGGGCCGTAGCGCGAGCCGGCGCCTTCGAGAACCGAGGCAGCATCGAAGCTCAGCCGCCGCTCACTGCGCATCGGCGCAGTCCGCGAGGCCGAGACGTGAAGGACGAAGTTGACGCGGCCGGATGCCAGCAGGAACTGGCCGAGTGCTGTCAGCACGCCACCGCTCGATGCCTGAAACCGCACCGCCGGATCGCCGGCATAGACGAGGCTTACCCGCTCGGCCAGGCCCCAAACCGTGTCGGTCAGCGTCGCGGCATCTGTCTGCGCCTGCGGTGGTCCTGCGATCCGGGTTCCCGGGCAGACGGCGTTGATGCGAGTCAGGGTCGAATGGCTCAGTGCCGCGCGGGCGACTGGCCGAAGACGCCCTTCCGGCGTCATGATCATCTCGATCTCAGCCGGACCGGCCAGCGACCGGCAAAGCCCGCAGCCGATGCATAGCCCGTTCTCGACGATCTCGCCGAGCGACAACGGGACGACCAGCGGCGGCTCCAGGCATTCGGGTGATCGGTCGCGGCCCAAATCAGACATGCGAACCGGCGGGCTCGCTGATCAGGCGATATTGATCGGGGCGGCGATAGAGCGCGAAGTCGAAATTCACCTTCCGGCAGGTGGCGATGAGGTCGAGGTCGGCGCGATGGACGATGACTTCGTCGCCGAGCGAAATCGCCTGCGCCGCGATCTCGCCGGTCGGTGCGATGATGCAGGAGCCGCCGATCAGCGCCTGGCCATCTTCGAGCCCGGCCTTGGCAGCCGCGGCCACCCAGAGCGTGTTCTGGTAGGCGCCGGCCTGCATCGGCAGATGGTTGTGGAACATTCTCAGATGCGCCAGCGCCGGCGCTTCGTCGAGCAGCAGCGGCGTGTTGTAGCCGAGCACCGCCACCTCGGCGCCGTTGAGACAGAGCATGCGGTAGGTCTCCGGCCAGCGGCGATCGTTGCAGATCGCCATGCCGACGCGGATGCCGCCATAATCGAAAACCGGGAAACCGAGATTGCCCGGTTCGAAATAGCGCCGCTCGAGATGTGTAGTGGTGCCTTCCTCCGGCTCGGCCGAGCCCGGCACATGCATCTTGCGGTAGCGGCCGATGAAGCGCCCATCCGGACCGACCAGATCCATGGTGTTGAAATGGCGCGTGCGGCCGTTTTCCCTAGAGATCTCGCAATAGCCGAGCGCAAAACCGACTTTGAGTCGCGCGGCCGCATCATAAAGGCGCTGCGTTTCCGGCCCCGGCATCGCGCTTTCGAAGAAGGCGTCGATCTCGGCCTGGTCGTCGATGCGCCAGCGTGGGAAAAAGGTGGTCAGCGCCATCTCCGGAAAGACAGCAATCTCCGCCCCGGCCGCGGCCGATTGCTCCAGCAATTGGACGAGGCGACCGACCGTCTCGGCATGCGTTGCGCTGCGTTGGATGGGTCCTGTCTGGCAGACCGCTATGGTCAGGCATCGAGCCATGGCGTCGTCTCCTCGACTGGTTTTCCCGAGCGGGCCGGATCGGCGGCGGTGCGCTCCACGAATTGTCCGAAGCCGGGTTGTGCCTTCAGCACGCCGTCGGCGATCACCGGCACGCTGCGGACCAGAACGGTGGTCGGCTTGCCCGTCACGCTTCTGCCCTCGTACGGCGTGAAGTCGACGCGCGAATGCAGCGCGGCGTGTCCGAGCGTCCAGGTGGCTTCGGGATCCCACAGCGCCAGGTCCGCATCGAGACCGACCGCTATGCTGCCTTTGCGATCGGCGAAGCCGTAGATCGCCGCGGCATTGCGCGATGTCAGATCGAGGTAGCGGTCGAGCGTCAGCCGGCCGGTCAGCAATCCTTCCGAGAACAGCAGCGGTAACCGCGTCTCGATGCCGGGAATGCCGCTCAGCGTCGTGGTGAAATCGGGCGTCTGCGATCCGCCGATCTTGTCGGCGAAGTAGTAAGGCGAATGGTCGGAAGACCAGAGATCGATACCGCCATCGATCAGCGCCTGCCACAGATGCGCATGGCTGCGCGGCGAACGCGGCGGCGGCGAAAAGACGAAACGCGCCGCATCGAGTGCCGGGCGGTCGAGATCGGCGCCGCCAAGAAAAAGATACTGCGGGCAGGTTTCGGCAATCGCGTCGACGCCTCGCACGCGCGCCCGCACCACCTCCTCTGCCGATTGCCAGGACGAGACGTGGACGATGGTCATGCGCGCGCCGGTCATTTCGGCGAAGGCGAGCGCACGGTGCGTAGCCTCGCGTTCCATGGTTTCGCTGTGGGCGACGACGTGGTAGCGGATGTCGGTGCGGCCGAGGTCGATCAACCGCTGGCGCGTGCGCCTTATCGCTGCGTCGTTCTCGGCATGGACCATGACAATCCAGCCGAGCGTGTGGGCGGCATCGAGCACCTTGAAGAAGAGGTCGTCGTCTACGGCAAAGCCCTGATAGGTCATGAACAGTTTGACCGAGGCGATGCCGCGGCCGGCAAGCTCGAAGAGCTGCTGTTCGACATCGGCGCCGGTGCCCATGGTCACCACCGCATGCAAACCATAGTCGATCACCGCGCGGCCCGCCGCGCGATCGAGCGCGCGGTCGATGGCACCGACCGTCGACATATCAGGACCCGGCATGCCGAATGGGACGATGCAGGTCGTTCCGCCGAAGGCCGCCGAAATGGTGCCGGACTCGAAATCGTCGGCGTTGCCTGCGCCGCCCCAGACCGGCTGGTCGAGATGGCAATGGGTGTCGATGCCGCCGGGCATGACCCAGCGCTTGGCTGCGTCGATCAGCGTCTTGCCTGACAGGCCATTGCCGATGGCTGAGATGCGGCCGTCATCGATGCCGATGTCGCAGTCGGCCCAGCCGTCGTCGAGCGCGACGCGTCCGCCTTTGATGACTACCTCATGCATTGCGTTTGCCCACCCCAATCGGCCTCAGCCGACAGCCGCCGTCACCATGATCTCGACGCGATACTGATCGCCGGCAAGCCGCGCCTCGACCGTTGCGCGCACCGGCATGGCGCCGCGGTCGATCCAGGCATCCCAGGCCGTATTCGTCATCTCGAAATCGGCGATGTCCCGGAGCCAGATCTGGGCGCTGAGCAGTTTCGACTTGTCGCTGCCGGCCTTGGCCAGAAGCGCGTCGATCTTGGCGAGGATCTGTTTGGTCTGCGAGGTGGTGTCGCCGGACAGATCGTCGGCCGTCAGGCCGGCGACATAGACGGTGCCGTTGTAGCGCAGCACCCGGCAGAAACGTTGGCCGTTTTCAAGACGTTCGATCGTCATGGAACTCCTCCTGGATGTCGGCGGATGTCGGCGACTTGCCTATGGTATGGACGGCACAAAACCGCTGTAAAGCCCGCCGGTGGCCTAGACGCCGCTTTCCGCCACCGGCATGGCCAAAAAAATCAAAGCCATAGCCGTATCAATCTTCGTTTGCAGCAATCGCTGCCGCGTGTAGCTTCTGCTCGGGGTGGCGTCGTCGACGGCGCCGCCAGGGGAGCAGCCATGAGGTCGATCGCCCAATCCGCGATGCGGCTGTGGCAAAACGCGGAGCGCTCGCGCGCTCTGCTGCCGATCATGGCAGGCATCTGCCTCGCCTGCGTCGGCAGCGCCATGCTGACCACCGCCGTCTCGCTTCACCTTGGCAAGCCCGGCATTTCGCCCGATGTCGTCCAGATCGTGCTTACCGCCTATCCCGTCGGCTTTTTTGTCGGCTGCCTGGTTACGCGCCCGGCCGTCGCCCATTACGGCCACGAGCGCACCTTCGTGGCGGTCCTGGTGCTGGCGCTGTTGGCGGCCATGGGTTTCGTGTTCACCGATTTCGTGCCGAACTGGATCTGCTTTCGCCTGCTCGGCGGCATGTCGATGGCTTCGCTCTTCGTGGTCTGCGAGAGCTGGATCAACCTCTATGCCGAACAGCACAATCGCGGCGCGCTGTTCTCGCTCTACATGCTGACCACGGCGATCGCGGTGCAGCTCGGGCAACTGCTCGTCGCGCTGGTTGGGCCGCAATCGCCGCATCTGTTCCCGGTGGCGACGGCGATGGTGCTGCTGGCACTGGTTTCCAAATTCATTGGCGGTCGCTGGCCGGCCCTGCCTGCCTCTCCTGCCGAGCCGGACCATGCGAGCGGACCTGTCAAACGCCTCGGCCCGCTGGCGCTGTTCCGCCTGGCGCCGGTGACGGTGGTCGCCATCTTCCAAGGGGGCATCACCAACATGAACATATTCGTGCTGACGCCGATCTACGGCACCCAGATCGGGCTGTCGGCGGGAACGACGGTCGGGCTCGTAACCACGATCAGCATTGCCGGCATGCTGGCGCAGACGCCCGTCGGCTGGCTGTCGGACCGGTTTGAAAGACGACTTATCCTGCTGGCGCAAGGCCTGCTGTCGGTCGCGCTTTGCGCGGCAATCGCATGGCTTGGCAATTTTTCCGAGTCGCTGCTGTTCGTGCTGTTCTTCCTCTACGGCGCCACGGCACTGACAATCTATCCGGTGGCGATGGCGTTCGGCGCATCGCAATTGCACAGCCGGCATATGGTCGGCGCCTCCGGCACGCTGCTTTTGCTCTATTCGATCGGCAATGTCGCGACTCCGGGCGTTTCCGCCGGATTGATGGCGCATATGGGCGCACCGGCGATGTTCCTGCTGCTTGGCGGCGGCGCGGTGCTGGTGACGCTTGCCGCCAGCTACAATCTCCTGCGCCGGCCGATCGCGGCGAAGATCGTGCAAACCGTCGAGGAGCGGGTTTGATGACGACCGCCATGAGCCGCCTGCAAGACAGCGTCATCCTGATCGCGGGCGCCGCCAGCGGGATCGGCGCTGCGATCGCCAGGCGATGCATCGCCGAGGGCGCGAAGGTGGTCTGCGCCGACTACGATCTCGAGCCGGCAGCGCAGCTTGCCGATACGCTCGGTCCTTCGGCTGCAGCCTGCCAATGCGACGTGACGGATAGTGGTTCCGCCCGGGCCGCCGTCGAATTCGCGCGACAAAAATACGGGCGGCTGGACGGGCTGGTGCACAATGCCGCCGCCCCTTCGACCAGCGCGACGGTCGTCGATCTTGACGAGAGCGCATGGCGGCGAGAGCTCGATGTCGGCCTGACCGGCGCGTTCCTGATGAGCAAGTTCGCAGTACCGCTGATCGCGGCAAGCGGCGGCGGATCGGTTGTCTTCATCGGCTCGCAATTCGGTCGCGTCGCCACCACAAAGGCTGTCGCCTACTGCGCCGCCAAGGCGGGGCTGATCCATCTCGCCAAGGCCATGGCTGTCGACCACGCGCCCGACAAGGTGCGCGTCAACAGCCTGTCGCCGGGCGCGGTGGCGACGACGCGGCTACTGCGCCGCTTCGCGGATTTCGAGGCAGCCAATGCCACACTCGGGCCGGCGCATCTGCTCGGCCGGATCGCCGAGCCGGAGGAGATCGCCGCAGCGGCTGCCTTCCTGCTTTCGCGGGATGCGTCCTTCGTCACCGGCTCCGATATGCTTGTGGATGGCGGCTATGCGACGCGCTGAATTGTTCAGGTCGAATCTACAGGAGATCCCATGACGCTTCTCGTCACCGGCGGCACCGGCTTTGTCATGAGCGTGGTGGCCCGTGAATGGCTGGACCGCGATGTGCAAGCCCGCGCCGTGATCCTCGATCGCTCGGGCCTCGACGCCATCGCGGAAAAATTCTTCGCGCCGGTGCGCGACCGCCTAACCGTGCTCACCGCCGACATACTGGATCCCACGCAATGGGCGGCAGCGCTCGACGCGCATGGCATCACGACAATCGTCCACGGCGCGACGGTGACGCCGAATTCGCGCCCGAGCGAGCCGACACAACCGCCCGAGGCCAATGATCCGGCTGCCATCGTCGATGTCAATCTGATGGGCACGGTGCGCATGCTGGAATGGGCGCGCGGCCGCCCCGGCATCAAGCGTTTCGTCTATGTCAGCTCCGGCTCGGTCTATCGCCACAACGGGCCGGACTGGAGCGGCGAGCCGCTGCCCGAGGACGGCTATGTCGCGCCGCTGACGCTTTACGGCATTTCGAAATTCGCCGCCGAAATGGTCACCAACCGCTATGCCGATCTGTTCGGCCTGTCGGCCATCTCGGTGCGTCTGTCCTCGGTCTATGGGCCGATGGACCGCGTCACCGGCAGCCGCAATGTCCGTCATCTGCCGAACCGCATCGCGCATATGGCGCTCAGCAACGAGACGATACGGCCGAACAGTCTTGAGCCGCTCGGCGACTATGTGCTGTCGAGCGATGTCGCCAAGGCAATCATGGCGCTGCTCGATGCCAAGACCTTGCGCTACCGCCACTACAATATCGGCAGCGGCGGCACGCAGACCGTCGGCGACTTCATCGGCTGGGCCGCCGAACGTTTCCCCAGCCTGAAGAGCGAGGTCCGCCCGCAAGAGACGGCGAACATAGTCATGAACGCAGCCCTGAAGACGGGCATGTGGGGCGAGTACGACCTTGCCCGCATCGAGCGCGATACGGACTGGCGGCCGACGCCGGCGAAGCAGGCCTTCCATGATTACATCGACTGGATTGCCGCCAACGAAAGCTGAGGAGCAGAGCCGATGCCGACCGATTTTCAGCAACCGCGCGACTTCGTCGGCTACGGCCCGAACCCGCCATTCATGACCTGGCCGGGCGGCGTCAAGCTCGCCATCAACCTCGTGCTGAACTACGAGGAAGGCTCGGAATATTCCTGGCTCGAGGACGGCCGCAACGACAATTGGGGCGAGTACAATCTCGCCACGAGCCCGCCAGTGCGCGACCTCGGCACCGAGACCCATTTCGAATATGGCAGCAGGGCCGGTGTCTGGCGCCTGGCGCGGCTGTTAGACCGCTACGACATCCCGATTACCGTCTCAGCCTGCGCCGTCGCGCTGGAGCGCAACCCGGCGGTCGCCGAATGGATGAACGCGCGCGGGCACGATCTGCTCGGCCATGGCTTGCGCTGGGTCGATTACACGACGATGGAGCGCGCCGAGGAGGAGCGCCAGTTGCACGAGGCGATTGCGCTCTACGAGAGGCTGATGGGCAGGCGTCCGCTGGGCTGGAACTGCCGTTCGCTGCCGAGCGTCAACACGCGCGACCTGCTGGTGCGCGAAGGCGGCTTCCTCTACCACTCCGACCCCTGCAATGACGACCTGCCTTATTTCCTCGACCACCAGGGCACCGAGATCCTGGTCGTGCCCTATTCCAAGGCGCTCAACGACAGCCGCTACCTCGTCGCGCCGGGCTACAGCAATCCACGCGACTTCGCCGAGGATTGCCGCTCGGCCATCGACTACATGCTGGGCGAAGCCGACGAGACCGGTGGCCGCATGCTGACGATTGGCATTCATGCGCGATGGATGGGCCAGCCCAACCGTGCCTCCGGCTTGCGCGAAGTGATCGAGCATGTGAAGTCGAAACCGGCGGCCGCCTTCATGCGGCGCGAGGACATTGCCCGCTTCTGGCTGGAGAACCATGCCGGCTTCGAGCGGCGTGCCTGACGGAAGCGGGACGGTATGTTCGAGACGCTGATTAGGGGCGCGACGATCGTCAATGCCGACAGGCAGGAGCGGCGCGATGTCGGCATTGCCGGCGGGCGCATCGCGGCGCTGATCACACCCGGCGAAACGGCTGAAGCCGCGACGGTTCTCGATGTCTCGGGCTGCCTGCTTCTGCCCGGCCTGGTCGACGCGCATGCGCATCTGCGCGAGCCGGGCCTGACGCACAAGGAAGACTTTTCCTCGGGCACGCATGCCGCAGCCCTTGGCGGGGTGACGACGGTGCTCGACATGCCGACCGACGAGCCATGGACGGCCAGCGCCGAAGAGCTGGCCGACAAGATGGCGATGGCGACAGGCCGCCTCCATGTCGATGTCGGTTTCCAGGCGGTGGTCAGCCGCGATTTGTCGCGCATTGCCGGCCTGCTCGCGCTCGCACCGGTGTCGTTCGAACTGTTCACCGCCGATGTGCCGGAGGCCTTCCTGTTTCGCAATTTCGACGCGGTTGCCGAGGCGCTCAGGCATTTCGGCCATGCCGACACGCTGATCGGCATCTCGCCGGGCGATCAATCGATGCTGACCGGCGCCAATAAGCGCAACAAGACGGGGACCATCGCAGCCTTTCTCGACAGCCGGCCAACGCTTGCCGAAGCCGGCGGCGTTGCGCGCGCCGTGCTTGCCGCCGCCGCGACAGGCGCGCGCGTCCATATCCGGCAGATCAATTCGGAGCAGGGCGTCGAAGCGTGGAGCCGGCTGCGCGACCGGGCGGACGCCAGCGTCGAGACGACACCGCAGAATTTGTTCTTCACCGCCGACGATTACGAGACGCAAGGCGCCCGACTGAAGGGTTCGCCACCGTTGCGGTCGCGGCAGGATGTCGAAGCCTTGCGCGCTGCGCTCAAGGGCGGGCTGATTGACATCGTCGCCACCGATCACGCGCCACACGCGCCGGCCGAGAAGGCCGCCGCATACGCCGCCTTCGCCGATATACCCGGGGGCATGCCGGGGCTGCAGACGCTGCTTCAGGTAATGCTGAAACTCGTCGACGAGGGACTGATCACTCATGCCGATGTGGCGCGGATGTGCGCGCGCAATCCGGCCGAGCGTTTCGGGCTCGGCAAGCGCAAAGGACGCATCGCCACCGGCTACGACGCCGACCTGCTGATCGTCGATCCGCGCGTATCCAGCTCCATCTCCGACGCCGAGCAGGTTTCCCGCGCGGCTTACACGCCGTTCGACGGCTGGAGCGTGAAGGCCCGACTGACCAATGTGTTCCTGCGCGGGCGAGAAATCGTGCGGGATCAGAAGCTGATCGGTGCGGGGCAAGGCAAGATCGCGCGCCGGGAACACTAGACCGGTTCACCGTTTCAGGGAAACGGCGGCCCTATCTATTTGTTTTTACGCAATTTCGGACAGAACACCGCTCACACTTTTCATGGAATTGCTCAAAGGAGAAGAAATGCCATTGCTCGATAACAAGGTTGCGATCGTCACCGGCGGAAGTTCGGGCATCGGCCGTGCGATCGCGCTCAAATTCGCGGCGGAAGGCGCCGCCGTCATCGTCGCCGACACCGGCGAATTGCCGATCGAAGGCGGTCAGAGCACCGTCGATCTGATCCAGTCGACCGGCGGCACGGCGATGCATGTCACGACTGACATTGCGGACTGGGATGCGGTCGATGCGCTGGTCGGCGTGACGGCCGCGCGTTTCGGACGGCTCGATGTGATGGTCAACAATGCGGCCATCTACACCAGCACCAATCTGATCGAGACCACGCCGGAGCAATGGAACCGCGTCATCGGCGTCAATCTGACCGGCTTCTTCCACTGCTCGAAACGTGTCGTCATGCAGATGCTCAGCCAGACACCGGTCAACGAGGTGCGCGGCCGCATCATCAACATTTCCTCGCAGCACGGCATGGTCGCCTGCCCCGGCGATTTTCCTTATTCGGTGAGCAAGGGCGCCATTGTGCAGATGACGCGGCAGATCGCCGTCGATCATGCCGAGGACCTGATTGTCTGCAACGCGATTGCACCCGGCAAGATCATCACCGGCAAGCCGGGCGTTGCCAACGATCCCGACGCGCTCGCCTATTCGCACAGCCGCACCCCCTGGCCGCGGCTCGGCACGCCGAACGACGTGGCAGGCGCCGCGCTGTTCCTTGCCAGCGACATGGCAAGCTACGTCACCGGCATCAATCTGATGGTAGACGGCGGCTGGCTGGCGGGGTGACAGGAATTGCGCCGCCGTTCAGGTACAGTGCGATGGCACCATTGGCCCTTGAACGGCCCAAATGGAGGCGTACCATCTCGGCATCTGAAACTGAGTCTGCTTTCATTCGTCTGGGCTAATGTCCGGACCGGATTGGGTATTTTCCTTGGCAATGGACGCAACCAGCGGCGCGGCGAAGCGCGGCAAATCGTTTGCCCATGTGGCGGAGGCGTCCTGGGGCAAGGGCCTCAGCACGCTGCTGCGCATCGTGCGCATGACGCTGCGCCATCCCTGGCAGGTGGCGATCACCATCGTCTCGACCTTCATCGCCGCGACGCTGCAGCTGTTCATCCCGCGCCTGCTCGGACGCGCCATCGATCAGGCGCAAGGCGTGATGGCCGCAGGCGGTGGCGCGGCGGCCGAGCAGGCCCTGTGGACGACGGCGATCACGCTGCTCGTCGTCAGCATCCTGCGCGGCCTCTTCACCATGGCGCAGAACTATTACGGCGAGGCTGTCGGCCACCGCACCGGCTATGAACTGCGCCTGGCCTTCTACGAAAAGATCCAGCGGCTGAGCTTCAGCTTCCATGACCGGGTGCATACGGGCGACCTGATCACGCTCGGCTTGCTCGATCTCGACGGCGTGCGCATGTTCTTTTCCACCGGCATCTTGCGCGTCGTCCTGCTCGGCGTGCTGATCGGCGTCGGCTCTTACCTTTTGATCAGCACCGACCTCGAACTCGGCCTCCTCAGCCTGAGCTTCGTACCGTTCGTCGCCTGGCGGTCCTCGGTCACGCAGCTCAGGCTGCGCAGCACCTGGCTGACGCTGCAGGAGCGGCTGTCGGTGCTGAGCCGAGTGATGGACGAAAATCTCGGTGGCATCCGGGTCGTGCGCGCCTTCGCCGCGCAGCGGCATGAGCTGGAAAAATTCGACCGCGCCAAAAAGTCGGCGCTGGAGCTTGCCGACCGGCGCGTCGACATCCGGGTGTCCAACACCAGCGCCATGAATTTTTCCTTCCTGGCGGCGATGGGTCTGGTGCTGTGGTTCGGCGGCCAGAAAGTGATGGCGGGCGAGATCAGCGTCGGCACGCTGGCCCAGTTCCTGACCTTCATGACCATCCTGCAGATGCCGGTGCGCCAGCTCGGCCTGATGGTCAACTCGTTCGCCCGCGCCTCGACCTGCGGCACAAGGCTGTTCGAACTGCTCGACGCCGAGCTCGACATCGAGGACGCACCGGGCGCCAAGGATCTCGTGGTCAGCGAAGGTGTGCTGCGCTTCGACAATGTCGGCTTCCGCTATGCAGGCACGGGCGGCCGGCCGGCGCTGTCGGGCATCTCCTTCGAGGCCCGGTCCGGCGAGACCGTCGGCATTGTCGGCCCGCCGGGCAGCGGCAAGTCGACCATCGCGCATCTGATCCCGCGCTTCTACGACGTCACCTCGGGCGCGATCACCATTGACGGACAGGACATCCGCGAGGTCACGCTGCAATCGCTGCGCAAGGCGGTCGGCGTTGTGCAGCAGGACGCCTTCCTGTTCACCACCTCGATCGAAAACAACATCGCCTATGGCAATCCCTGGGCGCGCGAGACCCGCATCGGACAGGCTGCCGAATACGCCCAGCTGCACAACTACATTATCGGGCTTCCGGCCGACTACAAAACGGTCGTCGGCGAGCGCGGCGCCTCGCTTTCGGGAGGCCAGCGGCAGCGCCTGACCATTGCCCGCACCCTGATGCTGCGGCCTTCGGTGCTGGTCTTCGACGATTCCACCGCGGCCGTCGACGCCGGCACCGAGCAGCGTATCCGCACCGCCATGAAACGCTTCACCAAGGACCGCGTGACCCTGATCATCTCGCATCGGCTGAGCTCGCTGATGCATGCCGACCAGATCCTGTTCGTGGAAGGCGGCCGCATCGTCGAACGTGGCACGCATGAAGAGCTGCTGGCACTCAAAGGGCGCTACCGCGCGCTCTACGATTTGCAGCTGCGGCCGGATGAAGACCGGCTCGAAGGAGCCGCCTGATGTCGAAGCAGGATGATGACGAAAAGGACGACAAAAGCGGCCGGCCGACCAAGGCCGTCGTTGGCTCGCATCGCGACGAGGAGGAGGTTTTCGGCAAGGCCTACGATCCGCGCATCGTGCGCCGCATCTGGAGCTTCGTAAAGCCGTATCAGGGCCGGATCTTCATCTCGGTTGCCGCGGTGCTGGTGTTCACGCTGACGCAGCTGGCGATCCCGCTGGTCATTCGCTACGCCATCGACCACGGCATGGTGGCAGGCAAGGTCGACCGGTCGGTGATGAATTGGGCGATCGGCGCTTTCGGCGCGATCATCCTGATCAACTACGGCGCCTCCTACGTGCAGGAGAGCGTCGTCGGCAAGGTCGCCGAAAACGTGCTGTCCGACCTGCGCCGCGCCATGTTCAGCCATCTGCAGCGAGTCTCGCTGAGTTTCATGGACAAGACCGAAGTGGGACGGCTGATGTCGCGCCTGCAGGGCGACGTCAATTCGATGCAAGAGTTCCTCGAGACTTCAGTCATGTCGGTGGGCGACATCGTGCTGTTGTTCGGCATCGTCACCGTTCTGCTCTGGCTCGATTTCCGACTCGGCCTGCTGACGTTGTCGACCATGCCGGCGCTGTTCATCGTGCGCCTGTTCTGGCTGCCGCGCGCCAAGGTCGCCTTCATGGCCGCGCACGAGACCAACTCGATCGCCAACGGCGCGCTTGCCGAAGGCATCCATGGCGTGCGCACGGTGCAGAGCCTGGAGCGCCAGCACGTCAATTTCGATCTCTATGACGAGAAGGTGCTGGCCAATTTGAGGACGCACCTGACCTCGGCCAAATATGCGCAGGTGATGGTGCCGATCGTCGACACGCTGACCGGCATCGCCATGGCCACGGTCATCGTCGTAGGCGGCTCGATGGTGCTGTCGCACAGCCTCGACATCGGCGTCATGGTGGCGTTCCTGTTCTACATCCAGCGCTTCTTCGACCCGATCCGCTCGCTCACCATGCAGTACTCGGTGATGCAGCGCGCCATGGCTTCGGGCCAGCGCATCTCCGAAGTGCTCGACGTGCCGGTCGACGTCAGCGATAAACCAGGCGCAGTCGCTCTGTCGCGCGACATGGACGGTTCGGTCGAATTCAGGAACGTCACCTTCGGCTATCGCAAGGGCCAGCCGGTGCTGAAGGACATCTCGTTTCGCGTCAATCCCGGCGAGACGGTCGCTCTTGTTGGGCCGACCGGATCGGGCAAGTCGAGCTGCATGGCGCTGGTGCACCGCTTCTACGATGTGTGGTCCGGCGAAGTGCTGGTCGGCGGCCATGATGTGCGCGACGTCACGCAGGATTCGCTCGGCGACCAGGTCGCGATGGTGCTGCAGGAACCGTTCCTGTTTTCAGGTACGGTGCTGGAAAACATCCGCTACCACAAGACCGGCGCCAGCCGCGAAGAAGTGGTGCGCGCGGCGCAAGCCGTCGGCGCGCATGATTTCATCGAGAACCTGCCCGACGGCTACGACACCGAACTCGAACAGCGCGGCGGCAACCTCTCGCTTGGCCAGCGCCAGCTGATCAGCTTTGCCCGCGCGCTGGTGGCGGATGCCAAGATTCTGGTGCTCGACGAGGCTACGGCCAGCATCGATTCCTACACCGAGATGCTGATCCAGAAGGCGCTGGTGACGCTGCTCGAAGGCCGCACCGGACTGGTGATCGCCCACCGGCTGGCGACGATACGGGGTGCCGACCGCATCATCGTGCTGCAGAATGGCGAGATCGTCGAAAGCGGCAACCATGACCAGCTTATGGCGAGGCAAGGCCTCTACGCCCGCCTCTACAACATGAACTACGCTTCATTCGACGACGTGTCCGAGGATGAGATGACGACAGGCGCACCCGCCGGCAGGGCGACGTGAACGTGGCCTGTTGAGCCCGACGGAAACTCACGGGAAGGGCAGAGCGGGTCAGCGATTCCATCAAACGCCTAGCCCCTCCGGGGCCAGCAGATAGGGTTCCTGCTTTTCTTAGCCGTCAAACAGAGACCGTAATCACGCCGGCTGCGCTTGCCCTTGGCTCGCAAGGGTTGCAAAGGCATTGGAACAGGATGGCCTGCCGCGAGTTTCTGTCTTCGAGCCGCGCGGCGTGAATGGCGCGGCAGCGCAAGGAGACGGCATATGGGCCTGGGTACCATTCTTATTATCATCCTGATCATCGCGTTGCTAGGCGGCTTCAGCGGCCTCGGCGGCGGACCCTTTTATGGCACCGGTTACTATGGCGGCGGCGGCCTCGGGCTGGTGCTGATCATCGTCATCATTCTGGTTGTTCTTGGGCGCATATAGCGCCGCTGCCAGCGGCCGCCGGACCTCGGCGGCCGCTCTCCGTTTGAAGACATTGGTTGGCAGCTGAACAGGGCCGGCGTCTGGAGATATTGGTGGCACGCAAACTCGACCTGCGCAGCGGCCGGCCGGTGTGGTTTGCCTATCGGGCACCATCGGTGCCTACGGAAAAACTTAAGCGCGATGTCAAGACCGACGTGCTGATCGTCGGCATGGGGATCAGCGGCGCCATGGCCGCCGAAACGCTGACCGCCTCCGGTCATTCGGTCATCTGCATCGACCGTCGTGGTCCGCTGCTCGGGTCGACCTCGGCAACCACCGCCCTGGTGCAGTTCGAGCTCGACCAGCCAATGTCGAAACTTTCGGCAATGGTCGGGAAGGCCGATGCCGGACAGGCATGGCGGCGGTCGCGCCTGGCGGTATCCAACCTTGGCGGACGGATCGCCGAACTCGGCATCGACTGTCGCCTGACACTATCGTCCTCGCTCTATCTGGCCGGCGATGCGCTCGACCCCTCTGCACTGCGCGATGAGGCAGAGGCGCGCCGGCAGATCGGCATCGGCGCAAGCTACCTAGCCCGCAAGGCGCTCGCCGACGAGTTTGGTATCGATCGCGCCGGCGCCATCCTCAGCCACGGCAATCTTGCGCTCGACCCGCGCAAGCTGACGGCTGGCCTGCTGCTGAAAACCCTGCAGCGCAAGGCGCGTTTCCATGCGCCGGTGCAGGCGACGGCGATAGAGGACAGCCGGGACCAGGTCGTCGTCGCCACCAGCCTCGGCCCGACGATCACCGCGCGGCATCTGGTGCTGGCCACCGGCTATGAGCTGACTGACGTCATCCCGAAGACCGCGCACGGCGTCGTCTCGACCTGGGCGATCGCCACGGCGCCGCAACCGAAAAACATCTGGCCGGGTGCGGTGCTGATCTGGGAGGCGTCGGAACCATACCTGTATCTGCGCGCAACAGAGGACGGCCGCGTCATCTGCGGCGGCGAGGACGAGGAATTCACCGACGAGGCACGTCGCGACGCGCTGATCGCCGACAAGGCGAAACGTCTGGCGAAGAAACTGCATCGCCTGCTGCCGCGGCTCGACGTGAGGCCCGAATTCGCCTGGACCGGCTCATTCGGAACAACCGGCACAGGCATGCCATATATCGGCGCCCTGCCCCGGCATCCACGCATCCATGCCGTGATGGGCTATGGCGGCAACGGCATCACCTTCTCGCAGATCGCTTCGGAGATCGTTGCCTCGGCGATCGGCGGCATCGAAGACTCCGATGCGAAGCTGTTTTCATTCAGCAGATCCTGATCGAGAGGCCTCCGTTCACCGAGCTGCACCCTGGAATCGCTCTCGTCAGGCCGGCAGATTTGTGCGTCTCTGCGCCATCAGAAACACCACAAGCACACAGCACAGCAGGCCAAGCGTGGATGGCAGCCCCTGATGTCCGGTCAGCTGCATTGCCAGTCCCGCCACCGGCGAGCCGACGATGCCGCCTATGCCCCACACGAAGGCGAAGGCTGCATTCCCGGCGATCAAGGCTTGACCGGTGAAACGCTCGCCGAGCTGGATCAGAGACAGCGTGTAGATCCCGAACGAGACTCCGCCCCAGATGAAGAAGAGCGGCCAGATCAGCCACGTGTCGAAGAGCAACGGCAACAGCAGGCAACCGGCAAGGCAAAGCAGGACACAGAACAGCATCATCCGCTTCGAGCCGAACCGTTCTGCGGCGCGCCCGAGCACAATCTGCAGAACGGCATTGCCGGCGATGAAACAGGTGATGAGCGAAGCGATGCGCTGTTCCGCGCTGCCGAGTGCGGCGCCATAGACCGCGAACAGGGACAGCAGAACCTGCTCGAAGGAGGCAGCGGTGAAGACTGCGAACAAAAGCAGCGGCGCCAGCGCGAAGAAGCCGCCGACCGACATCGCCTCGCCCTCGAGCGGCATGTCGGGCAGCCGCTGCGAGACGGCAAGCACGATCAGGCCGCAGACCAGGAAGGCCGCGCTGCCTATCATGAAGGGCCGCCACCCCTGCGTGCCGACCAGGCCGAGCGACAGCGGGCCGAGGCCGAAGCCGGCCGAAACAATCGAGGAATAAAGGCCCATGATGCGGCCCCGGCGCGCGGCGGGCGTGATCGAAACCAGCCAGGTTTCGCTGATCACGTAAAGCGGATTGGCAAAGAAGCCGAGCAGGAAGCGCAGTGGCATCCAGGCCCAGACGTCCTGCGTCCAGGCAATCGCGATCAGCGCGGTTGCCGCCAGAATGGAACACAGGACCGCAAAGCGCGCCGCCCCCACGCGCCGGACCAGCGCCGGCGTGAAAAGCGAGGATACGATGAAGCCCAGTGGCGTCATGGCGGCGGAGAGGCCGATCAGGCTCGGTGTCGTCCCCTGCCGTTCCAGGATGAAGCTGAGCAGCGGATAGGTCAGCCCCTGCGCCACGGCGAAAACCGTGACGGTCGCGATGATACCGGCCATCGCGGCCGATGGGATGCGGCTCTCGCGGGGTGACGTCGCGTCTTCGGCGCTCATGCAGCTTTCGAAGCAAGATCGGTACATTCCGGCAAGTTCAAATACCGGCGAAGCGCCGCAGTAGGCTGAAAGTGGCGAACCGGTTTCATCTGCGGCCTTACACTTCCCAAAAGCGCTTGACGATCTCGGCCTCGACCTGGCGTCTGGTCAGGCCGATATCGTCGATCAGATGCGGATTGGTATCCGCCATCTGCTTCAGGTCCCAGCGAAAGCGTATCCGCTCACGCCAGGCCGCAATCATGCCGCGCGGGCTCGTCAGGCTCCGGCGCGATGACGCCGTTGATTGTTCCGGCCAGGCTGCCGAAGCAGAAGCAAGGGTATCGTTCATGGCAACCTCCATTCGGTTTGAGAGCAAGAGCCCTCGGTAGGAGGCTGAACTGTGCAGCATGCGGACGGCGCCGTAATTAAGCGCAGCCAAATAGTTCTCAAAAGTTCCAAACCGGTTATAGATGCGCGCTATGCAAGGATCGCGCTTTGCCTTTGGTCCGTTCGTGCTTGATCCGGGTGCGGGAACGCTCCTTCGGGACGATGTCCCCGTCGCCGCCGGCCATCGCGGACTGCAGCTGCTGGCGGCGCTCGTCGCCCGGCCCGGCGAGATCCTGGCCAAGGCCGAGTTGATGGACGCGGCATGGCCAGGCACGGCCGTCGAGGAAGGCAACCTCACCGTCCAGATCGCGCAATTGCGCAAGCTGCTGGGTCCGGCCGCGAACGGCGGTGAATGGATATCGACGGTTCCGCGCGTCGGCTATCGCTTCACCGGCGCCATCGAACAGCTCGGCGATGCGAAGCGACAGGCTTTGCCGCTGCCCGCCAAACCATCGATAGCCGTTCTGCCCTTCGCCAATTTCAGCAACGACCCCGAGCAGGAAGCCTTCGCCGACGGGTTGACCGAAGACCTGATCACCGACCTGTCGCGGATAGGCGGCCTGTTCGTCATCGCGCGCAACTCGACCTTTGCCTACAAGGGCAAGGCGGTGGATGTGCGCGAGATGGCCAGGGAGCTTGGCGTGCGCTATCTGCTGGAGGGCAGCGCCAGACGTGCCGCGGGCCGTGTGCGCATCAACGCCCAGCTCGTCGACGCGCTGAGCGGCGAGCATCTGTGGGCGGACCGCTTCGATCGCGGCCTGGAAGATATCTTTGCCGTCCAGGACGAGGTGACGGCCAAGATCGTCGAGGCGCTGCTTGGCCGGCTGCGCGCGCCGCCGCCGCGCAACCGGCCGAGGAATTTCGAGGCCTACGATCTTGTCGTGCGGGCGCGAAAGCTGATCGACGATTCGCCGCAGTCGGCGCGCGAAGCGCATCTGATGCTGACGCGCGCGCTCGCGCTCGATCCGGACTATGCCGAGGCCTGTCGCTGGCTTGCCATGAACCACTGGATGGGATGGGTGCATTGGGGCGACCCCATTGAGCCTGCCCGCCGCCTCGCCCTGGACCTGGCGCGCAAGGCCGTGGCGATCGATCCCAACGATGCCGGCTGTCACTGGGTGCTTGCCAACCTGCTTGCCTATGAGCGCAGATTCGACGAGGCGGACGCGGAATTTGCCAAGGCGTTCGAACTCGACCCGAACGAGGCCGATGCCTGGGCGACATTGTCCGACATCGCGGTGCTGGCCGGGCGCGTCGAAGAAGGCCTCGAATACATTCGCAAGGCGTTCCGGCTGAATCCGTTTCCGGCAAGCTGGTACTATCTGACACTCGGCCAGGCGCAATATGCGGCGCGCGACTATGAAGGCGCCGTCGAGACGCTGCGCCGGGACGAGACCTATCGGACAAGCTCGCGCCGCTTCCTGGCGGCAAGCCTTGCCCAACTCGGCGACCTCGGCGCGGCGCGGGCCGAGGTCGACCTGTTCCTTGTCGCCAACCCGCATTTCACCACTCGCCACTGGGTCGAGACCGAGCCATTCCGCGACACTGCCACGCTCGAACATTTCGTCGATGGCTTCCGCAAGGCCGGCCTTCCGGAGTGACGGACCGGTCCGCGCTCGATTGATGACGCAGCGCCCGTACGATGCCAGCACTGTCGGCTCAGATAAACTGGTCGACCAGCCTCTGGCGACGAGGACTGGGGGCAAAGCGCGCTCCGCCATAGGGACAGCTCACGATGATTTTCTTGCCCGCAGCCCGTCCTGCCAGGTCAGCTATTGATCCACATCGCGTCCGGCACGACTACCAGCTTGCCGACGAAATCCTTGGCCACGAAGTCGGCCTGCGCCTTGTGGAACTCTGACAGTTTGTAGACACCGCCGACCAGCGGCCGGATTTTCTTTGCCTCGATATATCCAACGATGCGGCGAAAATCGGCACGCGTGCCCTGGCTGGAGCCGTGCAGCTGCAACTGCTTGAGATACATGGTCCGTAGATCGAGTTGCACGACCGGGCCGGCGATGGCGCCGGCGGTGGTGTAGCGGCCTTCGGGCCGAAGGATGCGCAACAGGTCGTTGAAGATCGCGCCGCCGACGAGATCGGCGACCACATCGATTGGTTGGCCGCCGGTCGCTTCATTCACAGCGGCCGGAAGGTCGGCGACGCCACGGGTAATGACGGCCTCGGCGCCGATGTCGAGCACCGCCTGCTCCTTGCCCTTGCCGACGATCGCATAAGGAATGGCACGGCGCGCCCTCGCCAGTTGCACGATGCCTGAGCCGACGCCGCCTGAGGCGCCGGTGACAAGCACGCGCTCGCCGGCTTTCAGCCCGGCGCGCTCCAGCATCTGCTCGCCGGTGAGGTAGGCGCAGCAGAAGGTGGCGAGTTCGACATCGCTCATCTCGGTGTCGACAACATGCGCATTCTCGGACGGCACCGCCTGGTACTCGGCATAGCCGCCGTCCCGGCCATGGCCCATATAGTCGATGTCGGCGAGTGAATCGTCTTCGCGGTTGTAGATGGAAAAGTCGACCATCACCCGCTCGCCGATACGGTCCGGCGAAACGCCTTCGCCCACGGCAGCGATGGCGCCAACCGTGTCGGTGCCCTGGATGCGCGGGAAAACAAGCGTGTTGCCTTGCCGCCGCCAGGTCGACACCGCGGCAGAATCTTCCTCCGTGCCATAGGCGCCCTGTCGCACCCAGACATCGGTGTTGTTCATCCCGCAAGCGCTGACGTTGACCAGCACTTCGCCGGGCGCGGGCACAGGCACTCTGACATCGGTGCGGTAGACAAGTTTTTCCGGCCCGCCATGCCCGGTGAGCAGCACAGCGGCCATGGTGGCTGGGAGAGTTTTGGCCATGGCATTCATCGGTGGTCGATCTCAGAGATTGGCAAACACGCTCGTCACGGCATCGGCGGTCTTCGAAACGACGATGTCTGCTTCCTCGCGCGTCAGGCAGAGCGGCGGCGCGAAGCCGAGTATGTCGCCCTGCGGCATGGCGCGGCCGATGACACCGCTCGCGGCGAGCGCTGTCGCCACCTGCGGCCCGATCTTCTGCGCGGCATCGAAGAAGACGCGGTCGTCCTTGTCGGCAACGAACTCGATTGCTGCCAGCATGCCGTCGCCGCGCACGTCGCCGACGTGCTTGTGGCCGCCGACAGCCTTGGCGAGTTCGGCGCGGAAATAGGCGCCGGTCTCGCTGGCATTCGTCACCAGGTCCATCTCGTCGATCAGTTCGAGATTGGCCACGCCTGCGGCAACGCAGATCGGGTGCGCGGCATAGGTCCAGCCATGACCGAGCGAGCCCAGCCTGTCGGAACCCTGCACCAGCACCTGCCAGACCTTGTCGGCGACGATGACGCCTGACAGCGGCGCATAGGCCGAGGTCAGGCCCTTGGCGATGGTGATCAGGTCGGGCTTGATGCCGTAGTGGTCGGAGCCGAACATGGTGCCGAGACGGCCGAAGCCCGTCACCACCTCGTCGGCGACCAGCAGCACATCATACTTCTTCAGCACGCCTTGCATCTTTTCCCAATAGCCGGCGGCCGGCGGCACGATGCCGCCCGTGCCGAGGATCGGTTCGCCGATGAAGGCGGCGACGGTTTCGGGACCTTCAGCCAAGATCATTTCCTCGAGCTTGTCGGCGCAGTGCTGCGAGAACTGCTCCTCGCTCATCGAGCGGTCGGCACGCCGGAAATAGTACGGCGCCTCGGTGTGCAGGACGGGCGCGCGCGGCAGATCGAAGGCGTTATGGAAGAGATCGAGCCCGGTCAGCGATCCTGTCATCACGCCTGAGCCATGATAACCGCGCCAGCGCGAGATGATCTTCTTCTTTTCCGGCCGTCCCAGCACGTTGTTGTAGTACCAGATCAGCTTGATGTTGGTTTCGTTGGCATCCGAACCCGAGAGACCGAAATAGACCCTCGACATGCCTTTCGGCGCGCGGTCGATGATCATCTTGGCCAAGGTAATCGAGGCCTCAGTGCCGTGGCCGACATAGGCGTGGTAATAGGCAAGGTTCCTCGCCTGGGTGGCGATGGCGTCGGCGATCTTCTGGCGGCCATAGCCGACATTGACGCAATAGAGCCCGGCAAAGGCATCGATGCTCTTCTTGCCATTGTTGTCCCACACGGTAACTCCCTCACCACCGGCCATGATGCGCGTCGGCGATTCACCGCGTGCATGCGTGCCCATATGGGTCGAGGGATGGAAGAAGTGGTCGCGATCCCAGGCGTTGAGTTCGTTGGACTGGTCGAGCATCTTTTGACTCCTTGAGATATGGCCGTACGGACTTAAGCGACGTCCAGGCAGAGGTACTTCAGATCGGTGAAAGCTTCGAGCCCGTGGCGCGAGCCTTCGCGGCCGATGCCGGATTGCTTGACGCCGCCGAACGGGATCGGCGCGCCGGTGATCTTGACACGGTTGACGGCGACCATGCCGTAGTCGAGCGCGCGGCCAAGGCGCTGTTGGCGGGCTCCGTTCTCGGTCACGACATAGGCGACGAGGCCATATTCGGTGGCGTTGGCGCGGGCGATGACCTCGTCCTCGCTATCAAAAGGCGTGACGGCGGCGACCGGCCCAAAGGTTTCCTCGCGCATGATCAACGCTTCGTCAGTGACATCTGCCAGCAGCGTCGGCTGGTAGAACAACGGCCCAGCCTGATGCCGTTTGCCGCCGGTCAGGCAGCGCGCACCATGAGCGACGGCGTCGGCGACCTGCTCCTCGACCTTGGCGACGGCGCGCTCATGCATCAACGGTCCGATGTCGATCTTGTCGGCAAGCCCATTGCCGGTCCGCAGCGCCTCAATGCGCCTGGCAAAGGCGGCGCAGAAGCGGTCGTAGATCGGGCGCTGGACATAGATGCGGTTGGCGGCGAGGCAGTCCTGGCCGGAGGTGGCGAATTTGGCGTCGACGGCAATATTCACGGCCTTGTCGACATCGGCATCGGCAAAGACGATCAGCGGCGCGTGGCCGCCAAGCTCCATCACCAGCCGCTTCATCGTCGGCGCACTTTGCGCGGCGATCAGCCTGCCGATCTCCGTCGAGCCGGTGAAGCTCATGGCACGAACCCGTGCATCCTCGCACATGCGCCCGACGATGACAGCAGCCTTGCCTGTGATGACATTGAAGACACCGGCGGGCAGGCCGGCGCGCTCGCCAAGTTCCGCCAGCGCCAGCGCCGACAGCGGCGTCTCCGAGGACGGATGTGCGACGATGGTGCAGCCTGCGGCAAGGGCCGCGGCCGCCTTGCGTGTAAGCATGGCCGACGGGAAATTCCACGGCGTGACGACGCCGACGACGCCGAGCGGCTCGCGCCGCACCATCATTTCCGCATTCGGCAGATGGCTGGTGACGCTCTCGGCATTGAGGCGTTTTGCTTCCTCGGCATACCACTCGACGAAGGAGGCGGCATAGTCGATCTCGCCGAGCGACTCCCGCAGCGGCTTGCCCTGTTCCAGTGTCATCAGCAGAGCAAGGTCATCCTTCGCCGCAGTGATCAGTTCGAACCATTTTCGCAGGATTTTGGACCGCTCCTGCGGCAGCAGCGAGCGCCATGCCGGAAAGGCGCGCGCGGCGGCATCGATCGCCTTTGTCGTCTGGTGCGCGTCGAGCGCCGCGACAAAGGCGACGGTGGCGCCGGTGGCCGGATCGGTGACCTCAAAACTTTCCGCCGCTTCGCTCGCCGTCCAATGGCCGTCGACATAGGCAAGTTCGCGCAGAAGTCGGCGGTCGGCGAGGCGATCAAGCGCTTCGTGGCGATGCGAGCGGGCAAAATGTGCGGACATGGTCGAAGCCTCCCGGTTCGGACGATGCGGGAAGACTATCGGCCAGAAGCAGACAGAGAGACTGTTTGCATGCCTTGAAGGAGAGAGAGTCTCTCTATTGTGCCGTTCCGGCAGACAATCTCTCCGGCTTCACGACGATGCCGGCACCAGGTCGGCGATGGGGAGAACGATCTCCTCCTTCACCGTCTTGGTGACGATGTAGGTGAAGTAGCGGTCGATGCCGATCTCACGCTCGAGCAAGCCGTCGACCAGCCGCTGATAGGCGTCGATGTCGCGCGCCATCACCTTCAGCACATAGTCGACGCCGCCGCCCACCGACCAGCAGGCGACGATCTCGGGAATATCGCGGATGACGCGTTCGAAGCGGTCGAAATCGGCCTGGCGGTGGCTGGCCAGCGTCACCTCCACCAGCACGGTGGCGACAGGCGCCACGACACGCATGGCGATCCTGGCGTGATAGCCCGAGACGATGCCGGCCTTCTCCAGCTTGCGCAACCGCATCCAGCACGGCGTCGGCGACAGGCCTACCTGTTCGGCCAGCGCCAGCTTGGTGATGCGCCCGTCGCGCTGGATGGCGTCGAGGATTTTCAAGTCGATCGCGTCGAGTTTCGCTGATGTCATCGGCGTCCACTTTTTGTCGACACCACCATGATGGCGCATTATTTCGATTGTCAATTGCACTGATTTCGATCCTAATAAGTCATGACATTATGGCAACCCGATCCCGCGCTCCTCCGCCGGCCAGCCTATCAATCGCTGGCCGACCAGTTCGCACGCGCCATCCATGACGGGCGGCTCGCCAATGGCGCGCGGCTGCCGACGCACCGAAGGCTGGCCGACGACCTGAAACTGTCGGTGCAGACGGTCAGCCGCGCCTATGAGGAACTGATCCGGCGGGGCCTGATTTCCGGCGAGATCGGCCGCGGCAGCTTTGTCCAGACGCAGCGCCGCGAACCGGAACCGCCCTATCTGCCGGAGCGCCTCGGCGAAGTCATCGACCTCTCCATCCTGAAGCCGGTCTGCGAGCCGATGCATCTGGAGCGGCTGAAGCAGGCCTTGGGTTGGCTTGCCGAAAACCTGCCGTCCAGTTCGGCGCTGTCGTTCCGGCCCAACATGGTGTTTCCGCGCCACCGCGCGGTGGCGGTGGACTGGCTGAAACTATGCGGGCTGGATGTCTCGGCGCAGAATATCAGCCTGACCAACGGCGCCACCGCCGGGATGACGGTGGCGCTGATGAGCGTCGCGCCGCCCGGCTCAACCGTCGCCACCGAAGCAATTGGCCACCACACGCTGGTGCCGCTGGCGCGCTATCTCGGCTTCAACCTCGAAGGCCTGCCGATCGACGGCAACGGCCTGATACCGGAAGCGCTCGACGAGGCCTGCCAGCTTACCGACATTCGCGCGGTGTTCGTGCAACCTTCGGTGATCAACCCAACGGCGACGCTGATGGACGCACGTCGGCGCGAAGAGATCGCCGCGGTCGCGCGCAAGCATGACATCGCCATCATCGAGAACGATGTGCTGGGACCCCTGGTCGAGGACCGGCCGCCGCCGGTCGCGGCTTTCGCGCCGGAGCGTACGCTCTACGTCACCTCTTTCACCAAGATCACCGTGCCCGGCCTGCGCATCGGCTATCTCGCCGCGCCCGACCGCTACGTTGCCGCCGTTGCCAACCGGCATCTGGTGTCGAACTGGATGGCGACGCCGCTGGTGGCCGAGATCGCCACCAAATGGGTGGCCGACGGCACCGCGATGGAGCTCGTGCGCTGGCAGCGCGCGGCGTTGCGGCGCCGCCAGGACATGGCTGCCGAAGTGTTAACCGGCGTCGACTATCGCGCCCGGCGCGACGGGCTGCATGTCTGGCTGCAGCTGCCCGCCGACCGCGCCGAGGAAAGTTTTGTCGCCCAGGCCCGCTTGCAAGGCGTGGCAATCGCGCCCGGCACCTCCTTCCGCATTTCCGACGCACCCTGGCATCCGGCAGTACGTATTTCGCTGGGCTCGACCACCGAGGGGGAACTGCGCGCCGGCCTCGGCGTTGTCACCAAGCTGTTGCTTGGCGATCCGGAGCATCTGCTGCTCGCGATCTGAGCTGAAATTGCCCTGAAATCATGCAATGCGGAAATATTGTCATGATTTAATTTTCCAGATTGACATGATTTGGCGCGTTCCGCATCGTTAAGGGCACAGGCTTCTCCAGCAGGGGAAATTCATTTGTCCGCACCCATCATCAAGGTCGACGCCATTTCGAAGAGCTTCGGCTCGTTCAAAGTGCTCGACGGCCTGTCGATGCAGGTCATGCCCGGCGAGAAGCTGGCGCTGATCGGCCCGTCCGGCTCCGGCAAGACGACGATCCTGCGCATTCTAATGACGCTGGAAAAGATCGATGGCGGTCATATCCAGATCGATGGCGAGCAGCTCTACCACATGGAGCGCAACGGACAGCTGCTGCCCGCCGACGAGCGGCATCTGACCAAGATGCGCCAGAAGATCGGCATGGTGTTCCAGCTGTTCAATCTGTTTCCGCACAAATGCGTCATGGACAATGTCACCTTGGCGCCGATGCTGACCAAAGGCACGCCGCGCGCCGCTGCCGAGAAGCGGGCGATGGAACTGCTCGACATGGTCGGCATGGCCGACAAGGCGAAGTCGATGCCGGCGCAATTGTCCGGTGGCCAGAAGCAGCGCGTGGCGATCGCGCGCGCGCTGGCGCTGTCGCCAAAGATCATGCTGTTCGACGAGGTGACCTCGGCGCTCGATCCGGAGCTGGTCGAAGAGGTGCTCAACGTCATGCGCAAGCTCGCCGCCGAGACCGACATGACTATGCTGCTCGTCACCCACGAGATGGGCTTCGCTCATGACTTCGCCGACCGTGTGCTGTTTTTCGACCGCGGCAGGATCGTCGAGGAGGGCAAGCCCGATGAGATTTTCCGCCATCCCAAGCAGGAGCGCACGCAAGGCTTCCTGAAGAAGATCATCGCGGCCGGACATCGTGTCTGACCGCTTTGCGGGGCGGAAGACCGCCCCAGACAAAACCAAGACAAGAAACAAGGAGTTGGGAACAATGAAGAAACTTGGCATTCTAGCCGGCGTCGCCGGCCTCGCACTGACAGCGGTGCTGGCCGCGTCAAGCACCGGTTCGGCTGACGACAGCAAGCTTGAGCAATTGAAGGCGCAGGGCTTTGCGCGCGTCGCCATAGCCAACGAGCCGCCCTATACGGCGGTCGCCGCCGACGGCAAGGTTTCGGGCGCGGCGCCGGACGTGGCCCGCGAGATCTTCAAGCGTCTCGGCGTTGGCGACATCGTCGCGTCGATTTCGGAGTATGGCGCGATGATCCCCGGCCTGCAGGCCGGCCGCTTCGACGTCGTCACCGCCGGCCTGTTCATGAAACCTGAGCGCTGCGCGGCGGTCGTCTATTCCGAACCGGTGCTGTGCGACGCCGAGGCGATGCTGGTCAAGAAGGGCAATCCGAAGGGCTTCAAGAGCTACGAGGACGTCGCCAAGGACACGTCAGCCACGATCGGCGCGCCCGGCGGCGGCACCGAAGAGAAGCTGGCGCTCAACGCCGGCGTGCCGCGCGAGCGCGTCATCGTCGTGCCCGATGGCCAGAGCGGCCTGAAGATGCTGCAGGACGGACGTATCGACGCCTATTCGCTACCCGTCCTGTCGATCAACGACCTTGTCAAGAAGGCCAACGATCCGAACCTCGAAGTCATTGCGCCAGTGCAGGGTGCGCCGGTCTATTGCGACGGCGCCGCCTTCAAGAAGGGCGACGAGGCGTTGCGCGATGCCTTCGATGTCGAGCTCGCCAAGATGAAGAAATCCGGCGAATTCGCCAAGATCATCGAACCCTACGGTTTCTCGGCGGCGGCCGCGATGTCGACGACCAGAGACAAGCTCTGCGCCGCGAAGTAGCGCGCCTTTTGCCTTCTCCCCGTTCACGGGGAGAAGGAAGCTAACCGCAAAACGTGGAACCCAAGATGACCCAGTGGTCCGGCTATCTCGGCCTGATATTGCAGGGAGCGCTTGTCACCATCGAGCTGACGCTGATGGGGTCGGTGCTCGCGCTGATCATGGCCTTTCTCGCCGGCATGGGGCGCGTGTCGCGCTTCTTTGCGCTGCGCTGGCTGGCCACCGCCTATATCGAATTCTTCCGCGGCACCTCGATCTTCGTGCAGCTGTTCTTTGCCTATTTCGTGTTGCCGTTGATCGGCCTCGAGCTGACCCCGCTGCAGGCCGGCGTGCTGGCGCTGGGCCTCAATGTCGGCGCCTATGCGGCCGAAGTGGTGCGCGGCGCCATCCAGTCGGTCGGACGCGAACAATATGAGGCCTGCATCGCGCTCAACCTCGGCCGCTGGCAAGGCATGCGCCACGTCATCCTGCCGCAAGCGCTGCTGATCATGCTGCCGACCTTCGGCAACAATGCCATCGAGCTGCTCAAGGCCACGTCCGTGGTGTCGCTGATCTCGCTCGCCGATCTCACCTTTCAGGCGCAGGTCGTGCGCTCGCAGACCGGCAACACGCTGGTGCCCTTCACCACCATCCTGATCATCTATTTCGCGCTGGCGCTGATCATTTCCTGGGGCGTGCGTTCGCTGGAACGCCGTATGGCGCGCGGCCTCGATGGGGTGCGCGTCTGACGGCCAATGCCCTTCTAATGAATTGGGCCCTCTGATGGAATGGGACTGGAACTTCGTCTGGGAAATCATGCCGACGCTGATCCAGGGCGTGAAGATCACCATCCTGGCGACGCTGCTTGGCTCCGTGCTGGCCGCCATCGTCGGGCTGGGCATTGCATTAGCGCGGCGCTCGCCCAACAAGGTGCTGTCACGCACCGTCGGCTTCCTTGCTGAATTCATCCGCGGCACGCCGCTTCTGGTGCAGCTCTATTTCATCTTCTACGTGCTGCCCGATTTCGGCATTCTGCTGCCGCCGCTGGTCGCCGGCGTCATCGGGCTCGGCCTGCATTACGGCACCTACACGGCGGAAGTCTACCGCGCCGGCATCGACAACGTGCCGCGCGGTCAGTGGGAAGCTGCCAAGGCGTGCAATCTGAGCGCCACGCAGACCTGGACCAACATCATCATCCCGCAGGCGATCCCGCCGATGATCCCGGCGCTGGCCAATTATTTCATCGCCATGTTCAAGGAGACGCCGCTGCTATCGGCGATCACCGTGCTGGAGCTGATGAACCAGGCCAAGAGCGTTGCCAACACCTACTATCGCTACATCGAGCCGATCACGCTGGTCGGCGCTTTCTTCCTCGTCATCAGCCTCTTTTCCGTCGTGCTGCTGCGCTGGCTGGAACATCGCTACGGCAAGATCGAAAGGTAACTCTGAGATGAAACCGTTGCCCGAAATCATGCAGATGCCGACAAGGCCGGCACTCGACGCGCGTCCGCTGGAAAAGCGCGTCGGCCTGATCATCCTTGCCACCGACCACACCAGCGAACCGGATTTCCGCCGCATGGTGGCGAGCGAGCGGCTTGGCGTCTATGTCGCGCGCATCCCCTACAAGAACCCGACCACACGGGAGAACCTTCGCAAGATGCAGCCGGAGCTGGCGGCGGGTGCGGCATTGATCCTGCCCGACGAGACGCTCGACGCCATCTGCTATTCCTGCACCTCGGCCTCGGTGGTGATCGGCGATGCCGAAATCGAGGCCGCGATCCAGTCTGCCAAATCAGGCGTTCCCGTCGTCACGCCACCCATGGCCGGCGTGCGCGGGCTGAAGGCGCTGGGCGCGAAGAAGATCAGCATCCTCACCCCTTACACCGTTGAAACTTCCAGGCCGATGGCGGCATACTTTGCGGCGCGCGGCTTCGATATTGTCAGCTTCACCTGCCTCGGCTTCGAAGACGACCGCGAGATGGCGCGCATTGCGCCGACAGCGATTGTCGAACTCGCACGCGAGGCTATACATGCTGAGGCCGAGGCGCTGTTCGTGTCCTGCACGGCGTTGCGCGGTGCGCTCGCGATCACGGGAATGGAGGAGGCGATCGGCCGCCCGGTGGTGAGCAGCAATCAGGCCAGCGCCTGGAACTGTTTGCGGCTGTGTGGCGACGAGACATCCCTCCCCGAATTCGGCCGCCTGATGACGCTGCCATTGCCGCGCGATTGACGAACATGACGACAGTTACCCTCAGCGATATTGGTGCCTCGCATGAGCGCATAGCCGGCAAGATCGAGCGCACGCCAACAGTCTTGTCCCATAGGCTCTCGGATCAACTGAGCGCTCCCGTCCACCTCAAACTCGAACATCGCCAGATCACCGGCAGCTTCAAGCTGCGCGGCGCCTCGAACGCCGTCGCTTCGCTGAGCGCTGAGGAGAAGGCGCGCGGCGTCGTCGCGGCGTCGACGGGCAATCATGGCCGCGCGCTGGCCTATGCCGCAAAGCTCGAAGGCATGCGCGCGGTGATCTGCATGTCGCGGCTGGTGCCGGGCAACAAGCTCGACGAAATCCGCCGGCTTGGCGCGGACATCCGCATCGTCGGCAACAGCCAGGATGAGGCGCAGCAGGAGGTCGAGCGACTGGTGGCGCAAGAAGGGTTGGTCATGCTACCGCCCTTCGACCATCCCGCCATCATTGCCGGGCAAGGCACGCTCGGGTTGGAGATGGTCGAGCAGGTTCCGGATGCAGCTCTTGTTCTGGTGCAGCTCTCCGGCGGCGGGCTGGCCTCGGGCATCGCCGCCGCCGTCAAGGGCATCAACCCTCAGACAAAAGTCATCGGTGTTTCGATGGCGCGCGGCGCGGCGATGAAGGCAAGCCTTGAGGCAGGCAGGCCGGTCGAGGTCGAGGAGTTACCGACGCTGGCGGATTCGCTCGGCGGTGGCATCGGCCTCGACAACCGGCTGACCTTCGCCATGTGCCGCGAGCTGCTGGACGATGTGGTCCTGCTTAGCGAGGACGAGATCGCTGCCGGCATCCGCCATGCCTATGAGCACGAGCGCGAGATCGTCGAAGGCGCCGGCGCCGTCGGCATCGGCGCACTGCTTGCCGGCAAGGTCAAGGCGAACGGGCCGGTGGTCGTACTGCTGTCCGGACGAAACATTGACATGCACACGCACCGCAAGATCGTTTGCGGTGCGGTAGCCGCGGAGCGCACCTCATGAGCCGGATGACGATCCTCACGGAGAGTGAGCTACGCAAGATCGTGCCCCTCGATCTCGACGCCGTCGCCTGCGTCGAGAACGCCTTCCGCGCTTTGGCCACTTTGCCGGTGGCGATGCCACCGATCCTGCGGCTCGACATTCCCGAGCATCGCGGCGAGGTCGACGTGAAGTCCGCTTATGTGCCCGGGATAGACGGTTTCGCCGTCAAGATAAGCTCTGGCTTCTTCGACAATCCAACGCTCGGCCTGCCGAGCGGCGGCGGCATGATGGTTTTGCTCTCGGCCAAGACCGGTGTGGTCGAGGCGCTGCTGCTCGACAATGGCTATCTCACCGACATCCGCACGGCCGCCGCCGGGGCGGTAGCCGCGAAGCATCTATCGCGGCCGGAGTCGTCTGTTGCAGCAATATTCGGCGCCGGCGTGCAAGCCGGGCTGCAGCTCGAAGCGCTCATGCTCGTCCGGTCGATCGCCGAAGCGCGGATCTGGGCCCGCGATGCGGTCAAGGCGGAGGCGACAGCAGGCGCGCTGCGCGAGAAACTTGGCATTCTGGTGCGTGCCGAGCCGGACGCGGCAACGGCCGTTGGTGGCGCGGACATCATCGTCACTACCACGCCTTCGACCGAGCCGCTGATCAAGGCCGGCTTCGTTTCGGCCGGCCAGCACATCACTGCGATGGGGTCGGACGCAGAGCACAAGAACGAGATCGCGCCCGTCATCCTGCGCATGGCCGATCTCTACGTCGCCGACAGCGCGAAGCAGACACGGCGTCTCGGCGAACTTCATCACGCCATCGCTTCGGGCGTTATGGGCGCCGATATGGAGGTCACCGAGCTCGGCCAGATTATTGCCGGTGAAAAGCACGGAAGGCGCTCAGCAAGCGACATCACCATCGCCGACCTCACCGGCACCGGCGTGCAGGACACGGCGATCGCCACGCTCGCCCGCGACCGCGCGCGGGCGGCAGAGTCCGGGACCACTTTCGAAAGCTGATACCGGCCGCGAGGCCCAACAAACGAGGACCAAGAACAATGCAACCAAACCTGAAATTCTCGCGCGCCGAATTTGCGGACCGCCTCGCCAAGACACGGCAATCCATGGAGGTGAATGGCGTCGATCTGTTGATCGTCAGCGATCCGTCCAACATGGCCTGGCTGACCGGCTATGATGGCTGGTCGTTCTATGTGCACCAGGCGGTCATCGTGCCGCCATCGGGTGAGCCGGTCTGGTACGGCCGTGGCCAGGACGCCAACGGCGCCAAGCGCACCGCCTATCTCGCGCATGACAACATCGTCGGCTATGCCGACCACTACGTGCAGTCGACCGAGCGCCACCCCATGGATTTTCTGGCCAGCGTGCTCAGTGATCGCGGCTGGAGCAAGCTGACCATCGGCGTCGAGATGGACAATTACTGGTTCTCAGCGGCGGCGTTCGCCGCGCTGCAGAAGCATCTGCCCAACGCCCGCTTCGTCGACGCCACCGCGCTGGTCAACTGGCAGCGCGCCGTGAAGAGTCCGACCGAGATCGATTATATGCGCAAGGCAGCTCGCATCGTCGAAGCCATGCACTGGCGCATCGTCGACAAGATCGAAGTCGGCATGCGCAAATGCGATCTGGTCGCTGAGATCTACGATGCCGGCACGCGCGGCGTCGACGGGATCGGCGGCGACTATCCGGCGATCGTGCCGCTGCTGCCCTCGGGCGCCGACGCTTCGGCACCGCATTTGACCTGGGACGATCAGCCGATGAAGTCGGGCGAAGGCACCTTCTTCGAGATCGCCGGCTGCTACAACCGCTACCATTGCCCGCTGTCGCGCACCGTCTTTCTGGGCAAGCCGACACAGGAGTTCCTCGATGCCGAGAAGGCGACGCTGGAAGGCATGGAGGCGGGGCTTGCGGCGGCGAAACCCGGCAACACCTGCGAGGACATTGCCAACGCCTTCTTCGCTGTCTTGAAAAAATACGGCATCGTCAAGGATAACCGCACCGGCTATCCGATCGGCCTGTCCTATCCGCCGGATTGGGGCGAGCGCACCATGAGCCTGCGCCCCGGCGACCGCACAGAGCTCAAGCCCGGCATGACCTTCCATTTCATGACCGGCCTGTGGCTGGAGACGATGGGACTGGAGATCACAGAATCCATCCTGATCACCGAAACCGGTGTAGAGTGCCTGGCCAACGTGCCGCGCAAGCTGGTGGTGAAGAATTGAAAACGATTTCCAGTCTCCGCCCATCGCCGATCGCGCCAACTGTCGATTTCGACCAGGACGGCGTGCAGCACGGTTTCCTGCGCCTGCCCTACAGCCGCGATGACTCGGCCTGGGGTTCGGTGATGATCCCGATCTGCGTCATCCGGAACGGCAAGGGACCGACGGCGCTGCTCTCGGGTGGCAATCATGGCGACGAATATGAAGGGCCGCTGGCGCTTTACGATCTCGCCCGCACGCTCGATCCCAAACAGATCACCGGCACCGTGATCATCGTGCCGGCCATGAACTATCCGGCCTTCCGCGCCGGTACCCGCACCTCGCCGATCGACAAGGGCAACATGAACCGCGCTTTCCCTGGCAGGCCGGACGGCACGGTGACAGAAAAGATCGCCGACTATTTCCAACGTGAATTGCTGCCGCGCGCCGACCTCGTCTTCGACTTCCACTCCGGCGGCAGGACGCTGGACTTTGTGCCGTTCTGCGCCGCGCATACTTTGGTCGACAAGGCACAGGAGCAGAAAGCCTTCGACGCGGTCTCAGCATTCTCGGCGCCGTTTTCGATGCGCATGATCGAGATCGACTCGGTCGGCATGTACGACACGGCGGCGGAGGAAATGGGCAAGGTCTTCGTCAGCACCGAGCTTGGCGGCGGCGGCACCTCGCGTGCCCAGACGGTTCGGATTGCGCGGCGCGGTATCAGCAATGTCCTGCGTCATGCCGGCATCGTTGCTGGGGCGGTCGAGAAGACTCGAACCCAGTGGCTCGACATGCCGTCAGGCGATTGCTTCTCCTTCGCCGAGGATGACGGCATGATAGAAACCATGGTCGATCTTGGCGAGCCTGTCACAGAAGGCGCGGTGCTGGCGCGCATCCATTCCACCGGGCGCACCGGCATCGCTCCGCAGGAAATCAAAGCGAAAATGTCCGGCATGCTGGCGGCGCGTCATTTCCCCGGCCTGGTCAAAGCCGGTGACTGTGCCGCAGTGGTTGGCGCTCTGGTCTCGTGACGTTCGGAATGAGCGAAATCAAAGACCAGCGTGTGTGCTTGTATCAGAGCGCATCGTAGACGGCGTCGATCACACCCTTGCGGCGTGGATCGAGGTCGTCGAAACCGAGCATACGATTGGTGACGTAGCCGAACCCAACACCGGCGGCGGGATCGGCAAAGCCGATGGCACCGCCCCAGCCGCTGTGGCCGAACGTTTGCGGCGACGCGCGGCCGGCATAGCTGGGATCCTCCATCTGATAGCCGGCGGCGAAGGCTGTCGGCAACGCGAAGCTGTCGTCCATGCCGCGAATGCGAGGTCTTCCTGCTTCTTCGACTGCGGCAGGGCCGATCAGAGGCTTGCTCTCCCACACGCCGCCGGCCGCCATCATACCGTAAATGCGGGCCAGTGCGTTGGCAGTCGACTGGCCATTGCCGCCCGGCACCTCGGCGGCGCGCCAGGCGCGATCGTTGGGCGCCCTTGCCCGGGGTGTCGGATTATCCGATGCGTGGGGAAAGGGCGAGGCGCGGACAAACTCGACCCAGTCCGAAGTTTTTGGACCTTCAATCATCTCGGCGACCCTGGGATCCTCACTGGCCGGCAGACCGACATGAAAATCGGCGCCAAGCGGGCCGGCGATCTCTTCCGCGATGAAGCGGCCCACGCTTCGCCCGTCGACACGTCGCAGCACTTCGCCAGCGAGGTGGCCATAAGTGAGAGCGTGATAGACACAGCGGCTGCCGGGCTCCCATAGCGGCGGCATTGCGGCAAGCGCGTCGACAAAGGGCGTCCACGCCAACAGCCCTGCCTCGTCCATCGGCACGGCGAGACCGTTCAGCCCGGCCTGATGCGACATCACCTGATCGAGCGTGATGCGCTCCTTGCCGCCTGCCGCGAATTCCGGCCAATAATGCGCAACGGGGGCGGCATAATCGAGCTTGCCGCGCTCCACCAACATGGCGATGGCCAAGGCCACAACGCCTTTGGTGCAGGACCAGACATTGACCAGCGTGTCTTGCCGCCACGCGCGGTTGCGCGCGGCATCGGCGTGGCCGCCCCATAGATCAACGACGGTCCTGCCATGGACCACGACCGACACGCCGCCGCCAAGCTCGAGCCCTTGGTCGAAAGACCTGCCAAACGCCTCGCGCACGCCTGCAAAGCGGGGATCGCAGATACCGTCCATGTTCATGGGCGAATTCTCATTCCGTAAGAGGTGGTCGTCGACGCGATGCAGTTTCAATGACTGCCCTTGGTTTAGCAACCAAGCTGTGGCGACCAGCACGGAGACATGGTGCCGCAGTCAGTCCGGAGGGCAGTGGCGTGCCTACCACCACACGACCTTGCCGCAATAGCATCGATCGCACGGCGGGTGACGCGCGCGTCTTCCTAGAGAGATACGGTCGGGTTCGGGACGACGCTGACGGTGTAGCGCCATCCTTGGTGAGGATGTCATAGGCGCCCTTCCATCCCGTCACGGTCAATTTCGTTTTAAGGATATTGTGCATCCTTGTGGATATAAGATATCCTTAATTGGCGAACTTGAAAGGCCATCCGACATAAGGGACAGACGACAGCCTTGCCGGTTGCCAAGTGCCCTGCCCAACGGACTAGCCAGAAACGATGAGACTTGCACCACAACATCGGCTTGTCCAAGGTAGGTGCAACGACGGACCTAGCTGTCTTTGCTCGCCGATTTGACCGGAAGGTTACCGCACGATGCCACTCATGAATCGACGATTGGGAGCCAAGACTCTGGCGCGCCGGGCACGACGTCTCGGAGACCTGGCGGCGATGTTTGTCCTAATTGCCAACCCGCTCGTCTTTGGGATCGCCCTTTTGTTGGCTGCTCAGGCACATGCGCAAACGCCGGCGGCCGCCCCACCTGAAAGGGTCAATCAATTGTTCGAGCTTCTCGACGATCCGTCGGTGAAGGCCTGGGTGGCCGAACAACGAAATCAGGATAGCGGGTCAACGGAGACACCTGCCGGGGCGGGCGCTCCGTCGGGCGGCACCGCGGCTGCGCCAGGCCAGATGAACACGATGGCCTCCTCGACGCTCGATCGGATCAAACATCATATTGAAAAGATCGTGCGAACCTTGCCCTCGCTACCGGGCCAGTTTGCGCGCGTCCGGGCCAATACCATGGACGATATGTCCAACAAGGGGCCAGCCAGCATATTGGTGCTGGTCGCGATCTTCATCGCCGCTGGCCTGGCGCTCACCTGGGCAACGTACAAGCTCACCCGTCCATTTCGTCTTTGGATCATCGCACAGCCGAAGGATACGCCCGTCGGGCGGGCCAAGAAGATTGGCGGTCGCACGCTTTATTCCAGCATGATGATCGTCTCGTTCGCGCTGGGCAGCGCCGGCGCATTCATGCTGTTCGAGTGGCCGGGGCTGATCCGCGAGATTGTACTGACATTTCTGATTGCCGCGGTCTTCACCTGGGGTGTGCGCCTGTACGTCATGGCTATGCTCGTCCCCTCCTTTATGGAGGTCGAGCACGCCGCCGAGGTTCGTGCCCTCCCGATCACCAACGAGACCGCTGACCATTGGGCCTATTGGTTACCCCGGATTGTCGGGTTTTTTGCCTTCGTCTTCGCCGCCTTTATCCTCTTGCCGGGTCTCGGCATCGATCAGGACGGAATGACGGTCCTGTCCGTGGTCGCCGATTTCCTCCTGCTGTCGCTCGTGTTGGTTGCCGTCTGGCGTCGGCCCAGAATCCAGCGGGACGGCGCCCGCCAAAGCGCCCATACGGCAACGACATGGCTGTTGACTGCCTATTTCGTCGCTCTGTTCCTGCAGCGCATAGCCGGCCTTTACACCTTGTTCTGGTTTACCTTCACCGCATTCTTCCTGCCCATGGCAATCGTTCTGACCGAGCGCGGGGTTAACTTCATCCTGCGGCCGGGTTCGGAAGAAGCTGGCCGGCCAACGATCCCGGCGGTGACGATCGCAGCCATCGACCGCGGAATCCGGATGATTTTTATTCTGGCGGCGGCTTACTTCCTTGCGCGTGTCCTGGGCCTGGACATGCAATCAATGCGGGACGGCGATACGATCACCACGCTGATATTGCGCGGCTTGATCAATGTCGTGGTCATCGCGCTTGCCGCCGATTTCGGCTGGTCGATCATCAAGGCCTTGATCGAACGAAAGCTGGGCATCGAGATGCCGCAGGCGGCAATGGGCGAGGAGGAAGTCCCGACCCTCGACCCCCAGCAGGCGCGGTTGCGCACGCTTTTGCCGATCATCCAGAACATTCTGCTTGCAGTGATCGTCGTGATGGCGGTGCTGATGATGCTCGCCTCAATCGGTATCCAGATCGGCCCGCTGATCGCCGGCGCCGGCGTTGTCGGCGTCGCCGTGGGTTTTGGCGCACAAACCATCGTCAAGGACGTCATCTCGGGCGTGTTTTATCTGCTAGACGATGCTTTTCGTGTCGGCGAATACATTTCCTCAGGCAGCTACAAGGGTACAGTGGAAAGCTTTTCGCTGCGCTCGGTGAAGCTGCGCCACCATCGTGGTCCGCTGTTCACGATACCGTTCGGTGAACTCGGGGCAGTCCAGAACCAGAGCCGTGACTGGGTTATCGACAAGTTCAACATCACCGTCGGCTATGACACCGATATCGACTTCGCTCGCAAGCTGATCAAGCGAATCGGCCTCGAACTGGCGGAAGATCCCGAGTTCAAGAACTGGGTGCTCGACCCGATCAAGATGCAAGGCGTACAGGAGTTCGGCGAGTACGGCATCGTCTTGAGGGTCAAGGCCATGACCAGACCTGGAGGCGCTTTCGGCATGAAACGCAAATTCTATGTGCGTCTGCGCCAGGTCTTCAAGGAACAGGGCATCGAACTCCCGTTCCCGACCGTCCACGTCCAGGGGCTGCAGGACCCACATGGGGCAGAAAATGTACCATTGGAGATCACACCCGAGTTGCAAATGGCCGTCGCGCAGTCGCATACTAATCGACGCAGAAAAAAAGCGAGCACAACGGAGTAGGAGAGCTATGACACCCCGCCAATGGCGCGGCTTTCCGTCTGGACGTCGTCAGACCAAGGGCCGCGGAGCGTAGAAACACGCATATGTGGTCGGCGCTCAATCAGAGTGCAGCCAAGCGTCTTTTTTGTGCTATTTTTGCTACATTTCGTAACTTTGTGACTTGAGCCCACGGTTTTAGCGACCGCTAAATTGTAAATCTGTAGACAATCATGCTTGGGTTGCAGCGCTTGGAATAAGGTGCAGGGGGAATGTTGGGGTGGTCAAAATGAATTCGACAACTATGTCGGCCATAGGCAAGCGCCTTGGCCTGCTGACAACGGTTGCCATATTGAGCTGCGGAAACGCTCACGCGCTCACTCTCAAGGAGGCGATGGCGGTCGCGGTGGAGTCCAATCCCGAGATTGGCCAAGCAATCGAGAATCGTGAAGCAATCGAATTCGAACTGCGCCAGGCGAAGGGGCTTTATCTTCCCAGCGTTGACCTGGAAGCGTCAGCGGGGGCTCGCCGCCTCGACAATCCGGACAGGCGCTCGCTTTCCATCGAGAACGACACGCTCTATCCAGCTGAAACCGACCTCACGGTTACGCAGACGCTCTACGACAGCGGTGCAAGGCGCGCCGAACTGAACCGCCAGGCCTCGCGCGTCGACGGCGCCTCGTTCCGGGTTCTGGAACGGTCCGAATTCATCGGGCTCTCGGTTGTCCAGGATTACCTCGAAGCCATGTTGCAGGCCTCGATCGTTGTCGAAGCAAAGAAGAACCTCGGATTCCATCAGGGAATTCTCGGCGACATCCGGCAAGGCATTGCCGGCGGCGCGCTGAACGAGGCCGATCGGCAGCAGGCCGAGGAGCGGCTGTTCGCCGCCAAGGCCCGTATGCAGGAAGCCACCGAGGAACTCGAGGCAGCAAAGATCCGGTTCTTCAAGACTGTCGGAAAGCCGCTGACCAGTGCCTCGAGGCCGGGCGATGTGTCCGCCGCGTTGCCGAGATCGCTTGATGAAGCTATCGGGCTGGCACGACAGAACAATCCGCGCGTGCATATGGCCAACAGCGATATCGACGCCGCGGCTTCCCTGGTGGATGCTGCACGGGCAAAATTCGGGCCCTCGATTACCGCCGAAGGCGTCGCCCGGGCAGGATCCGACATCGATGGCAGTGATGGCGACACGAGCGATCTTCAGGCAAGGGTCGTGCTGCGCTGGAACCTTTATCGCGGCGGCATCGACAAGGCTAACGAACAAGAACAGGTTCGCCGCACCAGCGAGCAGCGCCTTTTCCTGCACCAGGTCCTGCGCGAGATCGAGGAAGCCGTCCGCACGTCATGGGATCGACGCTTCCGGCAGGCCGACCTGGCCAAGACGCTGAAGCTTCAGGCTGCGGCCAACGAAAAATTGGTGGCGTCCTATCGCGAGCAGTTCAAGGTCGGACAACGCTCGCTACTCGACGTGCTCGACGCGCAGAACACGCGGTTCAACACAGCAACGCTTGCCGACACCGCGTCCTACGCGTCGCTTTTCGCCCAGTACCGACTGCTGGCGGCAACCGGACAATTGCTGAAGACCATGGACCTTCAGCCGGCCAAACAGGCAACCGCCTACGCCAAGGCCGAGTTCAACGCACCGGAAACGGCCGACACCGAAACCTATGCACGCACGCCGTCGGAACAGAAGAACGATCTGCCTTTCGACATCCTCGCGCCGGTAAGGAAAAAGTAGTAAGGCCAAGGTCTAACGACAGTCCTGCGGGCGGATCGTGAACCCACAACCTAAAATCCTGTCCCCGAAGGAGGCCTTCAAGGCCTGCTTTTCGGCTGTTGCCGGCTACCTGGGCAGGCCGAGTGCCGAGACCGTGCTGTTTGCCGGCGTGCCGCTGTCGGATACCCGAATCGATATCGACGCCATTCGGCATCTTGCTGAACGCGTCGGTCTTGAAATCACGGAGTTCAGCCATCGCGATTTTCTTCGCGGACGCATCGACCTCCCCGCCATCCTGTTTCGCGTCAGCCAATTGCCGGTTGCGCTGCTTGCCGAGACAGAGGACGATGGATTTACGACCGCTCCCCAGGAGGACGGTCGCACAACCATCAGCAAATCCGAACTTGCCGGAAGCTACATAAGCGGCGGGGTTTCCTTCTCGATAACCTATGCCAACGCGGTCGAGGGGATGAGCGTCGGTTCGGCGGCCAAGATTGAGCGGCGACATTGGTTGACCGGAACGATGGGGCCATTCTGGCGCACCTATTCGAAGGTCATCCTGTCAGCGGTATTCATCAATCTGCTGGCTCTTGCCTCGCCGATCTTCACCATGAATGTCTACGACAGGATCTTGCCAAACAAGGCGATATCGACGCTTTGGGTGCTGTCGATCGGGATCGGCGCGGTCATTCTGTTCGACCTGCTCTTGAAGACCGCCAGAGCGTCGCTGATCGACTATGCCGGGCGCAAGGCCGATCTTCGCATCTCCTATATGCTGTTCGAGAAGGTGCTCAACTCATCCTTGTCGGCACGGCCCGGCTCAACCGGCGAATATGCAAATCGGGTGACGCAGTACGAGTTCGTACGCGAGTTTTTCACGTCGAACACCATCAGCGTCTTCATCGACACGGCATTCGTCTTTGTCTTTCTTCTTGTCATCTATGCGATAGGCGGATGGCTGGTCATCATACCGGCCATTGCCTTTGTCGCCTCCGTGATCGTCGGGCTGATCACGCAACGGCGTATCGGCAAGCGCGTTGCCGCTTCCATGAACGAGGCTTCGCAACGCCAGGCCCTGCTGGTCGAATCCATCTCCACGCTGGAGACGATCAAGTCGCTGCGGGCAGAGGCGTACCTTCTGCGAAAATGGGCAGAGCATTCCAAGAATGCATCCAACACGTCCGAGAAGATAAAGCAGCTTTCGGCTGCCGCCGGCAACATCACGCAGGCCATCCAGCAGATGGTGACCGTCGCCCTGATCGTGGCCGGCGCCTATGCCTTTTCGGAAGGGCATGTCTCCACCGGCGCCATCATCGGCACCGTCATGCTGGCGGGCCGGGCGGTGGCTCCGCTTGGGCAGATCGCCATCACCTTGTCCAGACTTCGTCAGGCAATGCTCTCCTTGCGAATTGTCAACTCGATCATGGCGCAGCCGGAGGATCGGCCGGACACGGTTGGTTTCGTCAACCGCCCCATTCGCAATGGCGCGATGGCGTTCAGGAACGTCGGCTTTGTCTATCCGGGTTCCGAAAACGAAGTTCTGACCGGCGTGAATTTCTCGGTGAAGCCTGGTGAGCGGATCGGCATCATCGGCCGCATAGGCTCGGGAAAGACGACCATGGGGCGGCTGATCGGCAGGCTCTTCCTGCCGACCTCCGGCGAGCTGCTGGTGGACGGGATCGACATCCGCCAATACCACCCGTCGGAGGTTCGCGCCGCGGTCGGTATCGTCGCGCAGGCCAACGAGCTGTTTTCAGGCACCATCAAGGAAAATCTCCTGATGGCGTGTCCGGAGGCGACCGATGAACAGATCGTCGAAGCGGCCAAGGCTGCCGGCGTCGACGATTTCGTCTCCCGCCATCCGCGCGGCTACGACATGAATGTCGGCGAGCGCGGCACCAACCTCTCGGGCGGCCAGAGGCAGACTATGGCAATTGCCCGCCTGTTGCTGACCAAACCGAAAATCGTCTTCCTGGACGAGCCGTCCGGCTCGATGGATCTGGCTTCCGAGCGCCAGCTGATCAAGCAGCTCAAGGTGGCCTTCGATCGCAGCACGACGCTGATCGTTTCGACGCACCGCTTCAGCATGCTCGAGCTGGCCGACCGCCTGATTGTCATCGAGCAGGGCAAGATCGTTGCCGATGGACCGAAAGACCAAGTAATACAGGCGCTGCAGAGAACGAGCGCCTGACAAAAACAGATTTGTTGAGTTCATTCAATACGTTAGGGCATGACAATGCTTGCCAGGGAAGACCGCCCGCCGCTTTTTGCGTCGGTGTCGATATTCATCATCGGAGCGCTTTTTGCGAGTTCGGTCGCCTGGGCGTCCTTTGCCGAGGTCGATGAAATCGCACGCGGCGACGGCAAGATCATACCGGCGTCGAAGACCCAGATCATCCAGGCCAGCGAGCCTGGCGTCGTTCAGGAAATCGCGGTGACGATCGGGCAGATCGTCAAGAAGAACGATCTCATCATTCGTCTCGACAACACCTTCAACACCTCCAGCCTAGGCGAACAGCAGGCCAAGGCGCGGGCGCTGCAGGCGCGCATTGCACGGCTCAAGTTCGAACAGACCGGCACTCTGGAGGGCGCGTTTCCCTGCCCGTCGGAGATCCAGAAGGTGGCGCCGGAAATCTGCGACAACGAACAGAAGCTGCTCATCGCGCGCCGCGACAACTTCGAAGTCAAGCTCTCGGTTCTCAAGTCGCGCCTGGATCAGCGCGAAAAGGAACTGGACGAAGCCAACGCCAATGCCGATCGCCTCACCAAGAATCTGGTCGTCAGCGACCAGGAGGCGAAGCTGGTCGAAGCGATGGTCAAGAAAGGCCTGATGGCGCGAACCGAGCAACTGCGCGTCGAGCGCGAGCAGACCGAGCTCAATGGCCAGCTGGCACTCGCCGGAGAAACCATCAAGAAAGCCAAGTCGGCCATCACGGAAGCCCAGCTTCAGGTCGATGAACTCGGCCTGCAGCTGCAACAGGAAGCGCTCAGCGATCTCACGCAGGCACTGGCTGACCTGTCGGTGGTGGATGAGACGATACGCGGTGCCACCGACAAGGTGGCGCGCACCGACATCCGTTCGCCTGTCGACGGTATCGTCAACACGCTCGACATCAACACGGTCGGCGCCTTCGTCCAGCCCGGCGCAGTCGTCGCGGGTATCGTGCCGACCTCAGAGACCCTGCTGGTCGAAGCGCGGGTTTCACCGCGAGACGTCGCCTTCATCCGGCCGGGGCAGGATGCACTGATCAAGGTGACCGCCTATGACTTCTCGATCTTCGGCGGCATCGAAGGCAAGGTCTCCAACATCACCGCCGACAGCCTGGTCGACCAGAAGACCGGCGAACCCTACTATCAGGTTCGCGTCGCCACCGACAAATCGACGCTGACACGCGACGGCAAGACCTATTCGATCATCCCCGGCATGATCTGTTCGGTCGACATCAAGACCGGACGCAAGACGATCCTCACCTACCTGATGAAGCCGATCAACAAGGCGCGCGAGGAGGCGATGAGTGAGCGGTAGCGCGATCTCCCCTCCTGCCGATCGGGACCGGCTGCTGCCACCGCTGGCGGCAGAGGATTTCGGGCTGGAGTTTCGGGTTGTGGCGCGTGGCGGCACGCGTCGCGGCATTCGCCTGGAACGGGCGTTCTGGACCTCGCTGAAGCAAATGGCCGAAAACCGGAAATGCACGATCGGCATGCTGATCGAAGAGATCGCCGAGACCCACGCCAACGCCGGAAACCTGACATCGGCAATCCGCGTGGCCTGCATGCGTGGACTGGCCGACCAGAACCTCACCTTGCAGAGGCTGGCGTCGATCAAGACCATCAACGCCATTCTGGTCGCCTGCCCCTCGCCGGCCTTTGCCCTGTCCTCGTCGAAGAAGATCCTGACGTTCAATGCGCAGTTCCAGCAACTGGTGCGACGTCAATTGCCGGCGGCGCCGAACGAGGACGCGCGCCACGACCTCAAGCTGGCGCTGGACCTCAATGTCGCCGACATATTCGCAAGGCTCGAGGCCAATGGCGAGACGCCGGTCGCCACCGGTTTCGTCATCGGCGCCGGTGACCGCCGCTACCGGGGTCAACTGAACGCGGCGCGCGCGCCGGTGCTCGAGCCGGAACTGCTGATGGCATTCGTCTTCGGCGGCTAATGCATGTCGAGCAAAAGTGACCTCGGTTTTGCGATAACGACATGCATCAAACAATGACCTGGAGCGCGTCGTGTGAATCCGTTTTCACGCGACGCGCTTTTAGGGCGCCGAAGACACCGTGACGGCATACTTACTGCTGCAGACCTTCGCCCGGCGCGACCGTTGAAAGGCCGCCCTTGATATCGGCTATTTGCGCAGAGCCGGTCTTCGCACCATGGATCCATGCGCGGTCGGTGCTGAACGAATACAGCGGCACGTAGCTCGGCAGATCGCTGTCGCGCGAAACGACATTGCTCAGGCTGTCGAGGATGAAGACGCCGCTGCCGGTGCTGACCGACAGCACGGCATGAAAGAAACCGCGCTTGCGATCCTGCAAGACTACCAGCGACATGCTCTGGCCCGGGATGCCCGCATGCAGCAGCGCGGCCATCTTGAGAATGGCAAAATCCTCGCAGTCCCCTGCCCGCCGCTCGAGGATTTCGGAGGGCTTGGCCCAGTAGTCGAGCTTGCCATAAACCACGCTGTCCTTCTTGTAGGCGATGGCGCGATTTATACTTGAGTTGACGAAAGACAGCTTGTCGATGAAGCGCTTATCCCGCGCTGCCTCGACGATCCCGGCAAAGGTGCTGTTCTTGCGCTCGCATGCACTGCCCGCGGTGCACTCGACAATTGCCTTGTAGACAGGCGCCCAGCGCGCCGAGACCGGGAAATTGCGCATCGACAGGGCGACCGAACCGAACACGCCGGGAATGATCGCCGCCGTCTGGATCGGGTCGATCCCGGCGTCGTCCAGCACGATCGAAGGACCGCGCTTTTCATCAACGGCAACAGGACCATAGCTGCCGAAAGCCATGCCGACCCTGTTGGCTGAAACGGGCTGCCAGGGTTGCGGCCGAGCCAGCGAAACGCCACCGAGACTGGACGGGGTTTCGACCGCTGCCAGCATTCCAACGACAGCGCGGTTGTCCTCGGCAACGGCGCTTGCGGAGGATGGATGCGGCAGGCTTGCGATGCCCATTGCCAGCAGGAGCAGCTTGAGCCCGGTTATCCCCGGGGTAGATTTTTCTTTTTTCATAACGCCCACCTTTGACGGTGGACGCTACCCATCTTGTCTCAAATTACTGGAAAGGAAGGTGGATAAATTTCGGAAAAGCCGGAACATCTATTTTGCGTAAAATTTTATTCGAATTTATACTTCCGTCTATCGACCCGCGCCGACCGGCGGATATCAAACGGGCCACGGCCGGACCAATGTATATCAGGTTATACGTTTGGGATTTACCACGTATAAAAAATGCCGAGACAGGCATATCGGAATATATGAAATTGGTTGTGGGATAGTTGCAAAGCAGAGGCCGTCACTGTCTCTTTCCGGAAAATACCGAAGGGGTTTGGTTATGACGAGCAATAACGAATTGGACACCGTCTCGAATTCTTGGGACCAGCATTCTCCCGATGAACATGGCGGCTCACCATCGCAGGCGGGAACGCAGGTAGCGCAGGCCGCTCAGGCGGCGCCTGCCGAGCCCGTACCGGTCGATGTCGGCAGCGGCGCGCCCGTCAAACAAGATGCACCTGCGGAGGCGAAGGCACCGGCGACAGCTGCGCCCCACGAATACGTGGCCGACGCCAGCAACGTGGTAAAGCTTCCGGCCAACGTCTCGATCGACAACATCAAGGTCGACGGCCACAACCTCGTGCTCGAACAGGCTGATGGCTCGGTGATCGTGATCAAGGATGGCGCGCTCAACGTGCCGACCTTCATCATCGGTGACGTCGAGGTGCCGCGTGTTGCCTTGCTGGCAGCGCTCGAAGCAAGCCATGTCGATGTCGCCTTCGGTGCCGATGGTTCCATATCGGCCGGCCCGGGCGGTCCGAACCCAAGTGCGGGCGCAGATTTTTCGGTTCCCCCCGGTGGCATCGGCGACGGGTTTGACCTCTCGGCACTGTTGCCGCCGACGGCTTTGCAATTTGGGCTTCTGGATCGGCGCGAGCTCTTCCCGTCTGTCGTCGACAGGCCGGTTTCAGTGGTGGCCACATCATTGCTGACCCCGGACCAGGCGGCCAGCGAAACCGGTCTTGACGGCGGTCCGACTCAATCACCCGGCAGCGACGCGCCGAGTGACGCGGAAATCTCCGGCATTGGAACGATCAGCATCGACGCGCCGGACGGTATCGGATCGATTGTCATCAACGGCGTCACCGTTACCGGCGTCGGCCAGCAGATTCCGGGCGATTTCGGCTACCTGACGATCGTCTCCTACAACCCGAGCACGGGTGCTATCGAATACAATTACACGGTGACCGAATCGGTCACTCATCCCCTTCAGGGGGACGGGTTCAATCCCAACGACACGGTTCCGGACAATTTCAGCATCACCGTCACGGACGTCGACGGCGATACGGCCAGCACCACCTTTGCCGTCGCCATCATCGACGACGTGCCGACGGCGGTTGCCGACACCGACAGCATCGCCGCAGGCCAGTTTGGCCCCGCGACGGGCAATGTGCTTGTCGGCGGGACGGACGCGGTCGACGCGAACACCACGGACGGCGTTGCCGACACCAAGGGCGCCGATGGCGCGGCGGTGGTTGGCGTCCAGGCTGGCAACACCAATGCCGCTGTCGACAATGCAGCCACCCTCGGCGTCGAAATCCAGGGCACCTACGGCAAGCTGACGCTGGCCGCCGACGGCACCTACAGCTACGTTCGCGATGCCGGCTCGCCCGGTGGCGTCAACGACGTCTTCACCTACACGATCAAGGACGGCGACGGCGACACCTCGCACACCACGCTGACGATTTCGATCGGCGATGGAACGCCGACCGTATTGATCCCGGTAGC